>VAYU01000053.1:0-10337 GCA_005884925.1 Actinomycetota bacterium | reverse complement strand
GAGCGGCCACATCCCGCATCGGTCACGATGGGAGAAGAGCGCGACGACCTTCGGTCCGTTGGGTCGGGTCGTAGCGACCGTGCTCCTCTTCGCAACGCTTCTCCCCGCGATCTCCTTCGGGGCGTTCATCTACGTGATCACGTCCCGGTCGCCGCCGCGGTCGTCCTGCGCGCGGTCTGGGCGAAGGGGTGGGTCGTCCCGGACGAACCCGACCTCCCGCCGCTGCCCGTGACCGAGGTGTCGCCGCCGCAGCCGCTCACCGGCGGGGGGCGGGCGTGGCGGATCCTCCGGTGGACGATCGGGCTGGGCTCGCTCCTCCTCTTCGCCTACGGACCGGTCAATGCGAAGGCGGTCGTCCTGGCTCTGGGCGCGATCGTCCTGCCCTGGTGGTTCTTCCGGGTCTATCTGGACCGCTGAACGTCAGGCGTCTTCGGCGATCGCACCGAACCGACGGTCGCGCTTCTGGAAGTCGCGGATCGCCTCGAACAGCACCTCGCGGTCGAAGTCGGGCCAGAACACCGGCGTGAACCACAGCTCGGAGTACGCGGCCTCCCACAGGAGGAAGTTCGAGATGCGCATCTCACCGCTGGTCCGGATGAGCAGGTCGGGTTCGGGCATATCGCTCGCGTACAACCGCTCGGCGATCGCTCGCTCGTCGATCCTCTCCGGCCTGAGCCGGCCCGCCTGCACCTCGCGCGCGATCTGCTTCACCGCGTCGGCGATCTCCACCCTGCCGCCGTAGTTGAAGGCGATCGTGAGCGTCATGCCGGTGTTCGCGCAAGTGAGGTCCTCGGCGATCCGGATCTCCTTGAGCACCGAACGGGGCACCCGCCAGTTGCGACGCCCGATGAACCGGATCCGCACGTTCATCCGGTTCAGCTCGTCGCGGCGGCGGCGCAACAGCCCCCGGTTGAAGTTCATCAGGTAGAGGACCTCGGCGGGCGGCCGCGACCAGTTCTCGGTCGAGAAGGCGAAGACCGTCAGCCACTTGAGACCGACCTCCACGCCCCCCTTCACCGTGTCCCAGAGGGCCTCCTCGCCGGCGCCATGTCCCTCCGTGCGCGGGAGACCTCGTTGGGTCGCCCATCGGCCGTTGCCGTCCATCACGATCGCGACGTGCTCGGGGACCTTGGTCCGATCGATGTCGTTGAGGTAGCTGCTCACAGCGCCGTCCTCACGAGCATGGGGACCGACTTCATCCGCCGCTCGAGGTGGTATTCGACGAAGCCGAACAGCAGCGAACGGGAGCGGCGGCGGGTCCGTTCGTCGACCTCCAGCACGAGCCCGGCGTGGGAGAGCTCGGTGGTCGCCAGATGCGCGAGCAGGGCCAGGACGTCGGGAGACACGGCGGCGGCGTCGTGGTCGGCGCACGCCGGGCACAACGCCCCGCCGAGCCCGGCGGACCAGAGCCGCACGTCGGGCGACCCGCACACCGCACACGCGGTGAGCGCGGGATGGAAGCCCGAGAGGGAAAGGAGCTTCAGCAGGAACGACTCTGTGACGGCCGCCGGGTCGGCCGGCTTCGCGTCGAGGGCCCGCAGCCCGGACAGCAGGAGGATCGCGAGCTTGACGTTCCGTTCGTGCTCCTCCGAGACCTTGTCGACGGCCTCGAGCATCGTCTCGCCGGCCGCGAACAGGCGCAGGTCGTCGCGGATGTTGCGGTGCGGGGCGATGATCTCCGCCTGGGTGATGGTGTCGAGCGCGCCGCGACCCCGGTAGAGCATCAGGTTGACGTGGGTGAACGGCTCGAGCCGCCCTCCGAACCTCGAGGTGGTCTTCCGGATGCCCTTGGCCACGCCCCGGACCTTGCCCGAACCCTGGGTCAAGATGGAGACGATCTTGTCGGCTTCGCCGAGCTTGATCGAGCGCAGGACGATCCCCTGCTCCTTATAGGGGGGCATGGGCGGATGGTAACGCGAGGCATGTTGCGAGGACCCCGTTCGGAGTGTGGCGTTTCCGTTGCGGCCGAAGGCCGTCTACGAGCCCATCGGGTGCCAGACCGTCTTGAGCTCGACGAAGGCCGTGATCTCCGAAAGGTGCTGCTCAGCCGGCCCGGCCCGATGGACCCGCTTCACGTTGTCGGCCGCCGCGCGCTCCGCATCCGCGATCAACTCGTCGGGGCAGCCGGTGAGATCGATCGCGTTGACGTCCATGTGGGCTGCGAGCCACGGGACGAGCTCGCTCGGGGACCCCGTCAAGACGTTGATCACCCCGCCGGGGACGTCGGAGGTCGCGATCGCTTCGGCGAGCGAGACCGCCGGGAGCGGTGAACGCTCGCTCGCCACCGCGACCGCCACGTTCCCCGACACGACCGCCGGGGCGATGCGACCGACCAGTCCCAGCAACGCAGGCTCCGGGGGCGCGACGATCCCGACCACCCCGGTCGGCTCGGGGATCGTGAAGTTGAAGTAGGGGCCGGCAACCGGGTTCGCGCCACCCGCGACCTGGGCGATCTTGTCGGCCCATCCCGCGTACCACACCCACCGGTCGATCGCGCGGCTCACCTCGCCCGCGGGATCGGACGCGCCGGCATCCCGGAGCTCGTCCTCGAGCTGCGCCCGGCGGCCCTCCATGATCTCGGCCACGCGGTACAGGATCTGGCCTCGGTTGTAGGCGGTCCTGGAGGCCCATCCCCCGAGGGCGCCGCGAGCCGCGACGACCGCGTCGCGGAGATCCTTCCGGGACGCGCGGGCCGCGTGCGCCAACAACCGCCCGTCCCTCGACCAGACCTCGAACGTCCGGCCCGACTCGCTCCGAGGGAACTGGCCGCCGATGGAGAGCTTCGCGGTCCGGCGGACGGGGAGGCGCTGATCCGAGCTCACGACACCGGCTCCAGCCGGACGTACGGCTCCAGACCATGCCGGCCGCCCTCGCGACCGAAGCCGCTCTCCTTGTAGCCGCCGAAGGGCGAGGATGGGTCGAACCGGTTGAACGTGTTGGCCCAGACGACGCCGGCGCGCATCCGTTCGGCCATCCAGAGGATCCGCGAGCCCTTCTCGGTCCAGACGCCGGCGCTGAGCCCGTACGGGGTGTTGTTCGCCTTCTCCACCGCCTCCTCCGGGGTGCGGAACGTGAGGATCGACAGCACGGGTCCGAAGATCTCCTCGCGCGCGATCCGGTGGGATTGCGACACGCCGGTGAACAGCGTCGGTGCGAACCAGAAGCCGCGCTCCGGCAGGTCGCACGGAGGCTGATACATCACCGCGCCCTCCTCGACGCCGCTCGCGACGAGCTCCCCGATCTTGTGGAGCTGCGCCCGCGAGTTGATCGCGCCGACGTCCGTGTTCTTGTCGAGCGGGTCCCCGACCCGGAGCGTCCCGAGACGCACCTTCAGCTTCTCGAGCAACTCCTCGAACACGGGCTCCTGGACCAGCAGCCGCGAGCCCGCGCAGCACACGTGGCCCTGGTTGAAGAAGATCCCGTTGACGACGCCCTCGACGGCCTGGTCGATCGGGGCGTCCTCGAACACGATGTTCGCGGCCTTGCCGCCCAGCTCCAGCGTGAGGTGCTTGTTCGTCCCGGCGACCGCTCTGCGGATCTGCTTGCCGACCTCCGTGGAACCGGTGAACGCCACCTTGTCGACGTCGGGGTGCTCGACGAGCGACGCGCCGGTCGCGCCGGCTCCAGTGAGGATGTTCACCACGCCGGGAGGAAGCTCCGCCTGCTGGACCACCTCACCGAGCAGCAGCGCCGTGAGCGGCGTGGTCTCCGCCGGTTTGAGCACCGCCGTGTTGCCGGCCGCGAGGGCGGGCGCCAGCTTCCACGCGGCCATCAGGAGCGGGAAGTTCCACGGGATCACCTGCCCGGCGACCCCGAGCGGCGTCGGCGTCATCGCCGGGAAGGCGTACTCGAGCTTGTCGGCCCATCCGGCGTAGTAGAAGAAGTGCGCGGCGGCGAGCGGGAGGTCGACGTCGCGCGACTCCTTGATCGGCTTGCCCCCGTTCATCGACTCGAGGACCGCGAATTCGCGCGCGCGCTCCTGGAGCGCGCGCGCGATCCGATAGAGGTACTTCGCTCGTTCGGATCCGGGCAGGTCGCGCCAGGCGGTCACGTACGCGCTCCGCGCGGCCGTGACCGCCACATCGACGTCCTCCTCACCCGCTTCGGCGACCTCCGCGAGCACGGTTTCGTTCGACGGGTCGATCGTGGCGAACCAGCGCCCGCTCTTCGGCTCGACGAACTCGCCTCCGATGAACAGGCCGTACCGGTCCTGCAGCCGGACGATGTCCCTGGACTCGGGCGCCGGCGCGTACTCCCACGGCGGCATCACCGGGTGCGCGGGTGCGACGGGTTCGAGCTCGCTCACGGGGTCACTGTCCTTCCTGCCAGCGCGTGCTCGATCTCGTCCAGGTGCTCCTGGCGGTCCTCCCACCGGCGCGCGGTGAACCAGCGTTCGGTCGCCACCTCGAGTCGCTCGTCCGAGAGCCCGGCGATCCTGCGGTCGGTCTCTTCGGCGATCTGCACAGCGAGCAGCGCGGCCGCTCGCGGTTCGATCGCGACCAGGAACCGCTTCGCGGTGTCGTTGATCCAGTCGACCGTCGCGTCGTCGTGCGGTGGCGGCGTCAGGCCCCGGTCCACCATGTCGATGATCACGAGCGCGTGCTGATCCCAGAACGCAAGGTGCCCGAAGACCGCGGCGGGCGTCCATCCGGCGGGCATCGGCGTGCGGAGGTCGTCGTCCGTCGCCCGGTCGACGAACGCGCGCATCCGCTCGAGCTGGACGCGGTTGGCTTCGACGAACGAGCGATCGAACGGCACGGAGCCCCTCCCCTCAGTCGATCGTGAAGTAGTCGGGCCCCTGGTAGCGACCGGTCCGCTCCTTGGCGATCTGCATCAACACGTCGTTCAGCACGCTCGACGCCCCGATCCGGAACCGATCTGGCGTCAACCACGCAGGGCCGAGCGTCTCGTGGAGCACGACGAGGTAGCGGATCGCATCCTTCGCCTTTCGGACGCCGCCGGCGACCTTGATCCCGACCGCGCGGCCAGTGTCTCGGTGGAAGTCACGCGCCGCTTCGAACATGCAGAGCGCGGTCGGGAGCGTCGCGCTCACACCGATCTTGCCGGTCGACGTCTTGATGAAGTCGGCGCCGGACGCCATCGCCAGCACGCTCGCCTGCCGAACCCGATCGTAGGAACCGAGCTCGCCGGTCTCCAGGATCACCTTGAGCGACGCGGCGCCGGCAGCCTCGCGAGCCGCCGCCAGCTCCTCGAACGCCTGCTGGTAGCGGCCTCCGAGGAAGAGCGAACGGTTGAGCACGATGTCGACCTCGTCGGCACCCATCGCAACCACGTCGCGGATCTCCTGCAACCGAACGTCGATGGGACCCAGGCCCGCAGGGAACCCGCCCGCCACGCTCGCGACGCGAACGGTGGACCCGGCGAGATGCGTGACCGCCGTGGGGACCAGCCACGGGTAGATGCACACCGCCGCGACCGGTGGAACCGCCGGGTCGAGCGGATCGGGGCGCACGGCCTTCGAACACATCGCCACGATCTTGCCGACGGTGTCCGAGCCCTCGAGGGTCGTCAGGTCGGTGCAGCGGATCACGAGGTCGAGCGCCCAGAGCTTGGCGTCACGTTTGATCGACCGGGTGGCGAGGGAGGCGGCACGCTCCTCCAAGCCGACCGCATCCACGGCGGGCGTGCGCGTGAGCATCTTCGACGCCTCGGATGAGGTGATCACGGGCGAAAGCGGCGCCAGGCTGCTCATGTCACCCAGGGTAATCGACGTGCCGCGGGAGCGGGGCTCCCGATAGGCTCGGGGGCCGATGCGGACCCTCCGATCCCTCCTCGTCCTCGTGATGCTCTGCGTCGGAGGCATCGCGTGCTCGGGTTCGAAGGCCCCCGCGGCGTGCACGCCGAGTGGACCAACGCAGACGGTCGACCTGAAGGACTTCGCGTTCGAACCCGCCTGCATCGGCGCACCCAGCGGGGCCACGCTCACCCTGAAGAACACCGGGAGCGTCATGCACACGTTCACGGTCACCGGGACGGCGATCGACCAGAAGCTCGAGGGTGGCGGGGACGGCCAGGTCTCGCTCGCGGGCATCGCGCCCGGGACCTACGCGGTCGTGTGCACGGTCCATCCGCAGATGACGGCGACGCTGCAGGTGACCTAGAACCCCAATCGCTCGAGCGCGCGCGGGTCCCGCTGCCACTCCTTCAGGACCTTCACGTGGAGATCCAGGTAGATCTTCGTTCCCAGGAGGAGCTCCATCTCTTCGCGGGCACGTGACCCGATCGTCTTCAACGTCTCGCCGCCGCGTCCGATCACGATCCCCTTCTGCGACTCACGCTCGACGATCAGCGACGCGTGCACCTTCGTGAGCGACTCGTCGTGCTCGAGCTCATCGACGACGACAGCGATCGAGTGCGGAACCTCCTGACGCGTGACGGCCAGTGCCTTCTCCCGCACGATCTCCGCGAGCCGCACGTCGAGCGGTTGATCCGTGATCGTCTCCTCCGGATAGAGGGCGGGGCCCTCGGGGATCCGTTCGAGGAGGAGCCGCCGGAGCATCCCGATGCCCTTGCCCTGCCTGGCCGACACGGGCACGATCTCGTCGTAGTCGCCGAGCGCTCCCGCGGCGGCGAGCTGAGGAACCTCGGATCGGCCGAAGGTCGCGTCCACCTTGTTCACGACGCAGATCGCGCGGGCTCCCGTCGGCCGGACCCGGTGCTCGTACACGAACGCATCGCCGGTCCCGACCCCCGCGGCGGCATCCACGACGTGCAGGACCACGTCGACCCCCGAGACCGCGTCGCCGACGAGCTCGTTCAGCCGCACACCGAGGAGGGTCCTCGGCCTGTGGTACCCCGGCGTATCGGTCAGCACGACCTGCGCTCCCTCGGTCGACCAGATCGCATGGATCCCACGGCGGGTCGTCTGCGGCTTGTCGGAGACGATCGCGACCTTCTGACCCACGAGGGCGTTGACGAGGGTCGATTTGCCAACGTTGGGCCTCCCGACCACGGTGACGACCCCGCTCCGGAAGGCGGTCATCGTCCCAGGTCGTCCGGACCGAACGCGCTCGGGAGCAGATCCTCGAGCGCCCACATGATCCGCTCGCCACCCGTCGTCTCGGCGACGACGAGCGCCTCGGGTCCGAACTCCCACAACACCTGCCGGCACGCACCGCACGGCGGGGTCGGGCTCTCGGCAGCGGTGACCACGGCGACCACGTCGATGCGGCGTTCGCCGGCGTCGATCATCCGGCCGACGGCGTTGCGTTCGGCACAGACCGACACGGGGTAGCTCGCGTTCTCGATGTTCTGGCCCGTGAAGATCTGACCGTTCGCGACGATCGCAGCGCCCACGGCGAAGCCCGAATACGGCGCGTACGCCCGATCCATCGCATCGCGGGCACGCTCGACGGCCTCATCGATCAGGGCTTTGGCCTCCTCCGGGACGGGGCCCTCAGTCACCCACGACCTCCTCCTGCGGGTCGGCCGACGCAGGCTCCCTCGTGATGAGCACCGTCGCCACCCGGCGGCCCTGGACCTCCTCGGCTTTGAACCGAAGGCCCTCGTACTGCGTCTCCTCTCCTGGTTCCGGGATCTTGCCGAATAGATCGAGGACGAGTCCCCCGACGGTATCCCACTCCTCGTCCGGGAGCTCGGAATCGAGCAACTCGTTCACATCGTCGATCGAGGTCTTGCCGGACACGCGATAGATCCCATCGCCGACCTCGACCACGTCGGGGACCTCAGTGTCGTACTCGTCGGTGATCTCGCCGACCAGTTCTTCCAGCAGGTCCTCGAGCGAGACGATCCCGGTGATGGATCCGTACTCGTCCGTGACGATGGCCTGGTGGAACTTCTCCTGTTGCATCTCCCGGAGCAGGTCCGCGACCTTCTTCGACTCGGGCACGAACCGCGCCGGCCGGCAGATGTCGGCGAGCGGCATGTCGTCGTCGCCCTGGTACAGCGCCTTGAGGACGTCCTTCGCGAAGACGACCCCTACGACGTCGTCGAGGTCCTCGTGGAACACCGGGATGCGGGAGTAGCCGTGCTCGAGGACGAGCGCCTGCACGTCGCGCAGGGTCGCCGTGTCCTCGACCGCGACCACGTCCGGACGCGGCACCATCACCTCACGGACGATCGTGTCGCCGAACTCGAAGATGGAGTGGATCAGCTCCTTCTCCCCCTCCTCGATCACGCCCTCCTCGGACGCGACCTCGGCCGAGGCACGGAGCTCCTGCTCGGTGATGTAGGGCCCTTCCTTGAGACCCTTGCCGGGCATCAGCACGTTCGCGAACACGAGGAGCGCCTTCGCGAACGGGCCGAGGATGCGTCCGAGGAACACGATGGGTGGCGCGACCACGAGCGCGACCCGATCGGTGCGTTCGATCGCGAAGGTCTTCGGCGTCACCTCGGCGAAGACGAAGAGCAGCAACGTCATCCCGATCGTCGCGACGATCTCTCCCGCCTGGTGGAAGTGGCGGACCGCGAACGAGGTCGCGATCGTCGAGCCCCCGATCGTGAACAGCAGCGTCAGGAACAGCACGACGTTGAGGAACGGAGCGGGGTTCTCCACGATCCGCACGAGCGGCGAGGCACCACGGCGCCCGTCCTCGCGCAGTCGGAACGCTCGCACGCGGTTCATCCGTGTGATGGCGACCTCCGATGCGGCGAAGAACCCGACGCCCACGATCGAGACGATGACGAGCGCGACCGAGAGCCAATCGGCGGACGTCATGGCGCCCGCACCCCGCTGTAGGCGGTCTGCCGAGCCCACATCGTCGCCTTCTCCCCATCCTCCTCGTGGTCGTACCCGAGCAGGTGCAGGACGCCGTGGACGACGAGCAGACGGAGCTCGGCGCCCGGATCGCCGGGGTTGTTGCGAGCGGCGACCGACGGCGCGATCACGACGTCGCCCAGCACGCGGAGGCCGCGTTCGTCCTCGCCGTCCAGCGGGAAGCTGAGCACGTCGGTCGGCCCCGGCTCGCCCAGGTAGCGGACATGCAGGTCCTCCATCTCGGTCTCGTCGACGAAGCTGAGCGACAGCTCCACCTCGCGCAGTCCCTCGGCGATCAGGGTCTCGCGCGCGAGCGCCGCCAACGCGTCCAGGTCCAGCGGCGCGGTCTGGCGGTCGCTGATCAAGACCGCGGGCACGGTGGGCGAGGTATGGCCGCCGGGACTCGGATCGTCGCTCATCGCGGTTCAGTCATCGGCCGCCAGCCGTTGCTCGCCGAAGCGTCCGTAGGCTTCGACGATGTCCTGGACGATCTTGTGGCGAACGACGTCCTTGCCGCCCAGGTGGACGAACGAGATGCCCTCGATCCCTCCCAGGATCTCCTCGACGACGTGCAGCCCCGAAAGCTGGCCGGTCGGCAGGTCCACCTGGGTGACATCACCGTTCACCACGGCGGTCGACCCGAAGCCCAGCCGCGTGAGGAACATCTTCATCTGCTCGGGGGTCGTGTTCTGCGCCTCGTCGAGGATGATGAACGCGTCGTTCAGCGTCCTTCCCCGCAGGAAGCCGAGCGGCGCGACCTCCACGACCCCGCGCTCCATAAGCCGCGGCAGCGTGTCGGGACCGGTCATCTCGTAGAGGGCGTCGTAGAGCGGACGCATGTACGGGTCGATCTTCTCGTAGAGCGAGCCCGGTAGGAACCCGAGCCGCTCCCCGGCCTCGACCGCCGGCCGGGTGAGGATCAACCTCGAGACCTGCCGCTCCTGGAGCGCCCGGACCGCAACCGCGACGGCCAGGTACGTCTTGCCCGTTCCGGCCGGTCCGATCGCGAAGGTCATGGTGGCGTGGCGGATCGCATCGACGTAGCGTTTCTGTCCGAAGGTCTTCGGGGCGATCTTCTTGCCGCGAGAGGACAGGAGGTTGTCCCCGAGCACCTCGCTCGGTCGCGGAAGCTCCTCCTCGCCGGGTTCGACGACGCCCCCGGTGACCATGGCGATCGTCTGCCCGACCGAATCTTCCGTGAGGTCGTGGCCCCGCTCGAGGAGCTCCAGGAGCTCCTCAAAGATGCGACCCACACGCTCGGCCTCGTCGGGGGGCCCCGAGATCGTGATCTCGTTGCCTCGAACGAGGATGTCTGCGCCGAAGGCGCCTTCGATGAGCTTGAGGAAGGAATCGCGCTGGCCGAGGAGGGCGACCATCGATTGGTGACCCGGGACCAGGATCTTCATCTGTGTGGTGGCGGCTGCCACGTGTTCCGACATCCGGGGCGACGCCCCGTTCCCTCCTGCTCGAAGTGCGAAGGCCGTCCTGCGGACGGCCATCTCTATGCTACCCCCTGTCAGCCCGGTGGCCAGCCCATCGGACGGCCGCCCAGCAGGTGGAAGTGCAGGTGGAACACGGCCTGACCCGCATCGGGGCCGAC
>VAYU01000052.1 GCA_005884925.1 Actinomycetota bacterium | reverse complement strand
CCGGGAGTTCTTCCCCGACAACGCGGTCGAGTACTTCGTCAGCTATTACGACTACTACCAGCCCGAGGCCTACGTCCCACAGACGGACACGTACATCGAGAAGGACAGCTCGGTGAACGAGGAGATTGAGCGGCTCCGACACTCGGCCACGGCCGCCCTCCTCAGCAGGAAGGACGTCTTGATCGTCGCCAGCGTCTCCGCGATCTACGGCCTGGGTTCCCCGGAGGAGTACGAGGGCCAGCTGCTGCGCGTCTATCGCGGGACCGAGGTCCCCATGGACTTCGCCATGCAGCGGCTCGTCGACATCCAGTACCAGCGCAACCAGGTCAGCCGCGCCCGCGGGACGTTCCGCGTCACCGGCGACACGCTCGAGGTCTTCCCACCGTACGAACAGGCCGGTTACCGCATCGAATGGTGGGGCGACACGGTGGAGCGGATCAGCCAGTTCGATCCCACCACCGGCGAGATCGTGAAGGACGACATCGTCGACCACACCACGTTCCCCGCCTCGCACTACGTCGCCGGCGAGGACCGCATGAAGCAGGCGATCGTGACGATCGAAGAAGAGCTCCACGAGCGCCTCCGGTGGCTCGAGGACCAGGGCAAGATGCTCGAGGCCGAGCGCCTGCGGATGCGGACCACGTACGACCTGGAGATGCTCCGCGAGGTCGGCTTCTGCAGCGGCATCGAGAACTACTCGCGGCACATCGACGGCCGGGGCCCGGGCACGGCGCCGTTCACTTTGCTCGACTACTTCCCCGACGACTACCTCGTGGTGCTCGACGAATCCCACGTGACGGTGCCCCAGCTGCACGGCATGTACGAGGGCGACGTCTCGCGGAAGACGACGCTGGTGGACTTCGGGTTCCGGCTCCCGTCCGCGATCGACAACCGTCCACTGCGGTTCGACGAGTTCCAGGAGCGCGTGCCCCAGATCGTCTACATGTCGGCCACCCCCGGTGAGTACGAGCTCCGCGTGACCTCCACGGTGGTCGAGCAGATCGTCCGTCCGACCGGTCTCATCGATCCCGAGGTCGAGATCCGCCCGACCAAGGGTCAGGTCGACGACCTGATGGGGGAGATCCGTGCGCGGACGGATCACGAGCAACGCGTTCTCGTCACCACACTCACCAAGAAGATGGCGGAGGACCTGACCGACTACCTCGTCGAGATGGGGATCCGCGTGCGGTACCTCCACTCGGAGGTCGACACGTTGCAACGGATCGAGATCGTGCGGGATCTCCGCCTGGGCGAGTTCGACGTCCTGGTCGGGATCAACCTGCTCCGGGAGGGACTCGATCTCCCCGAGGTCTCGCTCGTCGCGATCCTCGACGCCGACAAGGAGGGGTTCCTCCGCTCGGGGACCTCGTTGATCCAGACGATCGGACGTGCGGCCCGCAACGTCGACGGGACGGTCCTGATGTACGCCGACAGCGTGACCGATTCCATGAAGGCGGCCATCAGCGAGACCCAACGTCGGCGTCAGATCCAGCTCGCCTACAACACCGAGCACGGGATCGATCCCCAGACGATCCGCAAGAAGGTGACGGACATCCTCCTCTCCCTTCGTGGTGAGGATCAGGCACCCACCACGCCGAAGCGCGAGCGTCGCCGGAAGGTCACGCACCCGGAGATGCCCACCGAAGAGCTCGAGCGGCTGATCCAAGGGCTGGAGGAGGAGATGCACCAGGCCGCGAAGGACCTCAGGTTCGAGTACGCGGCGCGGCTCCGCGACGAGGTGCAGGAGCTCCGCAAGGAACTGCGACAGCTCCGCGAGGCCGGCGTGGCGTAGCCTTCGCCGGGTGAGCAACCTCAGCATCCGGGCACCGCTGGCGTGGCTCGGGACCGGCGGGCTCACGCCGGACGTCCAGATCGATCTGGACGGCGGCGTGATCGCGTCCGTCGGACGGGTGCATCCCGTCCCCGAGGAGACCGAGGTGGTGGCCGCCGACGGCATCGTGATGCCGGCGGCGGCCGACCGCCACGTGCACATCGGGCTCGCGGATCCCGCCGCGGTCCTTGCCCGCGGCGTGACCGCCGTCCGCGATCTGGCATGGCCGGCGGACAGCATCTTCCCGCTGGCCGACCTCTCCGAGCTCCCGACGTTCGACGGTCCCTTGATCCGAGCCGCGGGCCCGATGCTGACCGTCCCCGGCGGCTATCCGACGCGCGACGCTTGGGCGCCGCCGGGGACCGGCCGCGAGATCTCGGGTCCCGAGGAGGCCGCCGCCGCCGTTAAGGAGCTGACCACGCTCGGCGCCACCGCGATCAAGGTCTCGCTCAACGCCGACGCCGGGCCGGTCCCGTCGGATGCGGAGCTGACCGCGATCTGCGATGCGGCGCACGATGCCGAGCTCCCGGTCACGACGCACGTCCAGGGCGCGGGGCAGGTGGAACGAGCGTTGGGCGCCGGCGTGGACGAGTTCGCGCACACGCCCTGGACGAACCGCCTGTCGGAGGATGTGGTCGCACGGTGCGCGGCTGGCACGCGGATCGTGTCCACCCTCGACATCCTCGGGTTCGGGCGGGACACGCCGCCCCTTCGGACGGCCCTGGACAACCTCCGGCGGTTCCACGATGCGGGTGGAACCGTGATCTACGGGACGGACCTGGGCAACGGCCCGATCCCACCGGGGATCCACACACGCGAGCTGCTCCTGCTCCGCGAGGCCGGCCTCACGAACGATGAGATCGTGCTCGCGTTGACCCGAGCGCCGATCGAACCGGGGGCTCCCGCCGACCTGATGGTGGTCGGTGGGGACCCGCTTCGCGATCTCGCCGCCTTCGACGACATCCGCTTGGTCATCCGCGCCGGCCGGGTTGCGGCCCAGCCGGCCTTCGGATAAGCATCGGTCCATGAGCGACCCGTCGCTGGCCGAAGATCCGAACGTCACCCCCGAGGAGCTGCAGCTCGCGACGCGCAATCACGGGATGCCGCTGGAAGGTCTGCGGTACGACGTGACGCCCGCCGGGATGCATTACCTCCTGATCCATTTCGACGTTCCCGAGACCCGGTCGGAGGCATGGCGGCTCACGGTGGACGGGCGTGTGCGCTCGGCGCTCGGCCTGGGGCTGCGCGAGCTCCAGGCCCTGGAGGTGGTGACCCGCCGCGTGACGCTCGAGTGCGCGGGGAACGGCCGTGCGAGGCTCACGCCACGACCGCTGAGTCAGCCCTGGCTCGTCGAGGCGGTCGGCAACGCCGAGTGGACGGGAACCCCGCTCGCCCCGATCCTGCGGGAGGCGGGGCTGGAAGACGACGTCGTCGATCTGGTGTTCACCGGGGCCGACCACGGCGTCCAAGGCGGCGAGGAACAGGACTACCAGCGCAGCCTGTCGGTCGCCGACGCGATGCAGCCGGACGTCATGCTCGCGTGGGCGATGAACGGCCAGCCGCTGCTCCCGCAGCACGGCGCGCCGCTCCGGCTGCTCGTCCCCGGCTGGTACGGCATGACGAGCGTGAAGTGGTTGACGCGGATCGAAGCCGTTCCGGACCGGTTCGAGGGGTTCCAGATGCTCGCGTACCGCAGACGCGATCACGCGGACGATGAGGGCATCGACGTCACCCGGATCTTCCCGCGCTCGTTGATGATCCCTCCCGGGTTCCCCGACTTCTTCACGCGGACCAGGACGGTCGACGCCGGTCGGGTCGAGCTCCGGGGTCGGGCGTGGTCCGGACGGGGCCGGATCATCCGGGTCGACGTGAGCACCGACGGCGGGACGAGCTGGCGGGCGGCGACGCTCGGCGAGCAGCCCACGCCGACCGAATGGGTGCCGTGGGAGGTCGAGTGGGACGCCGTCCCCGGGGAGCACGAGCTGGTCGTTCGGGCGGCGGACGATGCGGGGAACGTCCAACCGATCGAGCAGTCCTGGAACCACCATGGGCTCGAGAACAACGCGGTCCAGCGCGTCCCGGTGATCGTGCGCCCCGGCCCCTGATCGTGTCCGTCAGACGAGACGCCCGAGCTCGGCGAAGCAGCGGTCGACGTCGTCCTCGTCCGTGAAGAAGTGCGGGCTGATCCGCAGCCCGTCGCCGCGGAAATCCGTGCAGACGTCGCGCGTGAGCAACGCGTGGCAGATCCGCTCGGCCTCGGGGCCGACCCGCACGTTCACGACGCCACCGCGTGCCCGCCGTTCGGGTGGCGTCCTGACGTCGAGACCCAACCGGTCGGCGTGCTCGAAGACCCGGTCCTGGAGCTCCCACTGCCGTTCGCGGATCCGTTGGACGCCGACCTCCGCGATCACCTCGATGCCGCCTTGCGCGATGAAGAACCGGGGCCGGCGGGGTCCCATGCTCCAGACGTCGCGCCGTCGGGTGGTAGGTCAGGTGCTCCGTGTCGAACGAGAAGGGATCCGCGGTCGCGAACCATCCGGTGACGGCGGGCTCCAACGATGCGAGGAGCTCGCGGCGACAGTAAAGGAAGACGCACCCGGGGCCGCCACAGAGGAACTTCAGGGTCCCCGCGACGTACAGGTCGCAGC
Source organism: Actinomycetota bacterium (assembly GCA_005884925.1). Taxonomy (GTDB): domain Bacteria; phylum Actinomycetota; class UBA4738; order UBA4738; family HRBIN12; genus AC-51. Next base: position 12,405 of record VAYU01000052.1, on the reverse strand, counting down.
CCAGGTCGTGGAGATCGAGCGGGATCACGCCGATCCCGTGGTAGTCATCCACGAAGCTCAACGCCCCGCGATCGCGGGCCATCGCGCAGATCGCCTGGGCATCCACCACAGCGCTCGACCGGTAGAGGACGCGGTTCACCATCACCAGCGCGGTGCGATCGTCGATCGCGGCGTCGTAGCGCTCGAGCGGGATCGTCATGCGGTCGTGCGAGCGCAACCAGACGAGCTCCGCTCCCGTCTTGGCCGCCCACGCTTGCCACACCTGGCCGTCGGTCGGGAAGTCCAGCTCGGAGAGCACGATCCGGTTCCGCTCGCCCGACAGATCGAGGGCCGAGGCCACCGTCGAGAGGGCGATCGAGACGTTCGTGGTGAGCGCGACCTCGTCTGCGCGGCATCCAGCGAGCTCGGCGAAGGACCGCTTCAGCCGGGCCATGGCCGGGAAGATGTCCTCGAACCACACGTGGTCGGGCGCTCCCTTGCTCGCCCACGCCCGGACGTAGTCGTCGAGGTATCTCCGGGAGCGGTCGCCGACCGGACCGAGCGACGCGCTGATCAGGTACGACTTGCGACGCACGACCTCGAACTCGTCGCGGTACCTCGCGAGGTCGCGGACCGCCGGCTCCATGCCGGTCACGCCGCGGGGCGACGCCTCACTCGCCCTTCTCCAGCAGGTAGTCGACATACAGCGGCCGGAGGGCCTCGCCGACCGCCCCCGAGTCCGAGTCGTAGAGGAAGTCATTGATCAACGCGAGCGGCCGCACGATGTCGACCTTCGAGCGCTGGTCATCGCCGATGACCTCTTCGGCGACCGGAAGTGCCTTCACGACCTCCCAGAGGAACCCGACGTCCACATGCTTCCGGGCGGTTTCCATCGCCCGGTCATGGAGCTCCTTGATCGGCAGGGCCTCGAGCTCCGCGCGCGTCGACATCGCGTGAGCCTAACGCACGACCCCGAGTACCAGCCCCACGAGTCCGCCGCCGAGCGCCACCCACGCGACGTTCACCCGGAACCGCCGGATCGCGACGAAGGCCGCCGCCGCGACCACGGCGCCGGGCAGGTCGAGGGATGACCAGACGGGCCGGGGGATCGTCGCGAAGAGCGGGCGGGCGGTCCGGACGTCCTCGAACAGCACGTTGGCGGCGACGGTCAGCGCGAGGCTTCCGATCACGCCGACGACGGCAGCGGTGACGGCGGCGAGCGCACCGCGCAAGGCACGGTTCGCGCGGAGCCGTTCCACCCACGGTGCACCCAGGAAGACCCAGAGGAAGCACGGGGCGAACGTCGCCCACACCGTGACGGCCGCGCCGATCGCCCCGGCCGCCGCGGGCGTCAGCGTTCCGGGGTTGCGATACGCGGCGACGAAGCCGTAGAACTCGACGACGAGGATCAACGGGCCCGGTGTCGTCTCGGCGAGCGCGAGCCCTGCCACCACGTCGTCAGGTGACAGCGCGAAGCGCCGAACCACCTCGTGGGCCACGTACGCCAAGACGGCGTACGCGCCACCGAACGAGACCACCGCGACCTGGGAGAAGAACAGGCCTTCTTCGGAGAAGATCGAACCCACCCCGGTCAACGCGACCACGGCGAGGACGGGGACCCACCACGCCGCGAGTCCGACCCCGAGGACCACGAGGGTCCGTCGAGGTCCAGGGGCTGGAGACGCCGAGCGGCTCGATCCTTCGTCCCCGAACGTGACCCCCAACCGCTCGGGTCCGAGCGCGAGGCCGGTACCGGCAGCTGCGAGTACGACGATGGGGAACGGAACGCCGACGACGAAGATCGCGAGGAACGCGAGCCCGGCCACGACGGCGGCCGCTCGTCCGCGCAGCGCGCGTCCGCCGATGCTCAACATCGCTGCCGCCACGATCCCGACCACCGCTGCCGCGAGCCCCTCGAAGATCGCGGAGATGACCGGGAGCTCGCCGCCCGCCGCGTAGAGCCACGCCAGGCCGGCCATCAGGACCGCCGCCGGCAGTACGAACAGCACCCGGTGTAGATCGCCAGCTGCTGGGCCTCGGGACCCGGCAGCAGCAAGCAGAAGGACAACGCGTGCAGGAACCGGTCATCGCCGAGCCACCTGCGCCGGCCGACCAGCTCCTCGTGCATCAGCGCGATCTGTCCGGTGGGGCCGCCGAAGTTCACGAACCCGAGCATCAGCCAGAACCGGAGGGCCTCACCGAAGCTCGGCGCGACCGACCCTTCCAAGTCGCGTGCCATGCCGCGCAAGCCTACGCGGTCGTCTCGGTGTGGTGTCCGAGGACGCCGGTACACTCGACCGACGTGGGCCAAGACACCCTCGTCATCCATGGCGCCCGGGAGCACAACCTCCGCAACATCACGCTGGAGCTGCCTCGGGACGCCCTCATCGTCTTCACGGGGCTGTCCGGGTCCGGCAAGTCGTCGCTCGCCTTCGACACGATCTACGCCGAGGGCCAGCGCAGGTACGTGGAGTCGCTCAGTTCCTACGCGCGGCAGTTCCTCGGCCAGATGGAGAAGCCGGACGTCGACTTCATCGAGGGCCTGAGCCCGGCCATCTCGATCGACCAGAAGTCGACCTCGCGGAACCCCCGCTCCACGGTGGGAACCATCACCGAGGTGTACGACTACCTGCGCGTGCTGTTCGCGAGGGTCGGCCATCCTCATTGCTACAACTGCGGGAGGCCCATCGGGCGCCAGACCCCGGAGCAGATCGTCGACCAGGTGATGGAGCTTCCGGAGGGGACCCGCTTCCAGGTGCTCGCTCCGGTGGTCCGGGGCCGCAAAGGCGAGTACGAGAAGCTCCTCCAGGATCTGGCGCGCAAGGGATACCCGCGGGCGAGGATCGACGGCGAGGTGCGCGACCTGGCCGAGCCCATCCGGTTGCCCAGGAACTACAAACACACCATCGAGGTCGTCGTCGACCGGTTGGTCGCCAAGCCCGATATCCGAAGGCGCGTCGCCGACTCGATCGAGCAGGCGTTGGAGCTGGCCGAGGGGATCGCGTCGGTGGCTGTGGTCACCCATGAGGGCCATGAGGATGTTCAGACCTTCTCGCAGAAGCTCGCGTGCACGTATTGCGGGCTCTCGTTCGACGAGCTGGCGCCGCGAAACTTCTCGTTCAACTCGCCGTACGGGGCGTGTCCCACCTGCGACGGGCTCGGGACCCGGCTGGAGGTCGACCCCGAGCTCGTCGTGCCCGACCACGACCTGTCCATCAACGAGGGCGCCATCGCTCCGTGGGCGTCCAACAGCCTGGAGTACTGGTACCGAGTGCTCCAAGCCGTGGGCGACGCGCACGGCTTCGACCTGGACACGCCGTGGAAGAAGTTGCCGAAGAAGGCGCGCGACATCCTGCTGGACGGCTCGGAGGAGTCGATCTACGTCAAGTACAAGAACCGGTACGGGCGCCAGCGCGCGTACTGGACCACGTTCGAAGGGATCCTTCCCAACATCGAGCGGCGGTACCGCGAGACCGAGTCCGACGCGGCCCGGGAGAAGCTGGAGCAGTTCATGCGCGAGATCCCGTGCCGCGCATGCGATGGCCAGCGTCTCAGGCCGGAGACGCTGGCCGTCACGATCGGGGACCGCAACATCGCGGACGTCACGGATCTGTCGATCCGTGACGCCCTCGCGTTCACCGGCCACATGGGCCTCAGCGAACGCGAGGAGATGATCGCCGCGCGCCTCGTGAAGGAGATCCGCGCCCGGCTCGGTTTCCTGGTCGACGTGGGTCTCGACTACCTGACGCTGGGCCGCGCCGCCGGCACGCTTGCCGGCGGCGAGGCCCAGCGCATCCGGCTGGCCACGCAGATCGGGAGCGGCCTCGTGGGTGTGCTCTACATCCTCGACGAGCCGTCGATCGGCCTGCACCAGCGGGACAACCGTCGGCTGCTGGACACCCTGATCAGGCTGCGCGATCTGGGGAACACGCTGATCGTGGTCGAGCACGACGAGGCGACCATCGTCGAGGCGGACCACATCGTGGACATCGGCCCGGGCGCCGGCGAGCACGGCGGGGAGATCGTCTACTCGGGCGAGCTGAAGGGATTGCTCGAGTGCGACGGGTCGCTGACCGGCGCGTACCTCTCCGGCCGGCGGACCATCCCGGTTCCGGAGGTCCGCCGCCAGCCGGGGGAACGGGTGCTCCGATTGGAAGCGGTCCGCGAGCACAACCTGCAGAACGTGAACGTCCAGATCCCGCTCGGTCTGCTCGTCTGCGTGACCGGGGTCAGTGGCTCCGGGAAGTCGACGTTGGTCCAGGATGTCCTGCTCCGGGCGCTGATGCAGAAGGTGTACCGGTCCCGGCTGCTCCCCGGAAGGCACAAGAGACTGGTCGGGTGGGAGCAGGTCGACAAGGTGATCGACATCGATCAATCGCCGATCGGCCGCACGCCGCGATCCAACCCCGCCACCTACACCGGCGTCTTCGACCACATCCGGAAGCTGTACGCCCAGGTGCCCGAGGCGCGGATCCGCGGGTTCCTGCCCGGACGGTTCTCGTTCAACGTCCGCGGCGGCCGGTGCGAGAACTGCGCCGGCGACGGGCAGATCAAGATCGAGATGCACTTCCTTCCCGACGTCTACGTCACGTGCGAGGTGTGCAAGGGTCGGCGCTACAACCGCGAGACGCTCGAGGTCAAGTACAAGGGCCGGAGCATCAGCGACGTGCTCGCCATGAGCGTGGATGAGGCGCTCGAGTTCTTCCAGAACATCCCGCCGATCAAGCGACAGATGCAGACGCTCTCCGACGTCGGGCTCGGCTACATCAAGCTCGGCCAGCCCGCCCCGACCCTCTCCGGCGGCGAGGCCCAGCGGATCAAGCTGGCCTCGGAGCTCCACAAGCGGGCGACGGGCAACACGCTCTACGTGTTGGACGAGCCCACCACGGGGCTGCACTTCGAGGACATCCGCAAGCTGCTCCAGGTGCTGCAGCGACTCGTCTCGGCGGGCAACACGGTCATCGTGATCGAGCACAACCTCGACGTGGTCAAGACCGCGGACTGGATCGTCGACCTCGGCCCGGAGGGGGGCGACCAGGGCGGGAAGGTCGTCGCCGTCGGGACGCCGGAGGAGGTCGCGGCCAACCCCGATTCGCACACGGGACGCTTCCTCGCCGAGGTCTTGGGCAGCCTTCCCCTGACCACCGCAGGAGCCGCGCGCGGATCGACGACGCGTTGATCGGCGTTGGTAGTATCCGCGCCGACGTGCCGAAGCGACCCTTCGCCCTCTTTGCGGGCCTGGCCATGCTGGCCGCCGCGTGTGCCTCCAATCCCACCGCAACCTCGATCAACTTCGGCAGCGGCGTGCGCTTCGTCCCCGCCGTCGCCGACTCGCTCGACAACGTGGGGCTGGGTTCCGCGGTCGCGCTCGACGCCACCGGCTTGCCGTACGTGACGTACTTCGGTTTCCCCGCGGTCGTGAAGGAAGGAGAGATCCCCATCCCGCGACCCATCGGATCGCCCTTCCTGCCCGGGGTCCTGTTGAGCAGCGTCGACGCGAACGGCGTCTGGACCCACGGAGCGATCGAACAGAGCAAGCCGCAGGTGCTGCCGCAGGGGATCACGGTCCCGTTCGGGCCGGTGACGACGGAGAACCTCCAGCTGACCGCCGACGACTCGAACGGCACGGCGATCGCCGTGGGGTCCGACGGGACCGTCCACGCGGCGTGGACGATGCGTGACGGCGTCGACTACGGGACGACCAAGGCCGGCGGCACGTCCACGGTGGAGCAGGTCTTCAACTACGGCACGGCCGTATCGCTCGCGGGCCCTATCTCGGCGCCCGGGATCGCGCTCGACGCCGACGGGAACCCGTGGGTCGCGTTCTCCGTCCTCGGATCCGGCGGCCTGGAGGTCCACGCCGCGACGCTGAACGGCTCGAAGTGGACCGACCAGGTGGTTGCGACCACGGGACCGTGCGGCGGTTGTGCGAACCCGGGCCCGACCGGGATCGCGATCCTCCGCGGGAAGCCCGTGGTGGTGTTCGGCGACGGCGCGAAGGACGCCGTGGAGATGGCGACCCCTCAAGGATCGAAGTGGGTCGTGAGCGACATCGAGACGAACGCCCAGGGGTTAGGGCTCTCCCTGTCGTCTATCGGGAACACGGCGTACGCGTCGTACTACACGGGCCACGGGGCCGTCCACCTCGCGGTCCTCGGCGGCCACACGACGACGAAAGAGGTCGCGAAGGCTCCGAACCCCAGTCCGTCCAAGACCGGGAACTCCGCGTCACGGACCGCCGTCGTCGCCGGGAAGGACGGTTCGATCTATGTCGCATGGGACGACGAGACCAAGGGCCTCCAGTTCGCCTCCGGCACCGACTCCTTCAGCCCGATCGACATCGGCACGACGGCGACCGGCGGGAAGCACCCCGCGCTCGCGGCATCGGACAAGGGCGTGGTGCTCTCGTGGTACGACGCCGTGAATCAGAACCTGATGGTCGGCGTTCAGGGCGATGTCCAGAACATCCTGGTCGCGAACCCGCCGCCGTCGATCATCCCGAGCCCCTCGGCGCCCAGCACTGCGAACTGCGGCAAGAACGGAAAGATCGCCCTTGATGAGACCGCGCAAGGCATCGCGTTCCAGCAGCCGTGCCTGGTAGCCCCCGCCGAGAAAGCCTTCACGATCAACTTCGACAACAAGGACCCGGTGCAACACGACATCTCGATCTACCCGTCATCCACCAAGCTGACGCCGAGCGACGCGCTGTTCTACTCGTTCTCGAAGCCCACCAACGGGGGCACCACGCAGCCGTACAACGTCGGCCCCTTGCCCGCCGGGACGTACTTCTTCCAGTGCGACTTCCACCCGACGCAGATGACCGGGACGTTCGCAATCGTCAAGTGAGCGGGGCTCCTCACCGAGCCGATCCAAGCCTCGCGCTAGCATCGATGCCGTGAGCGTCGTCCGCCCGGCACCTTCGAGCATCCCCGACGCGCCCGGCGCCTACCTCTTCCGGGACGGCGACGGGCGCGTGATCTACGCGGGCAAGGCGCGCTCTCTCCGGAAGCGGCTGGCCTCCTATTGGGGCAAGCCGCTGCACCCGCGCACGGCCGCGATGACCGAGGCCGCGGAGTCGGTCGAGTGGATCGTCGCCTCGGGCGAGGTCGACGCGTTGATGCTGGAGTACAACCTTATCCAGCGACACCGGCCTCGCTTCAACATCCGGTACCGCGACGACAAGTCTTACCCGTACCTCGCGCTGACGGTGGGGGAGAAGTGGCCGCGGGCGCAGGTGCTTCGGGGAGCCAAACGCAAGGGCGTCCGCTACTTCGGCCCGTACGGCCATGCCTGGGCGATCCGCGACACCCTCGATGCGCTCACCCGCGTGTTCCCCGTGCGGACGTGTTCGAACGCGTTCTTCGACCAGCGCGCGCGCGCCGGTCGCCCCTGCCTCTACTACGACATCGGAAGGTGCGCCGGCCCGTGCGTCCCCGCCACGACCGGCGTCACCGAGGAAAGCTACAGGGACCACGTCGACGCGATGGCCGAGTTCCTCGCGGGAACGACGCGGCCGGTGCTCCGCCGGCTCGAGACGCAGATGCGGGCCGCATCCGAACACGAGGAGTTCGAGCAGGCCGCGAGGTTCCGCGATCAGTTGTTCGCGGCGCGGCGGGCGCTCGAGAAGCAGGAGATGGTGCTCTCGCCGCCTCAGGATCTGGACGTCGTGGGACTCGCCGAGGACGAGCTCGAGGCGGCGTTCCAGGTGTTCTTCGTGCGGCGAGGGAGGGTCCTGGGTCGCAAGGGCTGGGTGGTCGACCGGGTGGAGGAGCTCGACCGATCCCAGCTCATCGCCTCGTTCCTGGAGCAGCTCTACATGGAGCGGAAGGAGGTTCCGGCGCGCGTGCTGGTGGCCGCCGCGCCGGCCGACCGCGACCTCCTGGAGACGTGGCTGGCCGGCCGGCGCGGCGGCCCGGTCCGGATCGCGGTGCCCGAACGGGGCGCCAAGCGCAAGCTCCTCGAGGTCGTGACGCGCAACGCCGAGGAGGCGTTCCACCGGCACAAGCTCCGCCGCGCCTCGGATTTCGGCGCGCGCTCGCGCGCACTCACCGAGCTGGCGGATCAGCTCGGCCTTCCGCAGGCGCCGCTCCGGATCGAGGCGTACGACATCTCCAACCTCGGGCCGACGGACAAGGTCGGGTCGATGGTCGTGTTCGAGGACGGCCTGCCCAAGCGGCAGGACTACCGGAAGTTCACGATCAAGGGTGTCGTGGGTCAGGATGACTTCGCGTCGATGGACGAGATGCTGCGTCGGCGGTTCACCCGGCTGGTGGACGAGCAACACCGACCGAAGGACGGGCGTGCCCGGCGGTTCTCGTACCCACCGGCCCTGGTGGTGGTCGATGGCGGGCGGGGACAGCTCGCGCAGGCGACCCGGGTCCTCGGGGAGCTGGGCCTGTCGATCCCACACATCGGCTTGGCCAAGCGGCTCGAGGAGATCTACTTCCCGGACCGCCCGGACCCCTTGATGATCCCGCGCGGGTCGGAGGCGCTGTTCGTGCTGCAACACATCCGGGACGAGGCGCACCGGACGGCCGTTCGGTTCCATCGTCAGACCCGCGAGAAGCGCGCCTTCCACTCGCCGCTCGACGACATCGCGGGGATCGGACCCGCCCGGAAGAAGTCGTTGCTCAAACGGTTCGGGTCACTCGCCCGGCTCCGGGAGGCCGATCCGGAACAGATCGCGGGAACGCCGGGGATCGGGCCCGATCTCGCCGCCGCGATCCACGAGCACCTGCACGCCCAACCGACGGCGGATCGGCGGGCGACCGCGTGAGCGAGCTCGACGAGACGCGGCACGTGACCGGGTTCACCATCATCACGGGTCTGTCCGGCGCGGGGCGGTCGGAGGCTGCGCATTGCCTGGAGGACCTGGGGTACTTCGTCGTCGACAACCTCCCGCCGGCGTTGCTCCCGAAGATGGCCGAGCTCACCACCCGCCCCGGCGGACCCGCTCGGGTGGCGATCGTGGTCGACGCGCGAGGCGGGGTCTTCTTCAGCGAGCTCTCCAAAGCATTGGAGGAGCTGAAGAAGCTCCACGCGGATTACCGCATCGTCTTCCTGGAAGCGTCCGACGACGACCTGGTGAATCGGTACGAGGCGACGCGCAGGCGACACCCCCTGGCGCCGGCCGATCGGGTGGTCGAGGGCATCCGCAAGGAGCGGCACATCCTGGGCGAGCTGCGGGGCCACGCGGACCTGGTGATCGACACGTCGGGACTCACCCCCCATGAGCTCCGGGACCGGATCCGGGAGGCCTTCGCCGACGCGCCGCCGGAGGAAGGGATCCAGGTCTCGGTCGTCTCCTTCGGGTTCAAGTTCGGCGCCCCCCGGGACGCCGACATGCAACTCGACGTCCGGTTCCTCCCCAACCCGCACTGGGTCCCCGAGCTGCGCGCGCTTCCCGGGACGGACCAGCGGGTCAGGGACTACGTGCAGTCACAGGACGCGTACGGCACGTTCATCGAACGCGTCACCGCCCTCCTCGACGCGACCGTGCCCGGCTTCGTCGCCGAGGGGAAGTCCTACCTCACCGTCTCGATCGGGTGCACGGGCGGCCATCATCGCTCGGTGGTCGTGGCAGAGGCCCTCGGTGCGTACTTCCGGGACCACGGACTCCCCGTCGTGGTCGTGCACCGAGACGTCGATCGCGGCTGAACGCCGGAACCGGTCTGGGAGCGAATCGCTAGCATGGGTTCGTCCCCACGCGCGAGGGAGGATCCCCATGACGATCAAGGTCGGCATCAACGGGTTCGGGCGGATCGGACGCAACTTCTTCCGCGCCGCGAAGGAACGTGGCGCCGACATCGACTTCGTCGCGGCCAACGACCTGCTGTCGGTCGAGCTGATGGCGCACCTGTTGAAGTACGACACGATCCTCGGGACCTACGACGGAGACGTGGAGCTGGTCGGGGACGGCATCAAAGTCGACGGGGACACCCTCAAGATCCTGGCGGAGCGCGACCCGACGGCGCTGCCGTGGGGCGAGCTCGGCGTCGACGTCGTCGTGGAATCCACCGGGCTGTTCACCAGCAGGGACAAGGCGGCCCAGCACCTGGAGGCCGGCGCACCGATCGTGGTCATCTCCGCGCCCGGGAAGGACGTGGACGCCACGTTCGTGGTCGGCGTGAACGACGGCACCTTCGAGCCCGGCCGGCACAAGGTGATCTCGAACGCGTCGTGCACGACGAATTGCTTCGTTCCGATGGTGAAGGTCCTGGACGATGCCTTCGGTGTCGAGAAGGGACTGATGACCACGGTTCACGCGTACACCGGGACGCAGGCATTGGTGGACGGGCCGTCCAAGGATCTCCGCGAGGCACGGGCGGCCGCGTTGAACATCATCCCGTCGAGCACGGGCGCCGCCCGTGCCACCAGCCTCGTGCTGGAGGCGATGAAGGGACGTCTCGACGGACACGCGTTCCGCGTCCCTGTGGCCGACGGGTCCATCACCGACTTCACCGCAGTCCTCGGACGCGACGTGGGGGTCGCCGAGGTCAACGACGCGTTCCGCGCGGCGTCCGAATCAGGACCGCTCTCCGGCGGTCTGTTGGTCTACTCCGAGGAGCAGATCGTGTCGTCGGACATCGTCGGATCCTCGGCCTCGTGCACCTTCGACGCCCCTCTCACCATGGCGTTGGGCAACCTCGTGAAGGTGATGGGCTGGTACGACAACGAGTGGGGTTACTCCAACCGGCTCATCGACCTGGTCGAGATCGTCGCGTCGAACCGGTGAGAGCCGGCCGGCTCCGCACGCTCGACCAGCTCGGGGACGTGGCCGGGACCCGCGTGTTCCTCCGTGTCGACTTCAACGTGCCGCTCACCGATGGCTCCGTCGCCGACGACAGCCGGATCGTGGCCGCGATCCCGACGATCGATGAGCTCAGAGAGCGGCGTGCTGCGCTGGTGCTGGCGTCCCACCTCGGCCGGCCGAAGGGGGTCCCCTGGGACGATCTCCGCACGCGCGTCCTCGCGGACGCGCTGACGGAACGGCTCGCGGGCCGTGCCTCGGTCCTGGCGCTCGGCATGCCGGGCCATACCGAGACGATCGATGCGGTCGGGCGACTCGGTCCCGGCGACGTCGCCATGCTCGAGAACCTGCGGTTCGATCCGGGCGAAGAGGCGAACGATCCGCGGTTCGCCGGCCGGCTCGCCGAGCTTGCCGACGCTTACGTGAACGACGCGTTCGGCGCCGCACACCGGGCGCATGCGTCGGTCGAGGTTCTCCCCGAGCTGATGCTCGCGAGCGGACGTCCGGCCGTCGCCGGCCGACTCCTGCAGAAGGAGGTCGAGGTCCTCGGCAGGCTCCTGCATGGGCCCGAGCGCCCGTACGTGGCCGTCCTCGGCGGAGCGAAGGTCTCGGACAAGCTCAGTGTGATCGACGCGTTGATCCATCGCGTCGATCACGTCGTGATCGGCGGGGCAATGGCGTTCACCCTCCTCGCGGCCGAGGGCGCGTCGGTCGGCCGATCGAAGGTGGAGGACGACCGGGTGGAGGATGTCCGCGGCATCCGGCGGACGGCGGAGGCCGAGGGCGTCCGGATCGGATTGCCGATCGACGTCGTGGCGGCGGCGGAGCCGTCCCTCGACGTCGCACGGATGACGGTCCCGGCACGCGAGATCCCGGATGATCTGATGGGTCTGGACATCGGGCCCGCGACCGTGGAAGCGTTCGCGCGCGTGATCGCCGACGCGAAGACGGTCCTGTGGAACGGGCCGATGGGCGTCTTCGAGTTGGAGCCCTTCAGTGAGGGCACGCGCGGGATCGCGCTCGCGATCGCGAGCGCGAACGCCTACAGCGTTGTCGGCGGCGGCGATTCGATCGCCGCCGTCCGACAGGCGGGGCTGGAGGGTTCGTTCGATCACCTCTCGACCGGTGGTGGGGCGTCCCTCGAGTTCCTCGAGGGACGCCCCCTCCCCGGCGTCACGATCCTGGAGGACTAGATGGCCGAACGGCGGCCGATCATCGCGGCCAACTGGAAGATGCATAAGACCCACCTGGAGGCGATCCAGGCGGTGCAGAAGCTCAGCTATCTGCTCGACCACGGCGACGCCGAACGGGTGGAGGTGGTGATCTGCCCCCCGTTCACGGCCCTGCGATCCGTCCAGACGCTCATCGATTCCGACAGGCTCCCGTACGGGCTCGGCGCTCAGGACGTGCATCCCGAGGACCAGGGCGCCTTCACCGGTGAGGTGTCACCGGTGATGCTGCAGGCGCTCAAGGTCACCTACGTGATCGTTGGACACTCCGAGCGTCGCCAGCTCTTCGGCGAGGACGACCCGCTCGTGAACAAGAAGCTCCGGTCGGTCTTCGGGCACGGCATGACCCCGATCCTGTGCGTGGGGGAGACGCTCGAGGAGCGCGACGCGGGCGGCACCGAGTCGACCGTGACCCAGCAGGTGCGGCGTGCGTTCGACGGCGTGGAC
>VAYU01000104.1 GCA_005884925.1 Actinomycetota bacterium | reverse complement strand
CGGCTCCAGGGCACCCCCATCTCCGCTCACGGCACCGCGGTCGACCGCTTGATCCGACGGCCCACGTGACCGTCGATCGCGTGTTGGCCATGGCGTCGACCGAGAAGTCCTCACGAGAAGAGGGAGCCATGACCAGGGCACGACTGCTAGCTGCATCGTTGGCGATCGCCTTGACCGCGGGAGTGGTCACGTTCGGCGTTCTTCCTTCCGCGGCCCAGGAGCCGCCACCGCCCATCGCCACCGAGTTCTTGACGGACCGGGCGGTGTTCCCCGACGACGTGGATCTTATGGTCAAGCTCAAGCATGATGGCGGTGCGACGCACGTCGTGAAGGCCGAAGACCCTTCCCGCACCGTCGTCGCCAGGATCACCCTTCAGCCCGGGGCGCAGTTCCCCTGGCACAGTCACGCAGGCCCCGTGATCGTCAACGTGGTGGGGGGCACGTTGGTGTACGTCGCAGCGGATGACTGCGACGCACGCGAGTACCCCGCCGGAACGGCCTTCGTTGACCTCGGTCACGGCCACGTCCACACCGCGTTCAACCCGAGCGCGACGGACGTCACCGTGCTGGTGGCGACGTTCTTCGAGGCGCCGGAGACCGGGTCACTCCTCATCCCGGCCGAAGCACCTGCGGGTTGCGTCGTCCCGTAGTTCCGAGAGACGACCGAGCCGAAGAGGACCGCCGACAGTCGGCGGTCCTCTTCGGCCGACGCCGTCGTCTGCCTCCACATCGAGCCGCTTGCCCGGTTCCGCCGAGCCCGATCGGGACCCACACCTGCAAGCCGTCATCGTTCGCGCTCCGCAAGGACCACGCAAGGCCGACTACGGACGGTGATGACGGTCGCTCCCATGGGCACGTCGATCAACTTCGCCATCAGCGGGTTGAACACGCGGATACACCCGTTCGACACGTCCTCGCCGGCCGCGCTCGGGTCCGATGTCCCATGGATCGCCATCCGGCCGCCGCCCGGCCAATCGGTGATCACCTCCGAGAACCCGGATAGGCCTATCGCGAAGTTCCCGTACGGGCCCTGACTGTCCGCATAGCCGACACGGGCCCAGACGAAGAAACGACCGGGCGTGGTGGGGGTCGAGGGCCTTGCGATGGCGACACGGTAGCGCCCGATCGGGTGGCCCTCGTGGTAGCGGGTCAACGTGTGCTTCCGCAACCGGACGACGATGCGGTCCCGAACGATGCTCGTGTCGGCGCCTGCAGCCCGTAGCCATCCCGTCGATCCGTTGGGCCGCTCCGGGAGGAGGACGTGCACCCAAGGGTCGCCTCGAACATCACGTTCTGCGATCACGGGCAACCAGAGCGGCTGACCCCAGTCGTTGACGGCGCGGTAGGCCGCAACATTTCCGCGCGGAGAGGGTGTTTCGAACACACGGAAAGGGCCCCGCTTCGGGTGGACGACCACCCCGCCACGGCCACCTGCTTCCAGCGTTCCTCGCACGGGGTCGGGACCGGTCACGGCGAATGTCCGCGCCGACGTCGCGAGAGGCTGCGATGCGGACGGTGCGCCGGAGCCGCACGCAGCCGACAGGACCGTGAGCAACCCGAGCGCGAGAACGCCGAGCCGTGGCATCCGCTTCCTCACCTTGCTCATGTCGGTCGGACGAGCGGCGTCCGCCTGTGCGATGTCGTGATCTGGCCCGTCAGTTCCCCGTCGCCGCGACGTTGACCAGCCAGCTGATGCCAAACCGATCGGTCGCGGAGCGCCGGCCAGCCGGAGCCAGGCGCTGGCTCCGTCAGCGTCCCGTCACCGAGCGGGCGGATGACGCGCTCGTGCTCGCGCCAGCTGTACTTGGTCAAGGTGAACAGCTCTTCGATGGCGGCGCGGTCCATGACCACCCGAGACTAGTCCCGGTCAGCCACATGGTGACCTTCCGGCTCCAGGTTCGGAAGCGCGCAGCTCGACGCTCCGCCAGGTCGAACGAGTAGCCTGCGCGAATGGCGATCGACCCGCCGATCCGGATCCAGTGCGTCGTGATCGACTGCGCGGAGCCGCACGAGCTCGCGCGGTTCTGGGCAGCAGCGCTCGGGTGGCGCGTCACGTTCTCCAGTGACGCCGAATGCGCGCTGGAGCCGCCGGAAGGCAGCCCCGAGACGGACGTCTCGCCCGATCTGGTGTTCGTCCGAGTGCCCGACGAGAAGGTCGTGAAGAACCGCCTGCATCTCGATCTCCGTCCCGACGCTCAGGACGCGCAGGTCGAGCGGTTGCTCGCCCTGGGCGCGACGCGAGCGGAGATCGGGCAGACGGGGGAGGAGCCGTGGGTCGTCCTCGCCGACCCCGAGGGCAACGAGTTCTGCGTGCTGGCGCCCCGCCCGGCCGACGGGTAGCGCGCGCTCACATCACCAACGGCGGGAATCGCAGTCCGTGCTCCTCGCAGAGGCTCCGCACGCACTCCATGTCGACCTCGAGCCCGTAGGCCGCGGCGTGCGCTGGTCGTTCGGCCGGATCCGACGGGAACTCCTCGAAGTAGTGCTCGAACGTCGCCGGCGAGATGATCTCGAGGATCCGGCACTCGGTATCGCCTGCGTTCCAGAAGGTGTGCCACTGGTCGCGCGGCTTGAACGCGAGGTCGCCGGCTTCGGCGTAGACCACCTCGTTGCCGAGCAGTGCCCCCAGCCGGCCCTCGAGGACATAGCTGTACTCGTCCTCGCGCGAGTGCCGATGGATCGGCGCCGCCAACGTGCGCGACGGGATCGGATGCTCGACCAGCGAGA
>VAYU01000025.1 GCA_005884925.1 Actinomycetota bacterium | reverse complement strand
GCGACCGGACGGACCGGAGCTGGTCGCGCGCGAGGGCCTTCGTCGGGAACAGGAACAGCGCGGTGGCCTTGGGGACCGTGAGCGCGGCCTGCGCGAACGCCACCTGGTACACGAGCGACTTGCCGCTGGCGGTGCCGGTGGCAAGCATCACGTCACGCCCGTCCGCCAGCGCCGCCAATCCTTCGGCCTGGTGCGGATAGAGCCCGTCGATGCCGAGCAAGCCGAGGCGTCCGACCAGCACCTCAGGGAAACCCGCGGGGAACGGCTGCACGAGGGGTGGTCGTGCGGGGAGTTCCTGTACGTGCACCAGCGACCCGTCGACCTCGGGATCGGCGGTCAGGTGATCGAGGAACGCCTGCGGGTCCACCGGCCCAGGCTACGAGGGTCCGGCGACGTCGCCCGACCGGCCATCTCGGAGAGGAGACCGGATCGCTGGGTCGCCCCGCGCGGCCCATCGGTTGCGAGACCCTAGCACCCCTGCGAGCATGGCCCGCCACATGGATTGGGTCTTCCTGGTCGCTTCTCTCTTGATCATCCTCGTTGCGGCGGAGCTCTTCACGAACGGCATCGAGTGGGTCGGCGAGGGGTTCGGCCTGTCGGAGGGAGCCGTCGGCTCTGTCCTCGCCGCGATCGGGACCGCCCTGCCCGAGACCCTGCTGCCGATCGTCGCGATCGTCTCGGGACACGAGGCCGGCGATGAGATCGGGATCGGCGCCATCCTGGGAGCGCCATTCATGCTGACGACGCTCGCGATGGTCGTGATCGGGGTCGCGGTCCTGTTCTACGGCCGTGGCGGGCGTCGGAGCCTCGATCTGGATATCGACCGGCGCGTGATACACCAGGATCTGGGTTATTTCCTGGTGATGTACGCCCTGGCGATGGTCGCCGGGCTGCTCCACGTTCGCACGATCGACGTGTGCCTCGCGATCGTGCTGGTCGTGGGGTACGCGTATTACGTGCGACGGCACTTCCAGGCGCCGCAACCCGAGAGCGAGGAGAGCGGGAACGACATCCGGCCGCTCCGCCTGTGGGTGGTGCTTCGGATGGGCGTGCGGAGCCTCCCGGCGTGGACCCTCGAGCGCTCGACGGCCGCGCCCTTCGTTCAGGTCACCGTCGGGTTGATCCTCATGGTGGGCGGGGCGAAGCTCTTCGTCGACGCCGTGGGCAACCTCGGGAAGGCGGCGGGTCTGCCGCCGCTCGCGTTCTCGCTCCTGGTCGCCCCGCTCGCGACGGAGCTCCCTGAGAAGTTCAACAGCGTCCTGTGGGTGCGCCGGAACAAGGACACGTTGGCGATGGGCAACATGACCGGCGCCATGGTGTTCCAGTCATCGTTCCCGGTGACGGTGGGACTCCTGCTCACGCCATGGGAGCTCGCCCACGAGGCATTGGTCGCGGCCTGCGTCGCGCTCATCGCAGGCTCCGTCCTGTACCTGACGCTGCGGATCCGCGGGCGGCTGTCCGCGCCCCTCCTCCTGGTGCAAGGCGCGTTCTACATCGGGTACGTCGGGTACGTCGTGACGAAGCTCTGAACCGAACTAGCGCGGTTGGTTGGTGGTAGGACTCGGCGGCACGTTCCTCTTGGAGACGATGCCGTCGGGGGTGACGTCGTTGAAGATCGCCGAGACCGCCGCATCGTTGAGCGCGACGGCCGAGGTTCCGCCGAGCGTCTGCGAGCTCCCGGGAAGGACGATGTTCTGGACGCCGCCGCCGGGTTGGGCGGTCGCCGTATAGGCGAGCAGCATCACGTCGTCGATGGTCAAGGATGTGTTCATGTGGGTCCAGCCGGCGCCGATCCAGTTGAAGAGGCTGGCCGGGTCGGCGTCGAACTCCTTCTTGAACTGCGCGAGCGCGGCGAGGATCAGCCGTCCGCCGTCTTCTTGCCGCCCGAAGTCACCCGCCAGCAAGCTGTGCCGGTCGCGAGCCATCGCGAGGGCTTGGTCACCGCTCAGCCGCTGAACACCGGCCTTGAGGTCCACGCCCGAATAGGGCGGGTCGTACATCCGGAACGGAACGTTCACGACCAGGCCGCCGATCTTGTCGATCATGTCCTTGAAACCCCAGAACGTCGTGATCGCCCAGTAGTCGATGTGGACACCGAAACGCGTTTCGATCGTCTGGACCATCAGATCGGGACCGCCATCTGCCAGCGCGCTGTTGATCTTGTTGCTGCCATGTCCGGGGATGTCGACCCACGAGTCGCGCGGGATCCCGACGAGCGTCGCCCGCTGCTGGTCGGGGTTCAGGAAGATCAGGTGGAGCGAGTCCGAGAGGGAGTGCAGCACATCGTCGCCAGGACGCGCGCCGCTGCCGACGGCGAGGATCACGATCGGCTTGGAGCCGGTCAACGACGGGGTGTAGTCCGCGTGGGCTTTCCCGATCGCGATCCCGGGCGAGGACGCGGCGGCGGGCGTGCCGCCGAGCGAGCCGGCGACCGTTCCCGCCACCCACGCGGCCATGACCAACAGGACCGCGACGAACCGTCGGGTCATGAGGCCACCCCGGTCGGTGAGCCGGTCGGTGAGCGGGACACCGGCGCCTTCGCGTGCTTCTCCGTGCGGTCCAATCGATAGCCTTCGATCTTCCACGTGTCGCCGTCCTTCACGAAGAAGAAGGTTCCGGTCACGGTGATCTCTGTGTAGGTGCCGTCGTCGTGCTTCGCGAGACCGGTGAACGAGATGTCCGCCGCCGAGCGCAGCGCGTTCCCGTGCGGGTCGGTCAACGTGCGCACCCGCATCGTGCTTTTCCCAGGGTCGACGGAATCGTACGTGCCACCGGCGTTGGCCCCGAGCGTGATGGTCGCGACGTCATCCTTCAGCTGGGCTTTGGCGCCGTCCGTGAAGAGGTTCCCGATCTCGCCCGTGTCTCCCCAGGAGCCGGGATCCACGTACGCCTTGTCGAACAGCACATCCAGCTGGTTCCGCACGGCCACGGCCGTGGCCTTCGCTCCATCCTTCTGCGCCTGGATGTCGCCCTCGAGCTGCGTGGCGATGAAGGTCGAGTTCTTCAGCTGGAAGTTGACCTTGCCCGGAGGTGGGGGCGGATTGATGATGTTCTGGAGGACACCGCCGCCGCGCGTCAACAGGAAGATCGCGATGAGCACCACGACGACAGCGACGACGCCGGCGATGACGCGGTTCCGGGCGACCTTCGACCGATCTGCGGTCTTGGTTGTTCGCCCGGAGTTGGAAGGCGCGCCCTCCCGGAGCGGGGTCTTGTCCTCGGTTGCCAAATCGCGACGAGGCTACCAGGCGTCCGGCGCGTTCCTGGCATCTGCTCGTTGCGAGTTCGTGAAGCGATCCGTGACGCTCCCGGCATCCGTTGCGGGGTACGATGCACCGGTCACGCAGGCGCGCCGGGAAGACTGGTCGGCATCGATACTGACTGGGCGGGTGAGGCCGGCGATGACGGAGAGCAGGAGATCCCGGGGGCCGGGAAGGCCGCGCTCGTTGCTCGCTCCCTGGCGTCGTGAGGCTCTGCGCACGACGCTTTGGGTCGTTCCGGCGGCGATGGTGGCGGCGGCGGTCCTGCTGTTCGGTATCACCTACCGCTTCGACCGAGCGATCGCGAACGGGAGCATGTCGCTGCCGGGATGGGCGATCGCCGGCGAGGCCGATGCCTCGCGTCAGGTGCTCATCGGCATCGCCGCCGCCGTGATCACCGTCGCGGGCGTGATGTTCTCCATCACGATCCTGGCGCTTCAGCTCGCCTCACAGCAGTTCGGCCCCCGCATGTTGCGGAACTTCATCCGTGATGTCGGCACGCAGGTGAGCCTCGGCGCGTTCGTCGGGACGTTCGTCTACTCGGTCCTGACCCTCGGATCGGTCGCCCACGGATCCGCCGCGTTCGTCCCACACCTGTCGGTCACGGTCGCGCTCGTCCTCACGCTCGGCGACCTCGGGGTCCTCATCTACTTCATCCATCACGTCGCGACCTCGATCCAGGTCACCTCCGTGATCGCCGGGATCGCGCGCGATTTCCGGTCGACGCTCGACTCGCTCAAGGAGGAGGCGGCGCGGATGCTGCCCGAACATCGGGACCCGGACGTCGAGGCACGTGAGCTGTCCGCGCGGCTCGGCGAGGCGAGCGGGCTCGTCCGGGCGCGAACCGCCGGGTTCCTGCAGAGCGTCGGGCACGAGCAGCTCGTGCGGATCGCAGCGTCCGCGAGCGCGACGATCCAACTGCTCCATCGTCCCGGCCACTTCGTCGTGGAGGGGCAACCCCTCGCTCGCGTCTGGCCCGTCGATGCCACGGAGGTGGTCACCGACACGCTGGATCGTGCCCACATCGTCGGCTCTAGCCGCACGCTCACGCAGGATCTCGGCTTCGCGGTGGACCAGCTCGTCGAGGTGGCGATCCGGGCGATCTCACCGGCCGTGAACGATCCGTTCACCGCCCTCACGTGCATCGATTGGCTCGGAGACTGTCTGTGTCGGGCCGGCCGCGGTTCCCTGCCCAGCGGGCTCTACCGAGATCCCGAGGGTGTGGTGCGCCTGGTGGATCGGACGGTCACGTTCGACGGTTTGGTGCGGAAGGCCTCGGACAAGATCCGGCAGTCGGCCCGCGGGATGCCCGCGGTCTTGATCCGGCAGCTGGAGAACCTGGCGAAGGTCGCGCTCGCCCTCGGGG
The DNA here is from genome assembly GCA_005884925.1 of Actinomycetota bacterium. Taxonomy (GTDB): domain Bacteria; phylum Actinomycetota; class UBA4738; order UBA4738; family HRBIN12; genus AC-51. The sequence continues at coordinate 75,632 of VAYU01000025.1, read as the reverse complement.
ACGGGCGGGAGCGCGGGGTCCTCGGCCTCGAGGCCGAGATGATCCTCCGCGCGTCCGACGAGTCTGTGCCCGAGCCCGCGGATCGTCGGGACGTGCTCGCGGCGTACGAGGCGCTGGAGATCGTCCTCGGTGGCGTGCAGGACTCCCCGCACGCCTGACCCGCCGACGTCGCAGGTCAGGGCGCCGGGCCTCGGGTATCCTCTGCGGTTCCAGCGCCAGGCACGCACGCGCCGGCGCGGACGAGGGTCGGTTCGCAACGTAGGAGGTTCGATGGTCGGCTGGCTTGCCCAGGAGAGCGGCCCGATCCAAGCGCGGTTCGGGTCGGGGGAGAACCTGGCCCTGTGGCTCATCTTCGGCGTCTCGCTCGTCGCGTTGCTGTTCGCCTGGTACCTCGTCCGCGAGGTGCTCGCCGCGCCCGAGGGCACCGAGAAGATGAAGGAGATCGCCCGCGCCATCCAGGAGGGCGCCAGGGCATACCTCAACCGCCAGTACCGGACGCTCGCCGTGTTCCTCGCCGTCCTGGCGGTCGTGCTCTTCTTCGTACTCCCCGTGCCGAAGAACGCCGAGCACGGCGCGCTCAGCATCCGGTTCGGGCGTTCGATCGCGTTCCTGCTCGGCGCCCTCGCGTCGATGGTCACCGGCTACGTTGGTATGTGGCTCGCCGTTCGCGCCAACGTGCGAACCGCGAACGCGGCCCGCGAGTCCGGCCTCCGCCGGGCGGTTCGGATCGCGTTCCGCGCCGGCGGCGTCGCAGGGATGTTCACGGTCGGCATGGGTCTGTTCGGCGCGACCTTGATCCTCATCATCTACAAGGGCGACGCGACGAGCGTGCTGGTCGGCTTCGGGTTCGGCGGCGCGCTCCTCGCGATGTTCATGCGGGTCGGCGGCGGGATCTTCACGAAGGCCGCCGACGTGGGCGCGGACCTCGTCGGCAAGGTCGAGCAGGGCATCCCCGAGGACGACCCGCGGAACGCCGCGACGATCGCCGACAACGTCGGGGACAACGTCGGGGACTGTGCCGGGATGGCGGCCGACCTGTTCGAGTCCTACGAGGTCACGCTGGTCGCATCGCTGATCCTGGGCGCGGCGGCGTTCAGCGGCAGCGAGGTCGGTGCGATCGCGGGCGTGATGTTCCCGCTCTGGGTGCGTGCGATCGGCGTGCTGACCTCGATCGTCGGGATCCTGTCGGTCGCGCCCCGCTCCGAAGAGGAGCACGGGATGAAGGCGATCAACCGCGGCTTCTTCATCTCGGCCGCGCTCTCGGCGGCGATCGTCTTCGTCGCCTCCGAGCTGGTCACGAAAGACTGGCGGCCGTTCGCGGCGGTGCTGATCGGTCTCATCCTCGCATCGTTGATCCAGGTCCTCACGCAGTACTTCACCGACGCGAAGTACAAGCCCGTACAGGAGATCGCGGAGGCCACCGTCACGGGTCCCGCGACCACGATCCTGTCCGGATTCTCGGTGGGGCTCGAGTCCACCGTGTGGTCGGCGTTGCTGATCGGGGCGGCCATGACCTCGGCCTTCTACCTCGGTCACACGGCCTTCGAACGGCTCTACTTCATCTCCCTGACGGGCATGGGCATGTTGACCACCGTCGGCGTGATCGTGTCGATGGACACGTTCGGCCCCATCTCGGACAACGCGCAGGGCATCGCGGAGATGTCCGGTGAGTTCCAGGGCCGACCCGCGGAGATCCTCGGCGGGCTGGACTCGATCGGCAACTCGACCAAGGCCATCACGAAGGGCATGGCCATCGCGACCGCGGTGATCGCGGCGACGTCGCTGTTCGGCTCGTTCGAGGCTGCGCTCGAGAACGCCGGCTACACGTTCCTCGGCATCCGGGTCGACCAGCCCGACGTGCTCGTCGGGCTCTTGCTCGGCGGCTGCGTCGCGTTCCTGTTCTCCTCGCTCGCGATCCGCGCGGTGGGACGGGCTGCGATGCAGGTGGTCGTCGAGGTCCGCAACCAGTTCCGAGACCACCCCGGGATCATGACGTTCGAGGAGAAGCCCGACTACGCCGCGGTCGTCGACATCTGCACGAGGACGTCGCTCCGCGAGCTGATGACGCCCGGGCTGTTGGCCGTCCTGGCGCCCCTGATCGCCGCCTTCTTCCTGGGGGCGGAGGCCCTCGGCGCCTTCCTGGCGGGCGCGATCCTCACCGGGCAGTTGCTCGCGGTGATGCTGTCGAACTCGGGCGGCGCTTGGGACAACGCGAAGAAGTTCATCGAGGAGGGCAACTACGGCGGCAAGGGCTCCGAGAGCCACAAGGCCGCGGTGATCGGTGACACCGTCGGCGATCCGTTCAAGGACACCGCCGGTCCGGCGCTGAACCCGCTGATCAAAGTGATGAACCTCGTGGCGCTCCTGATCGCGCCCCTGGTCGTCGACTACGCCGATGACACGGCGATCCGCGTCGCGGTGGCGCTCGTCGGTGCCGTGATCCTGGCCGCCATGATCTGGGTCTCGAAGAACCGGAAGTCGGAGCTGGAAGAGGATCTCCGCAGGGCGCGCACGGCCGTGTGAGGCCGAAGGTTCCGGATAGGCTCACCGCGGCATGGGAGGGTTCCGTCGCTTCCTTCAGCGTCTCACGGAGAGCGACGAAACGCGTCTGGAGTCCGAGATCCGCGAATGGGCGGAACGGGTGCCCGGCTCGGTTCGGGTCGCCGACGCGCCGCTGCGGCAACGGGTCAAGATCGCGGGCGTGATCCGCAGGCTCACCGTGTTCCCGATGAAGGACAACGAGTCGCTCGAAGCCGTGGTGTCCGACGGCACGGGCGAGGTCGTCGTCCGGTTCATGGGACGCCGCGCGATCGGCGGGCTCGGCCTGGGCGCGAAGGTGGTCGTCGAAGGGGTGCTGGGGGAACAGCGCGGTGGCATCCAGATGATCAACCCGAGGCTCGAATTCACCTCGTAGCGGCGAGTTCGGCGTCGGGTGCCGGCTTCCGCTCATCGCCCAGGTAGTACGGCACGACGACGACGTCCACGTGGGGCTCTTCCGCGAAAGCGTTCGCGATCCTGCGGCTGGTTCGATCGTGCAGCAGGAGGTGGCGTCGCTTCGGGAAGTGTCGGCGCGGGAGGATCAGCGTGACCTCGGTCGCTTGGTCCTCGAAGCGCGACACGTAACGTCGCAGGCTGCGTTCGATGTTGCGATCGTTGCATTCCTCGACGTCCAGCGGGATCCCGGCGAGGTACCCGAACGCGATCCACTGGTCGATCAAGGTCTTGGCGCGGTCGGGATCGCTCGCCGCGTGCACGGCCCGTACCTCGAGCGCCTCGATCCCCCGCGCGTACCGGGAGGCCTTCAGGACCGCCCGGTCCAGGTCCTCGACCAGGATCAACGCCACGTGACGACGGCGTGGGGAGAGCTGCATCCGGTGGTGATGGGCCGGATCGGCGGCGGCGCCATGCGCGCGAACGATGACCACGCCGACGTTCGGCAGATCGCGGACCGACTCGGCGAGCCCGGCCCAGGCCCGCATCCGTCGGAGCCGGGCCAGGAAGGGCTCGTCGGCGGGCGCGGGGACGATGACGGTGACCTGGTCCCGGGTCACGCCGAGTTGACGGAGGTAGCGCGCGATCGCCCGGCCGGGGCGCTCGTCGCCGGGGACGGCGACGAGCGGGATCCGCAGCCCGGCGTCCTTCCATGCGGCCTCGAGCTCCGGGTCACGACCCCCGAGGTGCAGCGCCGTGACGTGCGTCGGGCGGATCGTCAGCGCGTACTGCGCGGCGTGCAGCGTATCGGCGCCCAGCTCATCCACCAGGACGAGCGCGGTGTGGTCGGTCCGGACCGCGGTGCCGTTCGCCCGGTCCTCGGGCCCGATCACCAGCTGCTCATCCTCGGTCTCGTACGTCTTGTTCACGCGCACCAGGATCGCGACGAGGATCGGCACGAACACCATCACGATCCACGCGCCACCCGCGAACTTGACGATCGCGATCACGATCGCCACGACGAAGGTTGCGATCGCGCCCGATCCGTTCACGAACAGACCGAACCTCCAACCTTTCTCCCGCAGCCGGAGGTGGCGCTTGGCCATGCCGCTCTGCGACAACGTGAACGACGTGAACACCCCCAGGGCGTAGAGCGGGATCATCTTCGTGACGCTCGCGCCGAACGCGACGATCACCAGGCTGGCCGCCGCGGCCAGTGCCACGATCCCGTTCGAGAAGACCAGCCGGTGCCCGCGCTTCGTGAGCTGGCGCGGCATGAAGGCATCGCCGGCATGGAAGCTGGCCAGCCGAGGGAAGTCGGCGAACGAGGTGTTCGCCGCAAGGATCAGGATCAAGGTCGTGCCCACCTGGAGGATCAGGAACAGGAGCCGACCCACCGCGCCGGTGCCGTAGACGGCCTGCGCGATGCTCGCGAGAACCGACTTGCTTTCGTCCGCAACGGGGACCACCTGCAACCGGGCCGCCAGGAACGACACGGCGAGGAACGACGACCCTAGGATCAGGCCCATCCACACCAAGGTGATCTGGGCGTTGTGCCACTCGGGCTTGCGGAACGCCGGAACCCCGTTCGAGATCGCTTCGACGCCCGTCACCGCGGCGCCGCCGGATGCGAACGCGCGAAGCAGGATGAAGACCGTGACCGCCCCTGCGAAGGGCGAGACGCCCCCGTGCGCGACCTGCTGCTGGAGCGGGAACGCGTGGAGGTGGCCGGACAGCACCTGATAGATCCCCATGATGCACGTGAGACCGAGGCTGACGATGAAAAGGTAGGTGGGCGCGGCGAAGATCTTGCCCGACTCCCGCACCCCCAGGAGGTTCCCGTAGGCGATCATCCAGACGAACACCAGGGAGAAGACGATGCGGACCGGGACGCCCAAAGGAACGACCGAGCTGATCGCCTGGACCCCTGCGGCGGTCGAGACGCTCACGGTCAGGACGTAATCCACGAGCAGGGCGACGCCGGCGAGCTGCGCCGGGAGCAGCCCCAGGTTGTCCTTCGTCACGATGTAGGCCCCGCCGGCCGTCGGATAGGCCTTGATCGTCTGGCGGTACGAGAAGATCAAGATCGCCTCGATCAGGACGATCACCGCCGAGATCGGCAGCACGTAGGAGAACGCGAGGATCCCGATCGCCGGGATCAAGACGCGCAGGATCTCCTCGGTCGCGTAGGCGACGGAGGACATGTTGTCGGAGGAGAAGACCGCGAGCGCGGTGGGCCGGCCCAGGCGCTCGTGCTCCAACCGGGACGTCGCGAGGGGCCGACCCAACAGCAGGCGTTTGAACGCGTAGCCCGGCCCGAGATCCACGTCGCGTTCCATGCATCCCACGCTAGGGAGCGGACGAGCGGTTCCCCCGGCGGCGGCGTCAGGGTTCCGCTAGGGATCGCGTGGCGACGTCAAGATCGCGTCAAGAGGCTAGCCTCCGAAGCATGGAGCGCGGGCGGCTGAGGATCTACGTCGGGTATGCGCCGGGCGTCGGCAAGACGTTCGCGATGCTCGACGAAGCGCGGCGCCGGCGTGCCCGCGGGACCGACGTTGTGCTCGGCTTCGTGGAGACGTACGGCCGACAGGAGGTCGGCGCGCAGACCCGCGGTGTGGAGGTCGTGCCTCACCGGAGCGATGACGACGGTTCCGCGATCGAAGAGATGGATGTCGATGCCGTGCTGGCCCGTCATCCCGAGGTCGCGGTCGTCGACGAGCTCGCGCATACGAACGCCGCCGGGTCGCGCAACGGGCACCGCTGGGAGGACGTCGAGGAGCTCCTCGCCGCCGGGATCGACGTGCTCTCGACGGTCAACATCCATCACCTCGAGTCGCTGCACGATGTGATCGAAGCGATCACGGGCGAGGCGCCGGTCGATACGGTCCCCGACGCGCTCGTACGGGATGCGGATCAGCTGGAGCTCGTGGACATGACCCCGCAGGCGCTCCAGCGCCGGTTGGCACACGGGAACGTCTTCCCTCCCGAACGGATGGACGCCGCGTTGGCGCGAACGTTCCGGGAGGAGAACCTCGCGCGCCTGCGGGAGCTGTCCCTCGTGTGGATGGCCGACCGGGTCGACGAGGAGCTGCGAGCGGGGCCGTCGCCGGCTCGGGGCTCCGAGCCGGCGACGGCCCGCGAGCGGATCCTGGTCGCGGTGCGCGGTGGTCCGGAGGACGAGCCCGTGGTCCGCCGCGCCGCGCGGATGGCCGCGCGGCGCGGCGGCGAGCTGATGGCCGTACACGTCATCCCGGATGCCGGCCGGGATGACGCTCCCCACCTCGAGGCCATCCGCGATCTCGTGCGGCAGGTCGGTGGCCGGTTCGAGGAGGTCGTCGGGGCGCGCGTGCCGGACGCGATCTTGGACCTGGCGCGGGTGGAGGGGATCATGCAGGTCGTTCTCGGTGCGGGTCGACGTTCCCGGTTCCGCGGGCTCCTCGGGGGCTCGGTCGTCCTCGACGTGATCCGCGGTTCGGGGCCGATCGACGTGCACGTCATCTCCCACGAGCCGGCGTCGCAACGCGCCCGCGTGAGCGGCCGCGTCGCGACCGGCCTCTCGAGCGACCGTCAGCTCATCGCGGGGATCGCCGGAGCCGTCGTCCTCGTCGGGCTGACGATCGCGGTCGCCGCGCTCGACCGGCAGATGGCGCTGTCCACGATCATGCTCCTGTACCTGACGGTCGTGATCGGGACCGCGTTCGGCGGTGGCCTGCGACCGGCGATCCCGGCTGCGGTGGTCTCGGCGCTCCTGATCAACTGGTTCTTCACGCCCCCGGTCCACACGTGGAAGGTCGCCAACCCCGAGGATGTGGTCGCCCTCGTCGTGTTCGTGGTCGTCGCCGCGAGCGTGAGCATCCTGGTGGACCGTGAGGCGAGGCATCGGGCGGAGGCGCAGCGGCGCGGCGCGGAGGCGGAGGCGCTCGCGCGCCTGACCGCGCGGGTGGCCGCCGAAGGCGATCCCCTCCCCGAGCTCGTCGAGCATGCGCGGACCACGTTCGGCTTGCATGCGGTCTCGGTGCTCCGTCTCCGGGAGGACGGCGACCAGAGCCGATGGATCCGAGAGGCGGCGGCCGGCGCCGACGCACCGACCATCCCCGAGGAGGCAGCTCAGGTCGTACAGCTCGGCCACGACACCGTCCTGGCGCTCCGCGGGAGTCCGCTCCCGGCCGATCGTTTGCAGCTCCTGTCCGCGTTCGCGAGCCAGCTCGGGCTCGCCGTCCGGGGCCGGGCGCTCGCGCAGGAAGCCGCGGCGTCCGCGGCGCGTGCGGAGGCGGACGCGCTCCGCACCGCCATCCTCGCCGCGGTGTCGCACGATCTGCGGACCCCCCTCGCGTCGATCAAGGCATCGGTCTCGAGCCTCCGCGACGACGAGGTCGTGTGGTCGCCCGAGGAGACGGCGCTGTTCCTCGGCACGATCGAGGACGAGACCGACCGGCTCACCGGTCTCGTCGCGAACCTCCTCGACATGAGCCGTCTGCAGGTCGGGGCCCTGAAGCTGGTGCGGGACGTCGTCGGCTTCGACGAGGTGGTGCCGAAGGCGCTCGCGAGCCTCCCGGACGGCGGGCGCGAGCTGGTGGTCGACGTGCCGGAGACGCTCCCGCGGATGGACGTGGATCCCGGGCTGCTGGAGCGGGCGATCGCGAACATCGTTGCCAACGCGTCGGCGCTGACGGCGCCGGATTGCCCGGTGCGGATCCATGGATCGACGGCGGCCGGGCGCGTGGAGCTGCGGGTGATCGACCGCGGGCCCGGCGTTCAGCGGCAGGACCGCGAACGGATGTTCCGTCCCTTCCAGCGCTTGGGTGACGGCACGAGCCGTGACGGGATCGGGCTCGGGCTCGCCGTCGCGAAGGGCTTCGTCGAGGCGATGGACGGCGAGCTCTCGGTCGAAGACACGCCGGGTGGCGGGCTCACGATGGTGCTCGCCTTCCGGGCGGCGTCGACGTGACGAGGGTGCTCGTCGTCGATGACGAGCCTCAGATCCTGCGTGGGCTGCGGACCAACCTGGTCGCCCGGGGGTATGTCGTTGACACGGCGCCGGACGGTGAAGCGGCGCTCGATCTGGCGGCTCGCCGTCACCCCGACGTCGTGATCGTGGACCTCGGGCTGCCCGGGATCGACGGTGTCGAGGTGATCCGGGGCCTCCGGACGTGGACCGCCGTCCCGATCATCGTGTTGTCGGCGCGCGAGCAGGAGGCCGAGAAGGTCGACGCGCTCGATGCCGGGGCGGATGACTACGTCACCAAACCGTTCGGGATGGGGGAGCTGCTCGCCCGGGTGCGAGCGTCCGAGCGCCGCGCGATCGCGACCGACGACGAGGAAGCCGTGGTCCGCACGGCGGCGTTCACCGTGGACCTCGCCGCGAAGAAGGTGATCGGCGCCGACGAAACGGCCGTTCGTCTCACGCCGACCGAGTGGCACCTCGTCGAGATCCTCGTCCGTCATCCGGGGAAGCTGGTCAGTCAGCGCCAGCTCCTGCAGGAGGTCTGGGGCCCGCGATACGAGGAGGAGACGAACTACCTCCGCGTCTACATGGCGCAGATCCGACGGAAGCTCGAGCCGGAGCCGGCACGCCCCCGCTACTTCATCACCGAGCCCGGGATGGGGTACCGGTTCGAGCCGAGCGGCTAAGCAATGTGTCGGTCAGTCCCCGACGATCGCCTCGCGGAGCGTCAGCTCCGATTCCGGCGCCGCGAGCGCGACCAGCTCATCGCCGGCCGCGAGCACCGTTTCCGGCTGCGGGATCACGACGTGACCTTCACGGAGCACGGCCACGATCGTCGAATCCGGCGGCAGGCGCAGCTCGTAGAGCGCCTTGCCCGCCGCGGGAGACGCGGCCGTCAGCTTCGTCTCGACGATGGATGCGCGTCCGCCCTCCAGCCGAAGCAGCCGGACCAGGTCACCCGTCGTGACGGCCTCCTCGACCATCGCCGTGAGCATGTGCGGTGGCGAGACCGCCTGGTCGACACCCCACTGCTCGTTGAACAGCCACTCGTTGCCGGGGTGGTTCACCCGGGCGAGCACGCGCGGCACGGCGAACTCCTGCTTCGCCAGCAGGGACGTGACCAGGTTGTCTTCGTCGTCCCCCGTCGCGGCCACGACGACATCCGCATCGGAAAGGTGCGCTTCATCGAGGATGCGGGGCTCGCAGGCATCCCCGAGCATCACCTTCACGTCGGGGATCTCCTCGCGGAGCCGATCGACGACCGAACGATGCTGCTCGATCAACGTCACGTCGTGGCCGCGCTCCACCAGATCCGCCGACAGGTGCCGGCCGATCGCCCCGCCCCCGGTGACCACGACCCTCATCAGTGGTGCTCCGACGCGGGCTCGAGCTGCTGGTCGAGCAGCTCCAGACCGTCCTTGACCATCATCACGACGAGGTAGTCGCCCGCCTGCAGGGTGCTTTCGGGTGTCGGGAGGCACCCCGTACCGCCCCGTGAGACCCCGGCGACCAGGATCTTGCCGTCGACGTTGAGGGTGTTGGCGGCCTTGCCGATCAGATGCGCGGGGACCGGAACCCGCACGCGGAGGATGTCGCCTCCTCCGAGGCTCTCGCGGATCTCCTCCCGGTCGTGCAGGAGCATCAGCTGGATCTGCTTGATGCCCCACGTGGTGGTCGCGACCGTCGGGATGTTGAGTCGTCCGTAGATCTCGGCGCGCCGCGGATCGTAGATCCGGGCGATCACCTTGGGCACGTGGAAGTGCTCCAGCGCCACCCGGGCGGAGACGATGTTGGAGTTATCTCCCGAGGAAACCGCGATGAACGCGTCGGCGTCCTTGATCCCCGCTTCCTCCAGCAGTTCCCGATCGAAGCCGAGGCCCACCATCTGACGAGCGCCCTCGCCGGGGGGATAGCGCCAGAACGCCTCAGGGTTCTTGTCGATGACGGTCACGTCGTGGCCGCCCTCGAGCAAGGCGAGCGAAAGTTCGGAACCGACCCGCCCGCAACCCATGATCAGCACGCGCACGAGGCAGAAGGGTACCGCCGGGCTCTGGCGATGACATGACATGACCCCTCGGGCGCAGGCGGTCGTCGCCGTGAACGACCCCAGGAATGTCTTGAGGCCGGCAGCTGGAGGGAGCTGCCGGCCCCGAAGACGGGCTCGGAGGAAAGCGGTGGATAACCCATCCTGCCCGACGAACCGCCTAGGGGTGACGGCCACGCGGCCCGCCCGGCAGAAAACCTCTTTCCGCTGAGTAGGCTCCGGCATCTGCCGTGAGCGGGGCGTGAAGGATGCCTAGGGCGGCGTGAAGATGTCGTGAACGACCGTCACGCGTGAACGGGCCCCACGCGGGCGGTAGCGTTCGACCGTGGTCGTCGAGAGCCCTCCCGGTCGTCTTGCCCGGTTGACGGTGCGTTCGGTCGGCATCGGCCTCCTCGCCACCCTGGCCGGTACGGTGCTCGCGCTGCTCACGTACCAGCTCCAGGGCGCGGGCGTCGCGATCTTCATCCTCGCCGTGACGATCGCAGCGGTGAGCGGCGGGCTGTGGGCGGGGGTCGTGGCCGCCGTGCTCGCCTCGATCGCCCTGCCGATCGTGGAATACCCGGATCGCGTGCTCCGCTTCGATCAGCTCCGCGACCTGATCGCCGCGGTCGTGTTCCTCGCGATCGCCGTCGTCGTCGGGCTGGTGGTGGGGTACGCGGCGGATGAGCGTGATCGAGCGGGGCGGCGCGAGCGGGAGGCGCGGCTGCTCGCCTTCTTGTCCGCGAAGCTCCTGTCCGGCGACGTCCCCGACCGGGTGCTCGATGAGTTCGTCCAGGTGCTCCTGGAACCGCTCGGTCTCGCCTCCTGCCAGGTGTCGGTGACGCTCGACGGCCAGGACATCGAGGCGCGAGCGGTCCGGCCGGGCGTGCCTCGGGGCGGCCCGACCGAGGTGATCCCGGTGGTCGTGTCGAACATCCCCCTCGGGACGTTGATCGCGGAGCGGCCGGAGGGAAGGCGTTCGTTCACCCGTGACGAGCGGATGCTCCTGGAGGCCGCGACCCGGCAAGCAGCGGTCGCGTTGGACCGGGCGAGGTTGGATGCCCGGGCGCGTCTCGCGCAACTGGACGCCGAGACCAACCAGTTGCGCGCCGCGATGTTCTCGTCGGTCACCCACGATCTGCGTACCCCGCTCGCGTCGATCAAAGCGGGGGTCACGAGCCTGCTGGATGTGAGCGCGACCCACGACAAGGGGCAGCAGCAGGAGCTGCTCACGACGATCCTCGAGGAGACGGACCGACTGAACCGATTGGTGGGGAACATCCTGGATCTCGCCAAGATCCGCGCCGGTGCGCTGATCCCGAAGCGGGTGGCGACGGCCGTCGACGAGGTCGCGGAAGCGGTCGTGGCCCGGATGCGTCCGCTCCTCGTCGACTTCACGGTCGAGCTGCAGCTGGCTCCCGATCTCCCCGAGGTCCCGGCGGATCCCGTCCAGCTCGACCAGGTGCTGACGAACCTGCTGGAGAACGCCGCACGGCATTCCCCGCGGGGCGGGACGATCCGGATCCACGTCGGCGAAACGCGTGGCGCGATCCGCGTCCGCGTCGCCGATGAGGGTCCGGGCATCAAGCCCGAGGAGCGTGAGAAGGTGTTCGAAGCCTTCTACCGCGGCCGCGAGAGCCCCGAGTCTTCGGGCAGCGGCCTCGGCCTCGCGATCGCGCGCGCCATCGTGGTGGCTCACGGCGGGCGCATCCGGATCGAGGAGACGACGGGGGGCGGGACCGCGATGGTGGTCGACGTCCCGATCGAGGAGACGGTGCTGTGAAGGTGTTGGTCGTCGACGACGAACCCCAGATCCGGCGGGCACTCCGGACGAGCCTCGAGGCCCATGGCTACGAGGTCGCGACCGTCGGCACGGGGGAGGAGGGCGTGGTCGCCTCGGCCGACCAGCAGCCCGACCTCGTGCTGCTGGACCTCGGGCTCCCGGACATGGACGGTACCGAGGTGATCCGGCGGGTGCGGGGGTTCTCCGACGTCCCGGTGATCATCCTGTCCGTCCGCGAGGCGCAGTCGGACAAGGTCGCGGCGCTCGACGCCGGGGCCGACGACTACGTGACGAAGCCGTTCGCGATGGAGGAGCTGCTCGCCCGGGCCCGCGCGGCGCTCCGCCGCGCGGGCCCGGACGAGCCCCCTCAACCGACGCTCCGGTATGGGGGGCTAGAGATCGACCTCGCGCGACGCCTGGTCACCCTGGACGGCGAGCAGCTGCACGTGACCCCCACCGAGTACGCCTTATTGGAGGCGCTCGTCTCCAACCCGGGGAAGCTCCTCACGCACCAGTGGCTCCTTCGCCGGGTGTGGGGTCAGGGGTACGGGACGGAGACGACCTACCTCCGCACGTACATCCGCGCGCTCCGCAAGAAGCTGGGCGACGACGCGTCCTCACCCGCCCTGATCGTCACCGAGCCGGGTGTCGGCTACCGGTGGGTGGGTGAATCCGCCTGAGCGCCACGTAGCATCACCGGCGATGGCGACGACCTCCCACGCCCCCCCGACGTCGATCATCAAACGCTTCTTCGTCGGACGCGCGTTCACGAGCCAACAGCTGGAGCACACGTTGCTCCCCAAGGTGCTCGCCCTCCCGGTCTTCGCGTCCGACGCCCTCTCATCGGTCGCCTACGCCACCGGCGAGATCCTGATCGCGCTCACGCTCGTCACGTCGCGCCCCCAGTCCTACGTGATGCCGATCGCGATCGCGATCGCGCTGCTGATGGCGATCGTCGTGAGCTCCTACCGACAGACCGTCCGTGCCTATCCCGGAGGCGGCGGAGCGTACATCGTCAGCAAGGACAACCTCGGCACCTTACCCGGCCTGGTGGCGGCGGCGGCGCTGCTGTTCGACTACATGATGACCGTCGTGGTCTCGATCGTCGCCGGCGTGTTCGCGATCGGGTCGGCGTTCGGCTGGGCGAACGAACACCGCGTGCTGCTCTCCATGCTGTTCGTCCTGCTGGTGACGTTCGCGAACCTCCGTGGCGCGCGCGAGTCGGGGACGGTCTTCGCGATCCCGACCTACGGGTTCGTCGCCTCGATCCTTCTCCTCGTCGTGCTCGGGCTCGCTCGGTGCCTCGGTGGATGTCCGCCGGTCGGCGTCAGCTCTGAGCTGATCCCGGACGCCGCCACGACGGCCGCGGCGGTGGGCCTGTTCGCGATCCTGAAGGCGTTCTCGCAAGGTGCCACGGCGCTCACCGGCGTGGAGGCGATCTCCAACGGCGTACCCGCGTTCAAACGCCCCCAAGCGAGGAACGCGGCCGCGACCCTCGCGATCATGGGCACGATCGCGGTCACGATGTTCCTTGGGATCTCGTGGCTCGCCACGCACATGGACGGGGTCGTCGCGAGCGAGCAGCGCTCGGTGGTCGCGCAGATCGCGATCGGGATCTTCGGCAACTCCTCGCTGGGATTCTTCGTGGTGCAGTTCTTCACCGCGGCGATCTTGATCCTGGCCGCGAACACCGCCTACCAGGACTTCCCCCGGCTCGCCTCGATCCTCGCGCGCGACCGCTTCATGCCGAGCCAGTTCGTCAACCGCGGCGACCGGTTGGTCTTCTCCAACGGCGTGATCGTGCTGGGGCTGCTCTCGTGCGCGATGATCTATGCCTTCCACGCGGACCTCAACACCCTGATCCACTTCTACGTCGTTGGGGTCTTCACCTCGTTCACTCTTTCCCAGACCGGGATGGTCAGGCACTGGTTGGCCGAGGGCCGCAAGGGCGCGGGCGCGATGCGCGGATGGCGTCGCTCGATAGTGATCAACATCATCGGGGCGATCACGACCGCGGTCGTACTGGTCGTCGTCGTGATCTCGAAGTTCGCGGACGGCGCGTGGCTCTCGATCCTGATCATCGGGTTGCTGGTGCCGGGCTTCTACTCCATCCATCGGCACTACGCGTGGGTGCGGGCCCAGACGCGTCGCGGTGCGGAGCGGCCCGGAGAACTCGAGGCCAACCACGTGGTACTGCTGGTCCGCGACATCGACGCAGCCACCGCGGAGGCGCTCGGCTACGTCCGCTCGTTCCGGCCCGCGTCGTTGCATGCCGTGACGCCCGGCGCATCCGTCCCGATGGCTCTGGCGGAGCGGTGGCCTTCGTTCGCCGGTACCGGAGCCGCGGAGCTCGAACCCGTTGGCGCCGGCAACCTCACGTCGGCGGTGCGCGCGTACGTGCGACGTCTGCACCCCGGCCCCCACGACGTGGTGACGATCATGGTCCCGGAGATCGTGGATCAGGGGCTGGTCCGGTACCTCGTCGGCAAGAACGAGCTGGTCCGGCTGAAAGCGGGCCTCCTGGGAGAGCCCCGCGTGGTCGTGACCGATGTGCCGGTGGTGGAGGACCCTGCCCGCCACGCCGACGTTTCGAAGCCCTTGGTCCCGCAGAAGGCCGTGACCCTCGTGTTCGTCTCCTCGGTCAACGACGTCACCGTGCGCGCGATCAACTATGCCCGCACGCTGGACGCGACGATCACGCGCGCGATCTACTTCGATGTGGATCCCGAACAGGCGCATCACCTCGAGGAGGCGTGGTTCAACCTCGGGCTCGAGGTGCCGCTCGACATCGTGGAGGCACCGTTCCGAGACCTCACCCGTCCGATGCTGAACGAGGTTCGGCGGTTCTCGATGCACCCCAACGCCGTGGTCAACGTCTTGGTGCCCGAGGTGATCGTTTCCCACTGGTGGCAGCTCCCCTTGCACAACCAGAGCGCGCTGTTCATCAAACGCCTCTTCCTGTACGAGGATCGCGTCCTGCTCACGAGCGTCCCGTTCCTGCTTGAGCGCGACTCCGCCCCGGTCCCGTCTCGGGCCGACTGAACGACGTTGTGCGCTAGGGTTCCCATGCAGCCGAGGCATCTCACGGAGGCTCCATCCGGATGAACATCCGTCCCGCGACGAAGGACGACGTGCAGTTCCTGAAGAAGATGCTCTACGAGGCCGCTCGGTGGAACCCCGATTGGCCCCGCGAGCCGATCGAGGAGGTCCTGGCCGACCCCGTGCTCGTTCGCTACCACCAGGGATGGGGACGCGAGGGGGACGGTGGGGTGGTGGCGGAGGTTGAGGGCGCGCCGGTCGGAGCGGCGTGGTACCGGCTGTTCACCGCCGAGGATCCCGGGTACGGCTTCGTGGACGACAAGATCCCCGAGCTGTCGATCGCGGTCGTCCCCCTTCATCGGCGGAAGGGGATCGGCGAGGCGCTCTTGCGATCGTGCATGGTGCAGGCCCGCGAGGAGGGGTTCCAGGCGTTGTCGCTCTCGGTCGCGGTGCACAACCGGTCGCGGATGATGTATCAGAAGGCCGGGTTCGAGAAGGTCGATGAGTCCGGCGGGAACTGGACGATGGTCGCCAACCTCTGACGAGCGCTACGTGCTGGTCGACCCATCTTCGCGCGCGTCGAGCGCCGCGTACTCGCGACGGACCTGTCCCCAGCGACGCGACACGAACATGACGAGTGCCACGACGACGACGCCGGCGATGATCAAAGCGAACGGCTGGATGACCCGTTCGATTTCGCGCCAGCGATCACCGAACACGTGCCCGATCGACGCGAGGCCGACGCACCAGATGACCGATCCCACCAGGGTGTACAGCGTGAATCGCCAGAACCGCATCGCCGCGACGCCCGCCGGCAGGCTCACGAAGGACCGGACCAGCGGGATGAGCCGCCCGTACGCGGCCACGGCCTCACCGTGGCGCTCGAACCAATCGTGGGCCCGGTCGATCTCGTGTGGTCGGATCAGCAGGTACCGGCCGAACCGGTCGATCGCGGGCCGCCCGCCCGCGTAGCCCACCCCGTAGGCGAGCCACGATCCGATCAACGTCCCTGCCATCGCCCAGAACACGACTCCAACCAGCGACAACTCCTGCCCCGCGCCGACGACCACGGTGCTGGTGAGGGCTCCACCGAAGAGCAGCGTCACCTCGCTCGGGAAGGGCACACAGGCTGAATCCAGCGACATCAGGACGAAGATGGCCACATATCCGTGCTCGCTGACCAGCCGGATGATCGTGTCGGTGAGCAGGGCGAGCACGCGTCCTCCGGGGTGGCCTCAAGGGGTACGGGGAATACGCCGAGCGTAACAGCGCGTTGTGGCGGTCTCGTGACGGCCATGCCAGCCGCAGAGGCGGCCGGTGGTACCGTCCGGCACCGGAGGAAGCAACCGAGATGACCAAAACGCTCGTCGTCGTCGAATCGCCTGCCAAGGCGAAGACGATCGAGAAGTACCTGGGTGACGGCTACGCCGTCCGGGCTTCGTATGGGCACATCCGGGACCTGCCCCGCTCCAAGCTCGGGGTCGACCCCGATCAGGACTTCGCCGTGCAGTACGAGGTCCCCGAGGACTCGAAGCGGCACGTGGCGGATCTGAAGAGGGCCCTGAAGCAGACGGAGGATCTGGTCCTCGCCACCGACTACGACCGTGAGGGGGAGGCCATCGCCTTCCACGTGGCGACCCTGCTGGGCGTGGAGCCGGCGGACGCCAAGCGCGTCACCTTCACCGAGATCACCCGCGACGCCATCCTCGACGCGTTCGCCCACCCCCGGACGATCGATATGGAGCTCTTCGACGCTCAGGAGGCCCGGCGGATCCTCGACCGGCTCGTCGGCTACAAGATCTCGCCGCTCCTGTGGAAGCGGGTACAGCCCGGCCTGTCCGCCGGGCGCGTCCAGTCCGTGGCCGTGCGTCTCATCGTCGAGCGCGAGCGCGAGATCGACGCGTTCGTGCCGGTCGAGTACTGGAGCATCGACGTCCGGCTCACCCCCGAGGACGTCGAGCAGCCGTTCCTCGCGCGGCTCATCGAGATCCCCGAGGGCAAGCTGGCCAGCGGTCCCGACAAGAAGGGACTGCTCCTCGGGATCGAAGCAGACGCGGCGCAGCACGCCAAGCGGCTCCGCGGCGCGTCCTACCGCATCACCGGGGTGGAGAAGAAGGAGCGGAAGCGCTCCCCGGCGCCTCCGTTCACGACCTCGACGCTCCAGCAGGAGGCCGCGCGCAAGCTCGGGTTCAGCGCGCGCAAGACCATGACGCTCGCCCAGCGGCTGTACGAGGGGATCGACCTGCCCGGGGAGGGGACGACCGGCCTGATCACCTACATGCGGACGGACTCCGTGACGATCGCCGACTCGGCGCTCCGCGAGATCGCAGAGCTCGTCCGGCAGGACTACGGGAAGGACTACTCCCTGGCCGAGGCGCGCCGGTACAAGACCCGGTCGCGCAACGCGCAGGAAGCCCACGAGGCGGTTCGCCCCACGAGCGTGCTCCGGACGCCGCAGCGCGTCGCATCGGCGCTCGAGCGCGACCAGCTCCGGCTGTACAGCTTGGTATGGCAGCGGACCGTCGCCACGCAGATGGCGGACGCACGGTTCGACCAGGTCGGGATCGACATCGAGGCGCTCGTCCCCGCCGGTTCCGGCAACGGCGAGCGGACCCGTTACGGACTCCGGGCGACCGGGCAGACCCTCCTCTTCGACGGGTTCCTCAAGCTCTACCGGGAAGGTCGCGACGATGAGCCCGACGAAGACGCCGAGGCCGCGCTGCCGGTACTCACTGCGGAGCAGCTCCTTCGCATGCTCGAGGTCCTGCCGGAGCAGCACTTCACGCAACCACCGCCGCGGTACACGGAGGCCTCGCTCGTGAAGAAGCTGGAGGAGCTCGGGATCGGGCGTCCGTCCACCTACGCGTCGATCATCTCGACGATCCAGGACCGCGGGTACGTCCGCTTGGAGGATCGACGGTTCCGTCCGGAGGACGTGGGCTACGTGGTGACCGACAAGCTCGTCGAGCACTTCCCGGACATCGTCAACCCCGACTTCACCGCCTACATGGAGAAGGAGCTCGACGACATCGCCGAGGGTCAGCTCCGCAAGGTCCAGATGCTCGAGGAGTTCAACGGCCCGTTCGAGCGCGCGCTGGAGAAGGCCGAGGACTCCTTCGAACGGTACTCCGAGGAGCTCGACGAGCTCTGCCCGCTCTGTCCCCAGGAGGGGAGGGAGCCGGGGAGACTGCAGGTCAAGCTGGGGCGCTACGGCAAGTTCATCGGCTGCCCCAACTACCCCGAGTGCCGCTACATCCGCAACATGGACGGGACCGAGCGCGCCGAGCCGGAGCTGCTCGACGAGACTTGTCCCGATTGCGGTCGGCAGCTCCAGCGCCGGGTCGGCCGCTACGGCCCGTTCGTCGGATGCAGCGGGTATCCGCAGTGCCGCTACATCAAGAAGGACCCGCCGACGTCCACCGGCGTGACGTGCCCGCAGTGTCACCGCGGGGAGCTGGTGGAGAAGCACACCCGTTTCGGGACGTTCTACGGCTGCGACCGGTACCCCGAGTGCGATCTGGCGGTGAACAACCCGCCCGAGAAGGACCGGTCGTGCCCCGAGTGTGGCTCCTTGCTGCTTCGCCGGCCGAAGTCGCTGCGCTGCTGGAACTGCGGAGCCGAGCTGGATCTGGAGTTCAACGTCACGAGACCGGGTGACGTGGAGGCGGAGGCGGAAGCGCGACGCACGAAGGCCGAGGCACGTGCTCGCAAGGCCGCGGCTCGGAAGAAGCCGGCGGGGAAGAAGACCGCGACCAAGAAGACGACCAAGAAGACGGCCGCGAAGAAGACGGCCGCGGCGGAACCCTCGGCGCCGAAGAAGGCCTAGGAGGCGCGGCCGCCCGTGTCGTCCGTCGCCGAGGAGGTCGAGGTCCTCCGCGGCGCACGGTCGGCGACCTTCAAGGATCTGCTGACGCACCGGGCGTTCGTCCGGCTGCTCGCGGCGATGTCGGTCTCATCGTTCGGCGACTGGGTCGGGTTCGTCGCGGTGACGGCCATCGTCGCTAACCTCGGTGGCGGAACCGCATTGCTCGCGGTCGCGGGCGTCATGATCGCCCGCACGCTTCCCGCGTTCCTGTTCGGTCCGATCGCCGGCACCCTCGTCGATCGGCTCGATCGCAAGCGTCTGATGATCGTCGCCGATCTGGCGCGGGGCGCGATGTACCTGTCGATGGTCTTCCTGCGCGAGTTGTGGGCGATCTACCTGCTGTCGTTCGCGATCGAGTGCTTATCGCTGCTGTGGGGACCGGCTCGGGATGCGTCGCTCCCGAACCTCGTCCCGCGACGCCAGCTCACCAACGCGAACTCGCTCGTGCTGCTCAGCTCCTACGCGACGCTCCCGATCGGCGGCGCGGCGTTCGCGGTCCTCACCGCCGTTTCGATCTGGATGGGTGGGCGGATCCCCGCGCTCGCGACCCAGCCGGAGTCGCTCGCCCTTCTGTTAGACGCGGGCACATTCCTGTTCTCGGCGAGCATGGTCGCGGGGATCGCGATCCGTCCGCAGCCGAGCCACACCACCCAACGCCTCACGCTGTCGCGTGTCTGGCGGGACACGAAGGACGGGATCAACTTCCTCCGTGAGAACTCGATCGCGTCGGCTATGACGGGCGGCATCGTGGTCGCCTTCGGCGCGGTCGGAGCGGTGCTCGCGATCGGTCCGGTGTTCGTGACGTCGACGCTCGAGGCCGGCCCATCGGGATGGGGGCTGGTCGTGACCGCGTTCGGCGTCGGGATGGGGCTCGGGATGGCGACGGCCGGACAGGCGGCCAAGGTCGTCGATCGCGAGATCGTGTTCGTCTGGTCGCTGATCGCCGCCGCGGCCTCCCTGTTCGTCCTGGCGACGATGCCAAACCTCTCTTGGGCCATCGTGTTCACCGTGTGGCTCGGCGCGTTCTGCGGTCTGGCGTGGGTCAGCGGGTACACGCTGCTGCAGGAGAACGTCGTCGACGAGTTCCGCGGCCGGACGTTCGGGTCGTTGACGACGTTGTCGCGGATGTTCCTGTTCCTGTCGCTCGCGGCGTTCCCGACCCTTGCGCAGGGCTTCGAGACGTTCGTGAGATGGATCGGTCCCGGGCAGTTCTACGTCGGGGGGAACCGGATCGACCTGTCCGGGACGCGGCTCGCACTCGCCGTCGCCGGATCGCTGGTCGTCGGTGCCGGCATCAACACCAGGCGCCTGCTCAAGCGGTACCGTCTGTCGCGTCCCGTCCCGCTCACCCTCGTGCCCAAACTCAAGCGACCTCCCGCCACCGGCCTGTTCATCGCCTTCGAAGGCGTCGAGGGCGCCGGCAAGGGCACGCAGATCGCGATGGCCGAAGCCCACCTGCGCTCGCTCGGCCTCGACGTCCTCGTCACGCGTGAACCCGGAGGGACGGCCGCAGGGGAACAGATCCGCGAGCTCCTCCTCGATCCGGGGACCGGCAAGCTGGATGCCCGAGCCGAGGCGCTCCTGTTCGCCGCCGCCCGCGCGCAGACCGTGGCCAGCGTGATCCGGCCGGCGCTGGCGGAGGGCAAGGTCGTGATCTGTGACCGGTACGTGGACTCGTCGCTCGCCTATCAGGGATGGGCGCGCGGGTTGGGCGAGCCTGACGTCTTGTCCTTGAACGTCTGGGCGACGCAGGGATTGTTCCCGGACATGGTGATCCTGCTCCACCTGGAGCCGGAGCTCGGGCTGGCCAGATCCGAGGACGAGCCGCGCGATCGGATGGAGCAGGAGGGACAGCAGTTCCTCGCGAAGGTGGCGGACGCGTACCTCAAGATCGCGGAGGAACACCCGGAGCGGTTCGTGGTGGTGGACGCCAACCGCGATCCGGCGAGCGTGTTCGATTCGGTCCGCGACGCGCTGGAGCGCGCGGTCCACGAGCGTGATGATCACCACCCGACGAACTGAATCCCCGGACGGTCCGCACGTCCGCGGCCGTCGTTACTCTTGGTGACGTGCCAACGGTTCTCGATCACGTGCCGGGACAGGACGCCGCGATGACGTTCCTCCGCGGCGCGGCGGAACGCCCGCACCACGCCTACGTTTTCGCCGGGCCCGAAGGGTCCGGCAAGTCGCTCGCCGCGCGGGCGTTCGCCGCCTCGCTCCTGTGCGCGAACGGCGGATGCGGCGAGTGCCGCGACTGCCGGCTCGCGCTTCGCGACCAACATCCGAACGAGTTCGTGGTCGAGCCGGAGGGCCGCGACATCCACGTGGACACCGTGCGCGAAGAGGTGTGGCATCCCGCCTACCTGACCGCGCCGGAGCCCGGCCGGAAGGTCTTCCTGATCCGCGAGGCCGACCGACTGTCGCCGTCAGCCGCCGACACGTTGCTGAAAGTCTTGGAGGAGCCTCCCGCCGACGCCGTCTTCCTGTTGCTCTCCGCGCGGGCGCACGAGCTGCCCGAGACGATCTGGAGCCGGTGCCACATCGTGACGTTCACGGCGCTCAGCGAGCCGTTCGTGGTCGAGCAGCTCGAGGCCGAGGGAGTCGCGGCGGCCCGGGCCCGGCTCGCCGCGCGCCTGGCGGGTGGGAACCTCGGACGCGCCCGCCGGATGGCGGTGGATGACGACGGGCTCGCGTTCCGCGACGTGGCCGCGCGCGCGCTCGAGCTCGGGTCCATGGGGGCGGCGGGGGCGCTCGAGGCCGCCGACGCGGTGATCGCGGCGGCGGCCGAGCACAAGAAAGGACTCGGGCGCGAGCTCGATGCCGAGCTCGCGCCGTTCCTCGATGAGAAGGGACGGCCCGAGGAGGCGTACCGGGGCTCGATCCGGCGGATCGAGACCCGGTTCCACCGCCGGGAGCGTCGGGCCGAACGGGATCATCTCGATCGAGTCCTGATGGCGGCGTCGGCCCTGCTGCGCGACGCGGTCGCCGCCGGGACCGGGGCGTCCGATCGCGCTCTGTTGAACCCGGATCGGGAGGTGGCCGAGGACAGCTCGCTGACGAAGGCCGTGGCGGGTCTGGCGGCGATGGAGGAGGCGAGGGCTGCGCTCGCCGACGATGTGAACCTCAACCCGCGGCTTGTCGTGGAACGCGCCTTCCTGCAGCTCTCGCTGCAGGAAGGCAGGTAGGCCTTTCGCCAGTCCGACCGACTTCCGGCCGTCGACCCACCTGACCTGGGGAGGTACCCTCAACCGTCGGGCGGCTGAGGAGGGACGCCAGGGGGATGCGCTTCATCGATCGTTTCACGCGGGATGAGTTCAGCGCCAGGGTGTGGTGGCCCTTCACCATGGTGCTCCTCGTTCTGTTCGTCTTGACGTTCCCCGCCGAGCACCGCGCGGTCGCGACGCGGCATCGTGACACCGCCGCCCTGGATGCCGCGCTCAGCCAACGGGTGATCCAGCCGAACGTCCTGTCGGCTTCAGCATCGTTGCCGATCACGGGATCGCTGAGCGATCTCGTGATCGAAGAGGTCCACGACGAGATCCTCGTGAACGACGCCCGGATCAGGGCGGTCCGGATCTGGTCGCCGCAACACTTCCTCTTGTGGTCCTCGCTCCACGAGCCCCTCGATTCCGCCCACTCGCTGAACGACGCGGACATCGACGCGGCGGTCGCAGCAGCCGGCGCGCCGACGTGGGTCGTCACGAAGCGGACACCGACCAATGAACGGGGACCAGCGACCTTCTACTCGTACACGGCGATCGGGGCGCAACCCTTCGTCGCACAGTTCGAGTACCGCGATGCGGCGCTGACGTCTGACGTTCGGTTCTCATGGCTCGGGTACCAGATCGCGATCGGGCTCGGGTTGCTGCTGGCCCTGACCCTCTCGTTGCTGTCGATGCGTGAGCCGGCGGCGAAGATCGGGACCGGGGTGCCCTTCTTCGCCGAGTCGGTGCCGGAAGACCTCGCGTTGGTCGAGGTCGACCGCGCGGTCGCGATCGAACAAGCGGGCGATCGGATCAAGGAGCGCGTCGCCTCGCTCCAGCACAAGTTGGATGCGAGCGAGGCCGCACGCCGTCGTGCAGAGGGTCAGCTCCAGCAAGCACTGGCGGCGCTTGCGCAACCGGGGCGTCGGAGTCGGATGCCGGTGCCCACGGTGATCCCGGTCTCACAGGACGTCGTGAAGGTTCCCGAACCCGAGCCGATCGTTGCGAAGCCGGAGCCCGAGCCGGTTCGCGTTGCGCGGCCCGAGCCGGCCCCGGCGCGGCGCCGCCAGCCAACGCCCAAGAAACAGCGGACCCCGAGGCGCAAGCCGAGACCGGTTGCGGTTCCAGCTCCGAAGCCGACGATGCCCGAGCCGGTCGTCGAGACGCCGCAGCCGGAGCCGGTCGTCGAGACGCCGCAACCCGAGCCGGCACCCATCGTTCCACCTTCCGAACCCGTACCACCGCCCGAGCCGATCACCACGCCGGAGGCCGAGCCTGTCCCCGTCGCGAAGGTCGAACCGACCGATGCGACGGCGCGGCCCGAGGTCGTGGTCGTCCCAGAGCTGCGGCCCGCGCGCACGTCGGTCGGGCGGGAGTCGGCTTCGGATCTGCTCGACCGCCTGGTGGAACCGGTCGCCGAGCACGGGTCCACCGATGCCCCGAGCGATCTCCGCGCGAAGCTCGCGCGAACCGCCGCGCTCAAGAAGCCGGGGTCGAAGGAGCGGCGCGAGGCGGACGAGCAGCGCCGATCCTGAGCTCCTCGACGTACCGAAGGGGACACGGGGAGTGGTGCTGGCACCACTGTCAGACGCGACGTCCTCTGCGACGCTCGAGTCGGAGATCCAGATGCCCGTTCGCGTGCTGATCGTCGATGACCAGGAGCCGTTCCGCCTCGCCGCGCGCATGGTGGTCGACGTCACCGACGGTTTCGACGTCGTCGGCGAGGCCGCGACCGGCGAGGAGGGCGTCACTATGGCGGCCGACCTCGCACCCGACCTCGTGCTGATGGACGTCAACCTCCCCGGGATCGACGGGCTCGAGGCGACCCGTCGCATCCTGGGCGCCGATGGTCCCCCGGTCGTGTTGCTCCTCTCGACATACGAGGAGGAGGAGTATGCGCCGCGTGCCGCGGAATGCGGCGCGGCCTCGTACATCCCCAAGGCGGTCTTCGGCCCGGACCGCCTGGAGGCGGCCTGGACCGAGGCCTCCGGGTCCTGATCGGCCGGTCTCTTACGTGACAGGCACCCGTCCGCCGACGGTCGAGCCCTCCCCAGGAACGCTCCGGATCGTGAGCGAGCCCCCGATCGCATCGAGCCGGTCGGCCATCCCCTGGATGCCGGTCCCGCCGCGTGCTCGATCCACCTGGAACCCCGCTCCGTCGTCGTCCACCTCGAACGAGAGGTGACCATCGGCCTGCGCCAGCGTGATGGTCGCGCGCGTGGCCCCTGCGTATTTCGCGACGTTGTTCAGCGCCTCGAGCACGCAGAAGTAGACCGCCGACTCGATCCCCTGGGGGTACCGGCCGACGTCGTCGGCCTCGACCGTCGTGGGGACGGCCGCCTTGCGCGACTGGGCCTCGAGGGCCGCGGCGAGCCCCTTGTCCGCCAGGAGCGGCGGGTAGATCCCGCGCGCGAGGTCGCGTAGATCTTCGAGGGCGGCGTTCGCCTGGGAGCCGAGCCTCGCCGCGACCTCGCGGTCCCGCTCCGGGTCCTTGCCCGCGGTCTGCTCCAGCAGTCGCAGCTGGACCGCGAGCGCGACCAGCTGCTGCTGCGCGCCGTCGTGCAGGTTCCGCTCGATCTTGCGACGTTCGTCGTCTTGCGCCACGACGAGGCGCTGTCGGGACGCCCGAAGGTCTTCGATCAGCGCAACGTTGCGGAGCACTGGGCCGGCCTGCGCCGCGAGGTCGTGGACGAGCTTCTCGCGCGCTAGGTCGATCGGGTCGTTCGCTGGCATCGTCACCGCGAGCGCCCCCAGCTCCTGGCCTTGATGCGTGACCGTGACCTCGAAATCGGAGCCATCCGCGGTCTCGCCGAACGAAGCGGCCACTCGTCGTTCCCCGTGAACCGAAAGCAGCACGCGCGCGGATGGCGCTCCGGCGCCTCGCGCGAGGACCTGAGCCATACGCGGGAGCACGTCGTCGGTCGCGTAGGTGCTCCCGACGCGGCCGGAGAACTCCGTGAGCACCTCATACGGCGTTGCTCGCGTGTGATAGACGATGCGGTCGGCGAGTCGCCGCGCGAGTCGCCGGAGGGGACCGAACAGCGTGCCGATGGCGACGCCGACGACGAAGACCGTGCGCTCCGTCCCGGTCAACCCAGTCCCGACGACCAGCGCCGGAAGCAGAAGGACGACCCCGAGCGAGACGACCGTCAGCCCTCCGGCGACGAGCGCGAAGACCAGCGCCTTCTTGATCACGACGTCGAGGTCCCAGAGGTGATAGCGGTAGATCGCGACGAGATAGGCGCCGGGGATCCCGATCACGACCAGAGCGGCCAACAGACTGAACAGCAGGTCGAACACATCGACACGACCGATCTGTGGGTTCTGGTGATGGAAGATCTGTTCGACGATGAGCCCGCCCGCGAAGATGGCGACGAACAGCACCAGCGCCAGTGTCGTCACGAAGACGAGCCACCGGAGCTGCTGACGTTCGTCCCCCGTCGCCCGCTTGAATCGACCTCGGACGCCGAAGATCGTCGCGATCGTCAGGATCAGCGCGACCATGCCGCCGATGCCGGTGATCGCAGGGGCGATCCCTGATACGGCTGACCCGCCCAGTGGGTTCATGTACAGGACGCCGAAGTCCACGAAGTTGTTCAGCGGCCCCGGTGTCACCACGTACGCGGCCAACGCGATCCACACCGCGACGAGGTACGCCCGTACGGCCCACCGCCACCGCGGCGATGGCGGTTGGCCGTCGGGGAACAGCAGCCACAGCAGGGGCAGGAGGACGATGGGATAGACCGCGTATTCACCCGCGATGGCCCACACCGACGCGAGCGGGACGGCCGCATCCGCCCTGAACGCGGCGAACACCATGATCTGGCTAAGTCCTTCGAGGACGATCAGGAAGCCCAGCGCGAGGAACACCCACCCAGCCAGGTTGCGAGGTTGCCGGGACACGATCACGCTCCCCGTCCCCATCCACAGCAGGCTGACCACCAAGACGACGCTCGCGCCCGGAGAGTTGGCCGTCGTAGTCAGCCGTTCGCCGTGGGCGACGCGGTCTTGCTCGTGAACCATCACTTCTGGCGCGTCGGCGAGGGCCGGGTCGGTCGCCACCCCGGGGTCGCGACGCAGGGCGTCCGCAGCGGCGAGCACCCGCGGCTCGAGGGCCTGCGGGATCACGACGATCTCGTGGGGATCGGCTCGCGAGAACGTCGTTCTGCTCACGAAGACCGCGAGCGCGATCATCACGAGCCCCAGTCCGATCAGGGTTCGAGAGATCAGGGTCGCCGCGCGCGGGGTCATCCCGTGCCTCCGACCGGAACGCGTCCGGACACCGTCGAGCCAGCCCCGGGTCGGCTCTGGACCAGCAGCTCGCCCCCGATCGCATCGAGCCGGTCGGCCATGCCCTGCAGCCCTGTCCCGTAGCCCGTCGCGTCGGCATCGAAGCCTCGGCCGTCGTCATCCACCGCGAACTCGACGTGTCTGTCTCGCTGCGACAACCGCACGATCGCGCGGCTCGCCTCCGCGTACTTCGCGACGTTGTTGAGCGCCTCGAGCGTGCAGAAGTAGATCGTCGACTCGACGTCTTGCGGGTACCGCCCGATGCCGTCGGCTTCGACCGTCGTCGGCACCGCGGCCTTCCGCGCCTGGCTCTCGAGCGCCGCGGCGAGCCCTTTGTCCGCCAGCAGAGGCGGGTAGATCCCGCGCGCGAGGCCGCGGAGGTCCTCGAGGGCGGCGTTCGCCTGGGAGCCGAGCCGGGCGAGGAGTTCTCGCTCCTTGTCGGGATGCGTGCCCGCGAGCTTCTCGGCGAGCTTCAGTTGGACCGCCAGGGCGACCAGTTGCTGCTGAGCGCCATCGTGGAGGTTCCGTTCGATCTTGCGTCGCTCTTCGTCCTGCGCGGCCACGAGTCGTTGCCGCGAGGCGCGGAGCTCCTCGATCAGCCGGACGTTCCTGAGGACCAGACCCGCCTGTGCCGCCAGGTCCTCGACGAGCTTGCGTTTCGTAGGATCGATCGGATCCGATGCGGGCATCCTGACCGAGAGCGCCCCCAGCTCCTCGCCGTGATGCACGACCGGGACGGTCGTTCCATCGGCCGGAGGCGCCCCCTCGGGGAACGTCGCTGCGGGTCTCACGTCGTTCGCGACCTTCAACCAGACCGTAGCGACCTCGGCGCCAGCTCCCTTGGCCAGTACGCCGGCCATCCGATCCAAGACGTCCTCGGCCGCATACGCCTCACCGACCCGGCCCGAGAAGTCCGCCAAGACCTCGTAGGGGGTCGCTCGCTTCCCGTAGACCACGCGGTCGGCGAGCTTGCGTGCGCGGTCCCTCGCCGGCGCGAAGAGCACCGCCAAGGTCGCCGCGGCCGCGAACGATCCGATCGTCGAGCTCACCTGGGTCGTGAGGATGCCGACGATCGCCGCGTAGACAGCCGTGATGAAGACGACCAGCAATCCGAAGACCACGGCCTTGCGGATCACGACGTCGAGGTCGTAGAGGTGGTACTTGAGGATCGCGACCCCGCACGCGATCGGGATCCCGCCGAGGAGCGTGAGGAACCAGACCGTGAACAGGACGTTGCCCACCGTGTCGGATGCGCTCGAGCGATCGCCCAGGATCCCCGTCAGGACCGCGCCGACCAGGACCTCGACCATGAAGGCAACCCCGACGAACGCGAGCCACTTGATCTGCTGGCGGACCTCACCCGAAGCACCCCGGAACCGAACGATGATCGCCGCACCCGCGAGGAACGCGCTGATCAAGATGGCGATCCCTGCGAGCTGCGTGATGGCATCGATCGGTCCTGCGAGAGCCTCGATGCCGAGCGGATTGGTCACCGTGATGCTCGTGAGGTCGGAGAACGCGCCGGTCAAGCGTCCCGGCGTCACGGCGAACCCGATCACGGTGACGGAGGTGGCAGCGATCGTGAACCACAGGACGGGCCGCCACCGTCGCGACGGGAGCTTCCCGTCCGGGAACGAGAGGAACAACGGGATGAAGATCGCCATCATGGCGACGATGAGCCAACGGTCGAACCAGGCCGCCACCCGACCGAACGGGAGCGAGCCCGGGTGCGTGACGAGCGCTTGGGTTGCGTAATCGCCGACGACGAAGCCGAAGATCCCGAGGATCGGGATGAGCATCAGGAGCCAGCCGATCGTGTTCCTCGACTGTCTCGTCACGATCGCCCACCCGACGAGGAGTATCAGCGTGGAGAAGACGATCGTCCCCGCGCCGTAGACCAGGTCGAGGACCCAGCCCGGCTGGTCCGTCAGGCTCCCCGTTGCGAAGCCGAGGATCAGGCGCACGAGCCACAGCGCGACGTAGAACGCGACCAGACCGATCGCGACCCTCCGCGCGATCGCACGTTCGCGATCCGGGTGGTTCATCGGACCGGCTCCAGTGCTCGGATCGGCAGGCGGACGGCGACGCGCGTCCCGCGCCCCGGGTCACTCGTGACCTCGAGAGATCCGTCGAGCGCGTCGACCCGGTCCTGCACGATCTGCAGGCCCATCCCGCGGGGGGTCGCGGCGACATCGAACCCTGGCCCGTCGTCACGGATCTCGAACACGATCGCGTCGGCGTCGCTGGACAGCGCGACCACGCACGTCGCGTTGTTCGCATGGCGGATCACGTTCTGGATGGCCTGGAGGCAGCAGAAGTACACGCCCGCCTCGGTGTCGGCGTCGAAGCGGCGATCGGCGAAGCCGATCGCCGCTTCGACGGTTACGTTCGCGCCTACCTTGCGGATGTGCGCCCGGAGCGCGGCGATCACGCCCTGCTCCGCGAGCAGCGGGGGGAAGATCCCGCGCGCCAGATCGCGGAGGCCGTCGAGGGTTTCGTTCGTGTGCCCGATGAGCCCGTCCAGTTCGACGGGGTCGACCACCCGGTGGAGTCGTTGCCGGATGTCAAGGAGATGCCGCTCGGGCCCCTCGTGGATGTCCCGCTGGAGGCCGCGGCGCTGCGCGTCCCGAGCGGTTACGAGCCGTTCGCGCGAAACGCGCAGCGCCGCGGCCTGCTCGTCCAGTTCCCGCAGACGGATCCCGAGCTCTTCGGTCAACCGGACGTTGTGCAGTGCCAACCCCGCCTGCGCAGCCAGATCGCGGAGGAGGTTCTGCTCCGCGGGGGTGAGGGGATCGTTCGTGGGCTTCGTCACGATCAGGTCCCCGACGGGTTCCCCCTGATAGCCGACCGTGACCGTCCACGGCTCGGCGACGCGCTCGGGGGTGACGCCCGGTCCCGACCACCGTTCGGTCCGGTCGAGCCCGCCGGGCAAACGTACCCGGACAGTCGCTTCGACCGCTCCGACCCCGCGTCCGGCCGCCTCGGCCATCTGCGGCAAGACCCGATCCGTCGAAACGGCGTCGGCGACGCGCTCCGAGAAGCCCGCGATCACCTCGTAGGGCGTGGCTCGCTCACCGTAGACCAATCGGTTCGCGAGCCGGCGCGCGCGCACGCGAACGGTCTGGAACAGCACCGCCACCAGCACGGTCGCGGCGATCGAGAGCGCGGGGCTCGTCGTGTTCCCGGCGAGCGTCCCGATCCCCACCACGATCGCGACGTAGACGACCGCGATGAACACGCCGAGCAGTGCGAAGACCACCGCTTTCGAGATCACGACGTCGATGTCGTAGAGGTGGTACTTCAGGATGGCGATGCCGGCGGCGATCGGGATCAGCGGTGTGAGCAGCGCGAAGGCGATCGCTGGGTTGTCTGGGAGCGTTGCGAAGCCGACGATGAAACCGACAGCCGCCACCGCTGACGCCGTTGCGAACCATTTCATCTGGGCTCGCTCGTCCCCGGCGGAGCGTCGGTATCGCAGGACGATCTCCGCGGCCGATGCGATGAACAAGATCAACGTGCCGACGCCGCCGATCGTGTCGAGGACGTTCGCTGCTTTGGCCGGGAGGATCTGGAGCGGATGCACAACGCCCGGGAAGTTCGCCGTGAACTCGGACGTCACCCCGAATGCTGGCGTCAGGAGAACGACCGTCGCGGTCGCGATCGTGAGCCAGACGAGGGTCCGCCACCGACGTGACAAGGGAGCGCCCGTCGGGAAGAGCTGCATGATCAGGTAGAAGCCGAGCGACAAGCCAAGGGAAGCCTGGAAGAGCCACGCTGCCCACGGCGCCCCGGGAAGACCGTGGTCGACCGCGCCTCGTGCGTACGCCTCGAAGATCATGCCGATCGGCAGCCCCAGCCCCATGTAGATGAACAACCCCGCCATCGCCCCACCAGCACGCCGGATCCACAGGAGGGAGCCAACGGCGGCGGACGCGAACGCGAGCGGTGCCCACTCGAGCGGGCTGATCCAACCCCTTCCCGCCCATGCGTTCAGGACGCACGCGATCAGTAGCAGCAACGGCGGCGCCACGAGGAAGAGGATCGCCCCCACGCGCCTCATCGCGACACCTCCTCCAGCAACGGCACGCGGCCACGGACCGTCGTTCCCAGTCCGGGTGAGGACTCGATCTCCGCATCGCCGCCGAACACGGAGATCCGATCTCGGATCCCTTGGATCCCCGTGCCGGTCCCGTTCGATCCCGGATCGAACCCAACGCCGTCATCGGTGACGGTGAACTCGAGCGCCCCGCCCTGTTCTCGGAACGAGATCGTGATCGCGGAGGCGTGTGCGTACTTCGCCGCGTTCTGGAGCGCCTCGAGCGTACAGAAGTAGACGGCCGCCTCCAGCTCGATCGGGTACCTGCCGATCCCGTCGCTCTCCATCCGCACGGGCAGACTGCTGCGCAAGTACTGCGCAGCCAGCGCGGCTGCGATCCCCTGTTCCTCCAGCAGCGGCGGATAGATCCCGAGGGCGAGCGAACGGAGGGTGTCCAGAGCCGCGTCCACCTCGTCGCTGATCTCTCCAAGCATGCGTCGTCCGTGCTCCGGATCCGTCTGGAGCGCGGTCTTCGCGAGCCGAAGCTTGACCGCGAGCGCGACCAGATGCTGCTGCGCTCCGTCGTGGATGTTGCGTTCCAGCCGCCTCCTTTCCTCGTCCTGAGCGGCCACGATCCGTTGCCGGGAGGAACGGAGATCGGCGGCCTGCTGCGCGATCTGCATCAGCCGAGCCTCCAGATCGGCCGTGAGCCGCGCGTTCGCGAGCACCAGCCCCGCCTGCTCGGCGAGGCGGTCGAGGAGCTCGGCGTCCCCAGGGGTGAGCGGCTCGCTCGCGGGCTTGGTCACGGCGATCGCGCCGAGGAGCTCGCCCTGATGGCCGACCGGAGCGACCCGGTCGGCATCGATCGGCGGGAGCTCGTCGCCCTCGATCGCGAACGACCCTTGCGGTTCGCTGACCGGCCACGAAGCTGCGAGCGTGAACCGGTCGCCCAGTCGGAGCCAGACGTCCGAGCGAGCCGCGGCCGTTCCCTCGGCGATCACACGCGCGATCCGTGGCAGGACGTCATCGCTCGCATAGGTCTCGCCGACGCGCTCGCCGAAGCGAGCGAGCACCTCGTACGGCGTCGCCCGATCGCCGAACACCAGCCGGTTCGCGAGCCGGTTCGCGCGGTCGCGCACCGGCTGGAACGCCACCGCGACCAGCGCCGTCGCCGCGATCCGCAGGACCAGCGTGTCGGTGAAGATCGACCCGAGACCCACCACGACCGCGACGTAGACCGCGGTGATGAACGCGGCGAGGACGCCGAACACCACCGTCTTCCGGATCACGAGGTCGACGTCGTAGAGGCGGTACTTCAGGATCGCGATCGCGATCGCTGCCGGGATCCCGATAAGCAAGGACACCTGGAAGCCCGCCCATCCGACGCTGGAGATGGGTCCCGGGACGCCAGACAGCCAGAAGAAGACGAATCCAACACCGGCAACGAACACGAGAAGCCGCAGCTGCTGGCGTTCCTCCCCGGCTGCGTGTCGCCATCGGACGAACAGCGATGCGATCGATGCGATCGTCGACACGAGCAGACCCACGCCGCCGATGAACCCGAGGGCCGACCCGAAGCTCACCCCGAAGGGGTTCATCGCGTGGTCGGAGTTGCCCACGTCGAGTGGGCCAGGCGTCAGCATGAATCCCACGACCCAGAGGCAGGCGGAGGCAGCCCACGCGCGGAACACCCACAGCCAACGAGCCGACGGGATGCGACCGGTCGGGAACAGCAGGAAGAGCAGGGGCAGGAGCGTGATCGCCGCTGCCCCGATCCACCGATCGACCCATTCCGCATACACCACGAGCGGCAGCGAACCGGGCGCGGTCACATTCGCACGCAGGATGTAGTCGCCGGCCGTGAGCTGGATGGCGGCCGCGACCGCGAGCGCAGAGAAGATCAAGCCCACGGGGTTGTGCTTGCGCCCCGCGATGAGGATCCCCAAGAGCGAGAAGACGATGAGGATCGCGGATACGGCGAGCGCGCCGAGGATGACTCCCGTTTCGCGTCGCATCGCTGCGAGCGTGAGGCCGCACGTCCCGACCACGACCACGACCCCGAGCGCGAGTCGGGCGAGCCGCGGGACCCAGCGATCCCTTCGCGCCTCGACGACGCTCATGCGCGCACCGTCCCAGCGATCGTCGTGCCGGCGCCGGGGGCCGACCGTACCGTCAGCTCGCCGCCGACGGCGGCGAGCCGGTCCGCCATCCCCTGCAGGCCGGTGCCGTAGCCGACGACGGCCGGGTCGAAGCCCCGGCCGTCGTCGGTGACCTCGAAGCGGAGTGCCCCATTGCCGTTCGCGAGCCGAACCGTCGCGCGGGTCGCATCGGCGTACTTCGCGACGTTGTTCAGTGCCTCGAGCGTGCAGAAGTACACCGTCGTCTCGACGTCCTGCGGGAACCTGCCGATCCCACCGGCGTCCACCGTGACGGGCAACGCGGCCTTCCGGGCCTGCGCCTCGAGCGCTGCCGCGAGTCCCCGGTCGGCAAGCAGTGGGGGGAAGATCCCGCGCGCGAGGTCCCGGAGGTCGTCGAGCGCCGCGTTCGTCTCGATCTGGAGCTCCTCGAGCATCGTCCGAGCGCGCTCATCGTCGCGGCCGACCAGGGACGCGGCCAGCCGCTGCTTCACCGCGAGCGCGACGAGCTGCTGCTGCGCGCCATCGTGGATGTTGCGCTCGATCCTCCGCCGCTCCTCGTCCTGCGCCCCGACCAAACGTTGCCGTGACGCACGAAGCTCTTCCAGACGCGCGCGCAACTGCCCCGTCAGTGCAACGTTCCGAAGAACGAGGCCGGCCTGCGCCGCGAGGTCGTCCACGAGCGTCGACTCCGTCGGAGTCAGCGACTCTCCCGTCGACGTCTGGACGCCGAGCGCTCCGAGGAGCTCATCGCGATGCCGCACGGGAACGAGGCCCGGAGGGAACGGCTCCGCTGCGAGCTCGTTCGCAGGTTCGTCCGTGATCGGCCAGCTCGCCGCGACGCGAAGCTTCCGATCGACATGCAGCCAGACGTCTGCGCGTCTGGCGCCCGTCCCTTCGGCGAGGATGCGAGCCATGCGAGGCAGGACGTCTTCGGGGTCGTATGCGCCGCCCAGTCGGCTCGAGAACTCCGATAGGACCTCGTACGGGGTTGCGCGCTTCCCGTAGACCAGGCGGTTGGCGACGCGTTGGCCCCAGCGACGGACCGGCTGGAACGCGAGCGCCACCGCGGCTGCGGCGATCCCGGAGAGCAAGGGGCTCCCTCGTGAGCCGACGATGGTGCCGACCCCGACGACGATCGCGACGTAGACGGCCGTGATGAACACCGCGAGGACGCCGAACACCACCGTCTTGCGGATGACGACGTCGATGTCGAAGAGCCGGTACTTCAGGATCGCGACCCCGATCGAGAGCGGGATAAGGGCTAGGACGAAGCCCTGGACGAAGTCGGGCCACCCGCCGCTCCCATGGTTGAGGGGCAGGCCGAACCAGATCACCGTTGCGGCTCCTGCAAACATCAACCACTTGATCTGTTCGCGTTCTTCGCGATCGCCACGCCGGAAACGCACCACGAGCGACGCCACGCACACTCCCATCACAGCGATGAACAGAAGGCCGAGGACCAGTCTCGCTCCATCGAAGAACGGAACGAGGCCGGGGATGGCGTAGGGGTTGGGACTTGGACGGTTCAGCGCGTCGGTGTAGTCGTGTCCCTCCAACGCGAAACTGATCGACCACAGCACCGTAAGCACGACGGTTCCCCAGGCGACGGTGCGCCATCGCGGAGATGGGAGGTGCCCGTCGGGGAAGAGGAGGAACGGGAAGGTGACCAGGGCCACGAAGATCGGGACCCAGACCCAGTTCCCGACCCATGCGGCCAGGGTCGAACCCGGCATGGACGGGTCCTTGATGGCTGCCCACCGAGCGAATCCGCTCAAGCTTCCGAAGACAACAGCCGCCCCCGTCCACACCGCGAGGTAGATCCAGCCGAGCGGGTTCTTCGGCTGGTGCCGTGCGACCACGAGCCCGATCGTCCCCACCGCGAAGAACGCGACGACTTGGGTGAAGCCATTCCACTCCGCCCCCTTGCCGTCGGCGATCCCGAATGCCGCGGCGATGGCGACGCCCAAGATCCCCAGCGCCCACAGCCACCAGGCCAGTCGTGATTTCATCCGATCGCCCCTCGATCCAGCGGGAGGCGCCCGGCGACGGCGGTGCCGTCGCCGGGCGCCGAGGTCACGACCAGCTCGCCGCCGAGGGCGGCGAGCCGATCCGCGATCCCCTGCAGGCCCGTCCCGTAGCTCGTGGCGGAGGGGTCGAACCCCCGCCCGTCGTCGCGGATCTCGAAGCGCAGCTCGCCCGAGCTGTTCGACAGCCGGATCGTCGCCGCGCTCGCGTCCGCGTACTTGCCGATGTTCTGCAGCGCCTCCAAACAGGAGAAGTAGACGGCCGATTCGACGTCCGCGGGGAACCGGCCGACCCCGTCGGCCTCGACGGTGACCGGCACGATCGCCTTGCGCGCCTGCGCTTCGAGGGCCGTCGTCACCCCCTTGTCGGCGAGCAGGGGCGGATAGATCCCACGAGCCAGGTCCCGCAGGTCCTCCAACGCGTCCGTGGCGGCACCCTGGAGCGTATCGAGCAATGCTCCGGCCTTAGCGGGGTCGCGCTCGACCATCGACCGCGCCAGCTTGAGCTGCACGGCGAGCGCGACGAGCTGTTGCTGCGCGCCATCGTGCAGGTTCCGTTCGATCTTCCGGCGCTCGTCGTTCTGCGCGGCAACGAGACGCCGTCGCGACGACCGGAGCTCCTCGATCAGCAGGACGTTGCGGAGCACGAGGCCAGCCTGGGAGGCGAGATCGTGCATCAGGTTCTCGCGGGCGCCGCTCAGCGGCTCGGCGGGAGGCATCGCGACCGAGAGCGCACCCAGGCGCTCGCCCCGGTGCTCCACATCCACGAGATCGCCGGTCGGTGGGTCGGTGGCGGCGGGCCAGACCGCGGCGGGATGGAGCTCGCCCCCGGATAGGAGCCAGACGGCCGCCGCGTCGGCGCCGATGCCCATCCCGAGCACCTGGGCCATCCGGGGCAGGACGTCCTCGGCGGCGTAGGCATCGCCGACCCGGTCCGAGAACTCGCTCAGGACCTCGTAAGGGTTCGCCCGGTTCCCGAAAACCACACGGTCGGCAACCGTCGCGGCCAACCGTCGGAGCGGCCAGAACGCCAGGCCGATGGCGACCCCGACGATCACCAGCGCCGCCGGGTCCTCTCGGAGGCCTCCGCGGCCGGCCGCGAGCGCTCCGGCAAGGAGCAAGGTGCCGACGACGATCGCGAGGAGCAGTGCCACCAGAACGGCGTAGCGGACCGTCTTGCGGATGATGAGGTCGATCTCGTAGAGGCCGTGGCGAAGGATCGCCACGCCGATCGCGAGAGGGATCAGCGTGAACGAGAACACGACGAGTGTCTGCGCCACCGCGAGCCATCCAGGGGTCTCACCGCTCGATCCAGTGAACGAAGGGACGAGCGACAGCAGCATGACGATGAGGTACGCGACCGCGACGGCTGCCGCAGCGAACGCGAGCAGTTTCAGCTGCTCGCGTTCGGCTCCGCGGGACCGGCGGAATCGAACCACGAGGCTGGCAGCGCTCGCCAGGATGCAGAACGGGAACAGCACGAGGGCGACCGCGAGGAACGAGAGGCCGGGAACGCCGAACCGATTCGCGACGTTCGGGAATCCTGCGTCGGCGAGGTTGCCCTGACCGAACAGGATGCCGGCCGATGACACCACGAGGACGACGGCGGTCACCCACGCGAACCACCGCCAACGGGCTGACGGGAGGTGCCCGTCGGGGAACAGCAGCAGCGCGAAGCTGCCCATCAGCCCGATCGGCGGGATCCACTGCCATCCCGTGAACGACAGGACCCAGTCGGCCGCCGGCAGGTGCGACACCCCGAGCCCGTAGACCCCGTAGCCGGTCAGGACCTCGCCGAAGTACCAGCTGAACCCGATAGCCAGCAGGAGCCAGCCGATCGCGTTCTCGGGCCGACGGACCGCGATCATGAGTCCGACGATCGGGAACGGGAGCAGCGCGAGCGCGAACAGCAGCCCGGAGACGAACCCGTTGCCGCTCCAGCCCGACGAGCTGGTCGCATCACGCGTAAGCCATGCCAACCACCCGGCCACCAGCAGGCTGACCAGATCGATGACGAAGATCGCCCACGCCGTTGTGCGCTTGTTCAACGCGACTCCCCGGGCGACCGAACGACACCCGTTCCTGCTCGCT
Organism: Actinomycetota bacterium; assembly: GCA_005884925.1. Taxonomy (GTDB): domain Bacteria; phylum Actinomycetota; class UBA4738; order UBA4738; family HRBIN12; genus AC-51. Next base: position 39,264 of record VAYU01000025.1, on the reverse strand, counting down.
CCTCCTGCTCCATGGAACGGATGCTTACATCCCGGCGAACGGCCCGAAAGGGGGTCAGACCTGCTGGTTCGTGCGCGGGAACCCCACCCTCGCTCGGGTGCTGGCACCACGCACGTTTCCGCATGGTCGCCGGTTCGGATCCCCGGCCACGACGGCCTAGCGTTCTCCCTGCAGACAAATGGTGAGGAGGCGACCGTGATGACGACGATCTTGGTGGGAACGGATTCTTCGGCGGCGGCGGACCTGGCCGTCGATCATGCGGCCCGGCTCGCGCGGGACCGCGAGTCGGACCTGGTGGTCCTGCTCGTACGATCGGACGGCGATCTTCGGTCGGTCGTGGACCCCGGCAAGGCGGCAGATCCCGGCCGATACCTGGCGCACGTCGCCCAACGGTTCCCCGGTGTGCCAACGAGCACGCGCGTCGAGCACGGCGAGGCGGCCGAGCGGATCGTGGCGGTCGCTCAGGAGCTCAGCGCGGACACGATCGTCGTCGGGAACCGGGGGACGCACGGTTCGTGGTGGCGCGTCCGGGACAGCGTCCCCAACCTGGTGCTCCGACACTCGCCGTGCAGCGTGTTCATCGTGGATACGAGGCGCGCACAGTGAGGAGGCCATCTGGCATCTCCGCCGCCGCTCTGACGAAGCTCACGACGGTGCTCAGGGCGACGGCTTAGGCATGCTCGGTCTCGCGAAGGAACGCGAGCACCGCCATCACGCGGCGGTGCACGTCGATCTCCTCCGTGAGGCCGAGCTTGTGGAACATCGAGTTGATGTGCTTCTCCACGGCTCGTTCGGTCAGGAAGAGCTCCTTCGCGATCGCCGCGTTGTTCTGGCCCTGGGCCATGTGCGACAGGACCTCCCGCTCGCGCTCGGTGAGCTCCCCGAGCGGCGAATGGGCCATCCGGTCCTTCGCGGCGACCAACGCCTCGACGACCTTGGGATCGAGGACCGAGCCACCTTTGGCGACCTCGTTGAGCGCGCGGGTCACCTCGTGCACGTCGGCGACCCGCTCCTTCAAGAGGTACCCGAGACCCGCGGCGCCGTCCTTCAGCAGGTCGTACGCGTACTCCTCGTCGGCGAACTGCGACAGGACGACGACGCCGATGTCGGCGTGCGTGGCGCGGATCTGCTTGGCGGCGCGGATGCCTTCGTCGGTCCCCGACGGCGGCATCCGGATGTCGGTCAGGACGGCGTCCGGCGCGTGCTCTTCGACGGCCGCGAGGAGCTCGTCGAAGGATGCGGCGGTCCCGACGATGTCGACGTCGCCGGCGTCGGTGAGGAGCGCGACCGTCCCCTCCCGGACCAGGTAGTTATCCTCCGCGAAGACGACGCGCAACACGCGCGCATCGTACACGGGGGGTTGGCGGCGGCATGACGATCCGGGTGGTGCTCGGCGAGGACAACGTGCTCGTCCGCGAGGGCGTCCGCGCGCTGCTCGATTCCTACGAGGACATCGAGGTCGTGGGGGTGGCGCAGGACGCACCCACGCTGATGGCGGCGGCAGCCGAACACGTCCCTGATGTCGTCGTCACGGACATCAAGATGCCCCCGTCGTTCCAGCTCGAGGGGATCGACTGCGCGCATGCGATCCGGCACGACCACCCCGACACGGGCGTGGTCGTGCTCTCCGCCCACGACGACGAGGAGTACGCGATCGCGCTCCTCGGCGGCGGGCACAGCGGCCTCGCGTACCTGCTCAAGGACCGCATCGCCCAGGGCGACGAGTTGGTCCGCGCGATCCACGAGGTGCACGCCGGCGGAAGCGCCGTGGATCCCGTGATCGCCGAGCGACTGACCGGGAGCAAACACGCGGACGAAGAGGACCGCGCCGTCCTGGACATGATGAGCAAGGGCCTCGGATACGCCGACATGGCTCGCGAGCTCGGCACCACGCAAGAAGCGGTCGACCGACGCGTCACCGAGCTGTTCGGGCGGATGGCGGGCGACGGCGCCGGTGCCGGCCTCCTCGGCGAGTTCAAACGGCTCCATGCGGCCGTGGTCGAGCAGGCTGCGGCACGAACGACGCTCGCGTCGTTCGTGCCGCAGCAGCTCGCCGACCGGCTGGCCGCGCACCCGGAGACGGCCATCGAGCCGCAGGAGCTCGTGGTCTCGGTCCTGTTCAGCGACATCCGTGGGTTCTCGACGCTCGCCGAGCGGCTCTCCGCCCGCGACGTCGCCACGATCGTCGGGCGCCACCTCGAGGCCATGGCCGAGGTGGTGCTCTTGCACGGTGGGACGATCGACAAGTTCCAGGGCGACGCCGTGATGGCCATCTTCGGCGCGCCCGATCCGGTCGATGATCACGCCGAGCGCGCGCTCCGCTGCGCGCTCGGCATGCAGCAGCGCCAAGGGGAGCTGAACGCGGTGGGCTGGGGGACGGACGTGGAGACCCTCGGGCTCGGGATCGGCGTCAACACCGGATCGGTGATCGCCGGCACCGTGGGCGGCGGCGGCCGGCTCGAGTACACCGTCGTGGGCGACGCCGTGAACGTCGCGCAGCGGCTGCAGTCCGAGGCCGAGGCCGGGGAGATCGTCGCCGCCGCCTCGACCGTCGCGGCCGCTCCCGACGTCGCGGCCACCCCGATCGGCCCCCGCATCGTGAAGGGCCGCGAGGAGCCCGTCGAGGTGTTCCGTGTCGTCATCGGCTGATCGGATCGATACCCGGCCGGCTCGGTGGCCGTGGATCGGCCTGGCCGTCTTCTTCAGCTTCGCGGTGATCGGCACGATCGTCGTCGTCGCGAACCACGAGTCGGTCGCGGCACAGGTCCCGTACATCGTCGCCTTCACGATGTTCGGCATCGTCGGCGCCCTGATCGTCAGCCGTGACCGGCGGAACGTGATCGGGCTGATGCTCCTCTACGCGTCATTGATGACGGCGAGCAGCTTCCTCAGCGGCGAGCTCCTCACATGGCTCGTTGTACGGGGACAAACGGGACCGCTTGCCGTGTTCTTCGGGCTCATGAACAACTTCGGGTGGCTGCTGGGGATCCTGCCGGTCCTCTTCATCCTGCCGCTCGTCTTTCCCGACGGCCGTCTGCCGTCGCCCCGATGGCGTCCGTTGCTGGGGTTCATCCTCGCGTTCCTCTTCGTGATCGGGGTCTCGTTCATCGTGGGCCAGCGGACGCTGAGCGGGTCGAACCAGGACGTGGGCATCGCCAACCCCTTCTTCGTCGAGGCGACGAGCCATGTGCCCAATCTCGACATCGTGATCGCGGTCCTGTTCCCCATAACCTTCCTCGTTGCCGTCGGCTCGCTCATCAGGCGGTTCCGACGCGCCGCCGGGATCGAGCGCCAGCAGATCAAATGGGTCGTGTTCGGGCTCGTCTTCGCGTTCGTCTCGATCATCGTCGGCGACTTCGTCATCCCCGGGAACGCGATCCTGTCGGCGGTGATCGGCGGGGCAGGCTTCCTGGCCTTCCCCGTCTCGATCGGCATCGCCGTCCTGCGGTTCCGCCTGTACGACCTCGACATCGTCGTCAGGAAGACCGTGGTGGCGGGGGTGCTCGCGGTGTTCGTGGCAGCCGTTTACGCCGCGATCGTTGCCGCGGGCGGCTTCCTGCTCGGTCGCAACGACGCCACGGTTTCCGTGATCGCCGCCGTGATCCTTGCGCTGGCCTTCCAGCCGGTCCGCGCGCGCGCCCGGCGCTTCGCCGACCGCGTCGTCTACGGCAAACGCGCGAACCCCTACGAGGTCCTCACGGAGTTCTCCTCCCGGGTCGGTGGCGCGTACGCGACCGAGGACGTGGTGCCGCGCATGGCGCAGATCCTCGGTGAGGGCGCCGGAGCGAAGGTGGCGCGGGTGTGGCTGCGCGTCGGTCGAGAGCTCCGGCCGAGCGCATCCTGGCCTCCGGACGCGGCGATTCCACCGAACCTGGCGGTCGACGGCGACGCGGTGCCGTCGATCCCTGGCGTGTACGTCGGCGCGGTCCGCGACCGGGGTGAGTTGCTCGGCGCGTTATCCGTCGAGATGCCGGCGAGCGACCCCATGACGCCGGACAAGGAGCGGTTGGTGGCCGATCTCGCGTCACAGGCGGGACTCGTGCTCCGCAACGTCGCTTTGGTCGAGGAGCTCCGCGGATCACGTCGCCGGCTCGTCGCGGCGCAGGACCACGAGCGTCGCAAGCTTGAACGCAACATCCACGACGGCGCGCAGCAGCAGCTGGTCGCGCTCGCCGTCAAGGCACGCCTCGCCCGGCAGTCCGTGGCGCGCGACCCCGCCAAGACGGAGGAGATGCTCGCGCAGATCGAAGCGGAGACGCAGACCGCCCTGGACGATCTCCGGGACCTTGCGCGCGGGATCTACCCGCCGCTGCTCGCCGACAAGGGCCTCGGGTCCGCGCTGGATGCGCAGGCGCGGAAGGCGTCGTTCCCGGTTCGTGTCGACGCGGATGGCGTCGGTCGGTTGCCGCAGGACATCGAGGCCGCCGTGTACTTCTCCTGCCTCGAGGCGCTCCAGAACGTCGCGAAGTACGCGGGAGCCTCCGGGGCTGCGATCACGATCACGCGCGCACCGACGCTCCTCACGTTCGCTGTGACCGATGACGGGCGCGGCTTCGATCCCACCACGGTGGGGTCCGGCGGAGGCCTCGAGGGCGTCGCCGACCGCCTCGCAGCGATCGGGGGCACGTTCGATGTCGAGAGCTCAGCCGGCGAAGGCACGGAGGTGACCGGTCGCGTGCCGATCACTGGAGAGAGCGCCGCAACGACCTATAGCGAAAACGAGCTCGCCGTCGAGGACGAACACGTGCCGGTCTGATGATTACGACGACCGGAGGGGGGATCAGACGATGGACGTGAAACAGACGGAGGAGCTCTCCAGGTCGCGCCGCACATGGTTCAGCGTCGTGGCGGTCGTCTTCGCGCTCATCTTCGGAGTGGGTCTGTTCGGCTGGATCGGGCTCATCGGCGGTTGGTTCGCGAGTGGCAAGGATCAGATCCACCGTGTCCACGACATCGGCTCGTCGGGTGTCGCCACGGGGATCCTCGTGGCCGTGCCGTTGCTGATCCTCGCGTGGCGCCGCGCGGACATCGCCCTCTTGCAGATGCTCGGTGTGGCTGCGATCGCCACGGTGATCGGCAGCGCGCTGTCGCTCGACTGGGTGTTCCTGCTATACGTCGCGATCCTCGCCGTCCCCGTCGTGATCCTGCTGGCGATCTCGCGGGGATGGAAGCGGTACGTCGCGCCCGGGGCCGGCCTCGTCCCAGCGCTCCTGATCACCGCGGTTGTCGGAGGGCCTTTCTGGGCCGTGTTCGCCCTCACGATGGCTCGGCTCCAGCGGGCCGGCCCCCCGAACGATCCGCACGTCTCGATGCACCACTGGACGGGGATGGCGATCATGGCGATCGGCCTCGTCTTGATGGTCGTTCTCGTTTCGCTGCGGACCCGGGGGTGGCGGATCGTTGCGTGGCTCACCGGTCTCGGCTCGGTCGTGTACGGCGTGGCGTCGATAGCCTTCGCGACCTACCCGGGAAGCACCGTCCCGTATCCGAGCAGCGAAGGCTCGCTCTGGGGTACGCTCGCGATCGTCTGGGGTGTGGTGATCGTCGCGCTCGCCGAGCGTCGAGCGCGGATCGCGTGATGGCGACCCGTGCGGCGCGCAGACCTCGCGGCATCCGCCGCGTCGAGCGATGGCTCGTTGGATTGGCGATGGCCGTCGTCGCGTTCATCCTGGAGCGACTCGTGATGCGTTCGGTGAGGAAGAGCGGAGAATCGAAAGCCCAGCCTGCGCCGACCAGGGTCACGTCGAAGGGCGGTGAGGTCGACCTGGAGTGAGGCGCCTCACCGCTGACGCGAGCGAAGCAGGTCGGCGACGAGCGCGATCGTGAGCAGGAAGGCGCCGACTCCGAACGCCGCGGGCACCCAGGCTGCGACCTTCTCGGACACCGCCGTCAGCGCCGTTCCCAGGATCGCCGCACCTGCCGTGAGTGCGAGCGCCAGCCTGCGACCGGCCCGGCGGATCGTCTGCTCCAGCGTGGTCGCGCGGAAGTTGACCTCGAGCTTCTGCCCCGGCCGGGCGCCGATCAGCCGCTCGAGCGCCTCCACGACCCGCATGAATCGAACCTTGAGCCGCTGCGTCTGGTAGAAGAGCGCCTTCGGGTCGGTCTTGGCCCCCATCCCCTTGAGGACGCTCCGCATCAGGAACCGGCCCGCCACGTCGAACGGGTCGACCTCCGGGTCCAGTTGGGCCGCGGCCAGCTGCATCTGGGCGAGGGCTTTCGCGGTGAGGGTCAATGAAGCCGGGAGCGGGACCCCGTGACGGAGCGAGATCTCGGTCATCTCCTGCAGCACGGGTCCGAGCTGGATGTCCTTGAGCGACGCGCCCCGGTACTTCCCCATCAGGGCGCCGATCTCCTCCTGGAAGGAATCCACGTCCAGGTCGCTGCGATCGATCGCGCCCGACAGCATCAGCGAGACATCGGTGAGGAACCCGACGTCCTCCTGCCAGAACGCCATCAGGAGGAGCATCATCGACTCGCGCATGTCGGGGCCGACCTCACCCGCCATCCCGAGGTCCAGGAAATAGAGCCGGTCCTCCTCGGGCTGCCACATCAGGTTCCCGGGGTGCGGGTCGGCGTGGAAGAACCCGTCGACCATCACCTGCTTGTAGAAGGACTCGAGGAGCTGGACCGCGACCTCATGACGGATCGGTCCCTCGGGCGCGAGCGACAGCGGCCCGCCCTGGACGTCGCGCATCACGAGGAGCCGCGACGTGGAGTAGTCGGCGAACAGCACGGGGACCGCGAGGCGCGAGAACGGTTCGATCACCCCGCGGAGCCGCTCCATGTTCCTGGCCTCTTGCCGGAAGTCGAGCTCTCGGTGGAGCGACGTCGACAGATGCTCGAACACGGCCGGCATGTCGATCACCTGCCTGAGCTGCTGGCGGCCGCCCACCTTCTCCGCGAAGACCTCGAGGAGCGCGAGATCCTGCTCGATCTGCTCCTTCGCGTCGGGACGCTGCACCTTGACCACGACCGGGTCATCGTTGGCGAGCCTCGCGCGGTGGACCTGGGCGATCGTCCCGGCCGCGAGCGGTATGGGATCGATGTGTTCGAAGACGTCCTCCCACGGGACGCCGAGCTCCTGCTCCATGACCTTGACGACCTGCTCTTCGCTGAGCGGAGGGACGTTGTCCTGGAGTTGCGCGAGCTCGTCGACGAACTCCGGGGGGATCAGGTCGGGACGGGTCGAAAGGATCTGCCCGAGCTTGCAGAAGGTCGGGCCGAGCTCCTCGAGCGCTTGGCGCATCCGCTTGGCTTGCCGAGCCTTCCCGACGGCCCCCTCGTCGTCAGGCCGGCCGAAGAGTTCCTTCAGCCCGTGCTTGGCGAAGACCGTGGTGATCGTGGCTCCTCGGGCCATGAGGTGCGGCTGGGTCTCGGTCTCGACGGCGCTTGACCGGATGGTCGTGATGCTCCGTGGGTCGCGGACGGCGCTCGCGACGCCGTCGGTCGTGTTCACGATGATCACGGTGCATCGCGCGTTGTGGCTGATCCGGTTGGGCACGTTCCCCAACAGGAACTCCTTGCGCCCGGCCATGCCGGCGTTCCCGACGACGAGCACGTCGATGTCGGCAGCTTCCGCCGCGTGCACGATCGCCATCGCGGGGTCGTCGTCGATCACCACGTGGGAGCGGCCGCGGCCGCCCGCGATCCGCTCCGCTTCCTGTTGCAGGTCGTCGGCGGCCGCGGCCGCCCGAGTCCGTTCAGCCGCCCCGAACTCGGTGTCGGTGGGGCTCGTGGGGATCACGACCTGGACGAGGTGCAGCTCGGCTCCGTACGCCTCCGCGAACGCTGCGGCCCATCCAACCGCCTTCGACGCCGTCTGCGATCGGTCCGTGCCGACCATCACGCGACCGACACCACCGTTCACGAGCTCGGTTCCCATCCCGAGCATGATGCCGCGTCCCGAGTCCCTCTGACCATGGTGGCCGGCTCGCGTTTCCTGCGTGGTGCCTGCACCCCGTCGGATAAACTCGCTCGCACCCGCCGGAGTAGCTCAGGGGTAGAGCAACCGCCTCGTAAGTGGTAGGTCGGGGGTTCGAATCCCCCCTCCGGCTCCTATCGGAGTGCCATCGGTTGCCGGGTGGGTTCCGGGTTGCGAGAATCCCGCCCGATGGTGACGGCCCGGAGGATCGTCGGCGTGTTCGCGGGGGCAGTCATCGCCGTTCTCATGACCGGCAGCGCCGCGGTCGCGCAGACATCGATCGATCCGACCGTCCCACCCGTGCGCAACACGGGTGGTTGGATCTTCTGGCTCGGCTGGTTGAGCGGGATCCTCGCGCTCCTGCTGCTCATCTTCCTCGTCGCCGCCTACATGCGGTATGCGCCGCGGTTCGCGAAGGATGAGGAGGGCGCGCGCTTCGTCCACGCCGATCGCGTGCTGCCGGGCAAGGAGCCGGCCCGCCGGATCGTCGACCTGACGCAAGCGGCGCCGATCGTCGTGCAACCACCCGCGATCCCTGCCGCGGTGGCTGCACCCGCCATGGCCGCCCCCGCCGCAGCTCCATCGCAAGCGCCCGCCCCAGCTCCGGCGCCCGCCGCGGCCCCGGCCCAAGCGCCTGCCGCAGCCCCAGCCCAAGCTCCGGCGGCGGCGCCTGCTGCCGAGGCTTCGCCCACCCCCGCAGCGGAAGAAGCCACCACGCCAGAGGAACCCGCCGTGGAAGCCGCTGCCGAACCCGCCGCCGCGCCCGCCCCTGCGCCCGCCCCGGCTGCCGAAGAGCATCGCCCGGAGGTGTCCCTCGATCAGGAGACCTTCGACAAGACGCTCGAGGAGCTCCTCGCGCAGGGGACAGACCGCCGCATCGCCGAGGGCAAAGCCCGACGTGCGGCCATGATCGCCGCCCGCAAGAAGGCTGCGGGCGAGGGCTAGGCGCCCGCCCGTGGATCCCGCGGCAGACGTCGACTGGTCGATGGGTTCCCACGCGGCCCGTCTGGCCGACTGGGACGTGGCGCTGCAGGTCGGCAAACGCGTCGCGGGACCCGGGCCCCTCGTTCCTCCTGAAGATCGGGCCCGGATGCGGGAGGACCTCGCCGCCCACGTCTTGCGGGGCGAGGAGCTCGTGGCGGGGTTCACCGATCTCGGCGTCACCGGGTTCCGGTCTCGCGCCTGGGTGATGGGAAGGGGCGACTGGATCCGACAGAACGTCGCCGGGCTCCAGCGGCTGATGGAACCGCTCGCGCAGCGCCTGTTGGAGCGCCGTCCGACGAGACCGACGATCGCGCGTAAAGCCGTCGGTGCACAAGCCGGTGCGATCCTCGGGTACGTCTCGCGTCGGGTCCTCGGGCAGTTCGATGTGTTCCTGCCACCGGACGATGACGGGTTGATCTACTTCGTCGGCCCCAACCTGATCGAGGTCGAGCGCCGGTACGGCCTGGTCCCGAGCGACTTCCGGCTGTGGGTCGCGATCCACGAAGTCACGCACCGGGTGCAGTTCTCGGCGGCGCCGTGGCTCCGGGCGTTCCTAGGCGGGATGGTGGACGAGTACCTCGAGACCGTGTCGCTCGACCCGCATCAGCTGATGGATCAGCTGCGTCGTGCGGCAGAGGAAGCCCGGACCGGGGCCGGTCCCGGAGGGATCCTCCGGCTGCTGACGCCGGAGCAGCGCGCGATCTTCGAACGGACCCAAGCGATGATGTCGCTCCTCGAGGGGCACGCGTCGTTCGTGATGAACGAGGTGGGGAAGGAACACATCGCGACCCTCCCGCGGCTCAAGGATGCCCTGCAGGCGAGGCGCCGGGTCCACGGCGTCGAGCAACGCTTCCAGCGTGTTATCGGGTTCGACCAGAAGGTGGCGCAGTACGACAGCGGCGAGCGATTCGTGCGCGACGTGATCGAACGGGTCGGCATGAGCGGCTTTAACCTGGTGTGGGAGTCGAGCGAGCATCTCCCGCAGCCAGGCGAGGTGGCCGATCCGGATCGCTGGATCGCCCGCGTCGCGCGGTAGACCGATGGCGGCGCGGAGACCGCCCGCCGTCGCACGGGTCCTCGAACGGGTCACGAAGACCGTGCGCGTACACGACCAGTTCACGCCCGGCGACCTGGTCCTGCTGTGCGTGAGCGGCGGTCCAGATTCGGTGTGCCTCCTCGAGTCGCTGGTCCGGTTGCGCCGCCTCTTCCGGATCCGTCTCGCCGTCTTCCACATGGACCATCGACTGCGCCCCGGCTCGGCGACGGATGCCGCATACGTCCGCCGGCTCGCCGTCCGGCACGGGTTGCCGTTCCATCTGGCGGTCGCCGCGAACGAGCCGGGCCGCTCGGATTCGGTCGAGATGTGGGGCCGGTTCGAGCGCGCGCGTGAGGCGGGGCGGGTCGCACGAGCGATCGGTGCGACCCGGATGGCCGATGGGCACACGCTGGATGACCAGGCGGAGACGATCCTGATGGGCCTCGTGCTCGGCTGGGGGCTGGACGGGATGGGCGGGATCGCTCCGGTGAACGGCACGCTCGTCCGTCCGCTGCTCGACGTGACTCGGAAAGACGTCGAAGGGTTCTGTCGAGCGCTCCACCTGCGTCCTCGACGCGATCCGACGAACGCCGACACGGATCTGCTGCGCAACGCCCTCCGTCTGGAGGCGATCCCCGCGATCGAACGATCCACGGGGCGCGACGTGAAGCGCACCTTCGCTCGGACGGCGGACCATCTTCGTCGGGACGCTGCGGCGCTCTTCGCGCACGCGGACGAGCACGCTCAGGCACTCGTCGAGCTCCGCGACCGTGGGTTCGCGGTCCGCGCTCGGCCGCTCCTCGACCTGCCCCCGGCGCTCTCGTCTCGGGTCGCGCGGCGCGGCTTCCAGCGGGCGGATCTCGGCTGGGACCATGAGGCGATCGACGCAGTGCTCGACCTGGCGGCCGGCTCGCCCGGGCGGACGCGCGACCTCTTGCTCGGGATCAAGGCGCGGCGCACCCGCACGCACGTCGAGGTCGAGGGGTAGACTCCCGGCTTCCGTGGAGACCTACGCCGACGACATCGAGAACGTCCTGATCAAGGCGGACGAGATCGAGGCCAAGCTCGCCGAGATGGGCGAGCAGATCACGCGGGACTATGAGGGCCGGCATCTCCTGCTCGTGGGTGTCCTCAAGGGAGCGTTCGTGGTGATGGCCGATCTGTCCCGACACATCCGGCTCCCGCTCGAGTTCGACTTCATGGCGGTGTCGTCCTACGGCGCGGCCACGAAGACCTCGGGCGTCGTCCGGATCCTCAAGGACCTCGATCACGATCTGAAGGATCGCGATGTGTTGGTCGTCGAGGACATCGTGGATTCCGGCCTCACGCTCAAGTACCTGCTCAAGAACCTGGCCGGACGCAAGCCCGCGACGCTCGAGGTTGCGGCCCTCCTGCGCAAAGAGGGGATCCAGCAGGTCCCGCTGGACATCCGCTACTGCGGCTTCGACATCCCCAACGAGTTCGTGGTCGGCTACGGGCTCGACTTCTCCGAGAAGTACCGCAACCTGCCCTACATCGGGACGCTCAAACCTTCGGCGTACGGCGGCTGACCGGGAACCGACGGCACGTCGGGCACGTCCCAGGAACATGCGCAGGACCCTCGCGACGGCCCTCCTCCTGGCGCTCATCGCGTGCGGCCGGACGTCCGGGCCCGCGAGCACGTCCGGGATCTTTGGGACCGTCACCGCTGGTCCGACCTGTCCCGTCGAGCGCGTGGGTTCTCCGTGTCCGCCAGCTCCGTGGGTCGGGACCGTGCGAGCGACCGACGACGCCGGCCATCCGACCGAGACGACGACCGACGAGAACGGCGACTACACGCTGACGCTCGAGCCCGGGAGCTACGAGGTCGTGGCGGTGACGGACGGCGGGCCGCCGACGGGCCAACCGGTCGCGATCGACGTGCAGGCCGGACATCCGATCCGCGTGGACCTTACGGTGGACACCGGCATCCGCTGAGCCGACCTACACTCGCCGGGTGAGCGCCGGCGCGAGGGGTCTGCCGTTCGATGCCTACGCCGTCTTGGGCGTGAGCCCGTCCGCGACATCGGACGACATCCATCACGCGTACCGCATGCTCGCGCGTCGGTTCCACCCCGACGCCGACCGCAACGACGCTCGCGCCTCTGCCCGGTTCGCTCAGATCACCGAGGCTTACGACATCCTCGTCGACGTCGATCGCCGTCGCTCCTACGACCTCCGGCGCGCGGCCGTGGCCGGGCCGCGGGCCGCGCGTGTCGCCCCCGGCCCCACGGGGAACACGGCCGTGCGCGGGCCCGCGGCCCGGCCACCGGTGAGGAGGCCCGCGACGACGGTCGCATCTGAACCGCGACACGAGGACACGCACGACGAGTTCCGCCTCCTGGTCTTCCTGGCGAAGGTCGTCGTGGGGGTCGTGATCGTGATCGTCCTCGCCGCGTTGCTGTTGGCGTTCCGTCCGCCTCCGCCGTGTCGGTCGGACACCCCCGCCAACGCTCCCTGCACGCCGACGGCGACACCTCCTTGATGCCGTGGGGCAGAGGACTTGTAGCATCCGGGCATGACCAGCGAGCGCTTCGATCACGCGAAGATCGAACAGGGCGTGCGGCTGCTCCTCGACGGCATCGGGGAGGACCCTGAACGCGCGGGCTTGCGCGAGACGCCGTCGCGGGTCGCTCGCATGTACCAAGAGATCTTCGCGGGGATCGACGTCGACGCCGCCGACGTCGTGACCGTCGTCGAGGGCGCCGACTTCGACGAGATGATCATGGTCCGGGACATCCCGTTGTATTCGGTCTGCGAGCACCATCTCCTTCCCTTCGTCGGCAAGGCACATGTCGCGTACATCCCGAACAAGTCGCAGCAGATCACGGGGTTATCGAAGGTCGCTCGGGTCGTCGACATCATGGCGAAGAAGCCGCAGGTGCAAGAACGGCTGACGACAGAGATCGCGGAGGCGATCGAGCGGGCGCTGTCGCCCCGGGGCGTCTTCGTGGTGATCGAGGCGGAGCACCTGTGCATGACGATGCGGGGGGTGAAGAAGCCGGGGTCGCTCACGGTGACGTCCGCGGTGCGCGGTCTGTTCCGGACGGACGCTCGGACCCGCCAGGAGGCGATGGATCACATACGGATGCGCTGAGCAGTCTCAGCTGGACGCGGCCGACCGGGCCCGCGCCAGCCCGGGGGCCGCGCCGAGATCCTCGAAGGTCTGCGACGCCTCCCGCAGATCGTCTTCGGCGCCGGGCCACGCGACCCCGAGTCGCTCGACCCGTTCGAGCAGCACGACCGCGCGCTCGAACGGCATCGCGAGCTCACCGTAGATCTGGGCGGCGGCGCGGAAGCGTCGATCGGCATCCTCGATCCGGCCATCGATCGCGTCCGTATGCCCTCGCATCCGGTCCCGCGTCGCTCGCATGGACGGTGCCAGCAAGCCCGGCGGGATCGCCTCGACGACGGCCAGGAGCTGGGTCCGGGTGTCGGCGTCGCCGAGCTCCAGGGCGGCCTCGCAGGCAACGCGGAAGCCGTCCTTCACCGCCCCGTGTCGCAAGCTCAACGCGTTCCGCGAGTCGAAGGCGAACCGGCTGCGCTCGAGGGCCGCCTCGACCTGGTGTCTGGCGAGCAGACGCTCGGCGTCGCCGGACGCTGCTGCGGCGAGGCTCTGGACGTCTGTTTCGGAGCGAGCCCACATCGCGGCGTATCGGTCCGCGTCCTCGAGCCGGCCTCTGCGCGTCGAGATCTGCATGGCTGCCCATGCCAGTCCGTCGCGGCCGGCCAGAACCGCGGGGTCGTCCTCGGGAGCTGGCAACGCTTCGATCATCGCGAGCATCTCATCCCATCGCCCGAGGGCCAGCAGCCGGAAACCGACGTGTTGCTGCAGGAACCACCACGAGGATCGGAAGCCCACCCGTTCGGCAAGCTTCCCGCCTTCCTCCTGATAGGAGGCCGCGTCGTCCCACCGTTCGAGCTCCATCATGTGGTTCGAGAGGTTCGTATACGCCCGGAGGGCGGAGTTCGGGACGTCGCCCTCGCGCGCAAGTTCGAGGCTGCGCGTGAGCAGCGCCAAGGACTCCTCGGGCCGATCCCGCGTGCTGAGCACGAGCGCCTTCGTGTTGAGCGCTTCGGAGAGAACGTCCGGGAGCCACATCGCCTCCGCCGTGCGGAGCGCGGCCTCCGATCGGTCCCAGGAGTCATCGAGCCGGCCGAGGAAGAAGAGGATCCGGCCCATCTGCGCCGCGAGCGTCGCGAGATCGCGATCCTGCTCGTCCTCGCCGAGCGAACCGAGGGCTTGCTCCATGCGCGCGGCTCCCTCGTCCGGCCTCCCCAAGAGCCAGAGCGCCTCGCCCATGCGTGCCGAAAGCCGCGCGGCGTCGTGATGCAGTCCCTCTTCGGAGAACAACGCGTGCGAGCGCTCGAACGCGGTGAGGGCGTCGGCAGGATCGCCGTCCTCACGGTGCGTCATCCCGATCTGCTCGAGCAACCCGGCCTCCTCGGACGGCTCGTCCGCGAGCTCTGCTGCACGTTGGTAATAGCCGCGAGCCTGACGGGCGGCCGCAAGCGCGCGCGCACGGTCCCCCGCTCGCGCGAGCGCCACGCGCGCATTCGCTCGAAGGGCGTGTGCGTCCTCCGCTTCGGGATCCGCTCGATACGCCTCGAGGTAGTGCGACGCGATCACCTCGACGATCTCGTCGTCATCGCCGGCCCACGAGTCCTCGAGCCATCGCGCGATCGCGAGGTGCTTCGCCTTGCGGTCACGCCGCGACAACGTCTCGTACGCGACGCGCTGCATCAGGGACTGCAGGAATCCGAACTGTCCCCGCTCGGGCGAACGCTCGTCGGTCTGGACCGCGAGGAACTCACGACGGACGAGCCCCTCGAGGGTCTTGCGGACCGCGTGCTCGTCGCGGCCCGTGAGTGCGGCGAGCGTGTCCGGCGGGAAGGTCTTGCCGAGGACGGAAGCGTCTTGCAGCAACGCCCGATCTTCCGGCGCGAGGCCGTCCAGTCGCGCCTGGATCAGCGTGTGGAGGGTTTCCGGGACGTCCAGGTCCTCGATCGGACCGGTGGGCTCGAAGCGGTTCCCGTCACGGCGAAGCAGCCCTCGATCCAGGAGCATCCGCACGGTCTCGACGGCGTAGAGCGGGATCCCTTCGGAGCGTTCCCGGATCTTGCGGCCAACGAGCTCGGGGAGGCCCGGCACCATCCCGTGCAGGAGCGCTTCCATCGTCGTGTCATCGAGCGGTTCGAGGAAGAGCGACGTGACGCCGCGTCTCCCCGTTCCCCAGCCGGCCCGGCGGTCGACGATCTCGGGACGTGCGAGACCCAGCACGAAGATGGGCTGATCGCGGCTCCAGTCGAGCAGATGGTCGATGAAATCGAGGAGCTCGGGATCTGCCCACTGCAGATCTTCGAAGACCAGCACGACGGGACCACGTTGCGCGATCCGTTCGACGAATCGGCGCCACGCCGCGAACAGGTCGTCGCGCGATGCGGTGGCCCGGTCCTCCAAACCGAGCAGCTGGCCCAATCGTCCCTCGATCCAGCGACGTTCCTCCATGTCGCCGACGAACCGCGCGACCAGGTCGGAGAGCTTCTCGGCAGCCGATGCCGGGACCTCGTCCTCGGCGATCCCGGCGCGACCTCGCACCATCTCGGCGAGTGCCCAGTAGGTGACGCCCTCGCCGTACGCGATGCAGCGTCCCCGATGCCAGTACACATCGTCCGCCAGACCGTCGACGTATTTGAAGAACTCCCATCCGAGCCGAGACTTGCCGATCCCAGCCACGCCGGTCACGGCCATCAGATGCGTTCGCCGTTGATCCGCACTGGCGTGGAACAGCTCCTTCACCAAGCGGAGCTCCCGATCGCGCCCGACGAAGGGCGATTCCAATCCCGTCGACCGGAGCTCCCCTCCTCGGAGCGCAACGACGCGCAGGGCATGATGCAGCATGAGCGGCTCGGCCTTGCCCTTCAGCTCGTGCGGTCCAACCTCTTCGTACGCGACCGCGGCATCGGTGGCGCGGCGCGTTGCATCGGTCACGAAGACACCCCCGCGCGGGGCGGCCGACTGGACGCGAGAGGCGGTGTTCACGATGTCGCCGGCGACCATGCCCTGTCCCTCGGCGTCGAGCGTGACCGCGGTTTCGCCCGTCGCCACGCCGGCGCGCGCGGCGAGGCCGTCGACGTCGGCTTCTGCGCCGAGGGCGGGCATGGCCGCGACCAGTTCGAGCGCCGTTCGGACCGCGCGCTCGGCATCGTCCTCGCGGGTGATCGGCGTCCCCCAGACCGCCATCACGGCGTCACCGATGAACTTCTCGATCGTTCCGCCGTAGCGCCCGACGACGGTTCGAGCGATGTCGAAGTAGCGCGAGAGCAGGTCCCGGACATCTTCCGCGTCGCGTGATTCCGACGCGGCGGTGAAGCCGACGAGGTCCATGAACAGGACGGACACGAGCCGTCGCTCGGCCACCGGGGCAGCGCGTTCGTCCGGTGCGACGCCCGGAGCGAGGGACGTTCCGCATTCGCCGCAGAAACGGTCGGTCGGTTCGTTCGCGGCGCCGCACGACGGGCAGGTCGTCGAGAGGGCCACGCCGCAGCTCGCGCAGAACTTGCGCCCGGGCCTGTTCTCGGTGCCGCAGTTCGTGCAGGTCATCCGGCCTCCCGTGGACGGCCGAGCGTACCGCCTACACGGTTCCCTCGCCCGGCGTTCCTGTACCGGTGTGGTGCAGGATGCAGCGGTGAGCATCGAGCCGCACGACGCGGTCGAGCGGGTGTGGAGGGAGCAGGGCGCCAAGCTCTGGCGATCGCTGGTCGCCTTCACGGCCGACCCGGACGTCGCGACCGACGCGATGGCGGAGGCGTTCGCACAGGCGCTCGGGCGTGGAGACGCCGTTCGCGATCACGACCGGTGGATCTGGCGGGCGTCGTTCCGGATCGCGGCGGGGGAGCTGAAGGCGCGGAGCCGTCGCTCCGGCGAGATGCCGACGCTCAGCTACCAGATGCCGGAACCGGTCGCGGATCTGGTCCACGCGCTCGCGAGCCTGAGCCCGAACCAGCGCGCCGCCGCCGTCCTGCACGAGTACGCCGACCTCTCGACCCGCGACGTGGCCCGCATCTTGGGCTGCAGCCAGGCGACCGTCCGGGTGCATCTCGCGCAAGCGCGGAAGCGCCTGCGCCCTCTCTTGGAGGAGACCGGTGACTGACATCCATGACCGCTTCCGTTCGCTCGACGACCTCGACGTTCCGGACGTGTACGCGCGAGCGCGCACTCTCGGACCGAAGGAGCCGCAGGAGCTGCCCGCGTCCGCAGCGCGCCGGGTCGGCGTGATCCTCCTCGCAACGGTCGTCGCGGCCGCGGGGTTCGGCTTGCTGCTCAGGGCGCGCGGCACGGACGATCGAGCTCCGGCCGCGACGGGTGCGACGCCGACCGCGACCGCAACGGCTTCCGTCGCGCCCGCCACCTCCGATGGGCTCCTCGCCTTCGCCGCCCAGTTGCGTGGGTCGACGACCGGGTTGGTGATCGCGGTGATGAGATCGGACGGAACCGGGTTCCGGCAGTTGACCGGTCTGCCTGCGGATCACCAAGCGGATCCCCAGATCGCCCGATTCAGCTTCGCCAGCGACGACAGCCCCTCGTTCTCCCCGGATGGCCGAACGATCGCGTTCGTCCGGAGATACACGGAGGGGATCAACTCGCTCTGCATGATCGACCTCGACGGCTCGAACTTCCGCGTCGTCAAGCGTGATGCGCAGATGGGCGAGATCGCCTGGTCGCCGGACGGTCGGACGATCGCGTTCTATTCCGAACAGGACGGAGGCATCCACGTGGTGGATGTCGACGGCACGAACGAGCGCGTGCTCTGGCAGCGGACCGGCGGCCCGAACCAGGATTCCCCTTCGTGGTCGCCGGACAGCTCGCGTATCTACTACGCCAGTGGGGACGTCTGGGTCGCGAACGCCGACGGCAGCGGCTCGCGCGTGCTCGCGGACCTGCCGCGGCACGTGGGGTGGGTGGCGTTATCGCCGGACGGTTCGGCGATCGCGTTCTCGGAGCAGGAATCCGATGGGAACAGCGGCGCGATCTGGCTGATGGACGCGGATGGCTCGAACGTGCGACGCGTGACCGATGCCACGAGCGGCAACTGGTACACCGTCACCTGGTCGCCCGACGGGTCCCGCCTCCTGATCGAGGACGACCGGGGTACCGCCGTCTTCATGAATCCGGACGGCACGAGCACCGGACCGCTCACGCCTCCCGACGGCTGGTCGGTCTCCGGTCCGATCGCCTGGTCGGTGCAGCCCGCCTGAAGGAGGGCCGGTTCCGCGCCGCACATCTACGATGGCCCTATGCCGGATGGGGCTCGGATCTGGATATGCCGCGACGTGGTGTTCACGCTCGGCGAGCGCACGTTGGTGATGGGCATCGTCAACGTCACGCCGGACTCCTTCAGCGACGGCGCGCTGTTCGCGAGCGCCGAGGATGCGGTGGCCCACGCCGCGCGGCTGGTCGACGATGGCGCGGACCTCGTGGACGTGGGCGGTGAGTCGACCCGCCCCGGCTCCGATCCCGTGGAGGCCGACGAGGAGCTCCGGCGTGTGGTTCCCGTGATCGAGGGACTCGCGAAGGCCCGGCCCGGGACGCCTATCAGCGTCGACACGCACAAGCCGGAGGTGGCGAGGGTTGCGCTGGACGCCGGCGCTTGCGTCGTCAACGACATCGCAGGCGGTCGCGACGGGAGGCTCCTGGAGATCGTCTCCGGTGCCCGCGCCGGGATCGTGCTGATGCACATGCTCGGTGAGCCGAAGACGATGCAGGAAGACCCGCGCTACGACGACGTCGTGGCCGAGGTGAACGAGTTCCTGCGCGAGCGGATCGAGGCAGCCGTGTTCGCCGGCATCCCCGAGGAGCGCGTCTGCATCGACCCCGGGATCGGGTTCGGCAAGAACGTGGACCACAACCTCGCGCTCCTGCGCGCGGTTCCGACGCTGCGGATGCTGGGCGCCGCGGTCATGGTCGGGGCATCCCGCAAGCGCTTCATCGGAACGCTGACCGGTGTCGAGGATCCGGCGGCTCGTCTCGAAGGCTCGCTCGCCGTGGCGGTGCTCGCGGCGGCACACGGCGCGGACCTGGTGCGCGTGCACGACGTCCAGGCGACCGTCCGGGCGCTCAAGGTCGCCGACGCGGTCGTCCGGGAGCCGGCGTGAACGAGCTGCCGTTCGAGACGACCGGCGATGGGGAGCCCGTCGTGCTCCTGCCGGGGTTCCCGTTCGGCGGGTACGCGTTCCGGCAGCTCGTTCCACTGCTGGCGACCCGGTTCCGCGTCCTAGTCGCGGACCTCGCCGGCCTGCAGGGCGATGGGTCGCGAGCGCAGGCGGCCGCGGTCCGCGGCCGCCTGCGCGAGCTCGGGATCGAGCGAGCCGCGCTGGTCGGGCACGGGACCGGCGGACGCGTCGCGCAGATCCTGGCGTTCGACGGTGGCGGAACCGACGTGGACGCGGTCGTGCTGCTCGGTTCGGTCGGCCCCACAGGGGTCCCGGTCCTCCCCGAGACGGCGGAGGAAGCGCTCGTGTTCGCGCACGTCGAGCCGCTCGCGCTCGCGGACGAGGAGGGGTACCTCGTGCGGTGGCAGCGCGATCCCGGCGCGTACGCGCGGGGTCGCGCCGTCCTCGAGGCCGGTGACGACGTCACCGGCCTCGAGGACGCGATGGCCTCGTGGGAGCAACCCGTGTTCATGCTCCACGGCGACGAAGACCGCATCGTCGATCCGGGGATCGCCGAACGGCTGAGCGCGGCGATCCCCGCCTCGACGCTCGGGTTCGTCCCCGAGTCGGGTCATCTGCTCCTCGACGATGCCTTCGACACGATCGGCGTGATGATCCTCGAGTACCTGCGCGCCCGCTACCTCCGCGCGCCGCACGACCACGGCGGGATCACGACGCTCCAGCTGGAGCGTCGGCCGGGATGGGTGGACCTGGTGCCGGGCGAGGGGGACGATGCCAACGGGTCGACCGTGCCCGACCCCTCCGGGCAGGAGGTGGGACCGAACGCATGAGCTCGCGGGTGTTCCTGTCCGGCATCGAGGTGGAAGGTCGTCACGGTGCGCGCCCGGGGGAGAAGGACGCGGCGCAGCCGTTCGTCGTGGACCTCGACCTCGAGATCGACGTCGGCGATGACCGCATCGACGCGACGGCCGACTACCGCGACGTCACCGAGCGTGTCCGGGGCATCGTCGGGGAGGGGTCGTTCGATCTGATCGAGTCGATGGCCCAGGCCGTCGCGCGCGAGTGCCTGACGTTCGATCGCATCGTCAGCGCCACGGTGATCGTCCACAAGCCGGATGCAGCGATGCGCCTCGGGATCCAGGGCGTCGCCGCGGCGGTGACGCTCCCGGAACGCTGAGCGCGATGCACGTGGCGACCCTGGGGCTGGGCGCGAACCTCGGCGACCGTCTGCGTTCCCTCCAAGCGGCGGTCGACCTGCTCGCGGCCGAAGGCGTGCGCGCGGTAGCCTCCTCGCGGATCTGGGAGACCGAGCCCATGGGCGGCCCGCCCGACCAGCCTCCCTACCTGAACGCCGTGGTCCGCACGGAGACCGAGGCCGGGCCGCACGAGGTGCTGGCGGCGTGCAACCGTGTGGAAGCCGAGCTCGGGCGCACGCGCGGGGTCCGTTGGGGCCCGCGGACGATCGACATCGACGTCCTGATCTACGACGACCTGATCGTGAACGAGCCGACCCTCACGATCCCGCATCCGCGCATGACCGAGCGCTCGTTCGTCGTCCTGCCCCTGCTGGAGATCGACCCGGATCCCGTCCTCGCGGATGGAACACGGGTCCTCGACCTGGCCGTCGACGGCGACACAGCGCGGCCCTACGCCCCCCCGCTGGTCCTCCCATGAGCGACAAGCTCTGCCTCCGCTGCGACTGGTCGGGGGAGACGCCGTCGAGCACCTGCCCGGAGTGCGGGACGGGTCTCTTCACGTCGGCGCCGCCGGAGACACCTCGTTCAGCTCACCGGCAGGTCTCGTCCCCCGAACGCCGGGATCGCGTCGATGTGCCTCCGGAGGAACCGCGGTCGGCGGGACGGAGCTCCCGCGATGCACGAGCCCGACCCCGCGCGTGGATCACCTCCGGCCTCATCGTCGCCGTCGCGGTCGGCGCGTTCGTCTTCATCAGCTCGCACACGCCGGCCGCCACACCCGCGACCGCGAACGGTCCGGCGTCGGGTCTGGACGGGACCCTGATCTACGCGGCGCAGGATCCACACGGTTGGGTGCTGTGGACGTGGGATCTCCGGACGGGTCGGGTCGCGCGCGGGCCGAGCGTCGAGGAGCCGACCACCCTCGTCGACGCATCGAGCGTGACCCCCGGCTGGGTCGGAGTGACCTCGAGCGAAGGACGTCGGCAGGTTGCCAGCATCCTGCACTTCCTCACACCGGACGGCCGCGCGATCCGCGTCGCCGCCGGCGACCTCGTGACCTGGTCGTCCGGCGGCCAGGACGTGACCTCGCTGCGGTTCGGAGATCGCACCCACGGCTGTCTCCGACACGTCGTGATCACCAGCCATATCGTGTCGTTCGGCACGTCCGACGTCCGGTACGACGGGCCGATGTGCGGCCTCCCCCTGACGATCGCACGGGACGGGACATTCATCTACGTGGTTGCCGCGCGAAGGACGGCGGCGTCGATCGTCTTCATCGGCGGCGGCTACACGGAGCGGTTCATCGACGACCACGCGCTCGTGAGTTTGTCCACCCGCGGCGACTTCCTCGTCACCCCGGTCCCACGACCAGGCTCGGGCGAGACGGGCCGGCCGCCGCCGGGCCTGGAGCTCTACCACCGATCCCCCTCACAGAACGGTCCCGTCCCGTTCGGCAGGAGGAGCCAGCCGCTGCTGGTCGACGAGTTCCTCACGTGGTCCTGGGACGCCGGGGATGCCTACGTGCTTGGCCTGTATCGCGGCGTTCGCGGTGTCTATCGCATCACGATGGGCCCGGGTGTCGGTCTGCGCGTGCCCGAGCTCGTCGACCAGACCGACGCGGCCACGATCGAGGCGACGGTCACGGCGGGCGGCGACCTCATCCTGTTGCAGGACGGCGAGCTCTCCTTCGTCCGGGCCCGCGAGCTCCGTCCCCTCACGTTGCCGCCAGGCGCGCCTCGCCCGGCCGGGCCCCTGCTGTGGAGTCCGTCCTCGCTCGATCCCTCGGGATCGGCGTCGTGAGGATCGCCGTGATCGGCGCCGGGCGTGTGGGCACCGCCGTCGCCGTCCTGCTCGCTCGTGCTGGACACCACGTGGCCGCCGTCTCTGGTCGCGGCGCGACGACCGAGCGCGCAGCTGCGTGGTTGCCGGGGGTTCCGGTCCTTCCCGCCGCGGAGACGGCCGCGCTCGGCGACCTCCTGCTGCTGGGGGTTCCCGACGACGCCCTGGGTACGGTCGTGGCGGAGCTTGCCAGGGCGGGGACGGTGCCCTCGGGCAGCTGGGTGACGCACCTGTCGGGGGCGACCGGCCTCGACGTCCTCCTCGCTCTCCGCGAACGAGGGGCGCGCCGCCTGGCGACCCATCCGCTGCAGACCTTCCCGGACGTCGACGGGGCCATCCGCACCCTCCCGGGCTGTCGGATCGCCGTCACGGCCGACGACGATGAGGGCTTCACGCTCGGTGAGTGGCTCGCGAGCGAGCTGGGCGCCGCGCCGTTCCGTCTCCGCGACGATCTTCGCCCGCTGTATCACGCCGCCGCGGTCTTCGCATCGAACTACCTCGTGGCGACGACGGCCATCGCCGAGCGGTTGTTCGCCGTGGCCGGCGTGCCCGATCCCGCGGACGCGATGCATCCGCTCCAGATGGCCACGCTCGACAACATCGCGAGGTTGGGAACCGCGGTGGCGCTCACCGGTCCGGCCGTCCGGGGTGACACGACGACGATCACCCGGAACCTCGACGCGCTCGAACGACACGCGCCGGACACGGTGTCTGCCTATGTCGCGATGTGTCGGGTGGCGCTGGATCTGGCCGTGGGGGCCGGACGGTTGTCCGAGGCCGGCCGGGCGGCGGTCGCGGCCGTCCTGGACCGCTGGACAGACCCTCGGTGAGCGATCGATGGATCTGATCCGGACCGCCGCGGATCTCCGGGCCGCGACCGAGGGCTGGCGAACGGCCGGGGCCTCGGTCGGCCTGGTGCCCACGATGGGCGCGCTCCACGCGGGGCACCGCTCGCTGATCCAGCGTGCCCGCGGCGAGCGCGACCGCGTCGTCGTCTCCATCTTCGTGAACCCGCTGCAGTTCGGCCCGGAAGAGGATCTCGAGACGTACCCGCGCTCCGAAGCGGCGGATCTCGCCGCTTCGGAGCGCGAGGGCGTCGACCTGGTGTGGGCACCTTCGGTCGAGGAGGTCTACCCACCCGGGGTGGACCTGCCCGCTCCCGACCCGGGCCCGGTCGGGAAGACCTTCGAGGGTGCGGCACGGCCCGGGCACTTCGAAGGGGTCTTGAAGGTCGTGCGCCGCCTGTTCGACCTGACGGGACCGAGCGTCGCGTACTTCGGGGACAAGGACGTCCAGCAACGCTTCCTCGTCCGCCGCATGGTCGCCGCGGAGCCCGGGTTGGGAGTGACGATCGTGGCGTGTCCGACCGTGCGCGAGGGCAGCGGCCTCGCACTGTCCTCCCGGAACGCCCGCCTCACGCCCGAGGAGCGGCAGCAGGCGAGCTGCCTCTTCCTCGCGCTGACCGAGGCGGCCGAACACGCCCGCGCGGGCGAACGAGACGCGCAGGTCCTCGTGGCGCTGATGGCCCGCGAGATCGGCGCGACGACGCTCGCCCGGCTCGACTACGCGGCCGTGGTCGATGAGGCGACGTTCACGGTGGCCGCCACGATCGACGCGCCGTCGCGCGCGATCGTGGCGGCCCGATTCCCCCACGCCCGCCTGATCGACAACCTGCCGCTACCGGCGCCCATCGCGTGAACCGCGAGTTGTCGGCGCCCTGGGTCTCCGCGACGATGGCGCTGCATCCGCCGGTCCGCCGATGAACGGAGACCGGTGAACGGGAACCGGTGGAACGGAGGGAAGCGCCGTGCTGCTCGCAGCCGATGTCGGGAACACCGAGATCGTTCTCGGGGTCTTCGAGGGCGAGGTGCTCCGTCAGACCTGGCGGCTCTCGACCCGGGCCGAGCAGACCTCCGACGAGCTGGCGCTGCAGCTCGCGGGGCTGCTCGAGCACCGTGACCTGGACCTCCGGCGGGATCTCACCGGCATGTGCGTGGCGAGTGTCGTCCCGGACCTCACGACGGCGTTCCGGGAGATGGCGGCCGCGTATCTCACCTTCGCCCCGCTGATCGTGGGACCGGGGATCAAGACCGGTGTCTCCGTCGCGACGGACAACCCGCGGGAGGTCGGCGCCGATCGGGTGATGAATGCGCTCGCCGCCTTCTCCCGCTACGGCGGCCCAACCGTCGTCGTGGACTTCGGCACCAGCACGAACTTCGACGTGGTGTCCGCGGAGGGAGAGTTCGTCGGCGGGGTGATCGGGCCGGGGATCCAGGTCGCCGCCGCGAGCCTCGTGTCGAGGACGGCCCGACTCCCGCGGGTGGAGCTGGTGGCTCCGCTGTCGGTGATCGGCAAGAACACGGTTGAGTGCATCCAGTCGGCGCTGGTCTACGGGACGGCGGACATGGTCGATGGGATCGTGGCGCGCATCTCGGACGAGTTGGGAGCTCACCCGACCACCGTCGCGACCGGTGGCCTGGCGCTGATCGTGATCCCCCATTGCCGGTCGATCGAGCATCACGAACCGTGGTTGACCCTCGAGGGCCTCCGGCTCGTGCACGCCCGGAACGCGGATCCGGCCGATGTCTAAGTCGTCCGAGCCGCCTGCGCCGAGCGAGCCGTCGAGGTCATCTGCCGAGGACGGAGCCACGGGTCGGGAAGCCGAGGTGCTCGCCGCCCGGCGGGCATCGCTCGATCGCCTCGGACGAGACCGCGCGTTCGCGATCAACCTCCGCTCGGTGCTCGATGTCGACGAGCCCACGTCGACGCGCGCGATCCGCGAGGCTCACCCCGACCTCGCGCCCGACACGACGACCGCGGAGCGGTTCGTCGTTGCCGGGCGCGTGGTCCTGAAGCGCGACCTCGGGAAGCTCAAGTTCCTGACGATCCGCGATCGCGACGGCGACCTCCAGCTCGTGTTCGCGGAGGCGAGCCTGCCCGAGGACCGGTTCGCCGAGCTCGACGAGGTCGACCTCGGCGACATCATCGGCGCAGATGGGTACGTCGCCACGACGCGGACGGGCGAGCTGAGCATCTTCGTCGAACGCTGGGCGATGCTGACGAAGGCGCTCCGGCCGCTCCCCGGGAAGTGGCACGGCCTTCAGGACCCCGACCTGCAACAGCGGCGCCGGTACCTCCATCTCATCTCCGATGACACCCCTCGCCGGTACGTCCTGGCGCGGGCCGCGGCGCTCAGGACGATGCGACGCGTGCTCGACGCTCGCGGGTTCGTCGAGTTCGAGGGGCCGATCCTCCAGGCGGTCGCGGGCGGCGCCAACGCACGTCCGTTCACGACGCACCATCGTGCCCTCGATATCGATCTGAAGCTTCGGATCTCCCTGGAGCTCTACCTGAAGCGGATGCTCGTCGGGGGGCTGGAGCGCGTCTACGAGCTCGGAAGGAACTTCCGCAACGAGGGCATCGATCGCGAACACAACCCCGAGTTCTCGATGCTCGAGGCGTACCAGGCGTACGGCGACTACTACACGATGATGGAGCTCTCCGAGACGCTCGTCGTCGAGTGCTGCCACGCGGTGAACGTCGTGATGGGGCGTGACCCAGACGATCTCATCATCCCGAGCCGCGGTCGTGAGCTGGATCTCTCACCGCCGTTCGAACGGGTGACGATCCTCGGATCGGTCTCGGAAGCGACGGGCGAGGACCTGTCGCTCGATCGTCCCGATCTCCCCGCGATCGCCGAGCGCCACGGCGTCGAGGTGGACGACGAGTGGGGACCCGGCAAGGTGGTGCAGGAGCTGTTCGAGAAGCTGGTCGAGCCCACGATCTGGCGACCGACGTTCGTGTGCGACTTCCCGCGTGAGGTCTCTCCACTCGCCCGTCCTCACCGGGGCGACCCCGCGCTAACGGAGCACTTCGACCTGGTCGCGGGCGCCGTTGAGCTCGTCACGGCGTTCTCTGAGTTGACCGATCCGATCGAGCAACGCGCCAAGTTCGAGCTCCAGCAACAGATGAAAGAGGTGTTCGGGGACGAGGTCCATCCGATGGATGAGGAGTTCCTCCGAGCGCTGGAGCACGGGATGCCGCCGGCCGGGGGGATGGGCATGGGCGTCGACCGCTTGTTGCTGGTCCTGACCGACGCGGCGAGCCTGCGCGACCTCATCATGTTCCCGTCCCAGCGACCCGAGGGCGGGTGACTTGCGCGCGGGCCCCGTTCCGGTGCATCGTGACCGCCGACACCGCGCCCTCGACCCACACGGGAGTGAACGATGGACAAGACGAAGATCGTGGAGCTCCTGAGCTCCGTCCCGCTGTTCTCTGACCTCGCCGACCACGACCTTGCCCAGATCGCGGACCGGATGAAGGAGGTCCATTTCTCCCAGGGGACCTCGGTGGCCACCCAGGGGCAGAGCGGCGTCGGCTTCCACCTGGTCGTGGACGGGACGGCCGAGGTCGTGAAGGACGGCGCCCGGGTGGCGGAGCTGCGTCACGGTGGCTACTTCGGTGAGATCGGCCTCATCGACGGCGGACCGCGATCGGCGACGGTGACCGCGGCCTCCGACCTCACGACGGTGTCGCTCGTCGGTTGGGACTTCACGCCCCTGCTCGACAACCCCTCGTTCACGAAGGGCCTGCTGATGGGTCTCTGCAAGATCGCTCGCCAGGAGAAAGGCGGATAGACCGGCCTACCGGGCGTCCAGCTCGGCGGCCTCCTGCAGGACGATAACCAGATCGCGCAGGCCGGTGCCCTTGGCCACGAATCCGCTCGCTCCAGCTTCGCGGGCCTCGCGCTCGGTTCCGTCGTCCGCGTGGGCCGTGAGGATCACGACGGGGAGATCGGGACGCCGCTGGTGGATCCGTTTCATCGCGTCGATCCCGGAGAGATCGGGCATCGACAGGTCCATGACGATCACGTCGGGGTCGAGCTGTTCGGCCTCCTGGCACGCGGCGAGTCCCCCGCCGGCCTGCCCCGCGACCTCGATGTCGTCGACCATCTCCAAGGCGGACGACAGGGCATGCCGGAAGGCTCGATGGTCGTCGACGACGAGCACGCGCATGGTTCCCACCTTGTCAGTGTCGTTGAGGTCCACGTCCAGGCGGGATCTCCTTCAGGTGGTGTTCGGCACGCAGATCCGCGCGGTTGAAGTCTCCCGGGAGCCGACGGGCTTCGCATCACCCGGACGGAGGGATCTCTTCCTGGTTCCATCGGGGCAGCCCGGGTCGAGCGTTCGTCGGAGGCGCTGGCACTAATCCCGACGCCGAAACGAACCGAAGGAAGGATGACGTAATAGCGACTGATGGTGGTTCCAAGGGTTCGTAGGGGCACGGGTATACTCGGTTCGTACGGGCGCTGGGGACCGACCTCGGCGCCCGATGTACCTCGGGGGGAGGACGTGGTCCCGCGATCCCTGAGCGGCGAGGAGAGGAAGCGGGCCTCGGCCCGGAGGACGGGTGAGATGTTCGAGCGATTCACGGATCGCGCCAGGCGCGTCGTGGTTCTCGCGCAAGAAGAAGCGCGGATGCTCAACCACAACTACATCGGCACCGAGCACATCCTCCTCGGCCTGATCCACGAGGGCGAGGGCGTCGCCGCGAAGGCACTCGAATCCCTGAACATATCGCTCGAGGCCGTCCGCCAGCAGGTCGAAGAGATCATCGGACAAGGGCAGGCGGCACCCACCGGTCACATCCCGTTCACGCCGCGCGCCAAGAAGGTCCTCGAGCTGTCGCTCCGCGAGGCGCTCCAGCTCGGCCACAACTACATCGGCACCGAGCACATCTTGCTCGGGTTGATCCGCGAGGGCGAAGGGGTCGCCGCCCAGGTGCTCCAGAAGCTGGGGGCAGACCTCAACCGCGTTCGTCAGACGGTGATCCAGCTGCTCTCCGGGTACACGGGCGGCAAGGAGCAGGTCTCCGCCGGTGGCGGGAGCGAGACCGCGGGCCAGGGTTCGGCGGTCCTCGATCAGTTCGGTCGCAACCTGACGCAGCTCGCCGGGGAGAACAAGCTCGATCCGGTGATCGGCCGCGAGAAGGAGATCGAGCGGGTCATGCAGGTCCTATCACGCCGGACCAAGAACAACCCGGTGCTGATCGGCGAGCCCGGCGTCGGCAAGACCGCCGTCGTCGAAGGGCTGTCGCAGTCCATCGTCAAGGGAGAGGTCCCCGAGACGCTCAAGGGCAAGCAGATCTACACGCTCGACCTCGGCGCGCTGGTCGCCGGCTCCCGCTACCGGGGCGACTTCGAGGAACGTCTGAAGAAGGTCCTAAAGGAGATCAAGACCCGCGGCGACATCATCCTGTTCATCGACGAGCTCCACACGCTCGTCGGCGCGGGTGCCGCGGAGGGCGCCATCGACGCGGCGAGCATCCTCAAGCCGATGCTCGCGCGCGGTGAGCTCCAGACGATCGGCGCCACCACGCGCGATGAGTACCGCAAGTACCTCGAGAAGGACGCGGCACTCGAGCGGCGCTTCCAGCCGATCGAGGTCTCCGAGCCCACGGTGATCCACACGATCGAGATCCTGAAGGGCCTGCGCGACCGGTACGAGGCGCACCACCGCGTCACCTACACGGACGAAGCCATCGTGGCGGCCGCCAACCTCGCGGATCGCTACATCTCCGACCGGTTCCTCCCCGACAAGGCGATCGATCTGATCGATGAGGCCGGTAGCCGGATGCGGATCCGCCGCATGACCGCGCCGCCCGACGTCCGTGAGATCGACGAGAAGATCGCCGAGGTGCGTCTCAAGAAGGAGTCGGCGATCGACGGGCAGGACTTCGAGCTTGCCGCCAGGCTCCGTGACGAGGAGCGTCAGTTCCAGGAGGAGCGCGTGCGGCGCGAGCAGTCGTGGCGCTCGACCGAGATGGACATCCTCTCGGAGATCGACGAAGAGGAGATCGCGGAGGTGCTGTCCATCTGGACCGGCATCCCCGTGTTCAAGCTCACCGAAGAAGAGACGGACAAGCTGCTGCGCATGGAGGACGAGATCCACAAGCGGATCATCAGCCAGGGGGACGCCATCTCCGCCGTGTCGCGCGCCATCCGCCGGACGCGGAGCGGTCTGAAGGACCCGAAGCGCCCCACGGGGTCGTTCATCTTCCTCGGCCCCTCCGGCGTGGGCAAGACCGAGCTCTCCAAGGCGCTCGCGGAATTCCTGTTCGGTGACGAGGACGCGCTGATCCAGCTCGACATGTCGGAGTACATGGAGAAGCACACCGTCAGCCGGCTGATCGGCTCACCACCCGGCTACGTCGGATACGAGGAAGGCGGGCAGCTCACCGAGGCCGTGCGGCGCAAGCCCTTCAGCGTGATCCTGTTCGACGAGATCGAGAAGGCGCACCCGGACGTGTTCAACACGCTCCTGCAGATCCTGGAGGACGGGCGCCTCACCGACTCCCAGGGTCACACGGTCGACTTCAAGAACACCATCATCATCATGACCTCCAACCTCGGCACGCGGGACATCTCGAAGGGCATCGGCATCGGCTTCACCGCAGCCCGTGACGACGCCGTCACCTACGAGAAGATGAAGGAGACGGTCCAGGAGGAGCTCAAGCGGCAGTTCCGGCCCGAGTTCCTGAACCGGATCGACGAGGTCATCGTCTTCCACAAGCTCACGATCGACGACGTGAAGTTGATCGTCGACCTGCTGATGCGACGCGTGGAGGAGCAGCTCAAGTCGAAGGACATCGACATCGATCTGACCGACGCCGCGAAGTCGCTGCTCGCGGAGCGGGGCTATGACCAGGCGCTCGGCGCCCGGCCGCTCCGCCGCACCCTCCAGCGCTTGGTCGAGGACCCGCTGTCGGAGAAGATCCTCCACAAGGAGTTCCGTGCCGGCGAGACCGTGTTCGTGGATGCTGCCGCCGATGAGATCGTCTTCGAGCACGGACCCACGATCGTGCCGCCGGACGTGCCTCCGGTGGAGCTCGCCAGCTCACCCGAATAGCGCACCGTCGTCCGCGCTGGTCCCTCGATCATGCGCCGGTCCCGGTCCGCCGATGGCGCCCTAGGCCACAAAGATCCGTTGCGATTGCGTTGATGCGTGGAGGGGCGGGCGCCGAAGGCGCCCGCCCCGAGGCTCGACGAGCGAGTCAGTTGTACCGGTTGATCAGGATCTCCCCGTCCGACACCCACTGCGGGCCGTTCAGGTCCGTCAGCGAGTGCACGTGAAGCTTGGTGACGTTTGCAGAGGCGAGGTCGATCGTGCGGAGCTGCATGATGGGAGCTCCCCCGATGGGGAGGTTCCCCACGTATCGGATGAATGCGATCTGGGTGCCATCCGGGGACCAGGTCGGCGCCCACGCGCCACTTTCCTGCGCGTCCACCTGATGCTTGCCACTACCATCCGCTCGCATGATCCAGAGCGCGCCTTCGTTCCAGTACGCGAGTCGGTTCCCATCCGGCGACCACGACGGCTCGATGTTCGATACCCCGTTGTGGGTCAGCCTCTTGACGTCCCCACCGGTCGCGGGGACCGTGTAGATCTCCGAGTCCGCCGGACCGCCGTCCGGGCCGGCATCCGGGGCTCCCCACATGGCGATCGTCCCGTTCACTGACCAGACCGGGTAGTAGTAGCCCATCCCTCCGGTCGCGTGCGTGATCGCGTGCTGGTTCGATCCGTCGGCGTTCATCACGTAGATGTCGCC
Organism: Actinomycetota bacterium; assembly: GCA_005884925.1. Taxonomy (GTDB): domain Bacteria; phylum Actinomycetota; class UBA4738; order UBA4738; family HRBIN12; genus AC-51. The sequence continues at coordinate 8,489 of VAYU01000025.1, read as the reverse complement.
GCTCAACGGGTAAGCGATCTGCGAACCGTCGGGCGACCACGCGGTGTGGTTCACCGCGTCCCCCGAGTTCATGTTGCCAGCTCCGGTGAGGGTCAGCTCGTTCGTGCCGTCGACACGGACCGTGTGCACGTGGAAGCTGTCGTCGAAGAACGCGATCGTGGTGCCGTCGGGCGAGAGCTGGAGCGCCTCGTCGCCCGAGAAAGACCCCGGGAATTGCCGGACCGGTGTCCCGTCTGGCGCCACGAGCTGCGCTCCGATCGGAGGAGTCGTAACCAACGGCACACTCGGCGCCGGCGGGTTGGTCACTGAGGTCGTGCCGGAACCAGGGCGTGACACGAGCGCGAAGGCGCCGATCGCGATCGCCGCGGCGGCTGCGACGGCGATCGCACCGATCCTGCGGTTCCGCGACCTCTGTCGTTGCCGGTCCTCCTGCTTCTTCCACGAGTCCAGATCGGGCTCGGTTTGTTTGGTGACCATCTCGAAGACCTCCCTCAGGTCATGCATCGGAGCCTCCTCTGCGGAGCACGGCTCGACCTTGCGTGGCCAGCGCGCGGACGGTCGACGGACGGATGCCCATGATCCGTGCGGCCTCTTCGGAGCCGTATCCGTACAGATCGAGCAGGACGAGGGCGGCTCGCTGGCGTGGGGCGAGGTCCCGGAGCATCTGAAAGACGTCCTCGCGGATGTCGACCTCGTCGAACGGGTCACGAACGATGCCGAGCGGGATCGGGCGCCTCGCGGCCCGGCGTGCGGCGCGCAGCCGCATCCGGTTCCCGTTGAGCGCCACCTTGAAGAGGTATGCCGTGGGATCGTCGATCCGGTCGATCGTGTCCCAGCGTTCCCAGAGCTTCACGAACGCCTCCTGCATCAGGTCCGCGGCATCCGTTCGGTCGCCGGTCACGAAGTAGAGCGTCTTGAACAGACGCCCGTGCTCCTCCTCGAAGAACGTCCGGAAGTCCTTCGGGGGTGCGACCCGCTCCGTCGGAAGCTGCACGATCTCGCCTTCTGCCTGCATCACCCTTCAAGACGCCGCGGCGGGCATCAGCGCTTAGGGAGGGTTGAGCATGACGGAGGGGGCGGGGTTCGGCGAGCCGCCGAACCCCGTCCCCTCACGTCGTGAGTCCGCGGAGCTCTTCGGGGACCAGATCGGCGAACAGCCAGGCGGTCCAGAGGTCGTGCGCGATCCGTTGCCAGGGCCTGTGCAGTCCGCGCCGTTCGAAGTGCTCGCCGAGCCTGCAAACGTCACGCTCCAAGAACGACTGCGCGTGGCGATTCTTCTTCGGGTCCACGGCCTGGGGGAAGTCGATCAACGTGACCGCGCCGTCCCAGACCAGGATGTTGTAGCTGGAGAGGTCGCCGTGCACGACGTCGCGGTAGAGCATCCGTTCGATCGCTCGATGCAGCTGCTCCCACAGGGACGCGAGCTCGTCCAGATCGTCGTGGCGATACTCGTGCAGCCGCGGCGCCGGGACGTCCTCGTCGCCGATGTAGGACATCAGGATCGCGTCCTGCGTTGCCTCGATCGGCCGGGGGACCCCCACGCCGCCATCCAGCTTCTTGAGGGTCTCCCACTCGCGACCGACCCAGAGCGAGCCCTGGAGCTCGCGCCCGTAGCGGGTCTTGTGCTCGAGGGCGACGCGCATCCGCCGCTCCTTGATGAACTCGCCATCCCGATACAGCGTCTCGTCGCGGAAGTCCCGACGATCCAACGGGTGGTAGAGCTTGAGGGCGACCAGCTCTTCGCCTGTCGTTCTGGGATCGGCGCGGAACAGATGGACGCTCGCTTCCTTGCCGTGCTTCAGCGGTTTGAGGTGCGCTTCGACGAGTCCTTCATCGAAGAAATGCTCGAACGCTTCGTGCCGCAACGCGTGCTCCTCCCCGATCGGGATGCGGGCATGGGGAACCGCGATCCCGAGGAGCGCGAGCCAGAGCTAGGCGCGACCGGAGGGACGCGGCGACGTGAGGACGGCGGCAAGGGTCGCGGTCATCGTTGCATCCCTCCTTCCGGTCGGATGGCGAGCGAGGAACGCTCGCGGTGTCGTCGAATAGTACCCGCTACTCGGGTGGTGTCGGCGCTTCCTCGGCGGCAGCGTCGAGGAGGACGATCCGCTCGACGACCACCCTGGGGATGTGCGTCACGGCACGGTAGCCCTCGTCGTCGGGGAGCACCTCCTGCGCGAGCGAGATGAAGGTCGGGCCATCGGCGACGAGGAACCCAACGGTGTGGACCAGGTACTCGGAGCGGAAGTCGTCCGTGCTCTTCTGATCGAAATCGAAGAAGGCGTCCCGCCAGATCACGAGGACGAGCGGCTGCGTGGGTGCGACGGGAGCGGGGCGCAGCGACGTCTGCCTGGGCTGCGGAGTATCGAGATCCAGCTTGACCACTCGCACGAAGACCACCTCACGAACCCAGGTATCGGCACGTCTCGCGCCCGGTCGAGCACGGAGCGCCGCTTGCCGCCACTTGGGCCCGGATGAGGACCGTTGGGCCTCACCCGGGCGGTCGCCGGACCCTACCGTTCGGGTGTGACACTGCCCGCTGTCGGCGGCCGACGTCGGCGGCCGATCCCGCGGGCGGGGTCGGTGTCAGAGGCGAGGGCTAGGTTCCTCGGCGTGACGAGGGATCGGATCGCGTTCGTCTGTTCGGCATGCGGGCAGCGCCTGTCCCAGTGGACGGGACGGTGTCCCGGATGTGCCGAGTGGGGAACGGTCGATCAGACCAGCGGCGCCGCGGCCAGCGTGGGAAGGAAGGCCGTCAGACCGGTGACGCTCCACGTGGGGGAAGGCGAAGAGCGGATCCGGACGGGGGTGCCGGGTCTGGACCGCGTCCTCGGCGGTGGCCTCGTGCCGGGATCCGTCGTGATGCTGGCGGGCCCACCGGGCATCGGGAAGTCGACCCTCGTCCTCCAGCTCCTGGGGGCGCTCGTTGCCGCCGGGGCGGCCTGCCTTCTGGTCTCGGGCGAGGAGTCGCGCGCCCAGGTGGCCTCGCGCGCGCGGCGGCTCGGTATCCCGGTGGACGACGTCTGGTTCGCGCCCGGGCGCGACCTCGACGTCGTGCTGGACGCCGCGCGCGCGACGCGGCCGGCGGTGCTGGCGGTCGACTCCATCCAGACCCTTCGCGACGCGCAGGGCGCGGCGATGCCGGGAGGCGTGACCCAGGTCCGCCTCTGTGCGGACGGGCTCGTCGGTCTGGCCAAATCCGAGGGCATCGCGGTGATCCTGACGGGTCACGTGACCAAGCACGGCGATCTGGCCGGCCCGCGGGCACTGGAGCACGCTGTCGACGTCGTCCTGGCGTTCGAGGGCGACGCCCGCTCGGGACTCCGGGTGCTCAGCGGCGGCAAGAACCGCTTCGGCGCCGAGGGCGAGACGGCCTGGTTCGAGATGGGCCCGCTCGGCCTGGCCAGGATCGACCCGACGGCCATGCTCGTCCCCGGTGAGTCTGCGCCCGGGTCGGCCGTCGCGGTCGTCCAGGCCGGGCGGCGAGCGCTGGCGGTGGAGGTGCAGGCCCTGGTCGGCTCGGCCGACGGCGCGGGTAGGCGTCATGCGACCGGGCTGGACCCGCGTCGGTTCCAGCTGGTCGCGGCGGTGCTCGACCGCGCGGCAGGGCTGCCGCTCGGTCGAGCCGACCTCTTCGGAGCCTCCTCGGGCGGCATCAGGATCGATGATCCGGCGTCCGACCTTGCCGTCGCCGCCGCGCTCGTGTCGGCGGGCACCGGGACGATGCCGCCCACCGGGTCGGCCTTCGTGGGCGAGATCTCGCTCACCGGGTCCCTCCGGCCGGCACCGGGGATGCGCCAGCGGTTGGCGGCCGCCCGAGGAGCGGGCTGCACGGCGGTGTTCGCCCCCGGGCTCGTCGAGGGCGCTCCGGACGGGCTCACCGTCCATACGGTCGGCCACGTCGCGCAGGCACTCGGCTGGGCGATCCCCGGGGCGACGACGACGCGCCGGGCCCGTGCGTCGTAGAGCATCCGGACCGTTCGGAGTGCCGGATGTGCCCCCTGACCTGCGGTTTCGTGTTGCGGTGGAAGGGCTCCGCGTGTTACCCTCTCGACTAGTCAACCGCGCGATTCCGCTTCCAAGGGAGGGTTCGTGACGTTCCGAAAAGGCGACACGGTCGTGCATCCTGAACACGGTGCCGCCGTCATCGAAGAAGTTCGCGTTAAGGAGTTCCTCGGAGAGAAGCGGAAGTACCTGGTCCTTCGGGTGGTCTACGGTGATCTGACCGTCCTGGTGCCGATCGATTCGACCGATCAGGTCGGGTTGCGTCCGTGCGTGAGCAAGAACGAGGCCAAGAAGATCCTCAAGGTGCTCACGGAGGACGAGACGTCGGTCGCCGCCAACTGGAGCCGTCGGTTCAAGAACAACCTCGAGAAGCTCCATTCCGGCGACCCCTACGAGGTCGCCGAGGTGCTCCGGAACCTCGCCATCCGCGATCGCGAGAAGGGGTTGTCGGCCGGCGAGAAGCGGATGATCACGAAGGCCCGGCAGATCTTGATCTCGGAGCTCTCCTTCGCGACGGAGAAGTCGGAGGACGAGGCCGAGGCGCTGATCGACGGGATCCTCGACGATTCGCACGGAGCGAAGGTCTCGGCCGCCCAGGCCTGACCGTCCTCACGCATCGTTCCACCGCACCGCCTTTCCGAGCGCGTCTCAGGTCGCTCGCGCTTGCGTCCGATGACTGAGGCGGCGGAGGGAACCGTCAGGACGTCCTTCCGCTGAGGATGCGCATGACGGTCGACGAAGGTCGGAAGGCTACGCTGCGCGGGCGCCTGGTCGAGGCGGTCCGCTTGATCTTCGTCGCCGTCTTCGGGGCCGTGGGATACCAGCTCGGGACCTACGCCACCGGCACGACCGGCGGCCGAGCGATCCTCTACGTCTTCCTGGGCGCGGCGTCGGGCTACGTCTGCGGCGGCGTCTTCGGCCGGCTCACGCTCGAGGCCGTTCGGGGCCTGGAGGAGGAGTTCTCACGTCGCCCGGCGGCCGAGGTCGCCGGAGGCGTCATCGGGCTGGCGACCGGGCTCGTGGTCGCCGCGCTGCTGTGTCTGCCGCTGCTGTTCATCCCGGTGAGTCTGGCCTGGCCCGCAGCTCTGTTCGTATTCCTCGTGCTCGGTTCGCTCGGGATCCGACTGGGTCAGGCGAAGTACGAGGACCTCTTCGGTCTGTTCGGAATGAAGCCGCGAGCGACCGCGCGCGCCGGGGGCGATGTCCACGTCGTCGACACGAGCGCGCTGATCGACGGACGGATCGCCGACCTCGTATCCACCGGCTTCATCTCGGGGACCGTGCTGCTGCACGAGGGGGTCCTCCGGGAGCTCCAGGCGATCTCCGATTCGTCGGACCCGCGGCGGCGGACACGGGGTCGGCGCGGGCTCGACGTGTTGGTGGAGCTTCAGAAAGCTCCGACGGTGCAGTTCCAGCTGGTCGAAGAGCCGGGGGTTCAAGACGTCGACGCCGCGCTCGTGCGGCTCGCCCGCGAGCGGAGCGCGTCTCTGATCACGGTCGACCACAACCTCGCGAAGGTGGCCGAGGCGCTGCGGGTGCAGGTCGCGCAGATCAACGCCCTCGCCACGAAGTTCCGTCTGCCGTACGCGGCCGGAGACGAGCTCGTGGTCCGGCTCGTGAAGGACGGTCGCGAACACGGACAGGGGGTCGGGTACCTCGACGACGGCACGATGGTCGTCGTGGAGGACGCGGCGGAGCTCATCGGCGGTCAGGTGGAGGTCCAGGTCCGCAACGTCCTGCAGACCACGACTGGCAGGATGATCTTCGCGAACCTCGATGGAGCAGCTCGGTCGGGCTGACCCTCTGAAGGGGTTCGGCACTGCGCTGCGCGTACGGACCGCTTCTGCCATGCTGCGGCGATGACCGATGGGGGTGCGCGCGCCGCGGCCATCCTGCTCGCTGCGGGTGCGGGCAAGCGCCTCGGTGCCGAGCGGCCGAAGGCCCTGCTGCCGATCGGGGAGCGAACGATGCTGGCGGTCGCCGCGGCCGGTGCCGCCGCGTCGCCGAAGATCGGGGCCATCGTCGTCGCGGCGCCCCCCGGCTACGAGGAGGAGGCGCGCTCGTGCGTCGAGGGGCTCCCCGTGCCCACCACCATCCTCACCGGTGGGCGGACGCGGCAGGCATCGGTGCGAGCGGCGCTGACGGCCCTCGCGGCGGACGCCGAGATCGTCGCCGTCCACGACGCGGCGCGGCCCTTCGCGCCCCCGGACCTCTTCACGGAGGTGATCCGCGCCGTGGAAGCGGGCGCCGATGGAGCGGTACCGGTGATCGCCGTGGCGGACACCGTCAAGCGACTGGATGGGGTGCGCGTGGTCGACACCGTCGCTCGCACCGAGCTGGGGCTGGCGCAGACCCCACAGGCCTTCCGGGTCCAGGTGCTCCGCGAAGCACACGACCGCGCGTTGGCCGCCGAGGAGAAGGTGACCGACGACGCGATGCTGCTCGAGCGGATCGCGACCGTCGTCGCCGTGGCCGGCGACCCGATGAACTTCAAGATCACGACGATGCTCGATCTTGCACGCGCCGAGGCACGGATGGGGGGCGTGCGTGCCTGAGGCGCGCGTCCCGAGGAGCGGTCTCGGCTTCGACGTCCATCGGTTCGCGACCGGTCGCGAGTTGTGGCTCGGCGGCGTGCGGTTCGAGGGCGAGGACGGGTTGATGGGGCATTCCGACGGTGACACGGTCTGTCACGCCGTCGCGGACGCGCTGCTCGGCGCCTCTGCGCTCGGCGACGTCGGCGAGCATTTCCCGGAGGCCGACCCCGCCTCCGAGGGGATCTCGGGGTCCGCACTGCTGGGCCGTGTCGTCGAGCTGCTGGGCGATGCTGGGTTCACACCGTCCTCATGTGACGTGACGGTCGTCGCCGACCGACCCGCGATCGCGCCGCGCCGTCAGGAGATCCGATCGCGGCTCGCCGAGATCCTGGCGATCCCGATCGACGGGATCTCGGTGAAGGCGACCCGCCCGGAAGGCCTGGGGCTCGCCGGCGACGGGATCGGATGCCTTGCCGTCGCGGTGGTGACGTGAGCGCCCCGGGTGCGGTGATGCGATCGAGCGATGAGCTGATCACCGGCCGGCGTGCCGTGGTCGAGGCGATCGGAGCGGGGCGAGCCGTGGAGGTGTTGGTCGCGCCCGGCGCTCGCCGGAACCAGGGACTCCGAGCGGTGCTCGGCGCGGCCGACCGCGCACGGGTCCCTGTGCGCGAGGTCGGCCGCGCCGACCTCGACCGGCTCGCGCGCGATCACCGAGGGGTGATCGCGCGCGTCCGCCCGGCCGGTCCGAACGCGTCCTCCCTTTCGGAGCGTGATCTCGCGGAGACCGAGTGGGCCGAGGACGCGATCGCGGTCGTGCTCGACGGGATCGAGGACCCACAGAACCTGGGCGCCGCGGCGCGATCGGCCGAGGCCGCCGGTGCGTCGGTGCTCGTGAGCCGGACGCACCGCGGCGCCCCCGTGACGGACGCTGCCGTCCGGGCATCCGCGGGCGCGCTGCTGCACCTCCGGCACGCGCGCGTCGCGAACATCGCCCGCGCGATCGAGCGGCTCCAACATGCCGGGTTCACCGCGATCGGGCTGGACGGTTCGGCGGAGCGGAGCATCTTCGACACCCGATGTCCCGACGGCCGTGTCGCGATCGTGCTCGGAAGCGAGGGGACAGGTCTGTCGAGGCTGGTCCGCGAGCGGTGCGATCTGCTCGTTGCCCTGCCGATGCGCGGTCGTGTGGACTCGCTGAACGCGGCCGCCTCGCTCGCCGGCGCGCTCTACGCCTTCGTGCTTCCGCGCGGGCTCGAGGGAGACCGGTGAACGAGGGACCGTCAGAGCCCGCCCAGCCGTCCGAGCCGGAACCCGCGAGCACCCCTCCTCGGTCGCGCTTCGAGGATCTCGCGAACTTCGAGGTTCCAGGTGATGCGGTGGTCACCGGACGTCGGACCCCGATCCTCATCACTGCCGCGGTCGTCCTGTTCGCGGGGGCGTTGTTCGCCATCCTCTACATCGTGCTGCTCCTACCCTTCGCTTCGTCCGATCGGGGATCGTCGGTTTCGGGCATCGTCGTGGGCTTCCTGCTCGTGTACGGAGCCCTGCAGGCAGTGGCCGGGGCGCTGGTGTTGCTCCTGCGGCAGAGCGGGCGGTGGCTCGGGATCGTGCTCGCGATCGTCGGGATCGGGCTCGGGGTCGCGCGCGCCTCCTCGACCCCGGCGAGCGGTCTCGTCACGATCCTGCTGAACGGGTTCGTGATCTACGCCCTCGCCTCAAGCGGTCCGGCGTTCCGCCGAGGGTAGACTCGGCACCTTGCCGGCGTGGCGCAGCCCGGTAGCGCAACCGACTTGTAATCGGTAGGTCGTCGGTTCGAATCCGACCGCCGGCTCTCGGTCTTCTCTGGAACTGACGGACATCGTGTACACATCGGGTTCTCTCGAGACAGGAGGAACCGATGACCGAGCGGGAGCTGTCACGGGCCGCAGCGAGGCGGCTGGCGATCATCCG
>VAYU01000021.1 GCA_005884925.1 Actinomycetota bacterium | reverse complement strand
ACCCGCTACAAGACACCCGCGTTCGTGAACCTGGACTTCCGTCCCACGTTCACGGGGCACCTCCTCCGCAAGGATCTGGAGCTCGGGCTCGAGGCCGGTCGGGATCTCGGCGTACCGCTTCCGATCACGGCCGCGGTGCATGAGATCGTGACCGCCCTGGTGAGTGACGGCCACGGAGACGAGGACTTCGCGGCACTCCTGCTGCTGGAGGCTGGCAGAGCCGGGCTCGAGCTGGGGCCGGAGCGGGTCGACGTCGATGACGGACTGCACCCGGTCGACGATCTCGCGCGGGCCGCGCGCGGGGACGCATGATGTCGGAGTTCGCCAAGAGCGGCGTCCCGGCGCCCGGAACGATGAACGTCGATTTCGAGGAGCGTGTCGACTTCGACCGTCTCCGAACGTACCGGCTCGCGCGTGCGCGTGACGCCCTGAGATCCTCGGAGCTCGGTGCGCTGCTGTGCTTCGACATGAACAACATCCGCTACCTCACGAGCACGAACATCGGTGAGTGGGCGCGGGACAAGCTGATGCGCTTCGCGGTGTTGGCCGGCGACGCGGAGCCCGTGCTCTGGGACTTCGGCTCCGCCGCGAAGGCGCACCGTCTCCACTCGCCCTGGCTCCGGCCGGAGGACTCGCGCGCGGGGATGACGGGTCTCCGCGGGTCGATCGCGCCGGATGCGGGCTTCTTCGCCCGTGCCGCGCGCGAGGTGAAGGGACTCATGGACGAAGCCGGTGTCGGCGATATGCCGCTCGGCGTGGACATCTCGGAGATCCCGATGATGGGCGCCCTCGCCGATCTGGGGGTCGACGTCCGTGACGGCCAGCAGACGATGCTCGACGCCCGGCAGATCAAGTCACCCGACGAGATCATGCTGCTCTCGACGGCTGCGGCGATGGTCGACGGCGTCTACCAGAACATCTACGAGGCGTTGAAGCCCGGCGTGCGTGAGAACGAGATCGTCGCGATGGTGAACGACCGCCTCTACCGGATGGGCTCGGACGATGTCGAGGGCGTGAACGCGATCTCGGGCGAGCGGTGCAGCCCGCACCCGCACATCTTCTCCGACCGGATCATCCGGCCCGGCGAGCAGGCGTACTTCGACATCATCCATTCGTTCAACGGCTACCGCACCTGTTACTACCGGACGTTCGCGGTCGGGCGTGCCACCAGCAGCCAGCGGGACGCGTACGTGAAGGCGCGGGAGTGGATGGACGCGTCGATCGACCTCGTGAAGCCGGGTGTCACGACGGACCAGCTGGCGGCCGTGTGGCCGACGGCGGCGGAGTTCGGGTTCGCCGACGAGATGGAGGCGTTCGGGCTGCAGTTCGGGCACGGTCTCGGCCTCGCGCTGCATGAGCGGCCGATCGTCAGCCGGTTGAATTCGCTCGATCATCCCATCGAACTGCATGAGGGGATGGTCTTCGCGCTCGAGACCTACTGCCCCGCCGACGACGGGCACTCCGCGGCACGGATCGAGGAGGAGATCGTCGTCACCCGAGACGGTCACGATCTGCTCACGCTGTTCCCTGCAGAGGAGCTCGTCGTCACGAACCCGTATTGAGTCCGGAAGGAAAGGAGATGGGGTGGAGGACCTGACCGCCGGGGCGGCGCCACCCGCATCCGGCATCGATCCCGGCCGGATCGAGCTGTACCGGTTGATGGCGCGGCTGCGCGCCTTCGAGAAGCGCGCCTACGACCTGTTCCTGCAGAACCTGGTGAAGGGGACGAGCCACCTGGGACTCGGTCAGGAGGCGATCGCCGCGGCGTACGGCGTCGCGATGCGCGCCGACGACTACACGTTCTGCACCTACCGGGGACACGACCACACCCTCGCTCGAGGCGTGCCGATGGCACCCGTGATGGCAGAGCTGCTCGGCCGCGAGGGCGGCTTGATGGGGGGGAAGGGCGGCTCGATGCACCTCACCAGCGTCGCGCACGGGATGATGGGTTCCTACGCGATCGTCGGGGCGCATCTGCCGATCGCCGCCGGGGCGGCGTGGTCGGCCCAGGTGCGGGGCTCCGGGCAGGTCGCCGTCTGTTTCTTCGGTGACGGCGCCACGAACATCGGGGCGTTCCACGAGGCGCTGAACCTGGCGGCCGTCTGGCGCCTGCCGGTCGTGTTCGTGTGCGAGAACAACCTCTATATGGAGTACACGCCGATCGAGGCGGTGACGGCGGTGAAGCATCCCGCGGCGGACCGCGCCTCCGCGTACGGCTTGGAGTCCATCCTCGTGGACGGGAACGACGCCGACGCGATGCTCGACGTCGCGCGCTCGACCATCGGGCGAGCGCGCGACGGCGAGGGTCCGTCGTTGGTCGAGGCCGTCACGTACCGGCATGGGGGCCATTCTCGCGCCGACCCCGCCAAGTACCGTCCGGAATCCGAGGTGCAGGAGTGGTTCGCGCGCGATCCGGTCCTCCTGTACCGGACGGCCCTCGAGGCAGCAGGGGCGCCGACGGAGCTTTTCACCGCGATCGAAGCCGATGCCGACCGCGAGGTGGACGAAGCGACCGAGATCGCCACGGCATCGCCGAGACCCTCGGTGTCGATCATCGACCGAGACGTCTGGAGCGATGGAGGATCCGCATGGCGGAACTGACCTATCGGCAGGCCGTGGCGGAGGGCATCGCGCAGGAGATGGAACGCGACCCGCTCGTCTTCCTCCTCGGCGAGGATGTGGCCGACGCGGGGGGCGCCTTCAAGGCGACGGTCGGGTTGCTCGAGCGGTTCGGACCAGAGCGTGTCCGCGACACGCCGATCTCGGAGGAGGCGATCGTCGGGGCGGCGATGGGCGCCGCGATGACCGGGCTCCGTCCGATCGCCGAGATCATGTTCTCCGACTTCCTGGCCACATGCTGGGATCTGATCGCGAACCAGATCGCCAAGACGAGATACATGACGAACGGGCAGATCTCGCTCCCGCTCGTGATCCGCACGGCGAACGGTGCGGGCTCACGTTTCGGCGCGCAGCATTCCCAGAGCCTCGAGAGCTGGGCGATGGCCGTTCCCGGCCTCAAGGTCGTGGCACCGGCGACCCCGGCGGACGCGAAGGGGCTACTGGCAGGCGCGATCCGCGAGCCTGACCCGGTCATCGTCTTCGAGCACAAGTCCCTCTACGCATCCAAGGGAGAGGTCCCGGAGGGTGAACACGTGGAGGAGCTCGGTCGCGCCCTCGTCCGTCGAGCCGGCGAGGACGTCACGATCGTGGCGCTCGCCGCGATGGTGCCTCGCGCGTTGGATGCGGCTGAGCGGCTCCGCGAGGAGGGCGTCGACGCCGAGGTGATCGACGTTCGTTCGCTCGTCCCGCTCGACATGTCGACGATCGCGTCGTCGGTCGCGAAGACATCGCGCATGTTCACGGTCGAGGAGAACCCTCGCCTGTGCGGCTGGGGAGCCGAGATCGCGTCGATCGTGGCGGAAGGGCTCTTCGACGACCTGGACGGCCCGATCGTGCGGATCACCACGCCGCACGTCCCTCTCCCTGCCGCCGACGAGCTCGAGGACGCGACCGTTCCGTCGGTCGAGCGGATCGTCCGAGCCGTGCTGGCCGCCATCGGCTGAGCACCGCGTCCTAGACTCCCGTGCCATGGCGCCCGCGAACCTGCCAGCGAACTTGAAGGACGTCGCCAGGCTCGCCGGGGTCCACACCGCGACGGCATCGCGCGCTCTCAACGAGCGGACGGCCGGGATGGTGAGCCACGAGACCGTCGAACGGGTTCGGGACGCCGCCGACGCACTCGGGTACCGCGTGAACCGCATCGCGCGGGGCTTGAAGATGCGCCGCTCGTTCACGGTCGGGATGCTGATCCCGGACATCACGAACCCGTTCTTCCCCCGGATGGTGCGCGGCGCCGAGGACTCGCTCCATGAGGCCGGCTTCACGCTCGTCCTGGCCGACACAGATAACGATCCGGACCAAGAGCGGCGCCATCGCGACGTCATGCTCGAGCGACAGGTCGACGGTCTCCTCCTGGCCACGGCGCGCCGGCGGGACCGCGTCATCGACGGGTTGATCGCGGCCGAGGTCCCGTTCGTGCTCGTGAACAGGACCGTCGATCGCGGGCGGGTCGCGGCCGTGATCCCCGACGACCGCGCAGGCATGGCGCTCGCGGTCGAGCATCTGTACGCGCAGGGACACCGTCGCATCGGTCACGTCGGCGGTCCCACGGTCACGTCCTCGGGGGCGCGCAGGGCCGAAGGGTTCCTGAAAGCCCTGCGTGTCCGCGGGCTGGAGCCCGGGCCGACGGCCGAGGCTCAGGGATTCACGATCGAGGCAGGGCGCGAGGCTGCTCCCCCGGTCCTGGGCGCCGCCGCGAGGCCCTCCGCGATCGTCGCGGCGAACGACCTCGTCGCCCTGGGCGTCCTCGACGCCGCCGACGCGATCGGCCTGTCGTGCCCGGAGGACCTCTCCGTCATCGGGTTCAACGACATGGCGTTCATCGATCGGCTCAGGCCGCCGCTCACGAGCGTGCGGATCGACGAGTACGAGCTGGGGCTGCGAGCCGCGGGGATGCTCCTCTCGCTGATCGAGGAGCCTTCGTCGAAGCGGAAGACCGTGATGCTCGCTCCGGAGCTGGTCGTCCGGGGCTCCACACGGCCCCCGACACTCGATTGACAACCCGACCGACCCTCCCTACGATGCTGCTACGCGCTGCAAACGATTGCAGAGAGAGCACACGATCGCGCAGCGGGGGATCGAGGGGGAGGAACGGGCCATGGCGCACAGGCGAGGCGGGTCGTTGGTGGCGGTTCTGGTCGCCGGGCTGATGGCGGCATGTTCGAGCAGTAGCGGCGCGAGTTCCTCGAGCAGCGTCAGCGGGGGCGCTTCGACGGCACCGATCGTGATCGGGATCTCCCTGTCGCAGACCGGTGACTTCTCCGATCCGGGGAAAGCCGCGATGCGGGGATACCAGCTCTGGGCGGAGACGGTGAACGGGAGCGGAGGGATCCTCGGGCGCCAGGTCCAGCTCAAGATCGCGGACGATGCGAGCGACCCGGGCCAGGCCGTGACGAACTACGAGACCTTCATCACGAAGGATCACGTGGACCTCGTCTTCGGACCGTTCTCGACGCTGCTGAGCGTGCCATCGGCGCAGATCGCGAACCGCTACGGCTACTCGTTCGTCGAACCGGCCGGTGGCGGACCCGACATGTTCGCCGCGAAGCTGCCGAACGTGTTCTTCGTGCAGCCCGCGCCGGTGCTCGCGTGCGGCGATCCGTTCGTGAACTGGATCCTGTCGCTCCCGGCCGATCAACGACCGAAGACCGCCGCGTACGTCTCGCTGGACGACCCCTTCGCGTCCCCGATCGCCGACGCGATGCAGGCGAAGTTCGAGGCGGCGGGCATCCAGACCCTCGCAAGGACGATCTATCCGCCCGAAACGACGAACTTCACGCCGATCGTCTCGCCAGTGGCGGCCAAGAGCCCGGACATGTGGGTCGGCGGTACGCAATCCGACGACGCCTACGCGCAGGTGAAGTCGATGATCTCGCTGAACTTCAACCCGAAGTTCCTGTACCTCTCGAACGGCGCCAGCTCGCCGGTGGAGTTCCCGTCGAAGGTGGGCGCGAGCAACGTCAACGGGATCTTCAGCTGCGGCGACTGGTTCCCCAACTCGAACGCGAGCGGCAACCAGGACTTCATCAGCGCGTATACCGCCAAGTACGGCGGCGACGCGTTCGGGATCGACTCCACCTCGGCCGAGGCGTACGCGGTCGGTCAGCTGATCCAAGCGGTCGCCGCGAAGACCGGCTCGATCGACAACCAGACGATCATCAACACCCTGCATAGCGGGACCTGGCCGACGGTGGAGGGCAACCTCAGCTGGGACCAATACGGCATGCCACAAGGGTCCGACATGCTCGTCGAGTGGATCGACCAGAAGCTGACCCCGGTCTACCCTGCGGACGTGGCCCTGCACACACCCGTGTCCCCCAAGCCGAACTGGGGCGGCTAGCCCAGCGGGCGCTCGGGCCGAGGAGGGGTCGTCGTGCGCCTGTTCGTGCAGGCCGTCATCCTTGGGCTGCTGGCCGGAGGCGTCTACGCCCTGATGGCGAGCGGGCTGACGCTCGCGTTCGGGATCATGCGGGTGATCAACGTCGCGCAGGGTGTGATGATCATCCTCGGTGCGTACGTCAGCTACACGCTGTTCACGCACTTCGGCGTCGATCCGTTCCTGTCGGTGTTGTTCGTCGTGCCGGTCGTCTTCGTCCTCGGGGTGGTGATCGAGCTGGTCTTCATCCGACCGCTCCGACCGAGCGAGCGGGAGGAGCTGTCGCTCCTCGTGACCTGGGCCGTGGCGCTCGGGATCGAAGGCGTGCTGGGGCTCGTGTATTCCACGACCTATCGCTCGACGATCCCCTCGTACGCGAACGCGGCGTGGAGGATCGGAGGGTTCGCGGTCCTCCAGGTGCAGGTGTACGCGTTCGGGTTGTCCGTGGTGATCCTCGCGGTGCTCGGGGTCGTGCTCGCGAAGACGAGGTTCGGCCGTGCCGTCCGGGGGACCGTTCAGAACCCGGCATCGGCGGCGTTGCTCGGTGTCGACGAACGCAAGGTGGCCGCGATCGGCTTCGGGCTGAGCGTGGCGACGGCCGCCGCGGCCGGCGCCGTCTACGGGGTCGTGACGCCGTTCAACCCCGGGAGCCACTACGACCTGATCTCGTTGCTCCTCACGATCATCGTGCTCGGCGGCATGGGGAGCCTCCCCGGGACGGTCGTCGCCGCGGTGCTGATGGGCGTGTCGCAGGCGCTCCTCGCGACGTACATCTCTCCGACCTCGGCGAAGCTCACGTTCTTCATCCTGCTGATCGGGATCTTGGTCGTGCGGCCCCAGGGACTGTTCGGGGCCGTCGAACGGGGCAAGTTGTGAGGACGGTCAGTCGCTCCGGTGTGGCGCTGACCGTCGTGATCGTTGCCGGACTCGCCGCATTCCCCTTCGTCTTCCAGGCGAACTGGGTCGTGAACATCGCCGTGTTCACGATGATGTACGCGGGGCTGGCGACGGCCTGGAACCTGTTGGGCGGCTACTCGGGCTACATCTCGCTCTGCAACGCCGCGTTCTTCGGTGTGGGCGCCTACGCGATCGCGAACCTGTTCCCGACGAGCGGAGGCCCGCCCGGTTCTACCCCGTTCCTGATCCTTCCGCTCCTCGGGCTCGGCGCGGCCATCCTGTCGATCCCGATCGGCTGGGTCGCGTTCCGTACCCGGGGCGTGACGTTCGCGATCGTCACGATCTCGCTGCTGTTCGTGGCGCAGACCCTGGCGTTCCTCATGCGCTCGTTCACCCGAGGCTCCCAAGGGATGGGCATCGGGGTGCCGCGGTTCTCGGTGGCGACCTACGAGCGGCCGTTCTACCTGGCCTTGCTGGCGATCTTCGTGTTCGCGGTGTCGGTCTGCTGGTACGTCCGGCGGGCCAAGCTCGGGCTCACGCTGTTCGCGATCCGCGACGACGAGGACCGGGCGCGTGGACTGGGGGTCGACACCGAGATCGCGAAGCTCGTCACGTTCGCGATGAGCCTCGGGATCACCGCGATGATCGGCGGCGTGTGGGCCTACTACATCACCTACATCTATCCGCAGTTCGCTGTGGACCCGCTGATCACGATCGGCATGGTGCTGATGGTCTTCCTCGGCGGGAAGGGAACCCTCTGGGGGCCGCTCCTCGGCGCGCTCCTGCTGGTGCCGGCGCAACGGTTGCTCGCGCAGAACGCATCCACGGCCCGTTGGTACCTGATCCTGTACTCGGGCGTGTTCCTGCTCGTGATCCTGTTGCTCCCGCGCGGGATCATCCCCTCGGTCCAGGATCTCATCGCGAGGCTCCGATCGAAGAGCGACCGGGACACATCGCCACCTGCCGCGACGGTCCCGACGGTCCGCACGGAGGTCGTTCCGTGAGCGCCCAGACGCTGCTGGAGGTCGATGGCTTGTCCAAGCGGTTCGGCGGGGTCGCCGCGGTGAGCGGGGCCACGTTCTCGGTCGACACCGGGACGATCACCGGACTGATCGGCCCCAACGGGTCGGGGAAGACCACGGTTTTCAACTTGATCACCGGCTACCTGAAGGCCGACGCCGGCACGGTGCGGTTCGAGGGCGAGCGCGTCCGCCGCGCGAACCCTCGGCGCCTGTACCGGCGTGGCCTGTCCCGCACGTTCCAGCAGGCACGGGTGTTCCCGGAGATGACGCTCGTGGAGAACCTCGTCGTTGCGGTCGCGGTGCCGGTATGGGCCCTCGGCCGGCGAGGGATCTCGCGGGCCGACGCTGCGCGGGCCGAGGAGCTCCTGGACCGATTCGGGTTGGGGAGCCACGCGCACCGAAAGGCGGGTGAGCTGTCGTTCGGCCAGCGGAAGCTCCTGGAGTTCGCGACCGTGCTACTGGGTCGTCCGCGCCTCGTCTTATTGGACGAGCCCGCCTCGGGCGTCAACCCGCTGATGATCGAGCAGATGGAGCGCCACATCCGCGACGTGCACGCGGAGGGCGTGACCTTCCTCGTCGTCGAGCACGACATGAACCTCGTGATGCGTCTGTGCGATCCGATCGTTGTGCTCGACCATGGGGCGAAGATCGCGGAGGGGCATCCGGCCGACGTGCGGGCGGACCCCGCGGTCCTCGACGCGTACCTGGGGGACTGATCCACGATGGACGTGGTCCTTTCGATCCGAGGGCTGTTCGCCGGATACGACAGGGGTGACATCCTGCGGGGGGTCGACCTCGATGTGGAACGCGGCGGCGTCACGTGCGTGATCGGTCCGAACGGCGCCGGCAAGTCCACGGTGCTCAAGGTGGTGAGCGGGCTGCTGCGTCCGCGCGCGGGCGACGTCGCGCTGGACGGTGAACGGATCTCGGGCCGATCGGCGCGTCAGATCCTGGATCACGGTGTGGTCCACGTGCCGCAGGAACGGAGCCTCTTCCCCTCGATGAGCGTGTGGGACAACGTGCTCATGGGCGGGTACGTGCTGTCGCGCGCGGCGCTCCGACGACGGATCGACGAGATCGTGTCGAGGTTCCCCATCGTGCGCGAGCGTCGCCGCGAGCGCGCGGGCTCCCTCTCGGGCGGCGAGCAGAAGCTCGTCGAGATCGCCCGGGCGATGATCCTGGAGCCCCGGGTGGTGCTGATGGACGAGCCCTCGATGGGTCTTGATCCGAAGGCGCGGCGCGTCGTGTTCGCAACGATCCGGCAGCTCAACGACGCGGGCGCGACCGTGCTGTTGGTCGAGCAGAACGCGCGCTCCGGGTTAGAGATCGCGGGCCGCGGCGCGGTCATGGAGACCGGTGCGGTGCGCCTCGAAGGGGTGGCGCGGGACCTCTTGGACAACCCCGAGGTGGCGCGTCTGTACCTCGGGAGCGCCGCTCGATCGTTGGGGGACCGGGGCTAGATCGATGGGGTGTCACGACTTGGCGGGTAGGGAACGGGCGTAGGTGACGCCGCGCTCGACCCACTTAACGAGCTGACGCTTCTCGCGAACGTGCTCTGCATCGACGCGGAGCCAACCCTCCATCGCCCGCCCGCGCATGACCATCGGGTGTGCGTTCGTCGTGGAAACGAGCTTGTCCGACGCCGCGGGGTCGACCCGCACGAGGATCCCGCCCTGGCCGCTGGCTGCGACGGCCATGTTGCCGCCGACCAGGAAGGCCAGCCCACCGAACATCTTCTGCTCCGTGAGGCCCTTCTCCCCGGCCACGAGCCCGCGGATCCGGTCTGCGAGGTCTTCGTCGTACGCCATGGGAGGCTCACCTTACCTATCGATCGCACGGCTCGGTCCCGGCGGCGAACCCAGGTCTGAGTTCGGGTGGCGGAGGGGCACCCGTGGTCTGGTACCCGAACCCAGAACTGGGTTCTGGCACCGCAGAGTCGTCCCCCCTTGACCGCCTCGAACCAGCTCATCACCCTGGCAGGAGCTGGAAGGGGGGCTGCGCCGATGATCCTCGTGGCGGGCGGGACGGGCACGCTCGGGAAACGCCTGCTCCCTCGGCTCATCGAGCGCGGCGAGCCGGTCCGTGCGCTCGTGCGTCGTGCCGACGCATCGCTGCCCAACGGCGTCGAACGAGCCGTGGGCGACATCACGGATCCGGAGGCGCTCAAGCGAGCGGTCGCCGGAGCAGGGACCGTCATCTGCGCGGTCAGCGGGTTCGGTGGCATCCGAGGAGCGGACCCGCGGACCGTGGATGGTCTCGGCACTCGGGCGCTGATCGCGGCGGCCGCCGCAGCCGGCGCGGAACGGTTCGTGCTCGTCTCGGTCTTCCACGCGCGCGCCGATCACCCGAACGAACTGCAACGCGAGAAGTTCCTGAGCGAGCAGGCGCTGCGCACGAGCGGGATGCCGTGGACGATCCTCCGGCCGGCCCCTTCGATGGAACGCTGGACCTGGGTCGTCGGCGAGAACGTCCCCTCCGGAGGCAAGGCGCTGGTGCTCGGCCGGGGCGAGAACCCCGTGAACTTCGTCTCCGCGGAGGATGTCGCATCCGTCGTCGTCGATGCCGCGACCGCCGCCGACCAGGCCGGGCGTGTGATCGACGTTGCCGGTCCGGAGGACGTCACGTTGATGGGCATCGTGGGCCGGTTCGAGGCGGCGCTGGGCAGACCCGTGCCGGTCCGGCGTGTACCGACGGCCGCCCCGCGCGCCATGTCCGTGCTCGCCCGCCCGTTCGTGCCGGCGCGCGCCTGGCAGGCCCGAGCGGCAGCCGTGATGGACACGACCGACATGTCGATCCGCGCGCAAGCGCCCGACGGCGTGACCGGCCAGAGAACGTTCACCGAGATGGTCGGATCCGCGGTCCGAGCATCCGGGGGTGGGCCGCTTCCGGAACCCTGACCCGCGCGCACCCGCAACCGGACCCGGACTCAGAACTGAGGTCTACGTACGAAGAGGGTTGCGGGTCTTTCTCCCGATGTGCTACCTCACCCGTGAGCGGTTTCGGGGTTCCTTGAACACGGCCCGCAAGCGATCCCGGCGTCGCTCTGCCCGAGAGAGGTGCAGGAGGCCAAGACACCGGCCGAGGGTGTCTGGCCACGATGCGAAGGAGGAGAAGCCATGCGTCGAGGCCTCGCCGTTGCGTCGATCACCGCAGTCCTTGTGCTCAACGTCGGAACGGTCGGCCGCGCCGCGACCATCCAGACGCGCGTGGGTACCACCCACCCCACGTGGTGGGCGAAGTACCTCGTGGTC
>VAYU01000103.1 GCA_005884925.1 Actinomycetota bacterium | reverse complement strand
TCTCGATCACGAAGTCGGTCCAGAACTGCCCGGCGTCCTGCTCGGCGCCGTCGTCTGGCGCGGGAGCCAGGTCCACCAGATCCTCCTCGAACCCGAGCGGCTCCAAACGGCCTTTCCAGGAGGCCTCCGCCGCGAAGATCACCCGATGCCCTCGCCGCTCGAGGACCTTGCCGATGCCGATGCAGTTGTTCGTGGGCCCGTACGCGCTCTCGGGCATGAAGAGGATCGTCAGGCGGTCGTTCATGTGGGCGTAAGGGATACCACGCAGCGCCGCAGGTCTCGGGGGCGCTTCGTAGACTCCCGGGTCGACATGGACGCCGACCTGTTCCTCGCCGACCTGGAAGCCAAGCCCGAGTGGCTCCGCTCGCTCGCGGACGGGTTGGATGCCGCGCCGGTCTGGGGCGCCGTCCCACCGGGGACCCGGCGGGTCGTCCTGATCGGGATGGGTTCGTCGCGGTACGCGGCCGCCGTGATCGCCGCGCGGCTCCGCGCGTCCGGTGTCCACGCGGTCGCCGAGTACGCGAGCGCCGAGGCGGCGACGCCGGGCGGCGCCGGAACCGTCGCGATCGGCATCTCGGCGAGCGGCAAGACCGAGGAGACGACCGCGGCGCTCCGGCGTCATCGAGACGCCGGGAGCGCCGCGATCGCCCTCACGAACGCCCCCGCGTCGGCGATCGCCGTCGCGGGGACCGGCGTGCTGGACCTGATGGCCGGCCCCGAGCAGGGCGGCGTCGCGTGCCGCACCTTCCAGCACACGCTGGCGCTGCTCCTCGCGTTGGAGGATCGCCTGCTCGGTCGTGACATCAGCCGCGTGCCGTCGGTCCTCCGTCGCGCCGCGGACGCGACGGAGGACCTCCTTGCCCGCCGGGACACCTGGGTCTCCGTGGCGGGCGACCTCCTCACGGCGAGCGGTCAACCCTTCCTCCTGGCCCCGCACGAGCGGCTCTCGTCGGCCGAGCAAGGAGCGCTCGTCCTCCGGCAGGGCCCGCGGATGCCCGCGCATGCGTGCGAAACGGCCGAATGGCTCCATGTCGACGTCTACCTCACGAAGTCGCTCGATTACCGCGCCCTGCTCTTCGCCGGGTCCCGGTTCGACGATGAGGCCATGGGCTGGATGCGCGACCGAGGAGCCACCATCGTGGCGGTGGGCGGCGATGTCGCCGATGCGAAGGCGACCATCCGGTATCCGGACGCCGAGGATCCGGAGGTCGCGATGCTGACGGAGGTGCTGGTTCCGGAGCTGGTCGCGGCCGACGTCTGGGGCAGGGGATAGCATCCGGCCTCATGGCTCAGCCCACCCGGACCGAAGCGATCCGGATCCTCGAGCGGGACCGTCGCACGACGCTCACATTCATCCAACGCCTCCCCGCCCGCGCCCTGACCACGCGAGGTCTCGGCGGTGGCGACTGGTCACCGAAGGACCTGATCGGACACCTGGAGAGCTGGGAGCAGCACGCGCTCGACGCGCTCGACGCGTGGGCTCGCGGGGAGCCGGCGCCCAGCGACGTGGCGCTCCGGAGCGCCGGTCTCAACGCGCTCAACCGGGCTGAGGTGGAACGCAAGTCGCGATGGTCGGCGGCCAGATCCTTGCGGTCGGCGACCGACACGCACGGGCGCCTCGTGGCCGCCATCCGCTCCCTCCCCGACGACCGCTGGCTCGCCCCGCCCACGCGACGCGCCCGCCGACCGCTCGTGCGGAGCATCGGAGGGATCCTCGGTGGACCCTCGGGAGCCTTCCGGCACGATGCCGCGCACCATCCGGATCTGAAGGAGTTCGTGGAGCGGTACGGATCCTGAGCGCTACTGATCCAGGCAGGTCGCGTAGGTGAGGTCGCAGAGCCTCACGACCCGGATGTTGTCGATCGAGCCCTGGTAGTCGCCCGTCAGGGTGGATCCCTGCCAGCTGGTGATGACGCACTTCGCGCTGTTGTTGTTGGGGGGAGGTGGTCCGCACGGCCCGTACGTGGGGTTGATGGTCCAGGTGAAGCTCGCGTTCGACTGTGGCGGCACGGGCGCGTTGAGCGTGATGCCCGTGGTGTCGAACGTGTAGTCCGTTCCTTGCTGAAGCCCATCAACACTCACGTTCGCGATGGCGTCGACCGGGACCGAAGGAGGCAGCTTGGCCGCGGCGCACACCTTCGATCCGAAGTCGATCCACGTGTACGTCCCGGGAAGGATCGTGTCGCTGACCTTGTTGCCCGTCTTGCCCGAGCATGTGTCGGTTCCCCCCCCGGTGCCGGCGGCCT
>VAYU01000020.1 GCA_005884925.1 Actinomycetota bacterium | reverse complement strand
GCGGTCAAGGCCACGAAGGCGGTTAAGGCCACGAAGGCGGTCAAGGCCACGAGGGCGATGAAGGCAACGAGGGCCTGGTAGACGCCTCTGCGCTTCGAACCAGTGGGAGAAAGGCCCGGCCGGACGGCCGGGCCTTTCCCATAACCCCCCGCATTGGCGAGGGCTGACTGCGTATGCCAGGCTACGCGCCGTGCCCAAGAAGACGGATGTACCCCCCCTCGTACAGGCGATGGCGGCAGCGTCCGTCCTCAGAGGCGTCTCGGCTGAAGCCGTTTCCAAGCTCGCAGCCGGAGGGATCGTTCGGCACTATCGGCGAGGAACGTACCTCTGTCACCAGGGCGAGTACGCTGCCGACGTCTTCTTCTTGATCAATGGGCGGGTGGAGGCGAGCTCGGTGGCCATCACGGGGTCCCGCGTGTATCACGCCACCGTCGATACGCCTCAATTCGTTGGGGAGCTCGGGCCGCTCGGCGACATGCCGAGAACCGCGAGTCTGCTCGCCCTCGCTGATTGCGAGGTGTGGGCGACACCGGCGGAGGAGTTCGTTCGGTTCATCACGCAAGAGCAAGCAGCTGCCCGAGACGTTATCCGTGCGCTGGCTCGGCAGCTTCAGGGACAACAGGCGTTCGTCGACGATCTCCTGTTCCTCGATCTGAAGGGGCGCGTGGCGAAGCGCCTCCTCCAGATGGTCACGCCTGACCTGGACGATCTCCCGGCCGACGGCGTGGTCGTCCCCGAAGTGACGCAGGCGGATCTCGCAAGTCTGTGCGGCGGCAGCCGGGAGAACGTCACACGGATCCTGAAGGAATTCGACCGCCGCGGACTCGTTCGTCGCGACGGCCATCGCTACATGCTGAAGAGGGTCGCGGCGCTCGCGAAGCTCGCCGAGCTCTAGTCCCCCGGCGTCGTGAGCCCGGGGACGTCTCGGACCACGATCCGTTTGGCGGGTAGGTCGACCTTCACGAGGAGGTCCTTCAAGACGGGGACGAGGGTCTCGTTGCCCGATCCGTCCACCGCAACCCAGAGATCGTTCGCCGGGTTGGCGATCACCTCCGTCAAGATCCCAAGATCGCGTCCGCGTTCCGTGACGACCTGACACCCTTCGAGCTGGTGGGGCCACCACTCGCCGTCGGGCAGGTCGGGGAGCCAGGATTCCGGCACCAGTAACGTTCGCCCGCGAAGGCCCTCCGCCGCCGTCCGATCGGCGATCCCTTCGAACGACACGAGAAGTCGCGAACCGTGCGTGCGCGCGGCCGTCACCCGGTACCGAGCGCCCGCTTCGTCGAACACGATCGATCCGGAGGTCCAACGGTCCGGATTGTCCGATCGGCTCTGCACGGTGACCTCGCCTCGCAGGCCGTGAGGCTTGAGGACGAGGCCGACGACGATCGTCGGCCGCTCCACGTCAATCCTCGAAGTCGACGCGCACCGAGACATGCTGGCGCGTGGCGGCGGCGCGAACGACCGTGCGGATCGCCTTGGCCGTCCTGCCGCCCCGGCCGATCACCTTGCCCAGCTCCCCCGGGGCGACCGTCACCGTGTAGACGGGTCCGCGCTCATCGAACGCCTCGTGGACCCGCACCGCGTCCGCGTCGTCGACGAGCTCACGACACAGGAACTCGACGAGCTCCTTCACGTCAGCCCTCAGGCGTCTCCTGCACGTCCGCGCCGGCGGTGTCCGTCTCCGTTACCTCGTCGGGCCCGGCCGATGCGGTGGGCTCAGATGCCTCGGTTTCCGCTCGATCAGGCGCGGCTTCGGCTGCGGAGTGCTCCACCGGCTGTTCCTGCGTCGCCGGCTCGGCGGCGGGCTCCCGAACGGACGCCGGCTCGGACTCGAGGGCAGGGGCCGCCTCGACGGGTGGCTCGACCGGCTCCGCGGCCTTCGCCCTCGCCTGTGCCTTCTTCGACAGCTTCGTCCTGACCGGTCGGTCCCGGTTGGAGGCGGTGGATGCGCCGGCGCTGGGTCGCTCGGCGACGAACCGCTCCCAGATGCCGACCTTGGTCATCAGGTTCCTGACCTGGTTCGATGGCTGGGCGCCCACCATGAGCCAATGCAACGCCCGGTCCGCGTCGATCTCGATCACGGACGGGTCGTTCAGGGGGTGGTACCGGCCGATGATCTCGATGAAGCGACCGTCGCGGGAGCTCCGCTGGTCGGCGACCACGACGCGATAGAAGGGCCGCTTGTTCGAGCCCATCCGCCGCAGACGGATCCTCGTTGCCATCTCGCTCGTCTCCTACGTCTTGAGCTGGGAGCCGGGGACCTTGGCCATCCCCGGCAGCCGCTTCCCCATCATCGACCGCATCATCTTCCGCGCACCCTCGAAGTCCTTGAGGAGCTGGTTGACGTCGGCGGTCGTCGTCCCGGATCCGTTCGCGATCCGAAGGCGACGGGACCCGGAGATGATAGCGGGATTCCGCCGCTCCTCGAGGGTCATGGACAGGATCATCGCCTCGGCGCGCCGAAGCTCTGCCTCGTCCACCGCTTCGGCCATCTCCTTCACGGCGTTCTTCCCGCCTGGGACACCCGGAAGCATCCTGAGGATGTCTTGGATGGGGCCCAGCTTCCGCATCTGACGGAGCTGCTCGAGGAAGTCCTCGAGGTTGAACCGCCCCTTCATCATCTGCTCGGCGGCGGCGGCCGCCTTCTCGGCATCGACCGTGTCCTGTGCCTTCTCGATCAGCGTGAGGACGTCCCCCATGCCGAGGATCCGTCCCGCCATCCGATCCGGGTAGAACGGCTCGAGGTCATCCATCCGCTCGCCCGTGCCGGCGAAGAAGATGGGCCGACCGGTCACCGCGGTCATCGACAAGGCGGCCCCGCCGCGAGCGTCCCCATCGAGCTTCGTGAGGATGAACCCCGTCGTGTCGACATCGTGCATGAACTCGCGAGCCTGGATCACCGCATCCTGTCCGGTCATCGCGTCGCATGCCATCAACACGTGCGCCGGCTTGGTGACGTCCTTGATCCTCCTCGCCTGCTTCATCATCTCGGGGTCGACGTGCAGGCGCCCGGCCGTGTCGATGATCACGACGTCGGCACCCGTACGCTCGGCCTCCTTCACGCCGTTCTTGGCGAGCTTGATGGGATCGCGCCCCTCGGACCACACGGGGACGCCGATCTCGCGACCCAACGTTCGGAGCTGCTCGACCGCGGCCGGCCGGTCGAGGTCCGCGCCGACCAGAAGGGGGCGTCTCCCCTTCGACCTCAGATGCTTGGCGAGTTTCGCGCATGCGGTGGTCTTGCCCGATCCCTGCACACCGGCCAGCAGCACGACGATCGGTGGGGCACCGGGGAGGGTGAAGGGCCGGTGCTCACCGCCGAGCGTCACCGTGAGCTCCTCGTTCATGACCTTCACGACCTGTTGGGCCGGCGTGAGGCTCTTCAGGACCTCTTCCGAAAGAGCGCGCGAACGAACGCGATCCACCAGGTCATCGGCGACCTCCACCGCGACATCGGCTTCGAGCAGCGCCGTACGGACATCGGCGAGCGCGTTGTCCACCTGCTTCGGGTGGAGCTTGCCTCGCTTACGGAGCTTCGAGAAGACGCCATCCAGGCGCTCGGTCAGCGTGTCGAACATAGGGAGTAGCCGGTTGCGGTGTTGTGACCGCTCGACCACCTAGTGTATCGGCCGGGGAGAACCGGGGATGGGAAGCGTTCGAAGCGACGAGGATGCACGCCGGTTGGAACAGCGCCTGGTCGTGTTGCGCTGGATCGTGGCAGCGTTCGGAGCGGCCCAGGTGGGGTTCGCGATCCGCGACCGGGCGAGCGACCCGAGGTTCGTGCTGCCTCTCGGCGTCGCGCTCGTCGTCGGCCTCGCGGTCGGGAACGTCGCCATCTCTGGGGCCGCTCGCAAGGCCGAAGGCGCGCAGCTGAAGGCGCTCGGGATCCTCGCGTTCGCGCTCGACGCACTGGTGATCGTCGGATTCGTCTGGCTCGCGACGGATGGTCCGGCGGATCCGGTCTGGGTGGTCGGCTACCTGGTGCCGCTCGAAGGAGCGGCACGATGGGGCCTCCTGGGAGCCGCATTCGGGGCTGCCGCGTTCCTCGTCGGCCAACTGCTGCCTGAGATCGGGGTGGTGGTCGCGCCCTCGGCGATGAAGACCCACGCGCCCGCGATCGCGTTCCGCGCCAGCATGGCCCTCGTGGTCGGAGCGGTGGCAGGGTCGTTCGCCTCATTGTCGCGGCGCGAGGCTGCGTTGGCCGAGCGCCGGGCCCGCGATGCCGAGGCCGCGGCGGCCCGTGCCGAGGCGGCTGCGGCGAAAGAAGGGCAGGCTCGTGCTGAGGTCGCGGCGTTCCATGCCGCGGCGCTGGCGGAGCCCGACATGGATCGGCTGGCGCCCTCGCTGCAGCCCACGGCGGAGGCGATCGCCGATGAGCTCGGGTGCGATGCGCTCGGCATCCTGGTGCGGGACCGTGGCTCGGCAGGCGAGGTGGGGTTCGTCGCGTACGGCGTCCACGGAGATCCCGGGTACCTCCGCGGTGATCGGCTGTTCCCGGCGTCGGCGCCGGTCGCGGCGGCCGCCTTGGAGGGATCGCCGGTGATCGCGCCCCCGGACGCCGTCGTTCCGATGATCGTCCGCGGAGAGATCGTCGGAGCGCTCCACGAGCGGTCGGGGAACGCGAGCGCAACGAGTGCCGAACGTAAGGAGGTGCTCCGGGGACTCGCCGATCAACTCGGGCTGGTGCTCGAATCCGCGCGGCTCCGGGCCGACCAGCAAGCGACGGTCCAACGGCTACGGGAACTCGACCAGATGAAGTCTGACTTCGTCGCCATCACCAGTCACGAGCTTCGTACCCCGCTTTCGGGGATCCGAGGGTTCGTCGACATGCTCCGGCGGCGCGGGAGCGACCTCACGACCGATCAGCATGACGAGTACCTGAGCATCGTGCTCACGCAGACGGATCGGTTGATCCACCTGGTCGAGGATCTTCTGGTGGTGTCGCGGGTGGAGGCCGGCAAGCTGTCCCTGGAGCCGACCGAGCTGGACGTACGGCAGCTGCTCGAACAGGTGACCGATGGGCTGGGCGACACCGCTGCCGGCATCCGGATCGAGGAGGGGCCCGACGCTCCGGTTCGGATGGTGGCCGATCCCAACCGGCTGATCCAGGTCCTCACGAACCTCGTGCACAACGCGGTCAAGTTCTCGCCGCCGGGCGAGATGGTCATGCTCCGCTGGAGGACGCCAGCCGAGGGGACGGTCGCCTTCGACGTCGTCGACCGTGGCACGGGCGTCCCGGAGGCCGACGTCGGCCGGATCTTCGAGCGGTTCCACCAGCGGGAGAGCAGCCTCATGCACACGGAGGGGTTCGGGCTGGGCCTCTACATCTCGAAGTTGCTGACCGAGGCGATGGGCGGGTGGATCGATGTCAACTCCGTCGTGGGCGAGGGCTCGACCTTCACGGTGACGCTCCCCTCGGCGCGGACCCTCCCAGCACCCGCTCGACCGTCCGCACCAGCGCACGCGGACTGAAGGGCTTGGCCAGGTAGTCCTCCGCACCTGCCCGCATCGCGGCCCGGCGTCCCTCTTCTTCTTCGGCCGTCACGACGATGACCGGGATGCCCGAGGTGGCACTGCTCCCCTTCAGCGCCGCGAGCAGTTCGGTGCCCGAGATGCCGGGGATGTTGAGATCCAGCAGGACGAGATCGGGGCGATCGCTCGCGACCAGGTCCAAAGCGCGGCCACCGTCGGCGACTTGATCGACGGCGAACCCTTCGTCGGCGAGCACCATGCGCATCGCCTCGCGCATCGTGGGGTGATCCTCGACGATGAGGACCCTGGCCCGCATCGCGCTCAAGCCGGCGAAAGCAGCCGGTCGGCGAACACCCCTGCGTCGAAGGGGCGGAGATCGTCGGGCCGCTCCCCCACGCCGACGAACCGCACCGGGACGCCGAGCTCTTCGCGCACGGCCAAGACGATGCCACCCTTGGCCGAGCCATCGGTCTTCGTCAGCACGACCCCGGTGATCTCGACGGCGTCGGTGAAGGCGCGCGCCTGGGCGATCCCGTTCTGCCCCGTCTGGGCATCGAGCACCAAGAAGGTCTCATCCACCGTCGCTCCGGCCTTCTCGATCACCCGCTTGATCTTCGAAAGCTCATCCATCAACGGCTGCTTGGTGTGCAGGCGGCCCGCGGTGTCGACGATCAACACGTCGACACCGCGGGCCTCCGAAGCCTTGACGGCGTCGAACGCAACGGCGCCCGGATCCGCGCCCCGGTCCTGAGCGATCAGCTGCGCGCCGGACACGCGGGCCCAGATCTCGAGCTGCTCACCGGCCGCCGCGCGGAACGTGTCAGCCGCTGCGACGCTCACCACCCGACCTTCCGTCACCAGTCGCTTCGCGAGCTTCCCGATCGTGGTCGTCTTCCCAGACCCGTTGACGCCGACGACGAGGATCACCGAGAGCCGTCCATCGAGCGCGAGCGGCCGGTCGGGTCCGAGGATGGAGAGGATCTCGCCCCGGACGGTGTCGATAACGTTGCCGCCCGTCGGATGGTCGGCGCGGACACGCTGCACCATGTCCGAGGCCGCCTTGGGACCGACGTCGGCCTTCAACAAGATGTCCTCGAGCTGCTGCCAGGTCGTCTCGGTCGTCCCGCCGTGGAAGAGGCCTCTCAGGGTCGGGCCGAGACCTCCTCCGTGGAACGCACCCCCGGAGGCGGGGGCTTCCGCCCGCGGCGCGGCACGCCGCTGCGGCGCCGGATGCTCCGGCGCGGCCGGGTAGACGCGGGGGTGGCCAAGAGCGGCGCGGCGGCGGCGCACGATCATCATCGTGCCGGCGAGCACCAGCAGCACGGCGAGGACCCCGAACACGAAGACGTACCACCACATCGCGCGAGAAGGCTAGCGGACGGGTTGTGCCTGCGGCATGCCGGCCGCCGACGCCTCCGTCGGCGCGGGCTCCATCCGTTGCGCGACGACCTTCGTGGTGCCGTCGTTGTTCAGCGAGATCCCGTACAGCATGCCCGCGATCTCCATCGTTCGCTTCTGGTGCGTGACGATCAGGACCTGTGCGTCCTTGGCGAACCCATCCACGAGACGGAGGAACCGGTGAAGGTTGACATCATCGAGGGCCGGCTCGACCTCGTCCATCAGGTAGAACGGGGACGGTCGGGCCGTGAAGATCGCGAACAGGAACGCGAGGGCGGTGAGCGAGCGTTCGCCGCCTGACAGCAGCGAGATGCGCTTCACCCGCTTGCGGCCGGGCGACGCCTCGATCTCGATCCCGGACTCCAGGGGACTCGCCGGATCGGTCAAGACCAGGCGTCCCTCGCCCCCGGGGAACAGCTCCGCGACGAGCCTCTCGAACTCCATCGCGACGTCCCGGTACGCCGTGGTGAACGTCTCGGTGATCTCGCGGTCGACCCGCGCGATCAACTCGAGGAGATCACGCCGGGCCGCCCGGATATCATCGAGCTCGCGCTGCATGAAGTCGTGTCGCTCCTGCATGGCTCCCAGCTCGCCAACGGCCAGCAGGTTGACCCTGCCCAGGAGTCCGAGGCGCCGCTGAACCAATCCCTGTCGCTTCCCGATACCCTCAACCGTGTCGTCATCGCCGAGCCCCGCCAGGGCATCGGACGGCTCCATCGCGAAGCCTTCGCGGAGCATCCGTTCGGCATCTGCGATCCGACGCTCGATGTCGCCCCGCGAGCGATCGTCCTCCTCGTACTTCTCGCGCAGCCGGTCGAGCTCCGTGGAGGCCTCCCGCCACGACCGGTTCACGCGCGCCTCCGCTTCCGCGGCCTCGCGTTCCTGGATGGCAGCGGCGTCGCGGTTCTCGGCGGCGGCCGCGCACGCGGCCTCGGCCGCGCGCGCGGCCGCCTCGGCCTCGCTCCGCGAGGCCTCGGCTTCCGCCAGCGCTTGACCGATGGCGTGCGGGTCCTGTGCGGCCAACGCGTCCCGCTCGGCACGCAGCTCCGCGACTCGGTGGTCGTGATGCGCGCGATCACGCCGCAGCGTCTCCACCGCCACCCGGACCTGGATCGGTGACTGGGGCAGCGGTGGAAGCTCGGGCAGGTCCTCCGCGGATGATGGGGCGATCGTCGACAGTCTGGCTCGCCACGCCGCTTCGCCCTCTTCGACCGCAGCGATCCGATGCCGCAACAGCTCCTCTTCCGTCCGGAGCCCTCCGAGGTCACGTTCGAACGAGGTCAGACGCTCCGCCGCCCAGGTGATGTCGGCGTCCGCGGCGTCGACCTGTTCCCGGAGGAACGCGATCTCTTCGCCGATCTCGCCGAGACGGTCGCGGCGAGGACGGAGCTGCTGCTCCGTTGCCGACAGGTCGTGCGCGAGCACCTGCAGCTCCGCCCTGATCTCGCGGAGACGGGCGTCTGCTTCCATCGCGGTGTGGATCACCGCGGGTCCGATCAGCATCCCGTCGGGCGTGACGAACGATGACTGGCCGTGCTCGCGTTGCATCGCGACCGCGTCGTCCACGGTGTCTGTCAGGTACACATCGCGAAGGACCGTGCTGACGATCCCGCGTGCGGCGGGTTCGGCGTGGACCACGCTGAGGAGCCGTCGATCGCCGGACCGTCCGAGCGGGACCGGCCCCCCGGCGGCGATCGCGAGGATCGCTCCGCCGCCCTCGTGGGCGTCCTGCAGGGCGAGCGCACCATCCTCGTACACGACCGCGTCCGCGAGCGATCCGAGCGCGGCAACGAGCGCCCGCTCGAGCCCCGATTCGATCCGAACGAGGTCCTTCAACAGGCCGACGGCGCGACCCTTGTGCTCCCTGAGGAACCGGGAGCCGGGCGTCTCTTCGATGTCCGTGCGCCGAGCGTCGAGGAGGTCCTTGCGCGCCTGCATGCCCCGCCGGGCCTCCTCCAGCTCCTGCACCTTGGCCGCGAGGGTCCGGCGTTCGTCCTCGAGCCGATCCCGGCGCTCCGCGAGCGGGGACGACTGTCCGTCCATCTGCTCGATGTCCCGCTCGACGGTGTCGCGTTCGGCTTCGATCGTGGCGACCCGTTGCTGGACCGAAGCGAGGTCCCCGGCGAGGCGTTCGCGCTCGCGCTCGGCGCTCGCGAGCGACCGCTCGAGCGCCTCGCGCTCGGCGCGTCGCCCGGCGGCCTCTTCCCCGATGCGGCGGCGGAGGTCCTCGACCTCACGACGGTGATCCTCCTGCTGCCGGTACGTCGCCTCCGCCGCGGCGAGGGCCGCTTCCTGCGTCTCGAGCTCGGCGACCGTCTCCGCGAGGAGACGCTCGATCCGGACGATCTCCTGGGTGACCGCGTCCAACCTGGCCGTGCGAGTCGCCTCGGACGCGAGCTTCGAGCGCGCGGCCGCTTCGCGATCAACCGCCTCCCGGTAGCGCTGTTGGGCGCCGTCGCGATCGTAGGTGGTGGCTCGCAGCGCCTGCTCGGACTCGGTGAGCCTCCGCGTGGCGGCGGCGCGGGCGTCGGCGCCCGCGAGCACCTGCTCGTCGAGGGCGTCAAGGCGCTGCCGCGCCTGCGACCGCTCGATGAGGCCATGGTCCCAGCCGTCGCGTCGGCGCTCCTGCTCGCGGACCAGCGCGCGGAGCCTGGCGGCGGCGAGCGTTCGCGCGAGCCTGTCCGCTTCGGCCGTGAGGGTCTCGTGTCGCTTGGCCATCTCCGCCTGTTGCTGGAGCGGCTTGAGCTGACGCCGCAGCTCCGCGAGGACATCCGAGAGACGGAGCAGATCGTGGTCCAAGCCACCGAGCTTGCGCTCCGCGCGTTCCTTCCGGCGCCGGTGCTTCGCGATCCCGGCGGCCTCCTCGATGTACTTCCGTCGGTCCTCCGGACGGGAGAGGAGCACCTCCTCGAGTTGTCCCTGACCGACGACCGTGTGCAGGGCTCGGCCGATCCCCGATTCCGAAAGGAGCTCCTGCACGTCCATCAGCCGGACGACCTGGCCCCCGACGCGGTACTCGGAATCGCCGCTCCGGAAGATCGTGCGAGCGATCTCGATCTCGCTCATCGGGACCGGGATCTTGCCCGCGGTGTTGTCGATCACGAGCTTGACCTCGGCCATCCCGAGTGCGGGACGGGACGGCGTGCCGGCGAAGATGACGTCGGCCATCTGGCCGCCGCGGAGGGCCCGCGGTCCTTGTTCCCCCAGCGCCCAGCTGATCGCGTCGACGAGGTTGGACTTCCCCGACCCGTTGGGGCCGACGATCACGGACACGCCGGGGACGAACTCCAGGACGGTCTTGTCCGCGAAGCTCTTGAAACCGCGGATCTGGATCTGCCGCAGGAACATCGCGCGGATGCTAACAGGCGTGTGATTCATGGCGTGGGAGGCGACGCGCACACCGCGATCACCCTGTGATGTGGAAGCCGCGCTCGCCGGTCGGCGCTTCGTCGAACGACTCCACCTCCGTGACGACGGCGCCACGCGGGCCGGACCGACACCATGCCACCAGGGCGTCGACGGCGGCCGGGGAGCCCTCGAAGACCGCCTCGACGCTCCCATCATCGCGGTTGCGGATCCACCCGGCCACCTCCCGTTGGCCGGCCGCGCGGGCGCAACTGGTCCGGAAGAAAACCCCCTGTACCTGGCCGGAGACGATCACGCGGACGCGTCGCATCCGACGATGCTCCCACGCCGAAGTAGCATCCGCTCCACCGGAGGACCCGTGCCGATCTACGACGAACGAACAGCGCTCTTGATCGTCGATGTCCAGAACGACTTCGCCGACCCACGCGGGAGCCTGTACGTCGCGGGCGGAGAGCACGTGCCGGCGGTGGCGAACGCGGAGCTCCGGCAAGCGCTGGAAACACGGACCTTCATCGTCTACACCCAGGATTGGCATCCGGAGCACACGCCGCACTTCGCGGTCGACGGCGGGATCTGGCCGGTCCATTGCGTGCACGACACCTGGGGAGCTGCATTCCATCCCGATCTCCGCGTGGAAGGCGAGATCGTGCGCAAGGGATCCGATGGGCGAGACGGGTACTCGGGCTTCAGCGTGCGCGACCCAAAGAGCGGGGAGACCTACCCGACGCTCCTCGAACAGCTCCTCCGGGAGCGCGGGGTCGAACGTCTCGTGATCTGTGGCCTCGCCACCGACTACTGCGTGGTCGAAACGACGAGCGACGCCCGGATGCTCGGCTTCGCCGTGGAGGTGCTTGCCGACGGTATCCGCGCGGTGGATCTGCACGAGGGCGACGCCGAGCGGGCGCTCCGGCGGATGCGTGACGCCGGCGCCGAGATCGTCTGAACTACCCCGGGCCACCCGGGGCCGGCATCAACCCCAACTGCATCATCACGCCGGCGATGTCGGCGATCCCATAGTGCTCGGTGTTCATGCCATCCTCGTCGAACGTCACGACGTCGATCGTCTCCATCGTGAAGCCCTTGCCGGTCGGCGTCATGCCCGGCATGAACCCCTTCGTGTCGGTCCCGCTGACGCGCGTGCGGATGGCGACCTTGTCGCCGGCAGCGATCATGTCCAGGATCTCGGCCTTCGAGTCCGGATACTGCTCGTGCATCTGCTGGAACATCGCGATCGTCGAGGCCTTGTCGCCGGTCCCGCCCGGCGGCGGTGAATGGTCGACGAAGTCGTCCCGCATCATCTTCTCCGCGAAGGAGACGTCGCCTTCGTTGAAGACG
>VAYU01000024.1 GCA_005884925.1 Actinomycetota bacterium | reverse complement strand
CACGGGACCCGATCGTCCGCACCGAGACGCCCGAGGACGCGCTCACGCAGCTCCGCCGGCTGGTCCCACAGATGTCGTAGGTCCCGCGGGGTTGACCGTGATCCCGTCCGGGAGCACCATCGGGTCGTGTTCGACGTCGTCGTCTTCATCGTGCTCGCGACCGCGTATTCGGCGTTCGTGATCGAGCTGGTGATCGAGAGCGCGGCGACGAGAGCGCGGGAGCTGGTGGCGTTCGGGTCGGTCTTGGCTGCGCCGGGAGCCTCCATCGGTATCTGGATCCTGTGTGGGGTGTCGGCCTCCGCTGCGCTCGCCATGGTGACCGCGGTCGCGTATGCCCGCGGACGCCGGCTCGAGCGCCGGATGGCCGCGGAGCTCGACGGGCGCTGGGGGGAGATCTCCGAGCGCAGCGCCAGTGACGCGACCCGGATACGGTTGCTGTCCTGGCGCGTCGCCGAGCTCCAAACCTTGGTCGACCGGCTGGCGGATGACCGCGCGGCGAGGCGGACCGGGCCTCTGCGGTTGGTCGTGGTGCCCGACTCGCCGGAGGATGTCGCCAGCGGTCGGTAACGTTCGCTGATCGCTCCCCCTCCTGGTAGTTCGGAGGTGGGCAACTGATGGCCGACGCGCATCGTGACCGTGAACCCGATCCTGAGTTCATCGAGGATCCGGGGGGTGAGGGTCGCAGACCGACATCACATCTGAGGTCACGCGAGGAATACGTTCGGCGGCTGCGAGAGGCGTGGACCGAATGGCTGCCTGGCGTACCGGTTCCGCCCGACTGGCGTGAGGGTGCGTCCGGTCACCCTTCCGACCTTCCTCCCGGCGAGGAGAACCCAGAAGGGGAGTCAAACAACTCAGGAACGACGTCGGACGGGGACATCGGGTGGCCGCTCCCCTCACGAACCCAAGATCGGGTTCGGAACCAGCCCCAAGCGCCGC
Organism: Actinomycetota bacterium; assembly: GCA_005884925.1. Taxonomy (GTDB): domain Bacteria; phylum Actinomycetota; class UBA4738; order UBA4738; family HRBIN12; genus AC-51. The sequence continues at coordinate 166,945 of VAYU01000024.1, read as the reverse complement.
TGTCGTTCCGATCCCGGCCTCCGGTCCACCGGCAGGCTAAAGACGGACACGCGATCGGCGTCGGGTATCTCGTCCTCACCCTCCGAGAACTCGCCGGCATCTCCCAACGGACCCTCGCGAAGCGGGCAGGCACCTCCCAGGGCGCCATCACCCGGGTCGAGACCGGCGCTCACACCCCTTCGATCCCGAGCATCCTCCGCCTCGCCCACGCCGTGGGGTATCGCGTCGTGATCGGGCTCGCGTCGCCCGATGTCGCGAACATCGAGCCCGCCCTCGTCACGGTCGAAGACCTCGCGCTCATCGGGCTCCTGATCCCCGATCCCCTCGATGGTCTCCCGAACTTCCGCGTGATCCGCGAGCCGCCGCCCTGGGCGGGCGCCTCGTGAGTCAGCGTCCGCGGAGCTTCGCGACACCGTTGCGCAGCGCCACCTTCTCGCCGGGAGACAACCCGAACGCCAGCAGCGCCGGCACGTAGGCGGCGGTCCCGACCACCGCCACCGTCACCAGCTGGACGTACCACTTCGTGTCGCCGACCACCGCGTGCACCGCAACCATCACGACCGCGCACACCGCGGTCGGCACGACGAGCCGGACATAGGTGCGATCCCACGGGAAGATCCCGACGAACCGCCGCACCAATACGAGCCGGAGCCAGTTCGACGCCGCGATCGTGATCGCCTGCGCGGCCGCGGCACCTTCGATCCCGAACCGAGGAACAAGCAGCCACGCGAGCGCGAGGTCGAGCGCCGCGGACACCGCGTAGACGATCAGGTCCCAGCCTGTCCGACCGGCCATGATCAGGACGAATCCCGCGGCCCCCACGCTCACGTTGATCGCCTGCCCGATCACGAGGATCCGCAGCGCATCGCTCCCGCTCGCGAACCGTCCCCCGCCGAACACCTGCAGGATCGCCTGCGGCACGATCAGCATGAGCAGCAGCAAGGGGATCGTGCCGGCGACCGTCCATCGAGTGATCGCCTTGAACAGCGCGTCCAGCCGGTCACGTTCCCCGCGGGCGTGCAGGTCCGCGACGAACGGCGAGAACACGTACGAGACCGCCGTCAGGAAGAGCACCATCGCGAGCGCGACTCGAACGCACGCCGAGTAGACCCCGACCTCCTCGGCCGTGACGTAGCCGGCACCGATGAAGTGCGACGCGACGAAGTAGTCGATCCAGAACAGGCCCTGCGAGAGGAGGGCGGCGGGCGCGCGTGGTGCGCCGTAGCGCACCAGCGCGCCCGCCGCCCCCGCCTCGAGCTCCTCGCGGGTATGCTCGCCGCTGATCGAGCTCCAGAGGAACCGCGCCGCCACGGCCGAGAGGCACCACGACCCCGCGTACGCCCACACCGCCATCGCCTCCGTCTTCTGCATCTGCCAGAAGACGAGCATCAGGACGATCCAGAGGAGCGGCTGGGCCATCCACTGCACGTAGAGCGTGTGGCGCATCACCTTCAAGCCACGGCTGCCGGCGACCCAGACGTAGGTGAGCGCGACGAACGGGATCGCGACGGCGGCCGCGCGGAGCGCGGCCGCCGTCGCTCCCGCGGTCTGCGCGTCCCCGAGCGTCCGACCGATCGGCCCGGCCACCAGGTACACGACGATCCCTACACCGATCGAGATCGCCGCCGCGATCTCAATCGCCCGCCCCACCAGAGGCCGGATCCGTCCCGGATGCCCGGCCCCGATGTCGATCGCCACGTACCGGACCGAGGCCATGTCCATCCCGAACCGCGTCCCGGCCGCGACGATGAAGGCGAACTGCGTGCCGATCGTCACGATCCCGAGCGCGACAGCGCCGGGGCCGCCCCCACCGAACGCCCGTGCGATCAGGATGTTCGCGGCGAACGTGCCGGCCACGAACACCGCCAGCCCGACGATGTTCTGCGCGGTCCCCGCCGCCAGGACGCGGTAGTCCCTGCCGCTGGTGCCCGAGAAAACGCCGGGAGGGCGCGCGGCCGCCTCGAGGTGGCCCTCCTCCTCCATGTCCACGGGCGGGAAGTATCTCGCTTCAGGTCGACGCCGCGTCGGTGCGGGCGACCCACGGTCGCGCGCCCAGCTCGTCGAACCCCACGCGCGCGTCGGCGAACGACGTCGCCGCCTCGTCGTCCCGGCCGAGCACCCGCAGGCAGCGGCCGCGGCCGAGGGCCGCGGCCGCTGCCTCGAACACACACCCGTACGCCCGCCATCGCCCCTCCACGTCGGCGTAGCGCGATGCCGCCTCCTCGGTGTCACCGTTCATCTCGGAGACCATCGCGTGCGTCGCATCCGCGTAGAGCCGCTCGAGCGGCGTCGTGACCTCGAGCTCCCCGATCCTGCGCGCCAGCTCGAGGTCGCCGAGGTCGACGCACACCCGCACGGCCGACGTCGCGTTCGTCGCCCGGTAGGTCGCGACCAGACCGCGCGTCGCCTCCTCGAACTCGGCGACGTACGAGCGCGCCGCCGCTCGGTCGCCCCGCGCCATCGCGATCCTCGCCGCGACCGTCGAGGCGAGCGCGAGCACCTGCTGCTCGCCGGTGCGCCGGGCTGGGCCGATCAGCTCGTCGGGATCGTCGATCGCGTCTCCGTCGCCGCGGGCGAGCAGCACCCCGGCGCGCGTGCTCCGCAGCACGACGAGCAACGGCGGCTCGACCCGCTCGGGACCGAGCCGCAGGAGCTCGTCCACCCGGCGCAGGGCGTCGCCCCAGCGTCCGAGCTCCACCAGAGCGCTCAGCGACGCAACCTTCGCCTGCGTCCCCTGGTTGAACGCGCCGCGGTGCTCGGCGAACGTCACGGCCTCCTCGTAGACCTCGAGGCCGGCCGCAGGACCGTTCATCAGCGAGAGCCATTCGGCGACGTAGGTGCGGGAGATCACGATGTCGGAGGCGCTCCCGCGCGCCGTGGCGATCTCCAGCGCCTCCCGCAGATCGTCGAGGCCGCCGATGTCGCGGCCGGAGCACCGTCCATCGCCGCGGACGTGCAGCGCCACGATCATGACCTCGGGAGAGTCGAGCGCGCGTCCGAGCTCCAGCCCGCGCTCCGCCCACGCCAGCGAATCCTCCAGATGTCCCGCGAACATCTCCTCCTCCGCGCGGAACGCGAGCGCCTTCGCCAGCTCAACGCCGGGCGGGAGCGGCTCGAGGAGCGCTACGGCCTCGTCGTAGGCGATCCGGGCACTCGCGGCCTCGCCCAGCGCGCCAAGGTGCACGCCCAGCCGAACGAGCGCGTCCCCGACCCTGCGGGGATCGCCGCCGATCCGCTCCAGCACGAGAGACGCCTGCAGCCGCGACAGCGACTCGACACCGGGCAACATGCCGGCGTAGCGGCCGAGCACACCGGTCCGCGCCAGGGTGTACGCGAGGGCTTCGGAGCGCTCTGGTGCCAGGGCCCGAGCCCGGTCGTAGAGCGCGAAGGCGCCCGCCTCGTCGACGCGGGCGCTCAGGTCGCCCGCAGCGATGAGCCACCGGACCGCGGGCTCCCGAGCAGCGGACTCGACATCGGTCTCATCGGTCGCGAACGCCAGTTCGGCAGCGCTCGCGAAGTGGTTCGCCAGGAGGTCGGCCGGGCCGCCCGCGAGCGACCCGACCGCCGCCTCCAGCCACAGCCCGGCGCGCAGGTGCCTGGCGGCGCGGACCCGCCGCGGGAGCCGCTCGTACGCCACCTCGCGGATCAGCGCATGCGCGAAGCCCATACTCGGTCTCGGCGGGAACCAGCGAGGAACCCGATGGGGAGACGAAACCTCGCCGCGCGCTCTCCGCGAGCGCATCGAGGATCGCCTGCTCATCGCCCTCGCCGTCGGCGAGGGCGACGAGCGCGCCGGGCCAGAACGCGGTGCCGATCACGGCAGCGTCCTGCAGCATCGCCCGATGCGCGCGCGGGATCGCATCCAGTCGAGCACCGATCACCGCGCGGACGGACGTCGGCACCGTCGAGGCGCCGCCGGGCGCCTCCTCCAGCATGCGGACGAGCTCGAGGGCGAAGAGCGGGTTGCCACCCGAACGCTCGATCACGGCCTCCCGGACGCCCACCCCGACGGATGTGTCCACCGCAAGCCCACCCACGAGCTCCCGCGTCTCCTCCCGCGAGAGCTCCGACAGCCGGATCTCGCTGCCCGTCGGGACATCGAGAACGTCCGGCCGGGCGGTTCAGATCACGAGCATGGGACCACCGGAGAACGCCTCTATCAGATGCCCGATCGCATCCAGGAGTGCCGGCTCCGCCCAGTGGATGTCCTCGATCGCGATCACGGCCGGGGCACCCGCCGCCGCGTGCGCCAGGATCCTGGCGCACGCGGCGGCGGTCTCCCCGGCGGGGATGGAGGCGGGGTCCCCGTCACCCGCATCCGTACCGAGGCCGAGCAGCGGCTCCAACCGGGCGAGCAACCAGGCTCGCTCGGTGTCGGACGGCTCCGCGCGCTCCACGAGCGCGCGGAGCCGTCCGCCCGCCGAAGGCAGGTCCGCGCCGCGCCGGATCCCCGACGCGGCCCGCACCAGGTCCGCGAGCGCTCGGAAGGTCACGTCCTCCCCGTAGGGCGCGCATGCACCGGCGAGCCAGGTCACCCCCTCGAGCGACCTGTGCAGCTCCCGGAGCAGCCGGGTCTTCCCGACGCCCGGCGGAGCGACCACGCTCACGGACGCCCCCGTCCGCTCGGACACAGTCCGATCGAAGAGCTCGCGCAGGAGCGCGAGCTCTTCGATCCGGCCAACGAGCCTCATCGGCTCGGGGCCGCCTTCCCGCTCCTCCCGCTCACCGAGCACGCGCCAGACCCGCACCGGCACGGCTTTGCCCTTGGCGACGAAGGCGGGCAGAGTTTCCACCTTGAACCGATCGCGGACCGCGCGCAACGTCTCCTCACCGATCACCAGACCGCCGGAGGGAGCCACCGCCTGCACCCGGCTCGCCGTGTTCACCACGTCGCCGGCGACCGCCTCCCCCACCTGCGGACCGCGCCCGGCGGTCACGACCGCGTCGCCGGTGTTCACGGCGACCCGCACGGACCCCGCCGCGACCGTGGACAGCAGGTCCAGCGCCGCTCGTACGGCGCGTTCGGGATCGTCCTCATGCGCCACCGGTGCGCCGAACACGCCCATCGCGGCGTCGCCGATGAACTTGTCGAGCGTCCCGCCGAACCGTTCGATGGCGGCCTTCGCCGCCGTGTGGAACGGGATCAGCGTCCGGCGGACGTCCTCGGGATCGGCCTCATCCGACCGTTCCGTGAAGCCCACCAGATCGGCGAACAGGACGGTGACGACCCGTCGCTCCTCGGCCTGCGCCGGCTCGAGCGACGCGCCGCAGGCCATGCAGAACCTCGCCGGCTCGGGATTGTCCGTCCCGCACGTCGAACAGACAGGCACGCGGCGAGTGTAGGCAGGCGCGCCGCCGTCAACGCCAGAACGACGCCGAACCGTTCACCCCCTCGCCCGTACCCCCACAGAACCCGGAAGGAGAACGCATGCCTCGCATGATCCCGCTCGCCCTCGTGGCCGCGCTCGCGCTGGCCGCGTGCTCGAACGGCACCACCACGACACCACCGGCCGCGGGCGGCACGTCCGCCTCCGGCTCGTCCGGCGGGACCGTCAAGGTCGCGAACTCCGCCCGGTACGGCTCGATCCTCGTAGATGCACAGGGCAATGCCCTCTACCTCTTCGAAGAGGATACGGGGGCGACCAGCGCCTGCACCGGAGCCTGCATCGCGACCTGGCCGCCGCTCACGGCCACCGGGTCGCCGAACGCCGGTGCCGGCGTCAACGGGAGCCTCCTCGGCACCGCGAAGCAGGCGGACGGTTCGAACCAGGTGACCTACAACGGCCACCTGCTCTACCTGTTCACGGGCGACCCGGCGGCCAGCGACACCACCGGTGAGGGCGTCGAAAGCTTCTTCCTCGTGTCATCGACCGGCGACAAGGTCGCCCAGCCGATGGCGACGAGCAGCAGCAGCAGCGCGTACAAGTATCGATCTCCCAGGTCATGGCGATGCTGCACGAAGAAGTGTGACAAGAACGCCCGTTCCGCTTGACGCCTCGTAGCCCGCGACCGTAGGGTTCCCACTGTCCTGATCGGATGGAACCGGGGACGGGGGAAGGCAAGGGACGCTAGCCGATACCCCGGGGTCCCGGACTGGCCGCAAGGTTAGTTCGTCCGGAACTGTCCGACCGGGACACTTTTTCATGTCTGGGCCTCTTTTCCTGTCGCTGGACTTCCTGTACACGCCCAGCCGCGACGTCGCCGCCGACCTCGCCGTCTTCGAAGATGTCCTCGGCGCTCGCGTTCGTTTCTCGATCGACGGGATGGGCACGCGGGTCGCAGCCGTCGAGCTCGCCGAGGGCGCGCCGCTCATCCTGCTCGCCGATCACCTGGAGGGCGAACGCACGATCGCCGTGTTCCGCGTCGACGACCTCCATGCGACGATGGAGGATCTGCGATCGCGTGGATGGGATCCCGTCCAGACCTTCGAGATCCCGCACGGCCCGTGCTGCTCGTTCACGACCCCCGGCGGCCACCGGATCGCGCTGTACCAGCTGACGAGGCCCGAGGTCGCCGAGCACTTCGAGGGACGTCGCGACTTCTGAGCCGCCGTCCTGCGATGCTCGGAGCGATGACGAGCCTCACCCCTCGCACCCTCCGGAGCGCGGCACGACGGCTCGCCGAGGCCGATCCGGTGCTCGGGGCGTCGATCGAACGCTTCGGTCCGCCACCGCTCTGGGCGCGCGACCCCAGCTACGCCACGCTCGTCCATCTCATCCTGGAGCAGCAGGTGTCTCTCGCCTCCGCGCAGGCCGCGTTCGATCGGCTCGTCGTCGCGATCGGGGATCCGACCGCCGCGGGGTTGCTGGCGCTCGACGACGTGCAGCTGCGCGCGATCGGGTTCAGCCGGCAGAAGGCGGGCTACGCCCGCGACCTCGCCGTCTCGCTCCTGGACGGTTTCGATCTGGAAGTTCTCGCGGGCCTGCCCGACGATGCCGTCCGCGCGAGGCTCGTCGGGCTCCGCGGGATCGGGCGATGGACCGCGGACGTCTATCTGACGATGTGCCTGCTGCGGCCCGATGTCTGGCCTTACGGGGATCAGGCGCTCGCGACCGCTGCGATGGAAGTCGCGGGTCTGCTGCAGAGACCCACGTTCACGCAGCTCGGCGAGATAGCGGAACGCTGGCGGCCGTACCGAGCCGTCGCGGCGCGGATCCTCTGGCACCACTACCTCCGGGTGCGCGGCCTCCCGGTCGACTGAGGAAGCGTTCGAGATGAACCACCGCGTTACGGGACGCCGGGCCTCCGAGGAGCCTCTTCGAGGGGGGCCGGCGCGTGCCAGACCGCTTCGACGTTGTTCCCGTACAGATCGTTCACGAACGCTGCGTAGTAGCGGTCCGAGTACTGCGTCCAAACGCCGGGTTCACCGCGCATCGTCGCGCCGTTGCTCATGGCCTCGTCGAAGAAGAGATCCACAGCAGTGCGGTCTTCCGCCGCGAACGCCACATGTGAGGCGGTGGTGACCGGGTTCCCCCGGTAGATCGCGAAGTCGTCCAGGTCCTCGGCGCCGTAATGGACGCCGTCGTCTTGGACGCGCAGCTCCACGTACCCGAGCGGAGCTAGCGCCGCCGTGTAGAGCCGCCGGCTCGCCTCCAGGTCTTCGACGACGAACAACACGTGGTCGACGATGATCCGCCGTTCGGGCATGTCCTGAACCTACCCCTCCGATGCGGGACTTCGAACTCAGGGATGAGCTCGGGCTCGGTACGAGGATCCCCGACGCCGCGGCGAACTCACGGATGGGTTCACGCGCTATTCGATATATCCGAGGCCGCGGAGGTGCTCCTCCATCTCATCGGCCTCGGTGTCGGTGACCTCCGCCTCGTTCGCGCCCATCCCCGGGATGCTCGAAGCAGAGGCCTCGCGCGAGACCAACTCCGCCGACGATCCCACGATCTCGTGTAAGACGCGGCCCGTCGGCTGCACCGCCGTGGGCGCGCCGAGCGCCGCGACCAATGTCGGCGCTATGTCGATCAGCGCCGGCGGCGACTCGAACGGCTTCACGTCCGGCCCAACCGCCACGATCGTGCCCTCGATCCTGTGGTCGCCGCTCACCCAGTCGGCGTCCTCGAGCGCGGTCTTCGCGTGCGTGAGCGAGTAGCCCTCGTTCGGCACCATCAGGATGTCGGGCGCGGTATCAGCGAACCGACCCTTGAAGATCTCCTCGCGCTTGTAGATCTCCTTCACGGGCGTCTTGCCCGTCTTCGGGTCGACGAAGGATCCCAGCCGGTCCAGTAGCTCGTCGCGAACCTTCTCGTAGTCGCCGGGATCGACGATGCCGTCGATCTCGCGCCCGGCGAGGTTCACCGACACGCCCTCGCCGGTAGAGCGGATCGTCGTGTACGCCTTCGTCTTGGACCAGCTCACCGACTGCGGCAGGGCGACCTTCCCGTGCAGCCCGAGCGTGTCGTAGACCTTCCTCGCGACCTTCCGCATCGGGCCCCACTGCATCGGACCGAACACCGCACTCGACGCCGAGAAGTCGAGGTACCCGAACTGCTTCAGCAGACGGTCCATGTTGACGGTGCGCGTGCACGACTGGAACCCGTGGTCCGAGATGAACAGGATCAGATCGTCCGGACGCGTGCGCGAGACGAACGAGCCGAGCGCCTCGTCGGCCTGGCGGAAGATGTCGGCGGTCTTGCGGCCGATCCTCGTGTCCTTGTTCGCCAGGTAGTCGGGGTGGTCGGGCGCGACGTAGTTCGACAGCGCATGCTGCGTCCGGTCGATCGAGACCCACACGCTCGCCATCAGGTCCCACTCGGTGCTGTCCATCAGGTGCTCGGAGACCTTGATCCGCTTCTCCGTGACCTCGTACGCCTCGTCCAGGTAGGCGTCGGGCTTGTTCCGGTAGGTGGTCCAGCTCATCCCGTTGATCGGCCATTCGAGCCGAGCCTTCACCAGGTCGGCGGTCAGGTCGTCGGGAGCGGTGAACGCGCGGTGCTTCGGCAGGACCCCGCCGGCGATCAATGTCCCGTTGATCTTCGGCGGCGGGAAGGTGAGCGGCACGTCCAGCATCAGCACGCGCTTGTCCGCGGCAGTCAGATCGTCCAGGAACGTCCGCGTCTTGATCGACTTGTAGGTGACCGGGTACTGCTTGTGCGTGCCCGGGACGGTCTCGAGGATGTCGTAGACGCCGTGATCGACCGGATCGACGCCGGTGAGGAAGCTCGGCCACGCGGACCAGGAGTGCGTCGGGATCGTGGAGCGAAGGATGTCGCGCTGCCCTCGCTCGAGGAGCGCCTGGAGATTGGGGAGCGCGCCCTGTTCGAGGAGGGGGTCGAGGATGCGCCAATCCGCGCCGTCCCACGCGATCAAGATCACTCGTGACATGCCGTTATCAGCCTCTCACCAGCGGGTTTGGACGCGGGGAGTGTATCGGACGAGCCGAGCCCGCTCGGCCCGATCGAATGACTCATTCGGTCTCTTCCCATCCCCGGTCGAAGGACTGGCGGCCAGACTTCCCGGCGCCACAAGAAACCCACGCCGGTATGTCCAGCTGGCTCGATGGCGACACCGAAGCAACCACAGACCGACGTAGCAACCCCAACGCGGCCCGGGGAGGGAACGTTGCGTAAGGCGGCACATGCCTCGATCAACCCGGACCTGGCCACATCCGGTGGTGGGCTCGCCCTAGAGTCGACAGGATCTTGCTTCGAGAGGAGTCCCGATGTCTGGGAGAGGTTTGTTGGGATGGCCCACATGGGTGGGCGTCGTTGTCGAGGACCTCGGCTCGCAGCGTCGGTTCTGGGGTCAGCTTCTCGGCGAACCCGATAGCGACGCAGGACCTGACTACGTGCAGTTCGACATGGGCGACGGCAGGAGGTTTGAGCTGATCGAACGGTCGAAAGAGCCTGAATACGACCGCGTACGGTTCCAGGTTGGCTTCGAAGTTGACGACATCCACAAGGTCCGCGACGAGCTGATCAAGCGCGGGGTCGAGCCGATCACCGAGATCGTCGCGGACGCAAACACACCGTGGGCGTACTTCCGGGATCCCGAGGGGAACGTCTTCGAGATCAAGCAACGAACCTCCAGCACCGCGTCCTGAGGCCGGCCGACCGTCACGAGAGGGCGATGAAGCCGCCGACGATCGCACCGGAGGCGATGTGAGCCACCAGCACGACGACGGGCTTTCTTCGTCCGTAGTTCAACATCAAGAACCCCGGCCGCTCCAGGTGCGCGACGGTATCTGAAGCCGACATCGAGTCGCCCATCGGATGCACGAGCGGCAGGAGCACGTTCACCGATGCGGCGCCGGCGAAGGCGCCGTGCGCAAGACCGAGCGCCGCGCCCAAGAGCCAGCCGCTGCGCCCGACGGCCCACAAGATCGCGAAGTAGCCCAGCGAGAACAAGAAACCGAACAGGAAATGGGCGATGTCGCCGATTGCCTTAACCCGCTTCCGGTCGCTCGTGAGAGCCGTGCCCAGGAGGAACGGCAGGTCGATCCGTGTCAGCCTGAGCGGACCGCCCGCCATCGGACGACGCCCACGCTGCCGCGCTCCGATGTCCTCGTAGACTCCCGATCGATGACCTCCCGACAACAGCTCGAGGCGCTGCTCGGTGAGGTGGCCGGGCGCACCCTCAGCCCGGAGGATGCGGCCGACCGGTTGGCGAACCTCCCGGTCCGCGATCTGGTGTTCGCGCGGGTAGATACCCATCGCGAGCTTCGTCAAGGCGCCCCCGAGGTGATCCTCGGGGAAGGCAAGGCGCCCGAGCAGGTCGCCGCGATCGCCGTCGCCCTCGTGGAGGCCGGAGCGTCGAGCGTGCTCGTGACCCGCACCGATGAATACCAGCGCGGTGCCGTCCGCGCCGCGCTGCCCGACGCCGAGGAGCACGTCTCCGCCCGTGCGATCTGGGTCGAACGAGAACCGTTGGACAAGCACGGCGAGGTCTTGATCGTTTCGGCCGGCACATCGGACGGTCCGGTGGTGCACGAGGCTCGGATCCGAGCCGAGCTCCTCGGAACCCACGTGAGGGTTCATGAGGACGTCGGGGTAGCGGGACTGCATCGGCTCGGTCCGGTGATCCCCGACCTCGACCGAGCGGACGCGGTGATCGTGGTCGCCGGCATGGACGGGGCCCTCGCGAGCGTGGTCGGCGGGCTCGCGCCGTGTCCGGTTATCGGGGTGCCCACCAGCGTCGGGTACGGTTCCGCGCGGGAAGGGGAGACAGCGTTGCACGCGATGCTGTGCTCGTGCGCAGATGGGCTGGCCGTGGTGGGGATCGACGATGGGCTCGGCGCCGGCTCGGTCGCGGCCCGGATCGCGCGTCGTGCCGCGGTGCGCGCGTGACCAGGATCGCTTACCTGGATCCTGTCGGCGGCATCTCCGGCGACATGCTGCTCGCCGCCCTCTTGGATGCGGGCGGGGACCGAAGCGTGGTGGACGACACCGTCGAGTCGCTCCGCCTCGAGGGGGTCGAGCTCTCGGTCGAACGGACGTCTCTGGGAGATCTCTCCGCCACGCAGGTGACTCTTCGGGTCGCCGAGCGCGCTGAGGCGCGCTCGGCGACCTCGATGCTCAGCATCGTGGCGGAAGCATCGCTGCCCGAACGGTGCCGCTCGCTCGCGATCGAGACGCTCCACCGACTCGCTCGAGCCGAGGCCGAGATCCACGGCGTCACGGATCTCGATGATGTCGTGCTGCACGAACTCGGCGGTGACGACACGCTGGTGGACATCTGTTGCGCGTTCGCCCTCCTGGATACACTCAAGGTCGACCGCGTGGTCTCTGCACCGCTCCCGGTCGGTCGAGGCGTCGTCGCGGGAAGCCACGGACCGCTTCCGGCTCCCGCACCGGCGACGCTCTCGTTGCTCCGCGGCGTTCCTCTCGAAGGGGTCGCCACGCCGGGAGAACTCGTCACACCGACGGCTGCGGCGATCGTGTCGACGGTCGTCGAGGCCTTCGGAGAGCTTCCACCGATGATGCTCGAGACGGTTGGTGTCGGCGCGGGATCGGCCCGGCATCGCGATCGCCCCAACGTCCTCCGTGTCCTCTTCGGGACCCCGACGGCCGAACCGGCGCGAGGCGAGATCGTCCTGCTCGAGGCCAATCTCGATGACTTGACGCCCGAGCTCGCGCCGGACGCGCAGGATGCCTGCGTGGCGGCCGGGGCGATCGATACCTGGCTGACCCCCCTGCAGATGAAGAAGGGAAGGCCGGGCTTCATGCTCAGCGTGCTCGCCCGACCCGCGGCCGAGCGGTCGGTCGCCGAGGCGCTCTTGCGGCACACGTCGACGCTTGGGGTCCGCGTCCAGCGTGTGCTCCGTTACGAGCTTGATCGAGCGACCCGAGAGGTCACCGTCGACGGCCGGACGATCCGCGTCAAGATCGGCCTGTTGCGGGGGCGGGTCGTGAACGTCGCCCCTGAGCACGACGATTGCGCCGCGATCGCCCGCGACGTCGGCCGTCCCGTGAAGGAGGTCTGGGCGGAAGCGCTCGCTGCCGCCCGCGCGGCCCTCGAGGCTCCCGTGGAGAGCGATGAGCTCACTCGGTGATCTCGAAGCGGCGGTCGCTCGAGCCCCGAGCGCGGTGGTCGCCTTCTCCGGCGGCGTCGATTCCTCGCTGGTCGCCGCGGTCGCCGCCCGCGTCCTGAACACCCGGGCGCTCGCCGTCACAGCGGTCTCACCCGCGCTTGCGGCCGGCGAACTCGATGCCGCGCGCGCTGTCGCCGACGCCGTCGGTATCGCGCATCGGACGATCACGACCGATGAGCTGGCCCGTGAAGGGTATCGTCGGAACGGTCCGGACCGTTGCTATCACTGCAAGACCGAGCTCTACGAGCGCCTTGCCGCTCTCGCGAGCTCGGAGGGGTTCGCTGTCCTGTACTCGGGCGCGAACGTGGATGACCTCGGTGACTGGCGCCCCGGACTTCGCGCGGCGGCCGAGCACGGGGTCCGACACCCACTGGTCGAGGCGGGCTTCACCAAAGCCGACGTGCGGCGGGTGGCGAACGACCTCCAGGTGCCGAGCGCCGACAAGCCGGCGATGCCCTGCCTCGCGTCCCGCGTTCCCTACGGCACCGAAGTAGACCCTGCCGTCCTCGCACGGATCGATCGAGCCGAACACGCCGTCCGGACCCTTGGGTATCGCGAGATCCGCGTCCGCCACCTCGGCGCGACCAGCGTCATCGAGCTCGGGGACGACGATCTCGCCCGCGCCCGGCACGCTCCCGAGTCGATGGCGGCGATCGAGGACGCGGTTCGTGCCGCGGGCTTCATCGATGCCAGGCTCGCCGACTCACCGTTGCGTTCAGGCTCGTTCAACAGGCGCCAGCTCCCCGTCATGCGACGCTCCAACGCACGGACCTGATCATCTTCGCCCTGGCCATCGCTCAGATGTTCTGGTGGCGCTCACCGGGTTCCGGCTGTTCCTGTAGCGTGACCGTCGTAGTCATTCCCACGCAAACGACGGATTGACCGCGCCCGTTCGCCCAGGTACGACTGGAGCCGTCCGCGCGGTTGCGCGGACATGTTCGCTCTTCGAGAGGTGACCCGGTGTCCAAGGCCGCGAGAGAGCTCGCCAGATACGAGAGGGCGATGGTCGAGGTCGACGGCGAGTTCTGCGTTCCGCAGGAGGAGAACGAGGCCCGCTTCTACATCGACCTCGGACCGATCCTCGGGCAGGTCCGGTCGCCGTGGGCTCTGGCCGGGAAGTTCCTCCTCTTCGTCCCCGCGATGTTCCTGTTCATCCTCGCGATCCAGCTGATGAAGGCGGGCGCCGCGGCGGTCGGGCCGACCATCCAGGGGCAGTTCCCGTTCGCCAATGGCTTGTCAACGATGGGGACGGGCTGGCTCGGCGCGTACCTGGTCCTGTCGGGCTCACCGGTGGCAGCGACCGCGATCAGCCTGTTCGGGGCCGGCACCACCTCGGTGCTGCAGACGTTCACGATGCTGTCGGGCTCGCGTCTGGGCGCTTCGTTCATCGTCCTCCTGACCGGGTTCCTCTACGCGATGCGGAACCCCAAGGCGCGCCGCGAACCGTTGGGGATCGGGATCCAGGCGATGACGATGACCGCGATCACCTACCTCCCAGGCATGCTGATCGGCTACTTCATCTTGCGCGAAGGGCTCCTGAACGGGATCAGCTGGCATGCGTCGGGGAAGCTTGAGGCGGCCTTCGCGAAGGTCTACGGACCGTTCGTCGACTTCGCCGAAGCGCACGTGCCGGGCTGGGCGCTGTTCGCGGTCGGCATCGCCACGATCCTGCTCGCGTTCCAGCTGATCGATCGCGTGCTGCCGGAGATGAACTCGGACTCCGCGTCGCGGCGAGCCTCATGGCTGAAGCGCCCGTGGACGATGTTCCTGCTCGGCTGCATCGTCGCGACGCTGACCCTCTCGGTTTCGGTGGCGCTCACGGTGCTGGTGCCGCTCGCGGTGAAGGGCTACGTGAAGCGCGACGAGGCACTCCCCTACATCATGGGTGCCAACATCACGACGCTCGCCGACACCCTGGTCGTGGCGATGCTGCAGCACACGCCGGTCGCGGCCCGGATCGTCCTGGCCGAAGCGATCGGCGTGACCATCGTGTCGCTCTTCATCCTCGCCTTCGTCTACGGACCGGTGAAACGCGGCGTGATCGGCTTCGACGACTGGCTCGTAGCGAAGAACATCAGGCTAGCTGGGTTCGTGACGGTCCTCTTCCTGATCCCGATCGCATTGCTGCTGTCCGGCCTCGCGTTCACCACAACTTGAGCGCCGGCCGGTCTTAGCTCGACGGAGGCAGCGCCGGTGGTTTCGGTACGCGTCGCCACAGCATCGCGGCGCTCATGACCACCGCGATGGATCCGATCGCCGACGCGACCAAGAACGCCGACTCCCCGTCACTCCGAGAACTCACGTTACGGGTCCCGATCGCTAGGGCCGCAACGCCGACACCGGCGCCGATCACGAGCGTCAGGAACGCGCCCAGCCGTTCGCCGGGTGGGATCGCGATGCCAACGATCCCCGCGACGAGAGCGCCTGCGCCTATCAGGAGGAAGCCCCACATCAACGTGGAGTCCATGGAGCGAGCATCGCCCCGGAACGCCTGCGAAGGAAGAGCTGCAACCCGAACGCTACCTCCTCGTCACGGCTTCATCGCTCTCTCCAGTTGACATATCTCTATATCGGCATATATGTTGCCGACATGGCACGGGCGGCGACCACGGCGGACGCGTTCAACGCGGTGGCGGAGCCCCGGCGGCGCCAGATCCTGGACGTCCTCGCCGGCGGCGAACACTCAGTGAACGACCTCGTCGGGCGGCTCGACCTCGCGCAGCCGCTCGTATCCAAGCACCTTCGCGTGCTGAGGGAAGTGGGACTCGTGGATGTTCGCGATGAAGGGCGGCAGCGGATCTACCGGCTCAACGGTCGCTCGCTCAAGCCTATCCATGACTGGGTGAAGACCTTCGAGCGGTCGTGGGAACGGCGCTTCGCGGAGATGGACGTCGTGTTGGAGGAACTCAAGGAGAAGGAGGAAGGAGATGGCGGTGACGAGTAGTGGCACGGCGATCGTGACGCTCCCGACGGACACGCAGATCCTGATCACGCGGGAGTTCAACGCGCCCAAGCACCTGGTCTACAAGGCCTGGACCACGCCGGAGCTGATCAAGCGCTGGTGGACCGGCGATCGCGGCGAAGCCACGGTCGTCGAGGTCGACCTGCGGGTCGGCGGCACATGGCGCTACGTGATGGTGGCGAACGAAGGCTTCGAGGTCGCGTTCCACGGTGAGTACCGGGAGATCGTCCCGAACGAGCGACTCGTCACGACCGAGGTCTACGAGGCGGTTCCCGACGACTTCGCCGTGAACACGCTCACGTTCGCCGAGGAAGACGGCCGCACGACCATCACCCTCCTCGTCGAGCACTCGAGCAAGCAGGCCCGTGACATGCACGTCGACTCCGGTATGGAAGGCGGCCTGCAGGAGGCGTTGGATAAGCTGGAGCAGCTCGCCGTCTCGCTCGGTTGAGGCAGCAGGGCCAGCCGATCAGGAGGGTGAGGCGACCTTCCAGAGGTAGCCGTCGGGGTCGCTGAAGTACCCGGAGTACCCACCCCATTGAGCGGCCGCTGCTTCCTTCACGACGTTGCCGCCAGCCGCCACCGCGCTCCCCATGACCTCGTCCACCTCTTCGCTCGAGGGAACGATGTAGTGGAGCGAGACACCTCGGAATCCGGATCCCTCAGGAGACACGCCGGCATCTTTGGCCGCTGCCTCCCACTCGTAGAGGGCCAGGGACGATGATCCGTCACCCAGGTCGAACGAGGCGAAATTCGGATGGTCCTGGTCGATCTTGCAGCCCAAGCCGTCCCCGTAGAACTTCTTGGAGCGGCTCAGGTCCTCGACACCGATCATGACGGCCGTTACCTTCAGAGGCATGGTTGCCCTCCTTCGTTCCGACACTGTTTCGTACCCGACCGGTCATCAGGGAAACCGACATCACGCTCAGGACGTGTCCGCCCCGATGCGGTGGTCGGGTCGACCGTCTTTCGCCAGGATCGGACCGCCGGGGTCCTGCTCGCTCACATCGCGGTTTCCCACATACCCATGACGTTGCCTTCGCTGTCCTTGAAGTACGCGAAGGCGCCCATACCCGGGATCGGCGTCCGAGGCGTGATCGTGCTGCCGCCACCGGCCTCGATCTTCTTCAGCGACTCGTCGATCGAGTCAACCCCGATCGTGATCACCGGTACCGGCGTGTCGGACGTGCGATCCATGAGGCCACCGTTGATCGCGCCCGTCTCCTTCGGCTGCATCTTCTCGTCGACCGCGACCGTCCCGGCCGTCGTGTAGACGATGCCGCCGCCCATGTCGGAGTCCTGCACGTCCCAGTCGAAGATCGACGCGTAGAACTCTTTCGCCCGGGCGCGGTCATCGACCGGGATCTCGAAATGCACCACCTTGTCCATACGTCCTCCCTTCTATCGCTCAGCGGACATCGCTGATCGCCTTCTCGAACACGGGGATCGCACGCTCAACCATATCGTCCGTCGCGGTGATCGAGAGCCGGAAGTATCCGGGCATCTCGAACATGGAGCCGGGCATCGCCAAGACCTTGTCCTGCGCCAGTCGCCCGACGAACGCGCCCTCGTCGTCGTTCGGCGAGCGGACCAGCAGGTAGAACGTCCCCTCCGGCGTCTGCACCTGGTAGCCGGCAGAACGCAGCGCCTCGAGCAGCCGGTCGCGGCGGAGCTGGAGCTTGTTCATGTCGACGACGATGTCCAGCAGATCCGGCAGCGCGTACTGCATGACCGCGTCAGGCGCCAGGTTGGACGTCGAGAAGCTCGCGGACATCGCGCCCCGACGCAGCGCCTCACGGTCGGGCATCGTCGGCGGCATCGCCAGGTAGCCGAGACGTTGGGCCGGTGCGAGCGCGCTCTTGCTGAACGTGTGCACCACGAGCGTTCGGGGGTAGTGCCGCGCCGGCGACCTCATCGTGTTCCCGTCGAACAGGATCTTGCTGTACGCCTCGTCGGACAGGAGGTAAACGGCTCGTCCGGCTTCGTTCGACTGGCGCTCCAGGAGCGCGCCGAGCAGCGCGAGCGTGTCGTCCGGGTAGATCCGCCCGGTCGGGTTGTTCGGGGTGTTGATCAGAAGCATCCGGGTGCGCAGCGAGAGCGCGGCCGCGATCGCGTCCAGATCCAGGTCCCACGTCGTCTCGTTCGCGCGCACACGGACGGGCGTCGCGCCCGCGCCCAGGATCAGGGCCTCGTAGAAGAACCACGGCGGGCTGATGAACACGACCTCGTCGCCCGGATCCAGCACGGTCGCCATCGCGAGTGCCATCGCGCCGTGCGCTCCGCGCGTGAGCATGACGTCGTCGGGTTCGAAGGCGATGCCAAGCTCGTCGGCGAGAGCCGCGGCGGCCGCTTCAGCCGCACGAGGATCCGGCATCCCATAGGCGAACCACCGACGGTTCTGCGGCTCGAGCCACTTCTGGAGCGTCTCGACGTAACCGGGCAATGCCGGGACCTCCGGATTGCCGGCGAGGAAGTCACAGGCATCGGGGTCGCCGATGAGCGGCACCGCATCCATGACCCCACGCAGGAAGGGCGCGAGCGAGGCCTGGATGCGCATCTGCCGCTCGGCGACCGCCATGCCCTCGACCGTATGCGAGGTGCCCGGATACGTCTACTCGGAGCCGAGTTCCTGCTCGGCGGCCCTCGCGAGGAAGCCGTTCCGCCGGTCGATGAGCCGACGCAGGTACCACCGCAGGATGGATTCAACGAGCAACCCAGGCGGCCGTACGGCGCCACGAAGGACACGCGATCCAGACCTGGGATCCGCCGTCGACGATGGTGAACGAGTGTTCGTGGCGATAGCGGGCGAGCGGGCCACGCACCTGCTCGTCGGCGAAGAAGGTCGGCCGGTCGAGCTCGACGATCCGGCTGGTCATCGTCCACCGGATCTCGAGATGTCGGGCGCGCCAGGTGACGTCCTCTCCCAGACCGATTCGCCCGCTCGTCACGCCGGCGATCGCCCGCTCATGGTGCCCGGACATCGAGTCGAGATGCGCGTCGATGCTCAGGGCCAGATCGAAGACTCGATCGATCGGCGCTCGCACGCGTGTCGCGCGCTCGAACGAGACGGTCATCTCTGCATCGCGCTCGGGTCGACGCTGCACACACGTTGGCCGAGCAGCCGACCGATCCGATCACGGTGACGGGCGACCAGCCGATAGAGCCACTCGGTCGCACCCGGGAAGGTCGCTGCGATCGAAGAGAGGTTCCTTCCACCCGGGAGCTCGGCGAGGATCACCCGAGCGGCCTGGCCGCCCGACCACACCCTTCCGTCCGGCGTGACCGCGTGCATCGACTCGAGACGCTCCGCGACCGAGAGCGGCTGGAGCAGCTCGGCTCCCTCTGCGCTCTGGATCGGCGTGAACGTGAGCCGTCCTCGCGTGTCCCAGGCCCTGAGCTTGCCCGCTGACCAGCGACAGAACCCGCAGTCCCCGTCGTAGAGGACGGTGGTCACGCGCTAGCTCGGGCCCGGCGGTCCGTACGTCGCCGAGATCACGCCGGTCTTGAACGTCTCGGACCTCAGCAGTTCGAGAGGCACCTGCCCCGTCACATCGTCGAACAGACGCTTCCCCGATCCGATGACGATGGGATGGATCATCAGATCGAGCTCGTCCAGCAAGCCTGCCTGCAACAGAGACCGGACGAGCGTCACGCTGCCGGTCATCCCGATGTCCTTCCCGAGCTGCTTCTTGAGCGTCCGGACGGCCTCGAGGTCGCGCACGACCGTCGTGGGTTGCCAATCGACTTCGCCGAGCGTGGTCGAGACGACCACTTTCGGCGTGTTGTTGATGAACTCGGCGAACGGATCATCCTCGCCGGTCTTGTCGGGCCAATAGGCCGCGAAATCCTCGAACGTGTTGCGACCCAGCAACAACGTGTCCGTCTGCGCCATGCTGGCACCGATCGCCTGCCCCATCTCGTCGTTGAAGTACTGCAGGTTCCAGTCCTGGGGCGACTCGGTCACGCCGTCGAGCGAGATGAACAGCCCTGCCCCGATCTTCCGCATCTGCGCGCCTCCTCCGCCGTGGACCCCGCCACCCTACGACGGTGCCCGCCTCCGAACCCGCCGCGCAACGGACGGTTTCCTTAAGCCGAAGGTCGGTACACCCGATGAGCACTCCAGACGCTCGGAGCGTGGAGTACGCCGTGGACTGCAAGAACAGACATCGGATCCGCCTCCACCTCGCCGTAGGCGTGTTCGCCCTGCTCATGCCTGCCGCGTGCACCGTTGCGCCGCAGCCGAAAGGCCAGGTCGTGGGTGTCACGCTGAAGGACTTCCACATCGACACCGGAACGCCCTCCGTGATCGGCGGCGACGTCGTCATGCAGGTGCACAACGCAGCGCCCGCCACGCACGAGTTCGTGGTCGTACGGACGAACCTCCCCGCGGATGGACTGCCTATCGGTCCCGACGGATTGAGCGTGAACGAAGATTGGCTCGACAGGGTCGGAGAGCTCAACGAGGTGGCCGCCGGGACGGTCGACACGCTCCCCCTGCAACTCGCTCCAGGTCGCTACGTCTTCTTCTGCAACCTGGATGGCCACTACCTCGGTGGGATGCACGCGGTCTTGGAGGTGTCCGCCGGTGGCTAGGGGTCGCTCGGGTCGACGACTCCTCTCGCCGGGCGCGCTGCACCTCGATCGGCGGATCGGGCGAACGCTGGCCGTCTACCTCGTCGTCATCACGGTGATCGTCGGGTACAACGCGCGAGCGATCGCGGATCAACGAGGGTCGGCCCTGAGCGTCAACGTGGCGGCCCGCCAGCGCGCCCTCGCCGAGCGGTACGAGAAGGACGTCATCCTGACCACTCAGGGGATCCAGGCCGACCCGGGAGAGGACGCGCAGCAGCTGCTCGCCAACGCGGACGCCCTCTTGCACGGTGGCGAGGTGCTGGCGGTGCAGGGCGCGGACGAGGAGATCCAGATCCGGCCCGCGAGCCACGACCGCATCGTCGTGGCCAAGCTGAGCGAGGAGCAACGGCTGATCCAAAAGCTCATCGCGGCGGGTGACGACCTCTACGCGATGCGGACGGGCCAGCCGGGGTATCAGGAGCAGCTCCGCAACCTTCGGATCGTGGGCGCGCAGGTCACGAGCATCTCGAACGACGCCGTCGGTCAGATGACCCGGGAGACCGAGTCCGCGTTGGCGCGGCTGGTGGCCGTGGTCATCACGCTCGGCGTGCTCGGTGCGATCGCGGCGCTCGCGATGGCGTTGTTCCTCCGGCGGACGGCCGCCCAGCGCGCCGCACAGTTCCGTTCGTTGGTGCACAACGCTTCGGACCTGATCACGGTCCTCGATGAGGCGGGAACGATCCGGTACCAAAGTCCCTCCGCGGAGCAGCTGGTCGGGGTGAGCTCGGAGGAGCTCGTCGGGACGAGCTACCTGGCGCTGCTGGACGAGCGCGACGGGTCACGCCTCCGCTCGATCCTCGCCGACCTCGCCGCCTCGGCCGATCCCACCGCGTCCGCGACGGCGGAGTACCGGATGCGACACGAAGATGGGGCCTGGCGATCGGTCGAGAGCATCGTGAGCAACCAGATGACCGACCTTACCGTCAAGGGCCTTGTGCTCAACACGCGCGACGTCACCGACCGGAAGCTCCTGCAAGAGGAGCTGGCCCAGCAGGCCTTCCACGATTCGCTCACCGGATTGTCGAACCGTGCCGTCTTCCGCGACCGCGTGGATCACGCGCTCGCCCGCGCGACGCGCATCGGCAGCCGCTCAGCGGTCTTCCTGCTGGACCTGGACGGCTTCAAGACGGTCAACGACAGCCTCGGGCACGACGCGGGCGATCAGCTGCTGATCGCGGCCGGACAACGCCTCCAGTTCCAGGGTCGATCGAGCGACACCGTCGCGCGGATCGGTGGGGACGAGTTCGGTATCCTGCTTGAGGATGACGCGGACGAGGCGAGCGCCCGCGCGATGGCGGACCGTCTCCTGGCTGCGTTCTCCGTCCCGTTCGAGGTCCGTGGACGGGAACTGTTCGTTCGGGCGAGCATCGGGATCGCGCTCAGCGTCGCGGGCGAGTCGAACACCGACGAGATGATCCGGAACGCGGACACCGCGATGTACGCCGCGAAGGCCGCCGGCAAGGCGCGGTACGAGTTCTTCCGTCCGTTCATGCACGCGCGCGCGCTCGAGCGTTTCGAGGTGCAGGCCGACCTCGAGCAAGCGCTGATCCGCCACGAGTTCGTCGTGCACTACCAGCCGATCATCGACTTCGAGACGGGGAAGGCGCTGGGCGTCGAGGCGCTCGTCCGCTGGAACCACCCGACGCGCGGACTACTGGGGCCTCTCGAGTTCATCCACATCGCCGAGGACACGGGGATCATCGTCCCGCTGGGCGCCTGGGTGCTCGGCGAAGCGTGCCGACAGACCGTCGCATGGCGGACCGAGTATCCGGATGCATCCGATCTCCGCATCAGCGTCAACCTCAGCACGCGACAGCTGCTCGAGCCCGACCTGGTCGAACGGGTCCGCGACATCCTCGAGGCGAGTCACCTGGAGCCGGCGGCGCTCACGCTCGAGCTGACGGAGGGCAGCCTGATGCAGAAGATCGAGGAGACGGTCACGAAGCTGCGTGCGTTGAAGGAGCTCGGCGTTCGCCTCGCGATCGACGACTTCGGGACCGGTTCGTCCTCGCTCGGTTACCTCCAGCGGTTCCCGATCGACATCCTGAAGATCGACAAGTCGTTCGTGGACGGGATCGCTGCTCTCGATTCCGAGGACCCGGCGCTCGTCCGCGCGATCGTCGAGATGGCGAAGACGCTGCGCCTGGAGACGGTGGCCGAGGGCATCGAGGAGACCGAACAGCTGGCCGAGCTCAGGTCGGCGGGATGCCGCACCGGTCAGGGATACCTGTTCGCGAGACCGCTGCACCCCGATGCGATGGGGGCGTTCCTCAGCAAGGTCGCCGACGATCCCCTCGCGCTGACGCGGTCCGACGCGACCTCGTCGTCTTAGCCGCGACCCGCCCGGGACCTGACGACGGTGCGCGCCAGCAACAGCGCCGCGATCGCGATCAGCTGACCGCCGAGGATCAGGCGGTTCACGTCGATCGCGGGACGCCAGTCCACGTCCTCGCCGCGGATCACGAAGGCGCCGGCCGGCCGCGCGTTGACCCCGAAACCGGCGCCGATCCCGCCGCCTTCGCCGGCCGGACCCTCGCCGCCGCCGCCGCCGGCGCCGCCCTGGACGCGAGCTGCGGGGATCACGGTGACGCCGTTCTTCTCGTACGGGTCACCGAACACGCGTCGGACGCTCATCACGTCCCTGGCCTGTTCGATCGTCTGGCGGACATCGCTCTTCGTGTCCATGTCGGCCTCCTCCGCCGTCGACGTCGACCCCAAGCCTACGCGCGTTCGCGCGAACGCGGTCCGGCCGAGCCACGGTCAGTCGCCCTCGGAGGTGAGGGTCTGTACGAGGCGATCGATCGCGTCCATGAGCCGTTGACCGTCGGCAGTCGAGAGCGTTCCGTGATCGACGGCATCGGAGACGTTGTTCTTCAGCTCCTTGAGCGCGTCGGTCGCGTCGCCCTCATGCCCGTGGCCATCGCCATTGCCATTGCCGTGCCCGTTCCCGTTCACGGCTTCGTCGACCACTTGCTGGATGTCCGACGCCAGCTTGGGGTCGATCGCTCCGGCGTCTTGCAGCTGCTGCGTCAACGCGAGCAGCGCCGCGGCGGCCGCGAAGGGCGTGCGCGGTACGACCGTCGATGGCGAAGACGATGGAGACGACGAAGCGGTCGACACTGGCCCTGTCGGGCTCGCCCCGGCCGTGCGATCGCCGCCGGCCAGGAGGGCGGCCGTCCCGATCGCAAGCAGCGCGAGGGCGCCGGCCATCCATGCCGCTGCGGGCCACCATGGCCTGCGCCGCCGCTCGAGCTCCTTCGCCCGGCGCGGAAGGACAGCGGTCGCCGTCACGGGCACGACCGCCGTCGTTACTGGCCCTTCATGCGCGATCGGCATAGAGGCGAGCGCTCGACGAACCTCCTCGGCCGAAGCCGGGCGGTTATCCGGGTCCTTCGCCATCAAGCCGGCGACGAGCGCGCCGAGCTCGGCCGGAACTGCCGGATCGAGCGCATCGACGCGCGGCGGCGTCGTGTGGACGTGTTGATACGCGAGCGACACGGCATCGTCCCCCGAGAACGGCGGGGTCCCCGCGATGATCTGGAACAGCACGCAGCCAAGCGAGTACAGATCGGAGCGCGCGTCGACCTTCCCACCCATCGCCTGTTCCGGCGACATGTACGGGGGCGAGCCGAACGCCTGCCCAGCGAGCGTCAATGTCGCGTCGGGCCGCTCCAACCGCGCGATGCCGAAGTCGCCGATCTTCGCGTCATCCGAAGGCGTCAGGAACACGTTCGATGGCTTCACGTCGCGGTGCACGATGCCGCGCTCGTGCGCCGCCGCCAGACCCGCGGCGATGCCCATCGCGATGGCGACGGCGCGCACCGGCTCGATGCGGCCTGTCCGACGGAGCTCCCGTTCGAGCGTCGTCCCTTCGACGAGCTCCATCACCAGATACGGACGCTCGGCGTCCTCCCCGGCGTCGTAGACCGCGACCACGTTCGGCGAGTTCACCTGGGCCAGCGCCCTAGCCTCTCGGAGGAACCGTGCGCGTGCCGGCTCGTCCTGGACGAGCGACGACGACATGAGCTTGACGGCGACGCGCCGGTGGAGCGTCAGGTCGGTCGCCTCGAACACCTCGCCCATCCCGCCGTTGCCGAGCGAGCGATCGAGCCGATACCGCTCCGCGACCTCGGTCGGGAGGGGTGAGCCGGTCGGAGGCGTGGGAAGGACGTCCTCGCGATCCATCACCCCGAGGCTAGCCCACGGCGTCCCTTACCGTGTTCGGACCTCGAACGTGACCTCCGTGGTGACGGGCGGGCGGAACGGACCGTGGTCGGAGGCGACGAACTCCGCCCGCAGCGTGTGGGTACCGGGACGACCGACAGGCTGGTCTGGAGACCGGTCATCGCGACGATCGATCCATCGAGATACAGATGGACGTGGCCCTGGTTGGGAACGACGTGGATCGTCGTGACCGGCACGATCGTCGCGCCACTCAGGCTCAGGGAGACGGGCACCGCCGCCGGATCCCCCCGGAAGATCTCCCCGTTGCGAGGCGATAGGATCCGAGCTGTCCCGTCGAGGCCGGCCTGCTGAGCGAGCCGGGGCCGATGATGAACGGCAGGACGGTTGCGACGCTGAAGCAGCCAGCAGCGGCGAGGCCGAGGCCGACCATGGCGACTCGCCCGGCCGGCCCCTCGCGATGATGGGCCACCCAGTACGCACCGACCGCGGCACCCATCCCGGCGAAGAACAACCCCTCGGACGTGAAGACGACCGGCGCGGGGAAGGCCGCATGAGCGATCAGCCGAGTGAAGCCGAACACGCAGCGAGGCTAGCCCACCGCCCCGGGCCGAGCCAGGCTGTCGGCGCCATGGGAGAAGATGCAACCGGATGCGCGTCCCCGACCTGCCCGAGCCTCGATGAGACAGGGCGACGTCCTCACGACGCGCCGGCTGAACCGGGCGCTGCTCGCGCGCCAGATGCTCCTGCGTCGACGGAAGCTCACCGCGAGCGACGCGATCGAGCACCTCGTCGGGATGCAGGCGCAGGTCCCGCTCGCGCCGTACGTCGGGCTCTGGTCCCGATTGCACCGATTCCGGCCGGAAGAGCTGGCGGACCTGATCGAACGTCGACAGGCGGTTCGTGCGTCGATGATGCGAGCGACGCTGCACCTGATGACCACGCGCGACTACCTGTCCCTGCGCCCCGTCCTCCAGAGCGTCTTGGAGCGCAGCTTCCTGTCCGGGAGTCCCTTCGCGCGTCAGCTGGAGGGGATGGACATCGACGAGCTGCTCTCGGCGGGGAGGGCGCTGCTGGACGAAACGCCGCACACCCGGGTGCAGCTCAGCCGAGCGTTGCGTGAACGATGGCCCGATCGCGACGAAGCGTCGCTCGCGTACGCCTGCAGCTACCTGATGCCGCTCGTGCAGATCCCGCCCCGAGGCGTCTGGGGGAAGACCGGTCAGGCGACCTGGGTCACCGGCCAGGCGTGGCTCGGTCAGGCGTTCGAAGCCGACCGCTCGCCCGATGCGATGGTCCTGCGGTACCTGACCGCCTTCGGCCCGTCGAGCGTGAGCGACGCACAGGCCTGGTCGGGGCTGGCCGCGATGCGGGACGTCCTCGAGCGACTCCGTCCGCAGCTGCGCACGTTCCGCGACGAGCGGGGCCGCGAGCTCTTCGACGTGCCCGGCGCGCCGCTGCCCGATCCCGACACGCCGGCGCCCGTCCGCTTCCTGCCCGAGTTCGACAACGCGACGCTGGGACACGCCGACCGATCGCGCATCGTCTCGGAGGAGCATCGGCCCCGGGTGGTCACCAGTCGCGATTGGCGCCTGGTGCTCATCGACGGGTTCGTCCGCGCGATGTGGACGATCAAGTGGAACGACGGCCGAGCGGTTCTAGAGATCGAGCCGTTGGAGCGCCTGTCGAGGACCACGACGGAGGAGCTGCTCACGGAAGGGAGGGGACTGTTGCGGTTCGTGGACGAGGACGGTCGGGATGTCATCTTCACGTGACGAGGAGGGGGTCCTGCTCCGGAACGCCGACCAGCTGGCGGACATCCCGGGCGTCCTCGTGCAGGGCGCCGATCGCCAACGCGTGGGAGCTCACGCAGGCATGGCCGAACGCGGACCTCGTCGTGGTGGATGACGCGGGGCACTCGGGGAACGAACGAGGATCGAGGAGCAGCTGATCGGCGCCACCGATCGGTGCGCATCAGCCCGATAGACCTCCTTCGCTCCTTCACGAGCCCTTCACATCCGGGCGGCATCGTGGAGGCAGACGCGAGACGAAGGAGGTCCGAGATGCGTCGAGGATTCGCGATCATCGCCCTGTTGGTGGTGATCTTCGGTGGGATCGGCATCGGGGTGGGTGCGTACCGAGCCGGTGAGCGCAACGGCATCAGCGAGGGCATCGAGCAGGTCCATGTTGCCCAGCAGAACGGTCAAGAGGTCCAGGTCGTCCACGTCGTCGGGGACCGCGGACCGTACTTCTTCCCCGGGTTCTTCCTGTTCCCGCTGTTCCTGTTCGGGGCGTTCTTCCTGATCGGAGGGATCTTCCGGGGCGCGGGGCGCTGGGGCGGACACCGCCACGGTCCCGGCCCGTGGAACGACGAAGGCCGCCGGAGGTTCGAGGAGAAGGCGGACGAGTGGCACCGTCGCCAGCATGGCGACGCGCCGCCGGCGCCGACCACGCCCGCCAGCTAGCGGAGCCGAAGGGCGGAGGCACGGTTGCCTCCGCCCTTCGGCCGCGAGAGGCTCGCACCCATGCAGCGGATCCTGGTCGTCGAGGACGAGATGCAGATCGCGCGCACGCTGCGCGACTACCTCGAGGTGGCCGGCTACGAGGTCACGGTCGTCGGCGACGGCGGCGCGGCGCTCGCGAGTGCCCGTGGCGAGCGCCCCGACCTCGTCGTGCTCGACCTCGGCCTGCCCAGGATCGACGGCCTGGACGTGGCGCGGGAGCTGCGGCGGACCGCCTCCACCCCGATCGTGATGCTGACGGCGCGCGGCGAGGAGTCGGACCGAATCGTCGGTCTGGAGCTCGGGGCAGACGATTACCTCGTCAAGCCGTTCAGCCCGAAGGAGCTGGTGGCCCGGGTCCGAGCGGTGCTCCGGCGGACGAGCGGCACCACGGTGGGCGCCGAGGTCCTGCGCGCCGCCGGCGTGGAAGTGGACCTCCCGAAGCGACGCGCCCGCGTGAACGGCCGCACGGTGGATCTCACGCCGAACGAGTACCAGCTGCTGGTCACGATGATCCGCGAGCCCGGCCGCGTCTTCACGCGCGCGCAGCTCCAGGACGCCTTACACGGCGTCGCAATCGAGTCGTACGACCGCGCCATCGACGCGCACATCAAGAACCTCCGTCGGAAGATCGAGCCCGAGGTTGGGCACCCGCGCTACGTGTTGACCGTGCACGGCGTCGGCTACCGGTTCGCCGATGACTGAGGGGCACGGTCCGCCGTGGGGATCCGGCCGTCCGCCATGGATGCGGGGCGGACCCCCCTGGATGCGGCAGGGCGGCTTGGGCCCGGGCCGGCGGTTCCGGCGCGGGGCGTTCGTGGCGCTCGCGTTCGTCGTGCTCCTGGTCGCGGCGCTCGCGACCGTCGCCGCCTCGATCATCAACGGCAACGCGCCGGCGCCGTGGATCACGGTGACGGTCTCGGCCGTCGTCGTGGTGGGACTGATCCTGAGCGCGCGCGTGCTCTGGCGGAGCGCCCGCTCGATCGCCGTCCTGATGGATGCGGCCGACCGCGTAGCCGGAGGCGACTACACGACCCGCGTTGGCGAGGTCCCCTCCCGTCCGCTCGGACGACTCACGGCCGCCTTCGATCAGATGACGGAGCGGTTGGACACGAACGAACGAAGGCGGCGGGAGCTGCTCGCCGATGTCGCGCACGAGCTGCGGAATCCTTTGCAGGTGATCCGCGGATCGCTCGAAGGCATGCTCGACGGCCTCTATCCCGCCGACGAGGCACGCCTGCGCCCGCTGCTCGAGGAGACCGAAGTGATGTCCAGGCTGCTGGAGGATCTCCGAACGCTCTCGATGGCGGAGGCGGGCGTCCTGACGCTCGAGCGGGAGACGGTCGATCCGCGCCGGGTCGCCGAGGATGCGGCGGAGGCGTACCGGTCCACCGCCGATGAGGCCGACGTACGGCTGAACGTGATCCTCGGCGACGACGCGCCGGCTGCGATCGAGGCCGATCCGGTGCGTCTGACGGAGGTGCTCGCGAACCTGCTGACGAACGCGATCCGCCACAGCCCGGCCGGCGCGTCGGTGACGGTTCGCGTCGCGAGCGCGAACGGCGATGTGGTGTTCGAGGTCGACGACGCCGGACCCGGTATCCCGAGCGACCAGGTGCCCTTCGTCTTCGATCGCTTCGTCACCTCGGCCGACACCGGCGGCACCGGACTGGGGTTGGCGATCGCCAAGCGACTGGTGGAGGCGCACGGCGGAACGATCGAAGCGATCACACCGAACGGCGGCGGGACGCACATGCGGGTGCAGATCCCGCGAATGACGGACGGGCGTAACCGGGAGCGGCGATTACCCTGATGGTGTGAGCGTGGAGTCGCAGATGCTGCCGTTGGGCACCGGGGCACCTGACTTCGCGCTTCCCGACGTCGTGACGGGCGACACGGTGAAGCTCGCCGACGTGTCGGATGCTCGGGCGCTCCTGGTGATGTTCATCTGCCGCCACTGTCCGTACGTGCGGCACGTGCGCGCCGGCATCGCGCGGCTCGGTCGGGACTACGTGAATACGGGTCTCGCGATCGTCGCGATCAGCGCCAACGATCCCGAGACCTATCCCGAGGACGCGCCCGCGAGTCTCGCGGAGGAGTCGCGCGAAGCCGGCTACACCTTCCCGTACCTCTTCGACGAGACGCAGGAGGTCGCGAAGGCCTACCACGCGGCGTGCACGCCGGACTTCTTCCTGTTCGATGAGGACCGGCGCCTCGTGTACCGAGGACAGTTCGACGACAGCCGGCCCGGCAACGGCCGGCCGGCGACGGGTGCGGACCTGCGCGCCGCGATCGACGCAACCCTGGAAGGACGACCGGTGGCCGGGGACCAGGTGCCGAGCGTCGGCTGCAGCATCAAGTGGCGCGCGGGCAACGAGCCCGACTAGATCGGTTCGGTCAGGTCCTCGGTCGGATCTCGACGATCCCGTCAACGACCCGGACGTCGAACGCCGGCACCGGATGCATCGCCGGGCCGCGGCGCACCCGACCATCGGTGAGGTCGAACATGCTGCCGTGCGCGGGACACGTCAGCGTGACCGGAGAGCCGGCGAGGTGCAGCACGCCACGGTCCAGCGCTGCTCCCTGGTGGGTGCACCGGAGCCCAATCGCATAGAGCGCCTCGCCGTTCCTCACGACGAAGGCGTCGGTGCCGCCGGCCTCGACCCGCCGCGGGCGGGCATCCTCGAGCTCCTCGAGCGGCACCGCGCGCTCCCATCCGTCGGCCATCCAGCGCCCTTCCGATCGATCCGGTCCTTACGGAGCCGGGAACCGCACCTCCGCGCGCAGTCCGCCCTGCGGGCTGCGGCTCAGCGCCACGGCGCCCTGGTGCGCGACGGCGACCTCGCGGACGATCGACAGCCCGAGCCCGCTCCCGCCCGAGGCCCGGCTGCGCGCTCCATCCAGGCGGACGAACCGCTCCAACGCCCGTTCGCGATCGGCGGAGGCGATCCCCGGACCATCGTCGTCGACCGTCAAGGCGATGTGGCCGTTCGACGTGGCCACCCCGAGCGAGATCCCTGCGCGCGCGTGATGCAGCGCGTTGTCCGTGAGGTTGCGCACGAGCCGCTCGAGGTCGGTGCGATGCCCGAGGATGCGAGCCGTCGACACGCCACGCGTGTCGACGGCGAGCGACGTCGTGCTGCGGAGGCGAGCCGCCTCCGCAAGCACGACGTCGTCCAGATCGACCTCGTCGAACCGGCTCGGCCCAACGTGCTCGTCCAGCCGCGCCAGCACCACGAGGTCGTCCACCAGCCCTTGCAGCCGAGCGTCTTCCGCCAGGACCACCTGGGTCAACTCCTCGAGGTTCGTGC
Source organism: Actinomycetota bacterium (assembly GCA_005884925.1). Taxonomy (GTDB): domain Bacteria; phylum Actinomycetota; class UBA4738; order UBA4738; family HRBIN12; genus AC-51. The sequence goes on along the minus strand of VAYU01000024.1, from coordinate 136,819 downwards.
TGCCGGGGTGCTCGGCCGCGACCTCCGCATGCTGCCGGATCGCCGCGACTGGGGACCGCAGCTCGTGCGAGGCGTCGGAGAGGAACCGACGCTGCCGTTCCTGTCCGCGCTCCAGACGGTCGAGCATCCGGTTCATCGTCCGCGCCAGTCGCCCGACCTCGTCCTCACGCGACGGCGTCGGCACGCGCCGATCGAGCTCGGTCGAGGAGATCCGCTCGGCCTCTTCGCGCATGTCTTCGACCGGACGCAGCGTCCTCCCGACCATCCGCCAGGTCACGAGCCCGACCACGATGAGGAGCACGGGCACGCCGACCAGCAAGGCGAGCCCAACGACGTGTCGCGCCTCGTCGACGTCGTCGATGCTGAGCCCGACCACGACCGTCCGCGGTCGGCCGGGGCCGACCGTCACCGCCGAGGCCGCGATGAACGGCCCTGCGACGGTTGGGACCCGGACCGGGACGGCGCTCTCGGGAGCCGGGATCGCGATCGCCGGCGACCCGGCGATGTTGGCGCTCGACGCGACAACCGTCGAGCCCCGGAGCACCTGCACGAACTGTTCCTCCGGGTCCGCGACGACGATCGACGCGCCGTCCCTGACACCGCCGTCGGCGATCTGCTGCGCGCGCACGGTCGCTTGGTCGGCGGCCTGCGCCGTCAGCGAGCGTCCAACGAACCCGATCATCGTGAACGCTGCCAGGACGGATGCGATCCCTACCACCGCGACCGCCGTCGCCGTGACACGCATACGGATGCCGGTCGGTTGTCGTCGACGCACCGACGCACGGAGGCCGCGACGGCGATCACCCACCGTCGGCCGCCAGTCGGTACCCGGACCCACGGACGGTCTGGATCGCATCGCGGCCGAACGGGCGGTCGAGCTTGGTGCGCAGATGTCCGACGTACACCTCCACGATGTTGAGGTCCCCGTCGAAGCTCCCGTCCCACACGTGATCGAGGATGTCGGTCTTCGAAACGACGTCGCCGCGGTGATGGAGCAGGTACTCCAAGACGGCCATCTCGCGCGCGGTGAGCGCAACCTCGACCTCGCCGCGCCACGCACGCCGCTCTCCCGGATCGAACCGCAGGTCTCCGGCTTCGAGCACCGCCGGTCGCTCCGCCGCTCCACGACGGATCAACGCGCGGAGCCTGGCGACGAGCGCCACGTAGGAGAACGGTTTGGTAACGAAGTCGTCGGCGCCCGTGTCGAGCGCTTCCGCCTCGTCGAACTCGCCATCCTTGGCGGTCAACATCAGGATCGGCGTCCAGTTCCCCTCCTCGCGAAGGGCCGCACACACCCGATAGCCGTTGACCCCGGGCAGCATGATGTCGAGCACGATCGCGTCGTAGGGGTGCTCGCGGGCCATCCAGAGACCGTCGGTCCCGTTCGGCGCGACGTCGGTCGCGAACCCTTCCGCGTCCAGCCCCTTGCGGAGCCCTTCGGCTAGATGCTCCTCGTCCTCGACCACCAGCACCCGCATGCACCCACCTCCTCGTCGAGGGGCGTTCATCTTCCCTCGAAGGGCTGAACGCGTGCTGAACGAGTCACCTGGACGTTCAGGTCTGCCTCAGCTGGGGAACACAAGACTCAGTTCATCGAAGGGAGAGGAGGACCCGCATGAGTCTCCGACGGAGCGTGATGGCGGCCCTGGCGATCCTGCTGGTGCTGGGCGCGGTCGTCGCCCTAGCCGTGATGCGACGGCCGGCGGTCGCGGCCGGCGCGGCGGCCGGCGCGGCGGCCGGGATCAACCCCGGTGACTTCACCAACCCCGTGGCCAATCCGTACTTCCCGCTGAAGGTCGGGACGGTTTCGCACTACCACGGGAGCGACGGCGGCAAGCGGTTCCGGGAGAAGGTGACCATCACGCACTGGACGAAGAAGATCCAGGGCGTCAGGAATACGGTGGTGCTCGACGTGCTCCGCCGGGCGGACGACGGGACCCTCGCGGAGAAGACGTGGGACTGGTACGCGGACGACAACGTCGGGGACGTCTGGTACTTCGGCGAGCAGACCGCGACGTACACGAGGCAGGGACGCGTGAGCAGTCGGGAAGGCTCGTGGCAGGCGGGGGTGCGCGGAGCGGTCGCCGGGACGATCATGCCCGCCAACCCGCATCCCACGGACGCGTACCGACAGGAGTTCTTCGCCGGACACGCCGAGGACCAGGCCTGGATCGTCCAACGGTTCGCGCACGTGACCGTGCCCTACCGGCACCTGGACCACGTGGTGCGCAGCTTCGAGTGGACCCGGCTCGAGGCGAACGTGCTGTCGGTGAAGTTCTACGGCCGTGGACTCGGGATCGTGTTCGAACGTGACGTCGCCGGCGGGAGCGAGCTCTTCCGCTTGGTGTCCGTCACGCACGTCTGAGCGGGGCACCGACTCGGGGAAAGGCCAGGACGAAGGTCGAGCCGCCACCCTCCCGGTCGCGGAGATCCAGGCGCCCACCATGCGCTTGCATGATCCGCTTCGCGAGGAACAGACCGATGCCGAGCCCTTCATGGGAGCGGTTGCTCGTCCACTCGACCTGCGTGAACAGCTCGAAGATCCGATCGCGCTGGTCCGCAGGGATCCCGGGGCCGCGATCGGACACCTCGAGCGTGATCTGATCCTCGTCGCCCGCGGCTTGGACCTCGACGGGGGCGCCGCTCCGGAAGTCCAGCGCGTTCTCCATCACGAGCGCAAGCGCGCGCGATGCGAGCGCCGGGTACGCCAGCACCTCCGCGGCCAGGAGGTCGTCCGGGACCTGGGTTTCGATCGTCCCCTCCTCGATCGCGGCGAACTCCCCGAGCGCGGCATCGACGATCGATCGGAGCGGGACCGCTTGCGTCGGCAGCGTCGCTTCACGCTCGAGCGAGACCACCGCACCGATGTTCGCGACGAGCCGCCGGAGCCTCCCGGCCGCTCGCTCGACGCCGCCCGCGAGCTCGCGCATCTCTTCGCTGCTCAGCCGTCCGCCGGCGACCGACAACGTGGCCGCGGTTCCCTGGATCGTGGTGATCGGCGTGAACAGCTCGTGCGCCAGGATCTGCACGAGCTCGGTCTTCATCCGGTTCAGCTCGCCCAGCTCCGTGCTCAGCCGCCGCTCGGGCCAGCGATCGCCCGAGCTCCTGCATGATCTGCCCGGTCACCTGGGGCGACAGGTTGCTCTCGCCGCGGATGCTCCCGTGCACCGCGGCGATGATCTCGTCCGGTCCCGTCCCCTTGATGACGTAGCCGATCGCGCCCGCGCGGACCATCTCCATGACCGAGGCATGATCGAAGTGCGCCGACAACGCGACGATCTTGGTGCCGGGCGACACCTGGCGGATCCCGCGGGCGGCGGCGCCGCCGCCGCCCGCGGGCATCCGCACGTCGAGCAGGGCGACATCGGGTCGAGCGGTGGCCGCCGCCTCGACGGCGGCCACCGCATCGTTCGCGGTCTCCACGACGACGATCGACGGGTCGCCTTCCAGCAGATCTCTGAGCGCGTCGACGAGGAAGGGCAGATCGTCGGCGATCAGCACGCTGATCTGCGTCACGGTCTCATGCCGCCTACACCCTCAACGGACGGCTCCCGGACGGATCCCGCCTTGGGTCTCGGCGCCGTATCGCTCCTTCTCCCTGGCAAGATCCAACCGGCCGATCCGCCGGCGGGCGTCGCGCGCAGCATCGTCCAGCAGCTCCGCCGGGACGATCCACGCGACCTCGAACTCCAGCCCGTCGGGATCCGCGCCGTACAGGCTCTTCGTGGTCCCGTGGTCGCTCGCGCCGGTGAGCGCACCGGCATCCGTCAGCACCCCGGCCAGGCGTTCGAGCTCCGCGAGCGTGTCCACCTCCCACGCGAGGTGATACAGCCCGACCGTCGAGCGACCGGCGGCCGACGGCGCCGCTTGCGAACCGATCTCGAACAATCCCAGGTCGTGATCGTTGATCGACCCCGGCGCTTGCAGGAACGCTGCCCGGAACCCCTCGGGGGTCATCGGGATCGCTCGGAACCTCATGACGTCGGTGTAGAAACGGACGCTCCGATCCAGTTCGGCCACGTACAGGACCGCGTGGTTCAGTCGCGTGATGGGCACGGATGACACCTCCTGATCGAAAGCTACCGTAGCCCCAGGCGCCCACCAGCGACTTCGGACGCGTCGGTCCTCGGCCCTATCCTGTTGGCATGGATTGCCACGTGTGCGGCTCCAGCCTGCCCGACGGCGCCCGCTTCTGCCCCAGCTGCGGCGCCCTCGTGAACGGTGGGACCGCGACCGACGAACGCAAGATGGTGACGGTCCTGTTCGCCGATCTGGTCGACTCCACGGGACTGTCGCAGCGCCTGGATGCCGAGCGCGCCCGCGAGGTGCTCGGTCGGTTCTACGACGTCACCGTCGACGAGCTCCATGCGCTCCGCGGTCGCCCCGAGAAGTTCATCGGCGACGCGGTGATGGCCGTCTTCGGGCTCCCCCAGGTGCACGAGGACGACGCGCTCCGGGCGGTGCGCGCCGGGCTTGCCATCAGGGAGCGCGTCCGGCGCCTCTGCGAGGAGCTCGGTCTTCCCAGCCCGCTCGAGATCAGGGTCGGGATCGAATCCGGCGAGGCCGCCACCGGGACCGGCCCCGACGGGCAGCTGCTCGTGACGGGATCGGTCGTCAACGCGGCCGCGCGGCTCCAGGGGGCCGCGGGGCCCGGCGAGGTGCTGGCCGGTGAGACCACGCGGACGCTCACCGAACGGTCGGTGTCCTTCGGCGAGGAACGGCTCGTCGAAGCCAAGGGCTTCGTCCAGCCGCTCTCCGCGTTCTGTGTCGACGGTCTCAGCACCCGGTCCGCTCGCAAGACGATCCCGTTCGTCGGCCGCGCCGACGAGCTCGCGATGCTCCGTCGTTCGTTCTCGCGCGTGATCACCACGTCGCGACCGCTCCTGTTCACCGTGGTCGGCGAGCCCGGGATCGGCAAGTCGAGGCTCGCGGCGGAGTTCCTCGCCGGGTTGGATCCGGAGGGCACCGTGCTCGTCGGGCGCAGCCACCTGGGCGCGGACAGCGCCACGTTCGCTCCGGCCGCGACCATCGTGCGCGAGGTCGCCGGCATCGGCGACGACGATCCGGCCGACGTTGCCGTGCAGCGACTCCAGGAGCTCGTCCACCGCGTATGTCCGCCGGGGCCGGACGCCCGCACGGTGGACCGCCTCCAGGCGTTGTTGGGACTCAACGAGCCTCGGCGCGACGAATCCGCGTTCGTCCACGACGTCCGGTCGGGCTTCCTCAGCCTCATCGAGGGGCTCGCCAACGAACGGCCCGTCACCCTGCTGTTCGAAGACGCGCAGACGTTCCGCCCCCAGATGTTGGATCTGATCGAGCGCCTGGCGGCGCGCGGGCGCCACGGACCGGGCAGGGTGCTGCTCGTCGTCGCCACTCGGACGGATCTGTTGGAGGAGCGGCCCGCGTGGGGGACCGGTGCCGCCAACCAGGTCTGCCTTCGCCTGGAACCGCTGTCGGACGAGGAAGCGACCGAGCTCGCGCTCAAGGCGGGGGGTGGCCAGCTCAGCGAGGGCCAGGCCAGCATGATCACCGGGCGAGCGGGCGGGAACCCGTTCTTCATCGTGGAGTCCACCGGCATGGTGCTCCGCGACCGGCCGGCGACCAACGGCGAGCTCCTCATCCCTCCCACCGTCCAGGCGATGGTTGCCTCGCGGCTCGACGGGCTGGCGTCCGAACAGCGCGATCTCGCCCGCAGGCTCGCGGTGTACCGCTACGACTTCGACCTGGACGAGGTCGCCACCGTCGCGCAGGCGGGCGAGGAGCAGCTCCAGGAGCTGATCGACGCGGAGATCATCGTGCGGGAGGAGATCGCCGGATCATCTTCGCGCTGGAGGTTCCGCCACGAGGTCCTCCGCGACGTTGCGTACGCCAGCTTGCCGAAACGCGAACGGCTCCGGCTTCACACAGTGATCGCCGAGCGGCTGCAGGCGCAGGGCGCCATCACGTGGGCGGCGGAACACCTCGAAGCCGCGGCGCATGCCTCGCTCGACCTCGATCCGCAGGACCGGCGGGCTCCTGAACGTGCTGCCGAGGCGCTGCTCGCCGCCGGCGATCGGACACGCCGGCGGATGGAGAGCCGCTCGGCGCTCGACTTCTACGGCCGGGCCCTGGCGTTGGCCGGCCCGGAGGACGCGTGGGGTGTGCGTGAGGCGCGCGCGCTGGCGGGGATCGGGGAGGCACGCTACTGGCTCGCCGAATACCCCGCCGCCATCGAGGCGCTCGAGCGGGCGATCCAGCTCGGCACGGCGCTCGACGACGACTGGACGCTCGCGCTCGCGCTGCGCTTCCGCGGCGACCTCGCGATCAACGTCGATGCCGATCTGGAGGCGAGCGAGCAGCTCCTCGCGCGCTCGGTCGCCGCCGCCGAGCGCCTGGGCGAACCGTGGGCCATCGCTCGCTCGTTGCTCTTCTCCGGCTGGGTGCCGTGGACGCGCGACCGCTACCAGGACGCGGAGCCGATCTGGCGGCGTGCGCTCCAGATCGCTCGTGACGGCGAGGATCGCTGGGCCGAGGTGCGGGCCCTGACGTCGCTGTCCATCAACCACTCCCAGATGGGCGACGAGACCGAGGCGCTGCGGCTGATCCAGGAGGCTCAGGAGCTTGCCGATCGGATCGGCGACCAGTTCAGCGTCGCCGTCACCACCACGCAGCGCGCTCGCGTCGACGCCGACATGGGCCGGCTCGACGACGCCATCCGCCAGCTGGATGTGGCCGTGGGCATCTTCGGCGACCTCGGCGCCCGCTGGGAACTCGCGGACGCCACGGCGGAGCGCGGCATCACGAAACGCGAGATGGGTCTATTGGACGAAGCGGAGGAAGACCTGGGTCGCGCGATCCGGCTCTCCGAGGAGCTCGGCGAGCGGCAGCTGGCCAGCTGGACCTGGCGGGCGCTCGCGCGCGTGTCGGAGAAGCGAGGCGACCAGGACCTGGCCGCCGAACGGTTCCGGCTGGCCGAACAGGCAGAGGCCCGGCGCCCCCAGTAGGTCGTGGCCGTGCGCAGGATCAGGTCAACGATCCCTGGCCTTCGATCGCGGCGCGCCCGCGGCGACGGGGCCGCACGTCGGAGGCTTCGCCGTCCACGGGGTGCTCCACCAGCGCGACCACGCGCGCGGTCATGAATCGCGCCGTTCTCACGACCGTGCCGGTCCGAGTGACCTCCGAGACCTCGATCACGCCGCGACCGGTGGAGACCTCGACGCGCCTGCCGGCACGGGTCGCCTCGATCTCGTACGTCTGCACGCCCGTGCCGATATCGACGGCTACCTCGACCCGGTCTCCGCGCGACATGCGCCGATCGTAGGCGCGATCGGTGCGAGCGGTCCAGCGCTGGACCGCTCGCACCGATCAGCCCACGTGATCGATCACGCCGTAGGCCTTCGCCCCCTCCGGGTCGAGGATGAAGTCGCGGTCGAGGTCTTCGTGGATCCGCTCGATCGTCTGGCCGGTGTGTCGAGCCAGGATCTCCTCCATCAGGCGGCGCTGTCGCACCATCTCCTCCGCCCGGATCTTGATGTCGATCGACTGTCCCTCGCCCGTGCTGCCCCAGGGTTGGTGCAGCAGCACGCGAGCGGTCGGCAGCGCGTGGCGTTTGCCCGCGGTGCCGGCCGCGAGCAGCACGGCCGCGCCGCTCGCGGCCTGCCCGATGCACCAGGTCGAGACGTCGGGCTTGATCGCCTGCATCGTGTCGTAGATCGCGAACAGCGCGGTCACGTCACCACCCGGCGAGTTCACGTACAGCGACACGTCCCGATCGGGTCCCTCCGCCTCCAGGAACAAGAGCTGCGCGATCACGAGGTTCGCGAGCTCATCGTTCAGCTCGGAACCGAGGAAGACGACGCGCTCGCGGAGCAGCCGCGAGTAGATGTCGAACGCCTGCTCGCCCGAGCCGGATCGCTCGACGACGGTCGGGACACCGCTCGGTCGCATGTTCGGGCCTCCTTCGGGTACGATGGCAACCTTCCGGTTGCCGACCGTACTCGACGGAGCAGGGTCCGGCAACCGAGCTGTTGCCGGATGGAGGGGCGCCGGGCGAGATGCCGACCGAGGTCCACGAAGAGATCATCGAAGCTCCGCCCGAGGACGTCTGGGGGTTCATGGTCGATCCCGCAGCGCTCTCGGCGTGGTTCGGTGCGGACGCCTGGCTCGAGCCCGAGCCCGGCGGGGTGGTGCGGTTCCGGTTCGCCGACGGCGCGGAACGCCGCGGCCGGGTGGTGCAGGTGGCACCGTTCCGAACGCTCACCTGGCGCTGGCGGGAGCACTTGGGGGCGGGGTTCGGCAGCCGGATCGGGGAGCCGTCGTTCGTCACGATCGACCTCCGGCGTGTCGCCACCGGAACCCGCGTTCGCATCACCGAGGGAGCGGCACCGGCGCTCGCCGAAGCGGGCCGATGACCGCGCGCGACCACGACGCCGTCTTCCAGGCGCTTGCCGACCCGACGCGCAGGAGCCTCCTCCGCGCGCTGTCGGCGTCCGGCCCCTCCACGCTGACCGAGCTCTCATCCGGCGTGTCCGTGTCGCGCCAGGCCGTCTCGAAACACCTCGCCCTGTTGCGGGATGCCGGACTCGTGGCCGGACGGGGTGAGGTCCGCGGTCGGCGGTACGAGCTCACGCCGGCACCCCTCGCCGACGCGCTGGGGTGGATGGTCGACGTGGGGGCGGGATGGGACGACCGGCTGGCCCGATTGAAGCGACAGGTCGAAGCCCGGCGCCGTTAGCCGCGCTCGAGAGCCTCGATCGATCGATGGCGGATGCCGGCGACGTCCATCCCGAGCTCGCGGTCGTGCTCCTCGGCCGTTCCGTACGACGTGATGAACCGCCGAGGAACCCCGACCGAGGCGAAGCGCGAGGGCACGTGGCGGACCGCGTCGGCGAGCGCCGGAAGCAGCGTTCCTCGTAGAAGGGCTCGACGGCGATCACGCGCGGATCGGGGGCGGCGACGGCGGCGAGTCCGGGCGCATCGAACGGAGCCGCGCTCGCCGTGTAGAGCACGGTGACGTCCAGACCCTCGCACGCGGCGAGCGTCCGCCAGAGGAGCGGGCCGACGACGACGGTCGCGCGCGTGCCCCGTCGGACGACCTCGAGCCGCCCGCGGGCCACGTCGAAGGCGATGTCGTTCTGCGCGACGCTCGCCCGGAGATAGGTCAACCTCCCGCCCGCGTACGTCGCCCGCAGCCGCCGGTCCAGCTCCCCGGCGCACCCCGGCACGAGCACGTCGGTGTTCGGAACGGTGAGCACGACCCCGACGTCTCCCGGCGAGTGGTGCGTCCCGCCCTCGGTCCCGTAGTCGTACGGCGCGCCGATGCTCGCGAGGGTGCCGCCCAGGTTCCGGTCCGGGTGCGAGCCGAGGGGTTGCCCCACTCGAGGAAATGGGACAGGACGTGTTCGGGGAAGAACCCCTTGGCGGCGAGCACCGCGTAGTACGAGCTCGGCCCGTGGCTTTGCTCAGGATGAACCGGTCGCGAGCCTCGTCCCTTGGCGCGGCGGGGTCGACGCGGAGCACCCGCTCGTACAGGACCCAGAGCGCGTCGAGGGTCGACGTGCTGCTCTCCGCGTGCTTCTCATCGCCGGTCGCGAGGGCGATGAGCTCGCGGACGTGATCGAGGTCGGTACGGGTCGACATCGCGGCGACGGTACAACCTCACGTGCGCCGGACGGTCAAGCGGTCAGTACGTGTAGATCGCGGCGACGTTGACACCGCGCTGCGTGACGCGATCGATGCGGGCCCACGGGAAGAGGACGCGGATCTGCTCGTCCCCTTCTCGCTGGAGGACCTCGAGACCGTGCGGCGTCATCTTCACGTCGGCGGTCTCATCGAAGGTGACGGCCTTGCCGTCGAGGAACGTGATCTCGGTATGCATCCGCCCTCCCAAGGGAAGGCTTCAGCGTAGTCCATTCCGATGCCCGTGGCCTCGGCCGATGGTCGGTACCCTGCCGACTTGCGTCGCTCCACAGGACGTCGCGTTCGTGGCCGACCCCTATCCCGTGTACGCGGAGCTGCGGGCCTTGGCGCCGGTCCTGTTGACGAGGCCACCGACCACTGGCTCGAAACCCGCCGCCGCGATGTCGACGCCCTCCTCCGGGACCGCCGGTTCGGCCGCACGTACCTCCACGCGGCATCCCACGAGGAGATGGGCCGCGATGCGCCCCCGGCTCGGCTCGCCCCCGTTCTGGCGGCTGATCAACCGATCTACATCGTCCGCGGTCTCGCGGGCTGGTGGTGCGGCTCGGCTAAGGTGCGCGCCATGGACGAGGATCAGCACGACGAGATCTACCGGCGCGGACGCGAGCGGTTCCTCGAGATCCACGACGAGAAGGCGCTGCGGACGGTCGAGGGCCTCGGTGATCTCGGCCGGCACATCGTCGAGTTCGTCTACGGCGAGATGTACACGAAGCCGGCCCTCACGGACCGCGATCGCGAGCTGGGGGCCGTGGTCGCGCTGACCGCGCTCGGACGCTCGTCGCAGCTGCCGCAGCATCTGCGCGCCTCCCTGAAGGCGGGGCTCGCGCCCGAGCAGCTCCGCGAGGCGATCATGTTGACTGCGACGATCGCCGGGTTCCCACCCGCGATGAACGCGATGGCGACCCTCAAGAGCGTGCTCGCCGACCGAAACCGTTCGGCCGGACGCAACGATCCTCCGGCGGACTGAGCTTGCGGGCCGACCCCCCGCCCTCGTCCTATGCTGCGCGCATGACCCGGCTCCGCGATCGGGAGGGCGGCGCGCTGACGAAGGTGCTCGCAACGTTGTTGGTGCTCGCGCTGCTCGCGAGCGCGGCCCTCTTCGTCTACACCCGTTCGCAGGACCCGCTGGCCCTGGGCGTGGACGCGAGCGTCGGATACAACGCCGTGCTGGCCGATCACGGCACACCCAGCGATCCGCTCGTGAAGCTCGAGCCCAACGGGCAGATCTACCTTGCGACGACGGTGCGGAACGAGGGGAGCCTCCCGATCACGATCACCGGGCTCGGGCAGCCGCCGGCCGACGAGCAGACGCCGTACGTCCCGGTCGAGCTCCACCTGGGCGACGGGAAGACGGCGGATCCCGCCGGAAGCACGTCCGGATTCGAGCCGACCAGGTTGAACCCCGGGACGGGCATCGGCGTCCTCGTGGTGTTCGCGGCGAACTCGAAGCTGATCTGCAGCGTCTTCACCGACACCTCGGAGGGCAGCGGCACCGAGATCCGATCGTTCACGCTCAAGTACACGACGTACGGCATCCCCGACTCGCAAACGCTCGACGTCGGGCACACGCTCGTCGCCGTCGCCCGGCCGACCCGCACCGAGTGCGAGCAGGCACTCGGCGGCTGACCGATCGGCGCGCCATCCGGGCTTCGAAGCGGCGCGACTATGCTGCCTGCATGCCCCTCTACCGGCTCGAAGAGCCTTCCCCTGCGCTCACCGCACCGGTCGTCGTCGCGGCGTTCGACGGCTGGATCGATGCCGCGGGCGCGGCAAGCAGCGCCGCGGATCAACTCGCCCGCGGCAGCGATCTGTTGGCAACCTTCGAGGACGACGTGCTGTTCGACTATCGCTCACGACGTCCGACGCTCGACGTGGTCGACGGCACGCTGACGCGCCTCGTGTGGCCCACGTTGGAGGTCCACCGGCGAGGGGCTTCGGGCCGCGACCTGCTCGTCCTGCACGGAGCGGAACCGGATTTCCGCTGGAAGGAGCTCGCGAACGACATCCTCGAGCTCTGCCTCCGGCTCGGGGTGGTGGAATGGGTCAGCCTCGGCGCGATCCCCGCAGCCGTGCCGCACACACGCCCCGTTCCGGTGATGGCGACCGCCTCGGCCGAGGGCGCGCTGCACGAGGCCGAGACGAAAGGTCCTCCGGGCCTGCTGCGTGTCCCGAGCGCCGGGCTCTCCGCGATGGAGGTCGTCGTGAGCGGCAGCGGGATCCCCGCTGTCGGGTTCTACGCGCAGGTCCCGCACTACGTCGGCGGACCGTACGCGGCCGCGACGCTCGCGCTGCTCCAGCACCTCTCCCGCCATCTGCGGATCGAGCTTCCACTCGACGCATTGAGCGACGACGCGATGACCCAACGCGAGCGGCTGGATGCCGCCGTCGCCGGGGACGACGACGTCCGCGCGATCCTGCTCCAGCTCGAGAGCGCCAGCCAAGAGGAGCTCCCCTCGGGTGACGATCTCGCCGCGGAGATCGAGCGCTACCTGCGGAACGAAGGGCCCGGCACGATCCCGCCGTCGTGAGCCGCGTCAGGCGTCGGGTCGCTCGGGTGGCGCTTCCCCATCGGTCTGGGCGTCCGCCGGGATCCGTTCGTACTCGCGGACGTGATGCCAGGGGATCCCGACCCGGCGCACCGTGACGGTCCCGCCGGCGATGTCGGCGACATCCTCCAGCAGCATCGTCACCGCGAACGCCGCGGTCTCGAACCCGTCCGCGGACACGAGGTGCTCCTCAGCGGTGCCGTTCTCGCCATCGAGGACGAGCCGCACCTGCGCTGATACGCGACGCTCGTCGGCGAACTCCTTGGGTGGCAGATCCCATCGATAGCGACGGATGCGATGCCACGGGATGAAGCGGCGGCCGATCGCGACGCCCCGTTCCGCCGCCTCGAAGTCGGCCGCCGGCGTCTGGATCGTTGAGCTGCCCCCTCCCGGCTCGTCGATGAGCACGGTCACAACGCCGCTCGCGATCCCCGTATCCAAGGTGCGCACCGGGTCCATCGAACCACCCCCTGGGTGCGGAGCGTACGTCGCTCGATCCCTCCGTGCGACGTGCGTTCGGCTCGAAACCGTGAGCCCATCGGCCCTGCTAAGGTTCGACCGCAGACGCGTCGCGGAGGCGAAGTCCGGTCGGAAACCGGCGCTGTCCCGCAACTGTGAGCCCGGAATGGGCGAGCCAGGCCGCCCTCGGCGACGCACCGGCTGAACGAACCCTCGTGGCAAGGGGGACCGGCCACCGGGCGCCGCCCGGAGACGACCCCGCGCTCGGGATCGTTCCGATGGGCGCGCGGACGCCCGGAAAGGAGTTGCCCACATGGGCAGGACCCTCCAGCGGGTCGCATCGATGCTCGCCGTCTGTTCCGTTTCGGTCGCGATGGCGGTTCCCGTATCGGCGGCGATCACGGACCCGCAACGGGCCGATCGCGTCATGGCCTACGTCGGAGCGCAGCAGGAGACGAACGGCTCGTTCCCCGGTTTCTCGGCGATCGGCTCGACCGCCGACGCCGTCCTGGACATGGCGGCGACCGGATACGGCGACGAGGCCGGAGCGATCGCGTTCCTCCGCCGACAGGTTTTTCGACGCCGAGTCACGACGATCGGCCTCACCGCCAAGGTCGTGATGGCCGTGGTGGCCGGCGGTCGCAACCCCGCCATCTTCGGCGGGACGAACCTGCTCGGCCACATCACCGACGCGGAGCGCGCGAGCGGGCGGTTCGGCGTCGCGACGGTCTTCGATCAGGCACTGGCGATCCTCGCGATCAGGGCTGCGGGCCAGACGCCAGATGCCCTGGCGGTGACCTGGCTGAGGGACGCCCAGTGCCCCGACGGCGGCTGGCAGTTCGACCGGCCGCACCGAGCGAGCGAGAACCAACACTGCCGCGACGTGAACGACCCGGGAGACTTCTTCCGCTCCGACACCAACACGACGGCGTACGCCGTGATGGCGCTCGACGGGTTCGGGACCCCCGCGTTCGGCCCGTTCCCGTTCTTCGCGGCGCTCCGCGACGCCACCTACGGCGGGTGGGGCTACACGTGGGGCTTCCGCAGGACCGACGCGAACTCGACGGCGCTCGTGATCCAGGCGTTCGCGGCACGAGGTCGTGCCCTGCCGAGGGGAGCGATGCACGCCCTGAGGCGCCTGCAGTACCGGTGCGGCGCGGTCGCCTATTCGTTCACGAACACCGGGCGGCGGACCGGGAAGGACGTGGGCGCGTCGATCGGTGCCGTGCTCGGGTTCCTGCGCGAACCGCTCCCCGTCACCCGCGTCGCGCTCCGGCGGCCCTGGGCGACGACGTGCCGACCGTAGCGGCCGCGCTCCGGCGCTCGGTCGCGGCCGCGCTCGTGATGGTCGCCGCCATGATCCCCGTGACCCTACCCGCGGTCACGGGGGCGGCGCCCGCGTGCGCGGCCGCGACCGGACCGCATGCTGCGCTCGTGATCGACACCGGAACCGGCACGCGCTCCTTCTGTATCGCCCTGGATGCGACGACCGTGAGCGGGATCCACCTGATCGAGCTCGCCGGCGCGCAGGATCACCTCGCGTACGGGTTCGGGTCGGGTGGCCAGGCCGTCTGTCGCCTGGCCGGCGTCGGCCCGCAGGGCGATGACTGCTTCGCGGACTACCCCGAGTACTGGGGGTACTGGCACGGGGACGGGCACGGGGGGTGGACGTGGTCCTCCACCGGCGCAGCGTCCGCGCGCGTCGGCGGCGGCGCCCTCGACGCGTGGGTGTGGGGATCCGGCGACTCCGGAGCGACCCATCGGAAACCGCCGACGATGGTCATCGACGACGTGTGCGTCCCGGCGGCAAGCCCGGCGACGACCTCGTCCCCGGCGCGATCGACGCCGCGTGCGTCGGTCCCGAGCTCGGGGAGCCCATCCTCGCCGACCTCCACCGCCCCAAGCCAGCCGGGCACGACCCGATCAGCGGACCCGTCGGCCCGGGGCGTCGCGAAGACCTCACCGCCCGGAGGACCCCCGACGGCGGGGGCGCTGGCGGCTCCCCCGGGGCCGCCGCCGGCGAGCGCCGGCCCCGGACCCGGGCTGCTCGTCGCCCTGGTGCTCGGGGCCGCGCTCGCCGGCGGCGGCTGGCTCCGGCTGCGGAGCACGCGCGGACGGAGCGCCTCGTGATCGACCGCCGCTCCGTCCATCCGATGGCGTGGATCGCCTGGGCGACCTCGGCCGGCTTCGTCGCCTTCCTCACGACCGACCCCGTCTACCTCCTCCTGCTCTGGGCGGTGTCGTGGTTCGTCTACGCGAGCCACCGCGTGGACGCCGACCATGCACGCTCGTTCCGGCTGTTCCTGACCGGCGCGGCCGTCGCCGTCGCGCTGCGGACCGCCCTCGTCTTCTTCGGGACGGTCAACGCGGCCAACACCACGTTCTCGTTCCTCGAAGGGCTCCGCTTGGGCACGATCCTCGTGATCTTCGGCACGTTCAACGCCGTCACGGATCCCTTCGGGCTCGTTCGGATGGCTCCGCGTCACTTCCATGAGCCGGCCCTGGCCGCCGCCCTCGCGCTGTCGATCGCGCCGCGGACCGTCGCCGGCGTGGGCCGCGTGCGCGACGCCCAGCGGATGCGCGGGATCCGCATCCGCGGTGCCCGGGCGCTTCCGGCGCTCGCCGTGCCAGTCCTCGAACGGGGGATGGAGGAGGCGCACACGCTCGCCGAGTCGATGGACTCCCGCGGCCACGGGGCGGGCCGACGATCGCGCTACCGGCCGCAGCCCTGGACCGGCAGGGCGCTCCTGATCGCGGTCACCGCGGTCGGCGCCGCGGCGACCTTCCTGGCCGCGTCGGTCGGTGGCTGGGCCGTCCTGCACCCCCAGAGCTCGCCGATCGTGTGGCCAGAGGCGGACCCGCTCCTGCTCGCCGCGGTCGGGCTGCTGGCGACCCCGGGCCTCGTCGGACGGAGGGAAGCATGAGCGACGCCCTGTCGTTCGAGGGCGTCACCTTCACGTACCCGGACGGAGCGCGTCCGGCGCTCGACGCAGTCGACCTCGCGATCGACGAGGGCTCGTTCGCGCTCGCCGTGGGACCGACGGGCTCGGGGAAGTCGACCTTGCTCCGCGCCGCCAACGGGCTGGTTCCGCAGTTCACGGGCGGAACCTTCGCCGGGCGCGTGTGCGTGGACGGACGCGACACCCTCGCGCGCGCACCACGCCGGCTCGCCGACGTCGTCGCCTTCGTCCCGCAGGACCCGGGGGCCTCGTTCGTGCTCGACCGCGTCGAGGACGAGCTCGCGTACGGGATGGAGAACCTGGGGGTGGATCCCGCGCACATGCGACGACGGGTCGAGGAGACGCTCGACCTGCTCGATCTCGCCGACCTGCGCGACCGGAGCGTCCGGACGCTCTCGGGGGGCGAGCGCCAGCGCGTCGCCATCGGGGCGGCGCTCGCGGCCGGCCCACGGATCCTGGTGCTGGACGAACCGACCTCGCAGCTCGATCCGCAGGGTGCGGAAGACGTCATGGCCGCGCTCCAGCGGCTCGTGCACGACCACGGCCTGACGGTGCTCCTCGCCGAGCACCGTTTGGAACGCGTCGCCGGTTGGGTCGACGTCGCGATCGGGTTCGACCGCGGCCGGGTGCGTTCCGGAACCCCCGCCGACGTGATCGGTCACCTCGCGGCGGGACCGCCGGTGACGCGCCTCGGCCGGATGCTCGGATGGGATCCGCCTCCGCTGACCGTCCGCGCTGCTCGCGCCGCGGCGGCAAGCGCGACTCCCGCCAGGCTCCGATCGGTCGCTCCGGCGGGGAACGGCGACGCACGCGGATCGGTCGTCGCGGAGGTCCACGGGCTCCACGCCTCCTACGGCGAGACGACCGTGCTTCGCGGACTCGACCTCGACGTGCACGAGGGTGAGGTGCTCGTGGTCATGGGTCGCAACGGTGCCGGGAAGTCGACGCTCCTTCGCGTGCTGGCGGGGATCCACGAGCCGGCCGCCGGTCACGTCCGGGTTCTCGGTACGAGACCCCGACCGGGGGTGGACGTCGCCCTCTGCCCGCAGGAGGCGGACGAGTTGCTCTTCAACGACTCGGTCGAGCACGAGGTCCGAGCGACGCTCGCGGCGCGCGGCGAGGCCGGCGGCGCCGGCCCGTGGCTCGCCGCGCTGGGCATCGCCGGCCTCGCCGCGCACCACCCCCGCGACCTGTCGGCGGGACAGCGCCTGCTGGTCGCCACCGCGGCCGTCGCCGCGACCGAGGCGCCGCTCCTCGCCCTGGACGAGCCGACCCGCGGGCTTGATCCCGGCTCGAAGGATCGGCTGGTCGGCTTCGTCCGCGCCCACGCGATCGCGGGGCGGGCGGCCATCGTCGCAACGCACGACGTCGAGCTCGCAGCGGCCGTCGCGACCCGCGTGATGATCCTCGCTGGCGGCGAGGTGATCGCGGACGGCGACCCGGGATCCGTGCTCGGCGACTCCCGCGTGTTCGCCCCTCAGATGACGCGCGTGTTCGGGCCCGGGTGGCTGACCCCGGAGCAGGTCGCGGAGGCGCTCACGTGACCACCCGGTTGGAGCTCGGGCTGGAACCGCGATCGGCACGCCCCCGTGAAGCCCAGACCCGTGAGCGACGCACGGTCCTCGTCCTCGGCATGCGGATCGCGCTCCTCGTCGTCGCGAACGTGATCGGGCTGCTCGCCTTCCTCTGGCCGTTCCTGCTTCCGTCGGTCGCGGAACACGTCGCTGAGAACCACCAGGGCGACGGCCCGTGGATCGTCGCGGCGCTCGGGGCGATCCTGCTCGCGCTCCTATTCCTCGAGCTCGGGCGCGGTGGCCTCGGCCCGAAGACGGTCGCGCTCCTCGGCGTGCTGGGGGCCGCGATGGTCGCGCTCCGGCTTCCCGGGTTCGTGGCCGGGTTCAGCGCGCTCTTCATCGTGGTGCTGGTGGCCGGCAACTCCTTCGGGCCGGGGTTCGGGTTCCTCCTCGGGTGCATCGGGATGTTCGCGAGCGGGATCTTCGTCGGGGGGCTCGGACCCTGGCTGCCGTTCGAGATGGTGGCGGTCGGATGGGTCGGGGCCGGGGCGGGACTCCTGCCGCGCGGCCGATCGTGGCGGACCCGGATCGCCTGGCTCGCCGCTTACGGGTTCGCGAGCGGGTACCTCTATGGGCTCGTGATGGAGCTGTGGTTCTGGCCGTTCCTCACGGACGGCTCGGCCCTCGCCTGGGACCCGGGCGGCGGCGCGTGGATCAACGTCCGGCACTACTTCGGCTTCTATGCCGTCGACGGGCTGGCGTGGGATACGTTCCGCGCGGTCGGCAACGTCGTCCTGGTCGTCGCGATCGGCCGGCCGGTGCTCGCCGCGCTCGACCGGGCGGCACGCCGGATGCAGCTCCGCGTGGTATGACGGCTGTTCCGTCGACGGGAGGCGAGCCCATGGGACAGCCACCGTGAACATGGACCCGATCGCGGCCACGCGATCGACAGCGACGACCACGTCGATCACCTCCACGACGGACACCGGCACGTCGTGAAGGACGGCATCTGGCATCACCACCGGAGCGACGCCGGGTAGCATCCCGGGATGCCCGAGGCTCCCAGCGAGCGCGCCCGCGTCCACCGGCTCCCCGAGCGGGCCGCGTACGACCGCGGCACGATCGAGGCGATCTTGGATGAAGCCCTGATCTGCCACGTCGCCTGGACCGACGGCGAGGGGCGAGCCCGGGCACTCCCCACGATCCACGCGCGGGTCGGGGACACGCTCTATCTGCACGGATCGCGGGCCGCTCGCGCCTGGAGGGCCGTCGCCGCCGGCGCCGAGGTCTGTGTCGTCGCCACCATCGTCGACGCGCTCGTCCTCGCGCGCAGCGCCTTCCATCACTCCATGAACTACCGGAGCGTCGTGCTCTACGGTCACGGCCGCGAGGTGACCGACACCGACGAGCTCATGACCGCGGCGAGGGCGATCACCCACCACGTCCTGCCCGGCCGGGAGGCCGAGGCGCGGATGCCGACGACCGAGGAGTTCAAACAGACCATCTTGTTCGCGATCCCGATCGCCGAAGCCGCCGCAAAGATCCGCACCGGGCCGCCGAAAGACGACGAGGCCGACCTCGAGCTCCCGATCTGGGCCGGTCTCCTTCCTGTCGAGACGCGCGACGGAGCACCCCAACCGTCGCCGGATCTCCTCGAGGGGATCGAGATCCCCGGCTATGTCGTGCGTCACCACCGGTGATGCCGGTCGTGCGCCCGCTGGGCGCCGGCCAGCACGTCCGGTTCATGCGCACGCATCCGTGAGCCGCCTGGTCGACACGCACGTGGTCATCGTGGTACACATATATCGGTCCGATATACTCGTCCGATATATCGAAATGAGATAGGACATGTTGGAACTCGCGATCCTGGGCCTCCTGAAGGAACGCCCGATGCACGGCTACCAGCTCTCGAGGGAGCTCACCGGCCAGCTGGGCGGTCTCTGGAAGGTCTCGTACGGGTCGCTCTACCCCACCCTCAAGCGCCTCGAGCGGGAGGGAGCGGTGGAGCAGGTGCCCGGCACCAGCGCCGGAACGGGACGGAAGCGTCTCGTCTACCGGATCACGACCACCGGTGAGCAGTTGTTCCTCAAGCTGCTCGAGGAGCCACCGTCCGACACCCAGGCGGAGGACGCCCGGTTCCGGATCCGCCTCGTCTTCTTCCGCTACCTCCCGCCCGAGACGCGGATCCGTCTGCTCGACCGGCGCCGCGCCGCGCTCGCCGAGCGGCTCGAGGCGGTCAAGGCCGCGATCGCGGCCGCGGCCGACGATGAGGACGATTACCAACGAGCCCTCATGGAGCACGGCCGCGCGGCGACCGAGGCCGACGTTGCGTGGCTCGCCGGATTGATCCAGCAGGAACGCACCAAGTACGGCATCACGGCCCCCGTGGGGCAGAGGCGACGCGCTTCCGCGACGCTTCGCAGGAAGGAGCGCACAGCATGAGCACGGTTCGCATCGCCATCGTCGGACTCGGCAACTGCGCCTCGTCCCTCGTGCAAGGCCTCGAGTACTACACGGATGCGGATCCCACGGAGCGCGTCCCCGGCCTGATGCACGTGGAGCTCGGCGGGTACCACATCCGTGACGTCGAGGTCGTCGCCGCGTTCGACGTCGACGCGAAGAAGGTGGGCAAGGACGTCTCGGAGGCCATCTTCACCGAACCCAACAACACGATCCGATTCTCCGACGTGCCACCGACCGGCGTCACGGTGATGCGCGGCCGGACCTTGGACGGGCTCGGGATCTACTACCGCGACACGATCGTGGAGTCCGACGAGCCCGAGGTGGACGTGGTCGAGGTGCTTCGAGCCTCCCGAGCGGATGTGCTGATCAGCTATCTCCCGGTCGGGTCCGAGCAGGCGGACCGCTACTACGCGGAGTGCGCGATCGACGCGAAGGTCGCCGTCGTCAACGCGCTCCCCGTCTTCATCGCGAGCGACCCCGTCTGGGCGAAGCGGTTCGCGGACGCCGGCGTCCCGATCGTCGGCGACGACATCAAAAGTCAATTGGGTGCGACGATCACTCATCGCGTATTGGCGAAGCTTTTCGAAGATCGAGGAGTGGAGCTCGACCGGACCTACCAGCTCAACTTCGGTGGCAACATGGACTTCATGAACATGCTCGAGCGAGAGCGCCTGATCTCGAAGAAGGTCTCGAAGACGCAGTCGGTCCAGTCGCAGTTGGAGGAGCCGCTGAGCAAGGAGAACATCCACATCGGCCCGTCCGACCACGTGCCGTGGCTCGAGGA
The DNA here is from genome assembly GCA_005884925.1 of Actinomycetota bacterium. Lineage (GTDB taxonomy): Bacteria > Actinomycetota > UBA4738 > UBA4738 > HRBIN12 > AC-51. The sequence continues at coordinate 116,415 of VAYU01000024.1, read as the reverse complement.
CCGGAAGTGGGCGATGATCCGTCTCGAGGGTCGCAACTTCGGCGATGTCCCGCTCACGATCGAGATGAAGCTCGAGGTGTGGGACTCACCCAACTCCGCGGGCGTCATCATCGACGCGCTCCGGTGCGCGAAGGTCGCGATGGACCGCGGGATCGGTGGGCCGCTGATCGGTCCCTCCGCCTACTTCATGAAGTCGCCACCGGTGCAGTTCAGCGACGACATGGCGCGCGAGATGGTCGAGGAGTTCATCCTGGGCGACGGCGAGTCGGCGAACGCCGACTGGACGCGGTTCTTCGACACGACGAAAGCCTGACGGCGGCGGCGGCATATGGCCGCGGTCGCTCCACCGGGTGCCCTCCAACGGGCACGCACGGCGCTCCGCGGCCCGGACTTCCGCAAGCTGTTCGCGATCCGCATCGTGGGGCAGGGCGGCGATGGGTTCTTCACGGCCGCGCTGATCACCTCGGTCGTCTTCAACCCGAGCGAGCACAGCACCACGTTCGGACTCTTCAAGGCCGCGCTGATCACCGCGCTTCCTTTCACCCTCCTTGGGCCGTTCGTCGGCGTCTTCATCGACCGGTGGCAGCGCCGCCACATCCTCGCGTACGCCCCACTGCTCAAGGTGGCGCTCGTGGGGCTCGTGCTCTTCGACCCAACGACTCGGGCGGTCCCCTTCTACGTCGGGGCGCTCGCGGTCATCTCGCTCAACCGCTTCTACCTGGCCACAGCTTCAGCCGTCGTCCCCCGACTGGTGCCCAGCGACGACCTGTTGATCGCGAACTCGCTCGCGACCGTCGGCGGGACGCTCGCACTCCTGGTGGGGTTCTTCATCGGAGGGCAGCTCTCGGATGCCGGCGGCTCCGGCCCGGTCGTGGCGGTCGCGGCCGGGGCGTGGCTGGCCGCGATGTGGATCGCGATCCGGCTCCGATCCGATCTTGCCCCGAAGACGCTCCCGGGTCCCGAGGAACTCCTTCGCCATCAGATCCGGCGCGTGATCGTGGAGTTCACGGACGGTGCGCGCACGCTCGTTCGGACACCGCGCGCGATCGGGCCGATCACCTCGATCTCGATCGACTCGATGGGACAGGGAATCATCCTCACGGTCGCCGCGGTCGTGTTCCGCGAACAGTTCAAGGAGGGAGTGGGCTCATATTCCAACGTGATCGGAGCGGGCGGGGTCGGCGTGCTGCTCGGCATCGTGACGGTCGGATGGCTCGAGGAGCGTTGGAGCAAGGAGCGAATCATCGCGGGCGCGTTCGTGGTGGGTGGGCTCGGTCTGCTCGGCGCCGCCGTATACCTCCGAGGCTGGACGATCCTCGTCGCGAGCTTCGTCGTCGGTCTGGCCTTCGCGTGGAAGAAGGTCCCCGTCGACACGATCGTGCAGGGATCGCTGCCGGATGGCTACCGTGGACGCGTCTTCTCGGTCTACGACGTCGTCTACAACGTCGCTCGGATCATCGCCGCGGCCCTCGTGATCCCGTTGGTCCCGGCGGTCGGGACCCACGGCACCGTCGCGCTCGTCAGCCTGCTGTTCATCGCGTGGGCGCCGGTCCTGCCCCGTTGGATCGGCCGGGTCCCTGACCTCCGCATCGCTTTCTCGGAAGGGGCTCGAGCCGAGGAGTGGCCGCGCGCCGTCCGGTGGGGGGCAGCTGAGGAGGCCGTGGACGTCTTGAAGACATGGCTCGAGGAACGGAGCGGGGAGCGCCGCCGCTGCTTCCGCCTGTCGCTCCGCGACGGGACCGTCCTCGACGTCAGCCGGCTGGACGCGGGAGGTGTCTGGGCGATCGACCGCGAACGGGACGAGCTCCGAACGCTGCCGTGACGATCAGGCCGTGGCCGCTTCGGGTCCGTCCAGGGCGGCGACCGGTTCGAAGGTCGCCTCGTCGCGGGTGACCCGTGAGCCGGTCCGGCTCCACAGGACCGCCAGGGCGACGGCCACGGCGAGCGAGCCCGCGGCGAGGAACATCAAGCGCGGACCGAGGATCCCTGCCAGCCAGCCGACGAGCGGCGCCCCGATCGGTGTCGAACCCAAGAACACGACGCCGTAGAGCGCCATGACGCGCCCGCGCGTCTGCGGCTTCGCCTCCAGCTGGAGCATCGTGTTGCCCGTGATCATGAACGACATCGCGAAGAACCCGATCGGCACCATCAGCACCATCGCGACCGGGAGGGTCGGAGCAACTGAGACCAGCGCCATCGTCACGCCGACCGCGGCGAGCCAGACACCCAAGCCGTGCATCGACGGGCGCGCGTTGCGGTTGGCCGCGAGGATCGCTCCGACGAACGAGCCGAGTCCCGCCGCAGCCGAGAGCAGGCCGAACGCACCCGGCCCCGCGTGGAACGTGTGGTTCGCGAGCAGCGGCACCAGCACCTGCCACTCGAACACGAACGTGAACACGATCGCCATCACCACCAGCGGCCGGCGGAGCGCGCCGGTCTCCCACACGTAACGCAGCCCGGCGGCCAGATGCCCGCGCTCGCGGGTCGACCGTCGCTGCACATGCATCTCCGCGCCACGCATCGCGAGCAACGCGGTTAGCACGGCGAGGTACGAGATCCCGTCGATCAGGAAACAGATCGCCATCCCGACGGTGGCGATCAAGATCCCGGCCGCGGCCGGGCCGATGATGCGTGCACCGGTGAAGGCGGCGCTGTTCAGGCTGACCGCGTTCGTCAACGTCCCCTCCCCCACCATCTCTACGTAGAAGCTCTGCCGGGTCGGGTTGTCGAGTGAGGTGACGATCCCCGAGGCGAGCGAGAGTCCGAAGACCATCCACAGCGAGACGACGTCGGTGAACACGATCGTCGCGAGGGTGAGCGAGATGACTGCAGCGGTGCCTTGCGTGAACGTCAGGATCCGCCGTTTGTCGAACCGATCGGCGAGGACCCCGCCCCAGGGACCCAACACCAGGACGGGGCCGAAGGCGAGCGCCGCGTTGACCCCCAGTGCGGTGCCGCTTCCCGTCAGCGTGAGGATGAGCCACGACGTCGCCGTGAACGTCATCCAGGTGCCGATGGCGGAGATGAACTGGCCGCTCAGGAACAGCCGGAAGTTGCGGGAGCCCCGCGCGGACGCGAAGGTCCGGCGCCACGCTTGGGTGATCCGGGGGCTCATCGGTCCCCCTCCGCCAGCCGCTCGAGCAACGTGGCGGCGGTCTCCAGGACGTCGCGCTCCTCGGCGGAGAGTCTCTTGACCCGCTTGGCGAGGAATTCATCCGTCCGTCGCCGGGATCGCTGCAACAGCCTGCGACCTTCGGGGGTGACGCTCAACCAGCTCACACGCCCGTCCAACGGATCCGGGAGCCGCTCGACCAAGTCCCGGTCCAGCATCGCCTGGATCGTCCGGGTCATCGTCGGCTTCTGCACGTGCTCGTAGGCGGCGAGCTGGCCGGCGGTGATCGGACCCTGCGTCTCCACGGTATGCAGCGCTGCCGACAGCGTGGGGCTGATCCCGGGGGCGGATTCGCGCCGCATCCTGCGCGCGAACCGCCAGCCGGCCACGCGGAGCCTCGCCGCCAACGCGGCGGGCTCCGCGTGGCCGGCAACCGTCGTGACCGGGTCTTCCATGGCGACCAATATAGTACGCGTCGCTAATTAGTGTCACGAACGACCGGTCGTGCTTCGACGGCGCGGCTCCCGAAGCGGCGTCGCGGTAGCCTCAGCCGGCCATGTCGCGCGACTGGGACGCCGACGCGTACGACCGACTCCCGATCCCCATGACGCATCGGGGGACCGGGGTCGTGGGTGACTGGATCTCACCGGTGGCGAGCGCGTCGTCGACGCGGGATGTGGGACCGGTCAGGTGACGCGGGAGCTTCTCCGGAGGCTCCCGAACGGATCCGTCGTCGCGCTCGACGGATCGATCGCCGTCCATGATCGAGCAGGCTCGTGCGCGCCTCGACGACGATCGGGTGGAGTTCGTGGTGCACGATCTGCTGGATCCGATACGGATCCCGCTGGTCGATGCCATCCTGTCGACGGCTACGTTCCATCGGGTCCTGGATCACGAGCGGCAGTTCGCGAACCTGGCCGGTGTGCTGAGGCACGGAGCGCAGCTGGCCGCCCGATGCGGAGGGGCCGGGAACGCGGACCGACTCGCGACGGTCCTCGGCGATCTCGGCTACGACCTCCGGGAAGACAAGCTGTTCGCGGGGCCGGACCGGACGCGGAGCCGGCTGGAGCGACCCGGGTTCGATCGGATCGAGTGGTGGCTACACGACGAGCCGACCCCGATCCCTCGGGGAGACCTGGAGCTGTACCTCCGGACGATCTGCCTGGGATCGGTCCTGGAGGGGGATCCCCGCGGGGGAACGGGACGACGTCATGCACCAGGCCGCCGAGCGCCTCCCCGACGGCGTGATCGACCACGTCCGCCTGGACATCCGCGCGCGGCGGGCAGAGCCGGGCGCTAGATGAAGAGCGACACGGCCGCGTCGCGCATCTCGGCGAGCGCGGTGGCCGCGCCGATCGGCTCCTCGAGACCGTCGATCAGGTCGTCGCGATTGAGCCCCAGGAGGTCCATCGTCATCTGGCACGGGATCAGCCGCACACCCAGGTCGTTCGCGAGCGCGATCAGCTCGTCCGGCGTGGCCACCTGGTGATCCTGCGCAAGCTTCTTGAACATCGCTGGCCCCGCGCCGGCGAAGTGGTAGCGGGAGAGTTTCGCCTTCTGCGCCGATCCGGGGTTCATCACCGACATCATCTTCTGCATCCAGTTGTCGCCCGTGATCCGCACCTCGGGCTTCACGATCGCGAACAGGCCCCAGAAGGTGAAGAAGACGCTGGATTCCATCCCGGAGGCCGCTGCCGTCGTCGCGAGGATCGTCGTCGGCCAGATCTGATCGAGGTTGCCGCCCCACGCGATGATCGTGAGCTTGTTCTTCTTCTTGATCTGCTTCGCCTGCTCTGCCTCCAGCACCTCAACGCGCTGCAGCAGATCCGCGAGCGAGGTCGTCTCGAGTTCCGTCTCCGTCGTGGCCGTCGTGCTCATGTCAAACCACCCTCCGGATCACGTACCGGAAGCTGCCGTCGTCGAGCACCTCGGCCTCGAGCAGCTCGTTGCCGCTGATCTCTGCCCAGCTCGGGACGTCGGAACGGGAGCCGGGGTCGGTCGCGAGGAGCTCGAAGAGGTCGCCCGTGTGGGCCTCCTTGAGCGCCCGCGCGAGGGCGACGAGCGGCCCGGGGCACGACTGGCCCTTGACATCGACGGTGCGCGTGATGACATCCATGGCTGCGGAACCTCCAAGACGTGGAGAGGGACGGGGTGGTGCGAGATGGGCGCGGGAAGAGAGGCGCTGTCCCGTTGTCAGCAGGAACAGGCGCAGATGCGGTCCGGGATCATGGCCGCCACGGTGCCGATCTCGCGCGTTCGAATCATTGCAGGTGCAACATCCTACCCGCCGTGGGCGGTGAGGGGCAACGGGGGGAAGGGCGGCGGCTACGGCGCGGGCGCCGGCTCCACCAGACACCCGGCAGGGCGACCCAGGAGCGCCAGGCCCTGGCGGTCACCCGGACCGAAGTCCGTGACGAGCCCGCCGGAGGGTTCCATCAGCTCCGCCTTCGACGCGACGTGGTTGAGCCCCATGATGTGACCGAGCTCGTGGAGGACGGTCGGACCCTGGTCCCCGGGATCGGACCACCCGGGCGGATTGGGATCTTGGACGTTCAGCACGATCCAGCCGCTCACGAACTGCCGCGGATCGTCCGGCGCCGTCAGGGGCCGGGCGACGGCGGCGAAGGCGTGCCCGTTCCCCGAGAACGGGATGTCGGTCTGGCCGGGCGCCACCCAGGCGATGACCACCGGAGCCCACCGGTTCCCGTAGCGTTCGGGCTCGTAGGGGGGTCGGTCACGCCGCGGGATCTCGGTCGTCGGCCCGTCGTACACGAAGGTGATCCCGGTCGCGGAGGAGACCCGTCGGATAGCTTCGTAGATGTCGTCAACGGACCCGTCGGGTGCGGCGCCGGCGTCGATCGTGTAATGGATCGGCTGGCACGGGTTCCATCGCACGGGCTCGCCGCCGATCACGGCGAGGAACTTGTAGTCCCTACTGGAGCCCTTCGGGGCGATCGTCTTCGTCGCGGTGACGCTGCCGGCGATGCCCGCTGCGACCAACGCGGCCGCCACGAACGTGGCGACGAGCGCCGCGCCGGGGCGTCGTCGACGAACGGGCGGCGGGGTCAGATCCACCCCTACCCAGTCGAACCGTGAACGCACATCCGGGCGTGGCGGGATCGCGGGTTCCATGCCGACCATCGTAGGAGGCCTATCGGCAACCATCGACGGCGGCGGGACCCTTCGACGCGTGCCTAGCGGATCACCCCGCGACGCTCCCGGGGGCGATAGACGAAGATCGCTCGCGCCTTGAGCTCCGCCCGCGTCACCGGGCCGAAGTGACGGGAGTCCGTCGAAGCCGGGCCCTCGCCTTCCACCCAGAACTCATCCGGACCGAGCAGCCGTTCGCCTACACGGTCACCAGGGACCCCGATGAGTCGTTTGATGATCTCGTAGGCCGGACGACCGGGGTGCTCGACCACGACGACAGCGCCACGCCGGTACGTCCGCTGCGCCACCACGATCACCCAGTCGCCCGGGAACAGCGTCGGCGCCATGGACGGTCCCTCGATCGCGACACGTGACGGTCGGTGCCGTAGGAAGGTCCACCCCGCGACGGCGAGGAGCGACGTCAGCCCGATCCACGCCGAGGGCGTTCTCCGACCCCGGGGGTAGGATTCGTTCCTGGGTTGGGGATCCCGAGAAGGAGGTTGTCCCATGCTCGACCGCATCCTCGCACCACGTCGAACCGTTCACGCGCACTGCGACCTTCCGTGCGGCGTCTACGATCCGGCGCAAGCTCGGATCGAGGCCGAATCGGTCAAGGCCTGCCAGGAGAAGTATCAGGGGTCGGACGATCCGATCTTCAAGGAGCGCGCGATCACGATCAAGGAGGAGCGCGCGGACCTCGTGAAGCACCACCTCTGGGTGCTCTGGACCGACTACTTCAAGCCCGAGCACCTCGAGAAGCACCCGAACCTCCACGACCTCTTCTGGAACGCCACCAAGCTGGCCGGCGAATCCAAGAAGTCCGAAGAGCCAGCGCAGGGGCAGAAGCTCCTCGACGCCGTCGACGAAGTCGCGAAGGTCTTCTGGGAGACCAAGTCGTAGACGTGCGCGGGCGGGCGAGGCCGTCGGTCCTCGCCCGCCCGCACGATGCGCCCCCTCGACGCACGCCCCATCTCTTATCGACCCGAACGAGACCGCCGGCCGGGGCGGGTCTGGCGGCGCCCCGGCCAGACCGGTCTCTGGCAGCTACATCGGCACGGTCTCCGACCGCGGCGCAGGGGCCGGAAGTCGGTTCGTTGGGACTGTTGGACGGATACCTGGAGCAGACCAACGGCGTGCGGTGCAGCTCATCAACGCCCGGATCGCCGGAGCCCCTCCCTGAGAGGGCGCAGGGATGAAGGACATCGGGCTCGTCGGGCTGCCGTTCAGCGGCAAGTCGACCCTGTTCACGGCGGTCACGCACGCGGGGTCGCACGGCGGCCAGGCGAACCTCGCCGTGGTTCCCGTTCCCGATCCGCGAGTCGACGTCCTCACCCGGATGGAGCGATCGGCGAAGACGGTCTACGCGCAGGTGCGCTTCGTCGACGTCCCGGGCGGCGTCTCGAGTGCGCAAGGTCTGGCCCGGCTCCGCGAGGCCGACGCGCTGGCGATCGTCATCCGGTGCTTCGGCGTCGGCGCGATGCCGGCGTCGGAGCTCGCGGAGGTGCGAGCCGACCTATCGCTGGCCGATCTGGCGGTGATCGAGACTGCACTCCAGAAGGCTGAGAAGAAGGCCCGTGGAAAACCCGGACCCGACGCCGCTGCGCTCCACGCGGCGAAGGATGCGCTCGATGCCGAGACACCGCTCCGATCTGCGAGGTTGTCACCCGAAGACGCGGCCATGCTCCGAGGCTTCGCCCCGCTCACGCTCAAGCCGGAGATCGTGATCGCGAACCTCGACGAAGGCGCGTCGGTCCCCGGCGAGCTCGGCGATGCCGTGGGCGTCTACGCCGCGATCGAGGCCGAGGTCGCCGAGATGGAGGCGAACGAAGCGCGCGCCCTCCTGGAGGAGTTCGGAGTTGAGGAACCGGGGCTGGAGGCGGTCATCGCGGCCTGCTACCGCGCGCTCGACCTGATCACGTTCCTGACCACGGGCGAGGACGAGACGCGCGCGTGGGAGGTCCGCCACGGCGCTACGGCTCCCGAGGCCGCCGGCGCGATCCACACCGATCTGCAACGAGGGTTCGTCCGAGCTGAGGTGATCGGCTACGACGAGCTGGTCGCGGCCGGATCGATGGAGCGAGCGAAGGCCGCGGGCAAGGTGCGCGTCGAGGGGAAGGACTACCTCGTGCAGGAAGGGGACATCCTGCACGTTCGCTTCGCGGTCTAGGGCCCGTTGGAAACAGTCAACGTGACGGTCGTTCGGACGTCCGCGATGGCACCGGCCGGCGGATCGGAGGAGATCACGACCCCTGCCGGTGCGTTCGCGGGCGCGAAGACTCCGACACCAACGAAACCGGCTTCCTTCAGCGCCACGATCGCGTCACGTTCGTCGAGACCGATCACATCCGGGACCACGCCTTTGATGACGGACGGAGGTGGTGCCGCCCCGGTCGGTGTTCCGATCGTGATGCCGACGGAGAATCCGGCGCTGCCCCGCGCCCACGTCCCGATGAGGTTCAGCCGGAAGGACCCGGCGTCGTTGGGCAACGTCGCTGTGCCTGACGACAGGTCGATCGGTATCGGATCGCCGGTCATCCGCTGGTTCTGATCCGCGACGAGCAACCTCGCCTCGATGCTCTGCGCGTCGCTCTCGACCGAGATCGTGGCGCCCGGATCAAGCGATCCCTCGAAGATCTGGATCGGAAGGGGGAAACCTTGCACGCCCGGCCACTCCCCGTCCGTGGCGAGGAACGAGTCCGTCCGACCGCCGTACGTCAAGACGAGCTCCGGCATCGATCCGTCGCGAGGGGCTTCCAATGTAGCGGTCAGGATCGGTCCTCCGGAAGGCGGGGTGGACTGGACGGCGTTCGCCGTGGCATCGGGTGAACCTTCAGGCGTCGTTGCTGGGCTCCGGAGTGCACCGGCCGCCAGAGCCGCAGCGGCGCCGAACACAACGAATGCAACCACGCCCGCCGCGACACGCTGACCGCCTCGCGGTGACGGTGGCATCTCGTCGCCACGAGGGCCGGCCGTGACGCGGGCCCGCGTCGACGCCGGGGCATCCACGAACGACAGCTTGTCGAGCTCGCGTTCCCAACGCTCCGGCATGTCAGTCGACCTCCTCCGCTCCGAGCAGTTCGCGGAGCCGCTTCCTCGCTCGATGCAGATGTACACGCACGGTCGGTTGCGCGATCCCCATCCGGTGGGCGATCTCCTCAGGATCGAGGTCCATCACATGTCGCAGCACGATCGCGGCGCGTTGGTTGGGCGAGAGCTGCCGCAGCGCATCGGTCAGGCCCGCCAACTCCGGAGGCGGCACCGCTGCGTCGACCCGTATGCCCCGGCGTCGATCGGCTCGCAGCTCGTCGATCGCCACACGGAACGCGACGCGATAGATCCACGCGAGCGGATCACGGAGGACGTCGCGCTGTGCGACGGCGCGAGCGAACGCCTCCGCCGTCGCATCCTCGGCCACATCGGCGCGGCCGCCGGTGAACGCGTAGAGCGTCCGGTACACCCCATCTCCTTCCTTGCGGAACAGCGCGTCGAGGTCGGAAGGGGGCGGCTCGGCGACTTGGCCCGAACGATCGTCGATCAGTTCGCCATCCACCGCCCGAATCATCGCGCTCGGCTCCCAACCGTGTCGTTGATAGACGCTAGAGCCTCCCCCGCCGTTTACTACAGGCTTAGGGGCCGTCATGCCGGTATTCTCTGGCGTTTGTACGCTTGAAAGCTCTATATTCTGACGATGTCCGAGACATATCGGATCGGCGAAGCGGCGAGGCTCCTCGGCGTGCGCGTCGAAACCCTCCGACGATGGGAGCGCGACGGCAAGATCCGCACCTCGCGCACGTCCGGCGGCCAACGCGAGGTCCCGGCCGAAGAGGTCGCCCGCCTGCTCGCCGAACGGCGCGCGACCCGGGCCGCCCCCGCCCATACGAGTCGGCGCAATGCCTTCGCCGGTGTGATCACCAAGGTCACGAAGGACAAGGTCTCGGCACTCGTCGAGATCCAGGCCGGCCCGCACCGCGTCGTCTCCCTCATCACCCGCGAGGCGGCCGACGAACTCGGGCTGAAGCCGGGGATGGAAGCGGTCGCAACGGTCAAGGCGACGAGCGTGATGGTGGAGGTTCCGTAGACCGATGCGGGCTCCGGTACTGGTCGTGCTCGCGCTCGTCACGGTGGGATGCAGCGCAGCGAACGGCACGGGTCCGGGCGCGTCATCGACGCTGACCGTGTTCGCAGCCTCCTCGCTCACCGCCGCCTTCGACCGGATCGGGAGCGACTTCACGGCTGCGAACCCCGGGATCACCGTCAGCTTCAACTTCGGGTCGTCGACGGATCTCGCCTCGCAGATCCAGAGCGAGGGGACGGCGGATGTGTTCGCGTCGGCCAGCGGGACCGCGATGGACAGCTTGCAGAGCGATCCGGGGGTGACCGGCCGGACCGACTTCGCCACGAACCGGCTCGTCATCATCACGCCGCCGGATGACCCCGCGGGGATCGCTTCGATCGTTGACCTCGCGAGGAGCGGCGTCCGGCTGGTGCTCGCGGCCGAGGGCGTCCCCGTGGGCGACTACGCTCGCCAGGCGCTCACCTCCGCGCGGATACTGCGTGAGGCGATGCGCAACGTCGTTTCGAACGAGGACGACGACGCCAGCGTGGTCGCCAAGGTCTCATCGGGCGAGGCGGACGCGGGCATCGTCTACACGTCCGATGTCGTCGCGGCGGGAAACGCCATCCGGCCGGTCGCCATCCCGGCCCCGGTGAACGTCGTGGTGTCCTATCCGATCGCCGTCGTGACGGGTTCGACGCAGACCGATGCGGCGACGTCCTTCCTCGATGAGGTCACCGGGCCGACCGGCCAGGCCACGCTGAAAGACTTCGGGTTCGGTCCCGGCTGACGCCATGCGCGCGCGACTCCCCCTCGCGATCGTGGCACTCGCGTCGCTCGGCGCGGTCTTCGTCCTGCTCCCGGTGCTCGCCCTCTTCGTCCGGGCGCCCTGGAGCCGGCTCGGCGGGGCCCTCTCGGGGGTCGGCGCGTCGACGGCGCTCCGGTTGTCGATCGAGGTTTCGCTCGCGGCGACCGCGATCTCGGTCGCGGTCGGCATCCCCCTCGCGTGGGTGCTCGCCCGAGGCGAGTTCCCGGGTCGGAACCTGCTCCGCGCAGCCGTCGTCCTGCCGATCGTGCTGCCGCCCGTCGTCGGGGGCGTCGGGCTGCTCGCCGCGCTCGGTCGGAGCGGGCTGGTCGGCCGGTGGCTCCATGACGCGCTGGGGATCCAGCTCACGTTCACGACGGGCGGCGCGGTGGTGGCCACAACGTTCGTGTCGATGCCGCTCGTCGTGCTCGCGACCGAAGCGGGACTCCGAGGTCTCGACCTGCGCTACGAGCGGGCGGCGGCGGCGATGGGCGGATCGCCCTGGTACGTGTTCCGGCGGGTCACCCTGCCCATGGTTGCGCCCCAGCTCGCGGCTGGCGCGGTCCTTACGTGGGCCCGTGCGCTGGGGGAGTTCGGGGCAACCATCACGTTCGCGGGGAACCTCGCCGGCCGCACCGAGACGATGCCGCTCGCCGTCTTCCAGGCGCGTCAGGTCGACCCGGGAGGCGCGATCGTGCTCTCGCTGATCCTCGTCGTCATATCGGTCTCGGTGCTGGTCGCGCTTGGCGGCCGGCTCACAGGGATCCGCTAGGGGACGGGCCCGATGGTTCTCGAGGCGGGGATCGAAGTGCGCCGCGGCGACGTGATCGTCGCCGCGGCGTTCTCCGCCGGCGACCGCGAAACCCTCGCGCTCCTCGGGCCGAACGGCGCCGGCAAGACCACGATCGTCGAGTCGATCGCCGGCCTCATCCCTGCCGCGCACGGCCACATCCTGCTCGACGGCGTGCCCATCCACGGCCTGCCGCCCGAGCGCCGCCCGATCGGGATGGCGTTCCAGGACGGCGTGCTGTTCCCGCATCTCAGCGTGCTGGAGAACGTGGCCTTCCCGGTGCGCGCGCGTGGCGCGCGATCGCGCGCCGCGCGCGCGCACGCACTCGACCTCCTCGGACGGCTCGCTCCCGGGATCGACCCCGGCGCGAAGCCGGGGGCACTCTCCGGCGGAGAGCGCCAGCGAGTGGCCCTCGCACGCGCCCTCGCCGGCGCGCCGCGGGTCCTGGTCCTCGATGAGCCGCTCTCGGCCGTCGACGTCTCGGCGCGTGCCGAGCTCCGCGCGCTCCTGCGCCGGACGTTGCGCGATTTCGACGGGCCCCGTCTGCTCGTCACACACGATCCCGTCGAGGCGATGACGCTCGCGGACCGAGTCGTCGTCCTGGAGGATGGCCGGATCACCCAGACCGGCACGCCCGAGGAGATCCGCGACGCACCGCGAACACGGTACGCCGCGGATCTCGTCGGGATGAACCTGTTCGCTGGCCGGCTCACGCCGCTCGAGGCCGGCGCCGGCGCGCTGGAGACCGCGGACGGCGTCGTTACCGTCCCGTGGCCGGACGGCGTGGCCGTCGATCCCCTCGATGACGTGCTCGCGACCCTCGGGCCGGCCGACGTGTCGTTGCACGCCGCCCGGCCCGAGGGATCCGCCCGCAACGTGGTTCAGGGTGTCGTGGAGGAGGTCGCGATCCTCGGCGATCGAGCACGCGTGCGCCTCGACAGCTCGCCGCGGCTCGTCGCCGAGATCACGACCGGGTCGGCGGGCCGCATGGCGATCCAGACGGGAACCCTGGTGTGGGCGTCGTTCAAGGCGGTCGAGGTCCATCTCATGGTCGAACCAGGCGCAGCCGATACCCTGTAGGCCGTGAAGACCGAAGCCGAGCGCACGGCGCTCAAGCGGGCGCCCGAAGCGAAGGCGACCGGTGAGCGTCCCAGGAACCCGATCCTCCGTTTCCTCGGCGAGCTGCCCGGGCTCGTGATCATGGCCCTCGTCCTGGCGATCCTGATCAAGACCTTCCTCTTCCAAGCCTTCTACATCCCGAGCGCGTCGATGGAGCCGACGCTCCACGGATGCACCGGCTGCAGCGGGGACCGGGTGCTGGTGACGAAGATCCCCTACTACTTCGGCGACCCGAAGCGCGGCGACATCATCGTGTTCGAGGACCCGGACCCGTCGAAGCGTCCGGACCGCGGTGTGGTCGGAGGGTTCACGCACTGGCTCTTCCAGGCGGTCGGAGTCCAGAAGCCCGACAACGAGGACTTCATCAAGCGCGTGATCGGATTGCCGGGCGATACCGTCTGGGCGAAGCACGGCAAGGTGTACGTCAACGACATCGCGATCGCGGAGCCCTACCTGCCGCGAAGTGTGAAGACGCGGGACTTCCCGCGCACGAAGGTCCCGAAGAACTCCTACTTCGTGATGGGAGACAACCGTTCGAACTCGCTCGATTCGCGGTTCGGGCTCGGCTTCATCCCGCGCGACGCGATCATCGGGAAGGCGTTCTTCCTGGTCTGGCCTCCGTCACGGTGGACCGGGCTCTAGCGCACCGGATCCGCGGGTAGGCTTCCTCTATGCGGAGCCGGACGATCTCGCCGAAGGAGCTCGTCTCGCTCATCCCGAACATCGTCCTGCTCTTCCGGGATCTGCTGAAAGACCGCAGGGTGCCGCGGAGCAGCAAGGTGCTGCTCGTCGGCACCGTCGCCTACATCGTCTCCCCGGTCGACCTGCTCCCCGACTTCGTGCCGTTCATCGGTCAGGTGGATGACGCCGTGCTCGCCGCTCTGGTGGTGCGCCACTTCGTGCGCAGCGCCGGCCCCGAGGTGATCCGGGAGCACTGGCGCGGGGACGCCGCCAGCCTCGACCGCCTCAGTCGCGCGGCCGGCGTGTCGCTCTGGTAGCCGCCGCGGGGGTCAACCGGCGAGGCCGCGCTCCTTCCCCCACGCGTCCAACAGGACGAAGGCCTCGTCCTCCGAGATCGGGCCCCGCTCCATCCGCACGTCCAGCAGGTAGGCAAGGGCTTCACCGACGACCGGACCCGGCGGCACCCCCAGGCGCTCCATCACCTGGCGTCCGTCGAGGGAGGGGCGGATCGCCTCGAGGTTCTCCTGCTCGGCGAGCGCCGCGATCCGCTCCTCGAGCTCGTCCTGCAACGCGGCGAAGCGGCGAGCGCGATCGGCGTTGCGGGTCGTGACGTCGGCGCGCGTGAGCTGGTTGAGCCGGTCGAGGAGGGGCCCGGCGTCACGCACGTACCGTCGGACCGCCGCATCGGTCCACCCCTCCCCGTACCCGTGAAAGCGGAGGTGGAGCTCGATCAGGGTGCAGACGTCGTCCACGATGGCGTTGGGGTACCGGAGCGAGGTGAGCCGCTCCCTGGCCATCCGTGCGCCAACGATCTCGTGGTGATGGAAGCTCACCCCCTCGGGGGTGACCTGTCGCGTCTTCGGCTTGCCGATGTCGTGGAGCAAACCGGCCAGTCGAAGGACCAGGTCGGGCTCGCACCGCTCGACCACCGCGTAGGTATGCCGGAGCACATCCTTGTGCTGGTGCACCGGGTCCTGCTCCAGTCGGAGGGCCGGCAGCTCCGGAAGGAAGACGTCCGCGAGGCCCGTGTCCACCAGCAACGAGAGCCCCTTGGCCGGATGCTCGGCAACGAGGAGCTTGTCGATCTCCGCCTGCATCCGCTCGACGGCCACGATGTCGAGGCGGTCCCGCATCGCGCGGATCCCCTCGATGACCCGTTCGGCGGGCACGACGTCGAGCTGCGCCACGAACCGCGCCGCGCGGATCATCCGGAGCGGATCGTCGGAGAACGCGATCGCCGGATCCGTGGGCGTGTCCAGGACGCGCGCGCCCAACGCTTTCGCCCCACCGTGCGGGTCGATCAGCTCGCCGCCCGGCAGCCAGACCGCCATCGCGTTGATCGTGAAGTCTCGTCGGCCCAGGTCGGTCTCGATGTCCCGCCCGAAGGTGACGGCCGGCTTCCGGTCCTGCTCGGCATAGACCTCCTGACGGAACGTCGTGATCTCCAGGCGCGTCCCCTCCTTGAGCGCGCCCACCGTGCCGAACCGAACGCCCACGAAGTACCGGCGGTCCGCCCACCCATGGAGCACCTTCGTGGTCTCTGCCGGGTGAGCGCTCGTGGCGAAGTCGAGATCGCTCACGTCCCGCCCCAGCAACAGGTCGCGGACGCTCCCGCCCACGAGGTAGAGCTCGTGACCGGCGTCGGCGAAAAGGGCACCGAGCTCGATCGCCAGATCGGGGACATCGAGGGCTGCGCCGGACGCATGGTCGGCCATGACGGGACGAGGATAGCCGGGGCCGGGCGCGCTACCGTGCTGTGCGTGCCCGTCTGGCTGGGGTTCATCTGGACATCGCCGAACACGCTGATCGGTCTGCTCGCCGGGCTCCTCACGTTCCAGCGCCCGTCCGTGCGAGCGGGGCTCCTGCTGTTCGACCGCACCCCGAGAGGACTCACGTGGTTGATGCTGCGAGCCGATCGGGTCGCGGTGACGATCGGCTTCGTCATCGTGTCGGCGCGCCCCGTCGAAGGTCAGCTGCTCGCCCACGAGCGGCACCATGTTCGGCAGTACTGCGCGTGGGGACCGCTGTTCATCCCCGTCTACTTGCTGCTGGCGATCCCGTACGGCTACCGGCGCCATCCCATGGAGCTCGCCGCGCAGCGGGCGGCCGGGGAGATCTCCGATCAGGCGCGGGTCAGAACGGCATCCCGGCGGTCTGGTCGTCGCTGAACGCGGACCGCCGGTCCAAGACACCTGCGAGCTGGAGGTCGAAGTCGTGAGGGCTCGTCGCGGTGCGCCGAGCCTCGTCGACGCCCACGAGCCCCTCCTTCACCAGGCCCACCAGCGCCTGATCGAACGACTGCATCCCATAGTAATCGCCCTCGGCGATCACGTCGACGATCGAGTCGGTCTGCTCGGGATCCACGATGCGATCGAACACGCGCCCCGTGTTGACGAGGACCTCGACCGCGGGCACGCGGCCCTTGCCGTCGGCCTTGGTGACGAGCCGTTGCGAAACGATCCCGCGGAGCGCGCCCGCGAACGACGTCCTCACCTCCTTGGCCTGCTGGGGGGGGAACAGGTCGAGGACGCGGTTGATCGTCTCCATGCAGTCGATCGTGTGGAGCGTCGAGATCACGAGGTGGCCCGTCTCCGCCGCCTGGATCGCCGAGAGGGCCGATTCGGCGTCCCGGATCTCCCCGACGAAGATCACGTCCGGATCCTGCCGGACGACGTGCTTGAGCGCGGCCTGGTAGGAACCCGTGTCGATCCCGACCTCGCGCTGTTGGATGATCGAGAGCTCGTCGTCGTGCACGACTTCGATCGGATCTTCGATCGTCACGATATGGGCGCGACGCGAACGGTTGATGTGTCCGATCATCGACGCGATCGTCGTGGTCTTCCCGGTTCCGGTCGGTCCGGTGATCAACACCAGACCGCGAGGACTATCGGCGAGCGTCCGCATCACGACGGGGAGTCGGAGCTCCTCGAACGTCGGGATCTCGGAGCGCACGCGTCGCACCGCGAGTCCGACCAGACCACGCTGACGGAACACGTTGATGCGGAAGCGTCCGACGCCTTGCAGCGTGTAGCCGATGTCCGCCTCGTTCGTCGTGTCGAACTCGTGCCGCTTGTGCTCGCTCATGACCGCGAGTGCGAACGCGACGGCATCCTCCGAGGTCAGCTCAGCGAAGGGCGCCGGCTGCAGATCCCCGTCCACGCGGAGGAACGGCACGTTGCCGACCTTCAGATGCAGGTCGCTGGCGCCCCGTTCCACGGTATGCCTGAGTAGCTCGTCGATATTCATCCCGGCTTCCGTTTCGGCATGATGGGCCCCGAGCCTGAGCGGCGAGGCCCTCGGGCTACTATCCGCACGTCATGGCCGGTGAAGACATCCCCGCGGGCTCCGACGAACCGCCGCCGCGGAAGCGGCGGCGGAGGCGTCGGAGACCCAAGCCGGCCTCTCCGGCCGCAGCCGGGACCCCGAGCGGGGCACGGGCGAAGTCGGCCTCGGGGACGGGATCCAAGCGACGGAGGCAGGCCGCTGCGACGGCAGGAACCGCGACCGCGAAGACGGCGACGGCGAAGGGAGCCTCGAAGAAGCGATCCTCGAAGAAGGGCGTCTCCCGCCGGCGCATCGTCACCCAGCGCGAGGTCTCGGCCGGGGGTGTCGTGTACCGAAGGGCGGGCGAGGACATCGAGATCGTCCTGGCATCGCGTCGGACCCGCCGGGGTGACCTCGCGTGGGGGCTCGCGAAGGGTGGGATCGAACCCGGCGAAACACGCGAAGACGCAGCCGTTCGCGAGGTGCGAGAGGAGACCGGTCTCGACGCGACGATCGAGGCAGACCTCGGCGACACGAAGTACATCTACGTCTGGGAAGACGTCCGGATCCGCAAGCGCGTGCACTTCTTCTTGATGCAGCACGTCGGCGGTGACGTGGAAGATCGCGACGACGAGATGGAGGAGATCCGCTGGTTCCCGCTGGAGCGGGCGCTCAAGCGGGCGGCGTACCGCGGTGAGCGAGAGGTCCTCGCTCGCGCCGCGGAGCTCTTGCAGTGACGACGGAACAGATCGTCCTCGGCATCGCGATCGGGGTCGCGGCGGGTGTGCTGTCGGGGTTGTTCGGCGTGGGCGGTGGCATCGTCACCACCCCGGCGATCCAGGAGCTCCTCGGCGGGGCCCCGTACATCGCGGTCGGTACCCCGCTGCCGGTAGCGATCCCGACCGCCGTCGTCGGCGGATACACGTACGCACGGGCTCACGAGGTGAGCTGGCGCGCCGTCCGGTTCGCCGCGATCCCCGGCATCGCGGCGGCGGCTGGGGGTGCATGGCTGACGTCGCTGATCGATCCGCACTGGCTGCTGCTCGTCACCGCCGGCCTGATCGGGTGGCAGGCGGTGCGCATCGGACGCTCCAGCACGTACCGGATCCGCCCGCGCGGCTCGACCCCCGGCTGGCGGTACGCCGTGTTGGGCGCGTTCACCGGCCTGGTGTCCGGACTGCTCGGCGTCGGAGGAGGGATCGTCTTCGTGCCGATCGTCACCACGATGCTCGGGATGCCGCTGAAACGTGCGCTCGGCACGTCCCTCCTCCTGATCGCGATCATCGCGATCCCTGGGACGATCGTGCACGCCGCGCTCGGCCACATCGACTGGGGGATCGCCTTCGTGTTGGCGCTCGGTGTGATCCCCGGCGCCCGGATCGGAGCGAGCATCGCGCTCGGCACGCGGGAGCGCACGCTCCGGCTCATGGTGGGCTCGTTCCTGCTCGTCGTGGCAGCCGTGTACGCGGTCGTCGAGATCGCGCGGCTCGCGAGGGGCTGAGACGGGCCGGGCTAGGATGCGCCCGTGGAACGAGCCGTCCGTGCCCTGCTCGTGATGGTCATCGTCACCCTCACCGTGCCGTTCGGTCTGCCCGCGTCCGCACAGAGCTCGGTCGTTTCCCTGTCCCTGTTCAGCCAATCTCCCTGGAGCGCGCGATTCGGGGATCCCCAGCTCATGATCTCGGTCGTGGCGACGAACCTCGGCGCAACGCCGCTGGGACATCTCTCGGTCGGCATCTCGATCGGTGCTCACTACGAGACGGTCGTCGGGTACGAGTCATCCTTGGTGGAAGGACCGACCTCAACGGTGTTCCAGACCGTGGAACCGGTCGGAGGGAGCCTGGAGCCGAACACGACGACCACCCTGGGCGCCCCCAGCGTCGATCTCTCCACGGCGACCGGGATCGACCAGACCGACAACCAGGTCTACCCGGCGCGTGTGGACGTGCGATCGAACGGCTCGGTGCTGGCATCCCTCACGACACCCGTCCTGTACTTCATCCGACCGCCGGAGGCACCGATGCGATTGACGTCGTGGATCGAGCTCGCGCCGCCCGTCGTCTTCGGTCCCGACGGCCGGCTCCTCGACACGGCGTTCCCCGACGCCCTCAGCGCTCAGGGACAGATCGGAGCGCCGATCGCCGCACTGAACGGAGCGCTGGCACGGCTCGGTCCGGCGGGCGAGTTCCCACTGAGCGTCGTGGTGGAACCGGCACTCGTCGAGCAAGCGCAGCGCGCTGCGGGCGGCTACACCTTGACGGACGGAACGGTCGTGCCGAAGGGCGCGGACGGCGCCCTGCGAGCCGCAGGGTTCCTCGATTCCCTCTCGAGCGCGATGAGCGGGCCCGGCGTTCGGACCGTGGCCACCCCCCTCGCGGGTCCGACGATCCCGGCGATGCTCGCGAGCGGACTCGTCCACGATCTCGAGGCGCAGCGTTCGCTCGGCCTCGAGACCCTTCAGTCGCTGGCGCGAACGCCACTCCAGACGGACGTCGCTCGGCCCCCCTCCGGGTCGCTCTCCGACGACGCGATCGGCTGGCTCGCGGACTCCGGCGCCTCAACCGTCCTTGCGAACCCCGACACGGTCGATCGTCACGCCCAGGGGCCGAACCTGAACCCCGATCCCACCGCGACGGTAACCGCTCCCGACGGTTCCCCGGTGACGGTCATCCTGCCGGACCCCGGCATCGAGGGGCTGCTCGCGCGGCAAGACCTCTTGGAAGACCCCGTCCGAGCCGCCCAGGCGGTGCTGGGCGAGCTCGCAGTGATCTGGAAGGAGTCGCCGGTGCCGGAAGGCGGACACGTTCGCGGGATCGCGGTCGCGCTCCCATCGACCCTGCCGCCCAAGATGTGGACGCCGTTGCTCGAGCGGTTGCACGGCACGCCGTTCATGCAGCTCCAGGATGCCGCGGCGTTCGCAGCGGGCGTGAACCCGCCCGGCGAACCCGCGGTGCTGCGTTCGCCGGACTCATCCTCCTTCCCGACGTCCTACAGCGAGCAGATCCGAGAGCAGGAGCATCGGATCGGGACATACCGCTCGATGCTGACCCAGCCGAGCGCCGCGCCGGATGACCTCGCCCGCGACGTCTACTACGCCGAGTCGGCGCCCTACGTCACGGATTGGGAGGCAGGGACGTCGTGGTTGAACGCCGTCGCCGCGACGACGCAACAGGCCTTCGACAGCGTCAAGCCGCAGGTCGGTCAGGGTTTCACCTTCACCTCCGGCGAGGGAACGATCCCGATCCTCATGGGCGACCCCGGCGCGATCCCGCTCCGCGTGACGATCCAGCTGCAGTCTTCCCAGTTCGACTTCCCCGACGGGTTCCAGCGGGAGGTCGTCCTCGAGCGACCCGATCAGGTCGTGTCCTTCCGCGTCATCGCGAAGGCGGCCGGACAGAACCCGATCCTCGTCGCCGTCATCGCACCGAACGGTGACGAGGTCGGCGAGCCCCAGGCGATCGTGGTGCGCTCGACCGCTGTCAACCACATCGCCTTGCTCGTGACGCTCGCCGCGGCTGGCGTGCTGGCGCTGCTGTATTCGCGGAGGTGGTTCCGGCGGACGAAGGTCTCGAGCTGAGCCCGGCCGCGTCCGAGGCGGTGGACTCACGGGAGGCCACCGTCCGGAACGCGGCCGTGATGTCGGGCGGCACGCTGCTGTCTCGGGTCACCGGTTTGCTCCGCGTCACGGTGACCCTCGCGGCGCTGGGCTTCACGGTCGTGTCGGATGGCTACAACGCCGCGAACACGACCCCGAACATCATCTACGAGCTGGTGCTCGGCGGGATCCTCACGAGCGTCTTCGTGCCGGCGCTGGTCGGGCGCGGGAAGGATCGGGGTCGCGAAGCCCAGTTCGAAGCGGCCAGCCGCTTCCTGACGATCGCCCTCGTCCTGCTCACGGGCGTCGCCGTTCTGGGTGCGGCCGCCGCGCCGTGGATCATGCGCCTCTACCTCGGGAGCGTCGACGACCCGGTCCGTCGCACGCAGGAGGTCGAGCTCGGAACCTTCTTCCTCCGCTGGTTCATGCCGCAGATCGTCTTCTACGGGGTGGGCGCCGTCGCCGGAGGGCTGCTAACGGCCAACCGCCGGTTCGCGGCGCAGATGTACGCACCCGTCCTGAACAACATCGCCGTGATCGCCACCATGTTCGCCCTCATCGCGATGCGCGGGACGACGCCGCCGCAGGTCGGGACCATCACGTTCGCCCAGAAGACGCTCCTTGGCGCGGGCACGACGCTCGGCGTCCTGGCGATGACGGCGGCGTTGTGGCCGGCGCTCCGCCGGATCGGGTTCCGCTGGCGGCTCCGCTGGGATTGGCGCCACGAGACGGTCCGCCAGCTCTTCCATCTCGCTCGATGGGTCGTCGTCTACGTCGTCGCGAACCAGGTCGCGTACCTCATCATCATCAGGCTCGCCAGCAAGATCTCGGCCGGGGCCTATACGGCGTACTCGCAGGCGTTCGTGTTCTTCTCGCTCCCGCACGCGATCGTCGCGGTCTCCATCTTCACCGCCCTGATCCCCGGCATGGCCGAGCGATGGACCGGCGAGGATCGGGCAGGTGTCCGGGAGCTCTTCTCACGAGGGTTCCGCGACACCATGATCGTGATGATCCCGGCGGCCGCCGGCTACCTGGTGCTCGCCGGACCGATCGTCGCATTGCTCGCGGGCCACGGCGCCGTGCGCGGCGTCGAGCTGCCGATCCTCGCGCGGATCCTCGCAGCATTCGCGATCGGTCTGCCGTTCTTCTCGGCCTTCCAGCTGATGACGCGCACGCTCTGCGCGATGCACGACTCGCGCACGCCCGCGGTCGTCAACATCGGGGTCGCGGTTGTGAACATCGCGGCCGACCTCTTGTTCGCGTTCGCCTGGCATCGAGGGGTAACCGGGCTCGCCCTCGGCCATGCCGTCTCGTACGTCTTCGGATCCGCCGTGTTGTTCGTGATCGTCCGGCGGAGGCTCGGCGGTGCGGATGACCGCAGGGTCGGCGTGACGATCGCCGCGACGCTGCTCGCGGCGGGCATCACCGCGGCCGCGGCCGCAGGAGCGGCGGCGCTGGTGAGCGTCGCGATCGACGTCGACTGGACCCTCGCTCGGCTCATCCAGGTGACCGCCGGGGTCGCTGCCGGGGTGCTTGTGTTCCTCGCCTGCGCCCTTATCTTCGGGATCCACGAGGTCGATGAAGTCAAGGTGGCGCTCCTCGGCCGTCCGCGTCGCGGGGCGTGATGGAGACCGGGATGCCAGGAACCCTTCGGCGCGTGCACCACGAGCAGTTCGGCTTGGTCGGGAAGATCATCCTGGTCTGGTTGCTCTTCGTGGCGGTCCTCGGCATCTTCGCCGTCGACGCCGCGTCCGTCCTGTTCACGAAATTCCGCCTTTCGGACGCCGCGGCGACCGCCGCATCGACCGCCGTCTCGACCTACCAGAACGAGCGGGACGTCACGGCCGCGTGCGGCGCCGCCGAGCTCACCGTGCACCAGGCCGACCCCGACGCGACGATGGCGAAAGGCTGGTGCAAGGTGGACACCTCGTCGGGTGACGTCACCATCACGCTCCGCAAGACCGCGAACACGATCATCGCAGGGCGGTTCTCGTTCACCAGGGATCTCACGAAGGTCGTGCAGCGGGAATCCGCGTCTCCATCCTCGTTGTAGCGTTCGCCCGTGGGCCCGCCTGAGCGCGACGAGGAGTTGGTCCGCCGGTTCCTGCGCGGAGATGCCGACGCCTTCGAGCGGCTCGTCGAACGGCACCGCCAACGCGTCTACAACCTCTGCTTGCGGATCCTCGGCGATCCTGAGGACGCGGCCGACGCAGCTCAGGACACCTTCCTGTCCGTCCTCACGAAGCTCCGGCAGTTCCGCGGTGACGCGGCCTTCACGACGTGGATGCACCGCGTGACCGTCAACGCCTGCTACGACCTCTCCCGGAAGCGGCGGCGGCAACCGATGCTCCGGCTCGCGGGCGATCCCGATCTGCCGGAAGCGGAACTGGGGTCGCCGGTGCCCGACCACGCGGAAGAGCTGGCCGGGACGCACGACGCCGTGGCCGCCCTCAAGGAGGTTCCGGAGGAGTTCCGGGTGGCCCTCGTGCTCGCGGATCTCCACGACATGGCGTACGAGCAGATCGCGAAGGTGCTCGACGTCCCGATCGGAACGGTGAAATCCCGGGTGCATCGCGGGCGCGTTGCGCTCGCGCGCGCGATGGGCATCACGACCCGGGAACCCGAAGCGCCGTTCAGAGCGTCCGAGGACCAATCATGAGGCACCCCGACGAACTGCTCGCGGAGTACGTCGACGGCGCGCTCGCCGAGGGCGAGCGCGCCGTCGTCGAGCGCCACCTCGACTCGTGCGAGCGATGCCGGGGTGAGGTCGCCCTCGCCCGCGCGGCGCGCGAGGCCCTTGCCTCTGTGGCGGAGATCCCGGCGCCCGGCGACCTTGGCGCCGCGGCGATCGCAGGGGCGAGACGACGCGCAGCGCACGAGCCGGCTCCTGCATCCCGTTCGGGGCAGCCCGGGTGGTACCGATGGGCCGGCGCCGCGGCAGGGATCGCCGCCGCGCTCCTGGTCGCCGCACTCGTCCTGCCGCACGTCGGCTCGAGCCCTGGCGAGGAGCCGGCCGCGGGTGTGGCCGCGCCGAGCGCGGCCCTGCCCGAGGCCACCTCCGTCGAGGCGCAGAACGTCGACTACGACCTCGCGGGGGTCGAGGCGCTCGCGACCTCGTACGGCGGTCAAGATCGAGCGTTCGGATCGAACAACCAGTCCTCACAGATCCCGGTAGCGGCAGAGGCCACGCCAGCGCAACGGATACCATTCGCTGCTGCCGTGGCATGCCTCGATCGCGCCTTCACCGTCCCGGCCGGACAACGAGGGCCTGAGGGGAAGCTCGTCCGCGTGATCCAGGCTCGGTTCCGGGGGACGCCGGCCATCCTCGGTGTCTACCTGATCGGGCCCGGGGCCGGGCAGCCCGCAGACATCGTCCGGGTCTTGGTCGTGTCGAGCGGTGACTGTTCGATCCTCACATCGACCCAGGCCACGACCTGACCTCCGGGAATAGGCGGGCGTTTCCCGCTATGGGAGGATTCGCATCCAGTGGACGAGCCGCGCAACGTGATCGTGATCGGCTCCGGGCCGGCCGGGTTCGCGGCAGCCCTCTACGCCGCGCGGGCGAACCTCGCGCCGCTCCTGCTGAAGGGCCTCGAGGCCGGCGGACAGCTGATGCTGACGACGGACGTGGAGAACTATCCCGGCTTCGCCGACGGTCTCCTCGGCCCCGAGCTGATGGATCAGATGGAGAAGCAGGCTGCGCGCTTCGGAGCGGAGATCCTCCCGGTGCATGTCACCGACGTCGACCTGTCGGAGCGTCCGTTCGTCGTGCGGGCCGGTGACCAGGAGTGGCGAGGCGGCACGATCATCGTGGCGACCGGTGCGACGGCGCGGTGGCTGGGTGTCCCGGGCGAGGAGAAGCTCCGAGGCCGGGGTGTCTCCGCATGCGCCACCTGCGACGGCTTCTTCTTCCGCGATCGGGAGCTCGTCGTGGTCGGCGGGGGCGACACGGCGATGGAAGAGGCCACCTTCCTCACGAAGTTCGCGAGGAAGGTCACGATCGTTCACCGACGCGACGAGTTCCGCGCGTCGAAGGTGATGTCGGCTCGGGCACTCGCCAACCCGAAGGTCGAAGTGATCTGGAACACGACGGTGGGGGAGGTTCACGGCGACGACGCGGTATCGGGAGTGACGTTGAACGACGTGCGCACGGACGAGTCGCGCACGTTCGCCGCGGATGGCCTGTTCGTCGCGATCGGACACGATCCGAACACCGCCTTGTTCCGCGGCAAGCTCGCGCTCGACGACGAGGGCTACATCACGGTCGCGGAGCCCAGGACGGCAACGAGCGTGCCCGGGGTCTTCGCGGCGGGCGACGTGACCGACCGGATCTACCGCCAAGCCGTGACGGCTGCCGGACAGGGGTGCAAGGCAGCGATCGACGCCGAGCGCTTCCTCGAGGATGAGGCCCACGACCGCTGACGGAATGTCCGCCCGCCCGGGTAGCGTTCTGAGAGCGTAGGGGTCGGTTCCTGCGGTTCCCGCAGGGGGGCCCCGAACGAAGGAGAACGAACGATCATGGCGAACATCGGAACGGTCACGGAAACGGATTTCCAGACAGCGGTTCTCGACTCCGATACCCCGGTCCTCGTGGACTTCTGGGCGGAATGGTGCGTCCCGTGTCACATGGTTTCCCCCGTCGTGGAGGAGATCGGGAACGAGAAGGGCGAGACCCTCAAGGTCGCGAAGCTCAACATCGACGAGAACCCGCAGGCCACACGCACCTATGGCGTGATGTCGATCCCGTCGCTCATCCTGTTCAAGGACGGGCAGGAGGTTGCCCGGGTCATCGGTGCCAAGCCGAAGGACGCCATCCTCCGCGACCTCGCGCCACACCTGTAGCTCCCTGAGAACCGCCGCGTTTGCGGGGCACCCGGTCGAGTCGCACACTCGTGGCATGCGTGTCTTCCGGCTCGGTGACCACGGGTCCGAGGTGCTGGACGTCCAGCAGCGTCTGGCGGCCCTCGGATACGCGCTGGCACCCGATGAGCTGGCGGGGTGGTTCGGACCTTCCACGGAAGCGGCGATCCGCGCGTTCCAAGACCTCCGCCACCTCCGGGTCGACGGCCTGGTGGGTCCGGACACCTGGATGCAGCTGGTCGAGGCGGGATTCCGGCTCGGCGACCGAACGCTGTACCTGCACGCGCCCGCGTTCCGAGGAGACGACGTTCGCGAACTTCAACGGAAGCTCAACGCCCTCGGGTTCGACGCCGGCAAGCAGGACGGGGTCCACGGCCAACGGACCGACCTGGCGGTGCGCGAGTTCCAACGCAACGTCGGCGAAGAACCGGACGGCATGGTCGGTCTGCACACGATCGCGACCATCCAGCGGATGCGGCCACTCGAGGACGTGCCGAGCCGCGCGGTCGTGCGGGAGGGCGAGGAGCTCCGCGGGATGCGCGGGTCGATCGAGGGGAAGGTGATCGTGGTCGATCCGGGGAACGGACCCGCGGACGGCCCCGAGGAGGTCCGGGAGGCGATGGCCGCGTCGGTCGCGCAAGAGCTGGCGGGCCTCGGTGCGAAGCCGGAGATCCTGCACGGCGACACCGTTGCGCCATCCGACCGCGCCCGAGCGGCCAACGAGCTGGGGGCGTCGCTCTGCGTGTCTGTGCATCTGGGCGGCGGCGTCCCCGAGGCGAGCGGCCCAACCTGCTCCTACTTCGGCAGCGCCACGACCTACTCCCCCGCCGGTCGGCGGCTCGCCGAGCTGATCCTGGAGGAGCTGGAGCGGGAGTTCGGTCGCCGCGGCCGCCTGCAGCGCCTGACGGTCGGGATGCTCAGAGAGACCAGGATGCCTGCCGTGCAGGTCGAACCGCTGGTCGCGACGAACGAGCTCGAGGCTTCCTTGATCGATGATGAGGGGTTCCCGCCGCGCGTCGCCCGCGCGGTCGCGGGCGGCGCGCGGCGGTTCTTCGGCTAAGACGCGCGGCGATCACGCGCGCGTCCGAGCAGGGCGAGGAACGTTCCGAGGACGCTCCCCAGCACGATCGCCTGGATCGCGCGACGCGTCTCGTCCGGCGGCTCAGGGTGCTCCGACATCGACGGCTAGGCTAGCGATATGCGGGCGTGCGTGATGATCGAAGGGCAGCAAGGCGTCGCGTGGCGAGATTGGTGCGAGCTCGCGGACGCGTGCGAGCAGTTCGGTTTCGAAGGGCTGTTCCGATCCGACCACTACTTCAGCGCGCGAGGCGTCTCGGGCCGCGGCTCCACGGACGCGTGGACGCTCCTCGGCGGACTCGCCGCGCGCACGTCACGGATCCGGCTCGGGACGCTGGTGTCGCCGGTTACGTTCCGTCAACCGGCGCTCCTCGCGAAGGCGGCAACGACCGTCGACGAGATCAGCGACGGCCGCGTCGAGGTCGGGATGGGCGCGGGCTGGTGGGAGGAGGAGCACACGCAGTTCGGGTTCCCCTTCTTCGACGTCCATGAGCGGTGGGCGCGGCTGGAGGAGGCGGTCCAGATCGTCCACTGTCTATGGACCGAGGATCGGTTCTCCTTCGACGGGAAGTACTACCGGCTGGACGCGGCCGAGTTCCTCCCAAAACCGGTGCAGCGTCCACACCCCCCGCTGATCCTGGGCGGCAAGGCCGTCGGACCGCGGATGCAACGGTTGGTCGGCCGGTACGCGGACGAGTTCAACACGGTCGGCGGCACGCCCGATGACGTCGCAGGGCGCTTCGCCCGGGCGCGGGCCGGGTTCGAGGCAGAAGGCCGCGATCCGTCCTCACTCGTGACGTCGATGATGACCTGGTTCTTCGTCGGGCGGACCGAAGATGAGTACTTCGAGAAGCTTCGTCGAGCGCATGCGATCGATCCGGACGCCGGATCGTTCGAGGACTATCGCGTCGAGATCGAACGAGACTGCATCGTCGGCTCGAGCGGGCGGGCGGTCGCCCGCCTCCGCGAGTACGCGGACGCGGGCGTCCAACGCATGTTCCTGAACCTCGAGTTGTACGACGACCTCGAGATGCTCGAGCTCGTCGCCAACGACGTTCTCCCGCGCCTCGATCCCTGAAGATCGAGTGGCGCGCGGTCCTCGGTCTGGGCGGACGCGGATGCTAGGCTGACCGTCTTCCTTCGATCCCCATGGCCGAGTTCTCCATCGATCGTTTCGTCGACCGCTACGCGGAACGGACCTCCGGCATGTCCGCATCCGAGGTTCGGGCGCTCTTCGCGGTCGCCGCCCGCCCGGAGGTCGTTTCGCTCGCCGGCGGGATGCCCTACGTCGAAGCGCTTCCTGCGCAGGACGTCCTCGAGGTGGCTACTCAGGTCCTCCGCGACCTCGGACCGACGGCCCTGCAGTACGGAGGAGGCCAGGGACAGCTCGCCCTGCGTGACCGCGCGGTCATGCTCATGGCCGAGGAGGGCGTGGACGCCGATCCCGATGATGTCGTGATCACGACCGGCGCCCAGCAGGCGCTCGATCTCCTCGGTAAGATCTTCATCGATCCCGGCGACATCGTCGCCGTGGAAGCTCCCGCCTATGTGGGCGCGCTCACCGCGTTCGCCGCCTACCAACCGCGTTTCCTCACGATCGAGCTCGACGACGAAGGGATGATCGTCGAACAGCTCGAACGAGCCATCGTTCGCGGCGAGCGGCCCACCTTCGTCTACACCGTTCCGAACTTCGGCAACCCGGCGGGGGTCACCATGTCGCGACGGCGGCGCGAGCGGCTCGTGGCGCTGTGTCGCGAGACGGGGATCCCTATCGTCGAGGACAACCCATACGGGCTGCTGCGCTTCGAGGGTGAACCGTTGCCCTGCCTGCGCTCGCTCGATCCTCGCAACGTGATCTACCTCGGGACGGTCTCGAAGACATTCTCACCAGGTGTGCGGGTCGGATGGGCGCTGGCTGATCACTCCGTGATCCAGCGCCTCGTGCTCGCCAAGGAAGCCGCGGATCTCTGCGGTTCGAACCTCACGATGCTCCTCACGGAGCGATGGTTCTCCGACGACGCGCGATGGAGGTCCGCGCTCTCCGGGTTGGTCGAAACATACCGGGCGCGACGCGACGCGATGCTCCAGGCGCTCGAGGAGCATCTCCCGGACACCGCCACGTGGACGCATCCGTTCGGCGGCTTCTACGTATGGGTCACGCTTCCCCCGTGGACCGACACGACGGCGATGCTCGCGGCGGCGGTTGAGCGACGGGTCGCGTACGTCCCGGGCACCGCGTTCTATCCCGACGGGCGGGGCGCGGATCGGATGCGGCTCGCCTACTGCTACCCCACCGAGGATCGGATCCGTGAAGGCGTTGCGCGGCTCGCCACGCTCCTCGAGGACGACGAGCGCCTGTATCGGAGCTTTCACCGATCATGAGGATCGCGATCGTCGCGGGCGGCAGGACGCCGGAGCGTGACGTATCCCTCCGGGGTGGCCGGCGTATGACGCTCTCACTCACAGAGCTGGGCCACGAAGCCTGGCTCGTCGATCCGGCCGAGGTGCAGCTGGTCGAGGCTCTGGGCGAGCGGAGGCCCGACCTGTGCTGGCTTGCACTGCACGGCAAGGAAGGCGAGGACGGCACCGTCCAACGCCTCCTCGACCTCCTCGAGATCCCCTACACGGGGACCGCGGCCTTCGACTGCGAGGTGGCCTTCGACAAGGTGCTCGCGAAGGACGCGTTGCAGCGCGCCGGCGTGCCGACCCCGCCTTGGGTCGTGATCGAGGGCTGGGCGCTCCGCGACCTCGGTGGCGGCGCCGCGCTCGGCAAGGCGACCGAACGCGTCGGCCTCCCTTGCGTGGTCAAGCCCTCGAGGAGTGGGTCGGCGTTAGGGATGAGCTTCGTCGAGCGTGAGGGCGACCTCCCCCAGGCCGTGATGGCGGCGCTCGCTTTCAGCGGCGCGGCCCTGATCGAAGCGAAGGTCGAGGGTCAAGAGGTGGCGGCAGCGCTTGCCGGCGCCGACCTGGAACCGTTGCCCATCGTCGAGATCGTTCCGAAGGAGGGGGTCTACGACTACGCCGCACGCTATACGGCCGGCGCGACAGAGTATTTCTGCCCGGCCAGGCTCTCAGAGGGGGCTGCGGCCGCCGTCGCCGCGTCCGCGGCGACTGCGGCCGCAGCCCTCCACCTTCGTGATCTGACGCGGGTCGACCTCATCGTCGATGCGAAGGAACGACCCTGGGTGCTCGAGGTCAACGTCTCACCCGGGATGACCGAAACGTCTCTGGTGCCGATCGCCGCGCAAGCGCAGGGCATGTCGTTGAGCGACCTGTGTGATGATATCCTACGGTCTGCGCTCCGCCGGATCTAATCCGGAGCCAGGCCGGGACCCGATCCGATGATCTCGGAGACGATGCGCTCCAAGTCATCCGGCGACCCGAACTCGATCACGACCTTCCCCCGCTTGGCGCCCATCTGGATCGATACTCGCGTGGCGAGCTGCTCCGACAGGATCTCTTCGACCTCACCCAGGTTCGCGTCGGCCTCGACTGTGAGGGACTCGGCGACGCGTCGCTTCTCTTCCGTCGCTTGGGGAACCTCGAGGAATCGTCGGACGATCTCCTCGGTCTGGCGGACCGACAGGTCCTCCGCGGCGATCCGAGTCGCGAGCGATGTCATCGCCTCCTTGTCTCCCAACGAGAGCACGGCGCGAGCATGGCCGGCGGTGATCTTGTCGTCGGCCAGGAGCTGCTGGACCTCCAAAGGAAGGGCGAGGAGTCGGATCGTGTTCGCGATGTGTGACCGCGACACACCGACCCTATCTGCCAGCTCTTCCTGCTTGAGCCCGAGCTCGCCGAGCAGCGCCTTGAACGCCTCGGCCTGCTCGATCGGGTTCAGATCCTCCCGGTGGATGTTCTCGATCAATGCCTCTCGCAAGAGATCGGCATCCTCCGAATCCCGAAGGACGATCGGGACGCTTGCGAGTCCGGCGGCCTTGGCGGCCCGGAGGCGCCGCTCTCCGGCGATCAGCTCGTACCGTCCGTCTCCTGCTCGGCGAACGACGAGCGGCTGCAGGATCCCCACCTCTCTAATCGAGGCGGCCAGGGTGGCGATCGTTGCATCGTCGAAGCGCGTCCGGGGTTGCTTCGGGTTCGGCGCGACGGCGTTGACCGGCACCTCCATCAGTCCCACCGCGGCTTCACCCGCCTCCGGCGCGCCCGGGATCAGCGCCGACAACCCTCGACCGAGCCCTCCTCGCTTCGACATCATTGGCCTCCCTTGCGGAACAATCGCCACCGTCGCTTCGGTGCTTTGCCGTCGTCCTGCAACGTCTCCCCGATGTCGTTCGCGAGATCGATGGAGGGACGGGACGCTTGGGGCACCTGAACCAGGGGCTCACGCGCAGCCTCGATATCGATCTCGGTGTCCTCGCCGATCACCACGACCCGCCGTTCCGGGAGCCGACCGGGTGGGAGCACCTCTCGCGGCGGCCGGACGCGCGGCTCGGCAGTCCCCTCGGTCCATTCCACCTCACCGCGTTCCTCGTCCTGGGTGTGTTCGCCGAGGGCGGGAGCCGGCGGAGCCGGGAGCGGATCGGACCCTTCACTCGGTTCGGCGGTAGCCATCTCGGCCTCGGGCTCTGGAGTAGCTTCCGGTTCGACGTCGGCCTCCACCTGCGAAGACGCGGTCTGGTTTGCCGCGCCGTCCAGCTCGGCTCCACGGCCCGGCGTCGACCGGCTCACATCGGGGGGCTCGTGCGGCGACGACGTCTCATCGACCGGCGACTCTGAGGTAGCGTTGGACGGAGCCTGGACCACGACCGACGGAAGATCGTCGAAGACGGGCATCGGGCGGTCCGGTCGCGGGCGGCCCGCGACCTCGCGGGCCAGCTGTCGATAGGACTCCGCCCCTTTTGACCGTGGGTCGTAGACGGTGATCGGCTGGCCGTAGCCAGGCGCCTCGGAGAGCCGGACGGTACGCGGGATGACGACGTCGTACACGACCCCTCCGAAGAAGCGGCGAACCTCGTCCACCACCTGCTCCGACAACTTGGTCCGCGGATCGAACATGGTCATGACGATGCCCGTGAGCCTGAGCTCCTGGTTGATGTTCTGCTGGACCAGGTTGACGTTCCGAAGGAGCTGCCCGAGCCCCTCCAGCGCGTAGTACTCACACTGGATCGGGACGATCAGTTCTTCCGCGGCGGTAAGGGCATTGATCGTCAGGAGACCGAGGGAAGGCGGGCAATCGAGGAATACGAAGTCGTAGCGGCCCTCCCCGACGGGGGTAAGCGCTTTCTTGAGGCGTGTCTCCCGAGAGAACTGGCTCACGAGCTCGATCTCAGCCCCTGCAAGGTCGATCGTCGAAGGGACCGCGTCGAGATGCTTCACCGAGGTCGCCACGATGGCACTGTCGATGGGCGCTTCCGACAGGACGACGTCATACACCGTGACGCGTCGCGCCTCGTGGCGTATCCCCATGCCGGTCGACGCGTTGCCCTGGGGATCGAGATCGACCACCAAGATCCGGTAGCCGAGCTCCGCGAGAGCCGCTCCCAAGCTGACGGCAGTGGTTGACTTGCCAACGCCGCCTTTCTGGTTCGCGATGGCAACGATCCGCGCCAGTCCCGGCTCCCCCGACGGACCGGGAGCCGTGGCAGAGCCCTGGGTGCCCTTGTCAGAACGAGGGGATGAGGAAGTAGCGCCGGGAGAAGGCTTGCTCACTGCCGGGTCATGATAACGATAGGCCCGCCAACCGCAAGGCTGAGAGGGACAGAAACCGAGATGTGCGCTCCCTCAGGTGTTCCGGAGGTGGCGTCGAAGCTGCGACCGGCCCAAAACAGGAGCTTGCCTTCTGGCGACAGCAGCGGCTGGGCGATCGCCCACGCTCGAGCGGGCTCCGCGAACGCTCGGGACAGGCACAGATCGAACGGACCGGTCAGGTCCGCGGCCTTCCCGGCGAAGATTCTCACGTTGGTGAGCCGCAGGCTGTCGACCGCCAGTTCGATGAAGGCGACGCGGCGGCGGCGGAATTCCGCCAGGCAGAACGAGAGGTCGGGTCGGGCGATCGCGAGGGGGATCCCCGGGAGGCCCGCGCCGGAGCCCAGATCTACGATCCGAACCGGCGGAGAGCCGAGAAAGGAGACCGCCCGGAGCGAATCGACGATGTGGCGTTCGCGCAGCTGCCCTCGGTCAGCGCGACCGATCATGCCAAGGGGGAGCGCCTTCTCGAGGAGGAGCTGCTCGAAGTCCTCCAACCGTTCGACGGCCTCAGCATCGATGTCGAGGCCGAGCAGCTCGTTCCACCGACCCCAAGCCTCATGTTTCACGTGAAACATACTCCATCGCTGGGAGGAGAGGGGCGATCCTTCAGTCGGCCGGGCTGACGACGACGAACCGGTTCGGATCCTCGCCGCGTGAGCCGCTCTGTACGCCTACGATGCTCGCCACAGCGTCGTGAACGATCTTCCGTTCGAGGGCGTCCATCGGCTCGAGCTCTTGCTCCTGACCGGTAGCCAGCGCCCGCTCTGCCGCCTCGCGCGCTCGCTCCTCAAGCCGGGACGCCCTCCGCTTCCTGTAATCCTCCACATCGACGAGGACCCGGATCCGCTCGTCGAGACGCCGCCCGACGACGTTGCGCGCGAGCTCCTGGATCGCATCGAGCGTCTGACCGTGCTTGCCGATCAGCAGCGCCAGGTCCTCCGGCGGTCCTTCGAGGATATCGACGTAGAACCGCTCGCCCTGTTGAGCCGGCTCCGCGATCGCATCGATGTCCATCTGGCCGAGGAGCTCCTCGACGAAGTCAGCGACCGCGTCAGCCTGTTCTTCGAGATCGACCTCGTCCGGCACGTCGCTGTTCACGCCTCATCCTCCGGTTGATCTGGCTTCGGGTTGCGCCTCAGCTGGTTCCCAGGCGCCGCACCCTTCTTTCGGCCGCCCGGGTCACCCGCGGGTGGTTTCCCACCGCGCGCCGATCCGCCGCTCGGCGGCTTCCGTGGGCCCGGGTTCGGTCGCTTCTTCCTTTGAGGCGCGGAACCGTTCCCCTTCGGCTTCGGTGTCTGACCCCTTTGATCCTGTATGGCCTGCGCCCGCTCCGTCATCCAGCTCATCACGCCGCGCCTCGGCGTGGGGTTCGCAGCTTTCTCGTTCTGCTCGGCCATCCGGCGCTCCAGCGCCTCTGGACCGATGTGCCCAGCGCGTAGGAGGTATGTCTGCTGGGCGACCTGCAGACCGTTCGAAACGGTCCAATAGAGGACCAGCCCGGCGGGAAACTGCAGCCCGAAGAAAGCGAACATGAGCGGCATCACCCGGGTGATCGCCTGCTGCTGCGACGACTGGGAGTCCTTCGGGCTCGCCCGTTGCATCTGCCACGTCTGGAAGAACGTGGATCCGACCATGATGGCGAGCAGGAGGATGTACGGGATCATGTCGGGGAACCGCTGGTGCCCGCAGTCGAGGGTGCCCCGCGTTTGGGCGCTGAAGGGCAGGGCTGTGCCATCCTTCCCCAAGATCGGCGCCGGCGTGGCGTCGGTCGTGTTACCGGGCCCTGGCAGTTGCTTCACCAGGCGATCAGCCGGGTCTTTATATTTGATCTCAACCTGGGTCCCGGCCCCAACGAGGTTGCACTGCAGATTCATGAACAAGAAATCCGTGTTCTGGTGTGTCAGGACGTTCTGGAACAGGGCGCTGTCCTGCGGAAGGTGGTTGTTGGCCACGACGAAGGAGCCCCTCTGTTGCGGATCCTGGGACGGGGTCAAGGTCGGAGGCCTGATGACTGCATACATCGCGAAGAGGAACGGCAGGGTGAGGAGCATCGGGAGGCACCCGCCGAGCGGGTTCACTCCTGCCTCCTTGTAGAGCTTCATCTGCTCTTCTTGCTGCTTCTGGCGGTTGTTCTTGTACTTCTTCTGAAGTTCCTTCAGCTTCGGCTGGAGCGCCTGCATGTGCTGCATGCTCTTGATCTGCTTGATCCCCAAAGGAAGCAAGAGGAGCCGGATCGCGAGCGTTAAGACGATGATCGCGATGCCGTAGTTCGGGACGATGTCGTAGATCCAGGCGAGAACCGAGCCCAGCGCGTTGAGGAGACCCTGCCACAGGACGTTGGCGACCAAGCCCTACACCCGTGCCTTCTCGTCGGGTGCGCCACGTGAGACATCGTCATACGGAGCGCTGGGCTGGGCACCGTCAACGCGATCGATCCCGCCACGACCGAATGGGTTGCAGCGCAGCACCCTCCACAGGGCCATCCCCGAGCCGCGGATGGCGCCGTGCACCCTGATCGCGTCTTCCGCGTACCCGCTGCAGCTCGGAGAGAACCGACACTGGCCACCGAGCCAGCCCGAAAGGGTGATCCGATACACCCGGATGCAAGCGATGAGGATCATGCGGACCGGAGTTCCAGCGCCGTGCAGACCGCGTCGGACCGCGTTCATGGGTGCGTGATCTCCCCGCGAAGGAGCTGCGTCATCTCGGCCACCAGGTCCTGCGTCTTGGCCCCCCGGATGGCCTCTCGGGCCACGAGGACGGCGTCGTGTCCGTTCCCGATCCCCGGAGCGACCTCCAGCCACGCCGCTCGAAGGATGCGCCGAGCTCGGTTCCGCGTGACCGCGTTGCCGACCTTGCGACCGGCGACGAACGCCGCTGCCCCAGTCCCGGACGCGAGAAACACTACCACCCGCCTCCCGTGAACCGGACGGCCCTCATCGAAGACGCGCTGCACGTCACGCGATTGCACCTGGACCCCGTTCGCGCGGGTCAGACGGTTACCCGCGCGCGCCCTTTGCGGCGGCGAGCGGCCAGGATCGCGCGACCGGCGCGGGTCCGCATCCGGTGCCGGAAACCGTGCACCTTCGCGCGGTGACGGTTGTTCGGCTGGTACGTCCGCTTGCCCTTGGCCATCCGTGGAGATCCTCGCTCGATCGGAGACCGGTTCGCGCCGGTCGAGCGGGCAGTATACGGGGCGAGCATCCTCGCTGGCCAAAGCTCTTGACAACAGAAAGAACGTCAAGACCCCCCGTCGCGCGTGCGGTGTGGAAAACCACCGTGCTATCTTCCAGCCCGCCTTCCCCCGGGGCGCGCGACCGGGCCGCGTCTCCCGAGTCGGAGGATCCCCCCGTTGGGTTTTCCACCGTTGTGGAAAGGTTCTGTGGAATAGGCATGGTGACGGCCTACCCGGAGCACGCGGCGCTCGAAGCGTGGTCGGGCGTGCTGGCACGAGCGCGAGCGGAGCTCCCCGACACCACGCTCGTGATGTGGTTCTCCGACGTGCGCCCCGCCGGCCTGGTTGATGACGTCCTCACCCTTGCAGTTCCGAGCCCGCTCGTCCGTGAGCGCTTGCAGCACAACCATCTCACGTTGATCGAGGAGGCGGCCGCAGCGTCATACGGTGGCCCGGTGAAGATCGAGTTCGAGGTCGAGGAGGGGATCCGCCATCCGCTCGATGAGACCCCCGTCGTCGACGTTCCCGCAACGCCAGCGCGCACAGCGATCGGCGAATCGAGTGAAGCCGTCCGGCGCCGCGCCGCGGCGATCTCGCTCGGTGCCCCCGGCTTGCCGTTCCCGAACTACACGTTCGAAGCGTTCGTGCCGGGACCGAGCAACCGGTTCGCGCACGCGGCTGCGATGGCGGTCGCCGAAGCGCCGCCATCGACCGCGTACAACCCTTTGTTCATCTACGGCGGCGTCGGCCTGGGCAAGACGCACCTGTTGATCGCCGTCGGTCATCACATGTACCGCGTCAACCCGGGGATCCGCGTGAAGTATGTGACCTCCGAGCGCTTCGTCACGGAGTTCATCAAGGCAGTGCGTGAACGCCAGGGGGACCAGTTCCGCCACCGCTACCGCGAGGTGGACGTCTTGCTGGTCGACGATATCCAGTTCCTCGCCAAGCGCGAGGAGACCCAGACGGAGTTCTTCCACACCTTCAACCATCTCCACGGCAGCGGCCGTCAGATCGCGATCGCATCCGATCGCCCGCCGCACGAGCTGTCCGGTCTCGAGGAGCGCCTCGTAAGCCGGTTCCGCTGGGGCCTCTGCGTCGACGTGCAGCCACCCGACCTCGAGACGCGCATCGCGATCCTGCAGCTCAAGGCGGAACGTGAACGCTTGACGATCCCCCACGACGTGATCGAGTTCGTCGCGTCCAAGTTCGATCAGTCGGTCCGAGAGCTGGAGGGGGCCTTGGTCAGGGTCGTCGCCTGGTCGGAGCTGACTGCACAACGGATCGACCAGGAGTTGGCCGAGCGCGCGCTGCAGGACCTGATCCCGCAGACCGACCATGAGATCCCCCCGCAGCTGATCATGGAGCAGACCGCCGAGTACTTCTCCCTGTCCACCGGAGACCTCGTCTCGAAGTCCCGGTCACGCCCGCTCACCCAAGCGCGGCACATCGCCATGTACCTCATGCGCGAATGCACGGGGCTGTCGTTGGTGAAGATCGGCGAGATCTTCGGTGGCCGCGACCACACCACCGTCCTGCACGGGATCAAGAAGGTCGAGGATGAGATGCGCGAGCGCGACGCGACCTTCCGACAGGTTCAGGACCTGACCCGGATCGTCCGCGGACGCGTACGAGGGGCCTCCTGACATGTGGATAACGGTGTGGATGACTTCGGCGGCCCGGACGGCCCCCGTCTCCCGCCGGCAGAGCGGCACGACTTATCCACAGCTCGTCCCCATGTCCGGCATGGGCACTACGCTGCGCGGATGACGGAGTTGTCCACGGTTCCACCGGCCCTACCACTACAGGTCTTCATGAAGAACAGATACCGATACAGGGGGTGTGCACGGTGAAGTTCCGATGCGATCGAGATGCGTTGTCCGAGGCCTTGCAGACGGTTCAGCGCGGGGTGTCATCGCGACCGGGGATCCCCGCGCTAACGGGGGTCCTGCTGGACGGAGCCGCCGACGGCCAGTTGACCATGACGACGACGGATCTTGAAGTCTCGGCTCGGCTCACGATCGACGTTCAGGTGACTGAGCCTGGTGTCGCGCTGATCCCGGCCCGGCTGCTGACGGACACCGTGAAATCGCTCTCCGACGCCCCGGTGGACGTGGAGACGGACCAGTCGCAGGCGAGGATCAGGTGTGCGGCGTACGAAGGATCGCTTCGGCTGCTCCCCGCCGAGGACTTCCCGGGATTGCAGGAGCCCGGAGGCACTCGGGTCGAGGCCGACGCCGGCGCATTCGCGGAGGCCGTGTCACAGGTCGCGCGGGCGGCCAGCCGCGACGAAGCGCGACCGGTCCTCACCGGGGTCCTGGTCGAGGTCAGCCGCGAAGGTTGCGTGCTGGTCGCGACGGACTCGTATCGGCTCGCGGTTCGCGACCTCGTCGCCAGCGCTGACGGTGAGGCGAAGGCGATCGTTCCGGAACGTGCGTTCTCCGAGGCCGGGCGCGCGGCCGCGGGCGACGAGAAGGGCAAGGTCGAGATCCTCGTCGACGATGCCCAGGTGTCGTTCCGCGCCGGAGGCCTGACGCTCACCTCTCGGCTGATCGAGGGTGAGTTCCCGAACTACCGTCAGCTCCTCCCGGACACGCACGAGAGCCGGCTGACCGTGTCGCGGCAACAGCTGCTGGATGCCGTTCGACGCGTCGGACTCCTCGCTCGCGACACCACGCCGGTCCGACTCGAGTTCAACGCGCTCGGCGTCAAACTGTCCTCCAGCTCCCCGGACCTCGGCCAGGCCGTAGAGACGGTCGAAGCTCGGTACGAAGGAGACGATCTGACGGTCGCGTTCAACCCGCAATACTTGATCGACGGACTCACCGCCGCGGTCGGTGAGTCCGTGCGTCTGGACGTGCGGGACGGGCTGAAGCCCGGCGTCGTGCACGGGGAGAGCGACGGGTTCACCTACCTCGTGATGCCAGTGCGGCTCCCCGCCGCCGTGGTGTAGCTCGCTTCGGGCCCGCGGTCCCGCCATGCGCCTGTCATGGGTGGAGTTGCGGGACTATCGCAACCACGTGCACACCCGGGTCGATCTCGGACACGATGGGGTCATCGTGGTGGCCGGCCCCAACGGCGAAGGCAAGACCAATCTGTTGGAGGCCATGCACTTCCTGTATTCGCTCGGGAGTCCGCGCGTGAGCGCGAGCGAACCGCTCGTGCGACACGGCGCGGACGTCGCGTACGTCCGGGGGGAGTTCGAGACGCGCGACGGCCGCGTCCTCGTCGAGGTCGAGATCCGGCGGAAAGGCGCCAACAGGGTGCAGGTCGATCGGTCGACCGTCCGTCGTCGGCGAGACCTGCGCCGAGCGGTACGTGTCGTGTTGTTCGGACCGTTCGATCTGCCGATCGTCACCGGCGATCCTGCTCGCCGCCGTGGATTCATGGACGAGGTCGTCGTGCTGCTGCAACCGTCGCGCGACACGCTGACCAGCTCGTACGAGCGTGTGCTCCGGCAGCGGAATCGTCTCCTGAAGGAGCACGAAGGCCGAGGCGCTCCTCCGGAGCTCGAGGCGTGGGACCAGCAGCTGATCCAAACCGGCGCGGCGGTGATCCGGGCTCGGGCCGAGTCCGTGGACGCGGTCGCACCTCCAGCTTCGCAAGCGTTCTCGGCCGTGTCGGGGTACGACCTGGTGGTGCGCTACGCGCCGAACGTCCCGGCGACCGAGGTGGAGGCGGGGTTCCGGCATCGGCTCGACGAGCGACGGTCCGACGAGCTTCAGCGTCGGACCTCGCTCGTCGGCCCTCATCGAGACGATCTGGACCTCGCCGTGCGGGATCTCGGTGCCCGCAGTTTCGCCTCTCACGGGGAGACCTGGGTCGCGGCGCTCGCCGTCCGTCTGGGACTCGCGACCGCCGTGGAAGCCGCGATCGGCGAGCCGCCGGTCCTGCTGGTGGACGATCCCTACAGCGCGCTGGATCCGACACGCCGCGACAGGATCGCCTCGATCCTCGCCGCGCGACCGGGTCAGGTCGTGATTAGTGTGGCCGACGAAGCCGACGTCCCCGCTCAGGCGACGGCGATCCTGGACGTGCGCGGCGGCAGCGTCATCGCGCGGCACGAGGCCGCGTGATGCCGCACTCGAAGGGGTTCGGGCGTCGCTCGGATCGGCGCACCGGGGATCCGGTGCCGATCGGCGACGTCGTCGATGCATTGATGCGTGAAGACGTCTTCAGCCGCGGGATGCCGATCGCGACCCTCGCCCGGCGGTGGCCCGAGCTGGTGGGGGAGCGGCTCGCGCGAGCGACGCAGCCGGCGTCCTTGGAGGGTGGGGTCCTCGTCGTCCGAGCGTCCGATGGGCCCTGGGGAGCACAGGCGAAATACCTCTCGGAACAGATCCGGGAACGGGCCGATGCGGCCCTCGGAACCGGGTCGGTGAAGGCCGTCCGGATCGTGGTCGGCCCGGTGTCCCGAGAGGGGCGAAACCGCAGGTCACAGGGCTGATTTCGACCGTCGAGATACGGTCAAACGTCACCCTCGTCCGGTAAGATAAAGGCGTTCGTGCGACACCCCGCCGCACGCCCCCGCACGCCTGCGGCGGGTGCCGTGCGGCCCCGATCGGAGGACGGTTGGCGACCCCAGCGAAACGCACCACCAGGACCAGAACGAGCAAGCAACAGCCCGGCTACGACTCCAGCAGCATCCAGGTCCTTGAGGGCCTTGAGCCTGTCCGCAAGCGTCCCGGGATGTACATCGGGACCACTAGCTCGCGGGGGCTGCATCACCTCGTCTACGAGGTCGTGGACAACGCGATCGATGAAGCGATGGCGGGGCACTGCGACAAGATCATCGTGACGCTGCACGCGGACGGCTCGGCGAGCGTGCTCGATAACGGGCGCGGCATCCCCGTCAAGCCGATCCCGGGTCGCAAGGACCGCCGTCCCGCGCTCGAGATCGTCCTCACCGTGCTGCACGCCGGTGGGAAGTTCGGCGGCGAGGGCTACAAGATCTCCGGCGGCCTGCACGGTGTCGGCGTGTCGGTGGTGAACGCGCTCTCCCAGAAGCTCGAGGCGCAGGTCCAGCGGGATGGCTCCACCTACACGATGGCCTTCAGTCGCGGCAAGGTCACGAAGAAGCTGACCAAGGGCAAGGGCAGTTCGAAGACCGGGACCCTGATCCGCTTCTGGCCGGACCCCGAGATCTTCACCGAGGGAGTGGAGTTCGAGAGCAAGATCCTCGCGGACCGGCTGAAGGAGCTCGCGTTCCTCAACAAGGGCGTCGAGATCCAGCTCGTCGACGAGCGGACC
Source organism: Actinomycetota bacterium (assembly GCA_005884925.1). Classification (GTDB taxonomy): domain Bacteria; phylum Actinomycetota; class UBA4738; order UBA4738; family HRBIN12; genus AC-51. The sequence continues at coordinate 75,777 of VAYU01000024.1, read as the reverse complement.
GGATCGAAGGAAGTCTTCAAGGCCACCGGGGGTCTCGTCGACTTCGTGAAGTACCTCGCGGAGGGCCGCGATCCGTTGCACCGTGTCGCGTACTTCGAGGCGAAGGAGGGCGACGGGACCGCGGAAGTCGAGATCGCTCTGCAGTGGAACAACTCGTACGCGGAGTCGTTCCATTCGTTCGCGAACACGATCAACACGCACGAAGGGGGCATGCACGAAGAGGGCCTGAAGAAGGCGCTCACGAACGTGCTCAACCGGTACGCGAGGAGCAAGGGCCTGCTCAAAGAGAAGGAGGAGAACCTGATCGGCGAGGACGTTCGCGAGGGACTGATCGCGATCGTCTCGGTGAAGCTCCGCGATCCGCAGTTCGAGGGACAGACGAAGACGAAGCTCGGCAACGCCTCGATCCGTTCGTTCGTCGAGACGACGGTCAACGCGAAGCTCGCCGAATGGCTCGAGGAGCACCCGGGCGACGGCAAGCGCATCGTGACCAAGGGGACGTCCGCGGCCAAGGCCCGCCTCGCCGCCAAGCAGGCGCGCGACCTTACCCGCCGGAAGTCGTTCCTGGAGTCGGGATCGTTGCCGGGCAAGCTCGCCGACTGCCAGCTGAACGACCCCGCCGCGTGCGAGATCTACATCGTGGAGGGGGATTCCGCAGGCGGCTCGGCCAAGCAGGCACGCGACCCGGCGACCCAGGCGATCCTTCCGATCCGCGGCAAGATCCTGAACGTCGAGAAGGCGCGGCTGCACAAGATCCTGGAGAACATCGAGATCCAGGCGCTCATCACCGCGATCGGGACCGGTATCGGCGACGAGTTCGACCTCACGAAGGCCAGGTATCACCGCATCGTGTTGATGGCCGACGCGGACGTCGACGGCGCGCACATCCGCACGCTCCTGCTGACGTACTTCTTCCGGTACATGCGCGACCTGATCGATGCCGGCTACGTCTACCTCTCAGCCGCCGCTGTACCTGTTGAAGGAGGGGAAGCAGGAGCACTACTTCTACACCGAGCGTCAATGGGACGACTTCCGCAACGGGAGCGGTAACGGCAACAAGAAGATGGATCCTCAACGGTTCAAGGGTCTGGGTGAGATGGACGCGTCCCAGCTCTGGGAGACCACGATGGACCCCGAGCGGCGCACGCTGCTCCAGGTGACCCTGGAAGATGCTGCAACGGCCGATCACCTGTTCACGGTCTTGATGGGCGAGGACGTGCCATCCCGCAAGGAGTTCATCGAAACGAACGCCCAGTACGTCCAGAACCTGGACGTCTGAGAGGAGATCAGGAGCACCCGTGCCACAGGAAGGTCTGTTCGCCGGGAACATCGAACCCGTCCAGCTCGAGGACGAGATCCAGCGCTCGTACCTCGACTACGCGATGTCGGTCATCGTCGGACGCGCGTTGCCCGAGGTGCGCGACGGTCTGAAACCGGTCCACCGCCGGATCTTGTGGTCGATGCTCGAGTCCGGTCTTCGACCCGACCGTCCGTACCGCAAGTCGGCGGCGGTCGTCGGCGACGTGATCCGGAAGTACCACCCTCATGGCAACGACGCGATCTACGACGCGCTGGTCCGGATGGCCCAGGACTTCTCGCTGCGCGCACCCTTGGTCGACGGTCACGGGAACTTCGGTTCCGTCGATGGCGATCCGCCCGCCGCCTACCGGTACACGGAGGCTCGGCTCGCGCCCGTGGCCCTGGAGCTCCTGCGGGACATCGAGGCCGAGACCGTCGACTTCGAGCCGAACTTCGATGGGTACGAGCAGCAGCCCGTCGTGCTCCCCTCCCGGTTCCCGAACCTGCTGGTGAACGGCTCGGGGGGCATCGCGGTCGGGATGGCCACGAACATCCCGCCGCACAACCTCGGCGAAGTGATCGATGCCGTCATCCATCTCATCGACAACCCGGAGGTGAAGGCGGCGGACCTCCGGAAGCTCGTCAAGGGACCCGACTTCCCGACCGGCGGCATCGTCCTGGGCAAGGACGGCATCCGCGACGCGTACGAGACCGGGCGTGGGTCCATCAAGGTCCGGGGCGTCTGCTCCATCGAGGAGGGTAGCTCCGGCCGTTCCCGGATCGTCATCACCGAGCTGCCGTACCAGGTGAACAAGGCGCGGCTCGCGGAGAAGATCGCGGACCTCGTGAAGACCGGCCGGGTCAAGGAGATCGCCGACGTCCAGGATCACTCCAGCGGTCGCGAGGGCATGCGGCTGGTGATCGATCTCAAACGAGCCGCGAACCCGCACGTCGTGCTGAACCAGCTCTACAAGCACACGCAGCTGCAGGACAACTTCGGCGTGATCATGCTCGCGCTCGTCGACGGCGTGCCGCGCACGCTGAACCTCGCCGAGATGATCGGCTACTACGTCGATCACCAGATCGACGTCGTCACGCGCAGGACCCGATACGAGAAGCGGAAGGCCGAAGAGCGCGACCACATCGTGCAGGGCCTGCTGATCGCCCTCGACCACCTGGACGAGGTCATCAAGATCATCCGCGGGTCCCAGGACTCCGAAGAGGCGCGGACCAAGCTCATGGCGAAGTTCAAGCTGAGCGAGGTCCAGACGAACCACATCCTCGACATGCCGCTGCGCCGCCTCACGCGGCTGGCCCGCGCCGAGCTGGAGCAGGAGCACAAGGACCTGCTCGCGCGGATCAAGTACCTGGACTCCCTGTTGAAGAGCCCCAAGAAGCTCCGGAGCGTGATCAAGGACGAGCTTGCGGAGATCAAGAAGAGATACGGGGATCCGCGCAGGACGCAGCTCAAGGCCGACGAGGGCGAGTTCGACGTTGAGGACCTGATCGCCGAGGAGGACGTCGTCATCACGGTCAGCCGCGCCGGATACGTGAAGCGCCAGCCCATCGATGCGTTCAAGCGACAGGGGAGGGGTGGCAAGGGCGTCAAGGGCGCCACCCTCAAAGAGGAGGACGTCATCACCGACGTCTTCACGACGACCACCCACAACTGGCTCTTGTTCTTCTCGACGAGGGGCAGGGTGTATCGGGTGAAGGTCCATGAGGTGCCCGACTCGTCGCGCATCGCTCGAGGCCTCTACGCGGCCAACCTTCCCGGTGTCGCCGTGAACGCCGACGAGAAGGTGAGCGCGGTGCTCGACCTCAAGGAGTACGCGGAAGGTCAGTTCCTCCTGTTCGCGACCAAGCACGGCATGGTCAAGAAGACGGCGCTCCCGGAGTACGCCTCCGCTCGCACGGGGCTCGCCGCCATCAACCTGAAGGCGGGGGACGAACTCGTCGACGTCCGCCTGACCAACGGCAAGGACGACGTGTTCCTCGTGTCCCGGCGCGGTCAAGCCATCCGGTTCAAGGAGTCCCTCGTCCGTCCGATGGGGCGGGCGACCGCGGGCGTGATCGGCATGCGGTTGGCGGAAGGCGACGAGGTCATCGCCCTCGCGCTCGCATCCGACGGCGAAGAGATGATCAGCGTGTCCCGGAACGGGTATGGCAAGCGGTCGCGTCTCGCCGACTATCCGACGAAGGGTCGAGGCGGCAAGGGAGTCATCGGCCATCAGCTCACCCGCAAGACCGGCGAGCTCGCGGGCGCGTTCATCGGCTCCAAGGACCAGGACCTCCTGACGATCTCGTCGTCCGGCAAGGTGCAGCGGGTCGGGGCGGCCGACATCCGTCGGGTCGGGCGTTCGAGCCAGGGCGTCCGCACGATGAGGGTGGAGGACGGCGAGAACGTCGCCGCGATCGCTCCCGTCATCATCCAGATGGACGAGGAGTAAGGCCTAGCTGGGCAGCGGCACCTTCTTGAACACGCGCCACAGGACCAGGTCGTAGGCAGATTTCAGCGATCCCGCGACGACCCAAGGCGCCCCGAGCGCGACGGAGTGCATGAGCGCCGTGCCGACCAGAGGGCCGAACGGCCGCGCGATGTAGCGAGCCGTGTTGGTCGTCGCCGCGGCGGCCGTGCGTTCGTCCGGGTCCACCATCGCCGCGATGTACGCCTGCCGGGTCGGCACGTCCATCTGCGACAGCGCGAACCGGAGCAGGAGGACCGCGATCGCGAGCGGAAGCGTCGGCATCAGCGGAACCAGGATCAGCAGGATGTTGGACGGCAGGTGCGTGAACACCATCGTGTTCAACAATCCGAACCGTGCGGCGACACGGGTCGCGACGATGGACGATCCCGCCTGTAGGAGCCCGGCTGCGAAGACCACCGCCGACATCAGCTCCTGCGACGCGCCGAACCGCTTGGAGAACCAGAACACCACGAAGACGGTCACGACGAACCCGCCCGCGAAGGCATCGATCGAGAAGAGCGAGGCGAGCCGGAACACCTGCTCGCGCGACCGGTTCAACCGAGCGCGCGAGCGAGTCTCGAGCTCCATCGCGCCGCTGAGCCGCGTCGCCAGCCACACGCATGCGATCGCACCGATCGGGAACAGCAGGAACCATCGGCGATCGGCGGGTGCTCCCGCCCAGACGTGATGCAGGAACGCCGGTCCACCGGCCGCCAACGCTCCGAGCGCGCCGGTCAGGAAGGCGATCGCGTTGTACCGGCCGAACACGCGGAGGCGTGTCGACGCCAGCGCCTGTCCGATCATCGCCTGCTCGAGCGTCGTGAGCGGACCGTTCTCGTTCGCGTCGGTCGACATCGTGCCGAAGAGCGCGAGGACGATGAGGACCCAGACGCGGTCGGTCAGGGCGTAGCCCAGACCGACGATGCCGAGGATCACCAGGAGGCCGGCGTACGTTCGTCGGCGACCGATCCGGTCGCCGACGATGCCGACGGCGATCGCGGACAACGCCATGCCCGCGAGGATCGCGGCACCCAGCAGCCCAACCTCGAGGTCGCTCGCACCGTTGTGTGCGAGCACCGAGCCGAGGATCACGGCACCGAACCCGTAGAGGAACGCTCGGACGGCCTGGATCCACAGGATGGTCCGCAGGTCGCTCTCGACGTCCCCGGCAGCAATCGCCCCGGGCGTGCTCACAACGCCACGCCCACCAGCGTCCAGAACCACAGCACCGCCGCCGTGACCCCGAGCCAGAGGCCCAGGATCGCGCCCGCGATCGCGCGCGCCCTGAGCGCCGTGCCGGCGCTCAGGGCGCGCCTCGCCCGGATCCCTCCGACGGTCGAGACGACCGCAACGGCGGCGAGCCCGGCCAGGTAGACACCGGCGCGGAACCCGTGGGGTGCCAAGCCGACGAAGACGATCGTCAAGGGGACGCCGGCGTACCCGATCAACGCCAGGCGAAGACCGCGGCGAGCGTCCTCGTCGGGCGCGGTGATCGAGGGGGCCACGGCCGCATCATCGCAGGGCGTTCGGCCCGCGGGTCACGTGGGTCCGGGGAGAGGCTGAGTTCAGGCGGACTTGAGGCCGCGGATCGCGATCAAGCTCCTGATCTTCGTTCGCGCCTGGCCATATGTGAGCCCGGTGTCGGGCTCCGTGCCGACGACCTGACTCAGGAAGAACAACGTCCGCGCTTGCGAGTCGGTCATCGGCTCGTCGAGGAAGCTCGCCACGATGATCGCCGACTGGCCGTCGGTGAGCGAGGGATCGAAGGTCTCCTCGAACTCCTCGCACAGGAACCTGAGGTAGCCCGCCTGGGTGAGGCTCATCGGGCCGCTGCGATCCCCGGGGTCGCGATCGTCCTCCCACGCGTTGAAACCCCACGCGGTGCGCGGGTCCGCTCCGCTCCGCTCGATCCGGCACACGTAGCACCAGGCCGGCTCCATGCCATGCACGCAGCCTTCCATGGAGGTCTGCATCGGCATCGGCCCACGTCGGCTTGATCTGGCCGTATCCTCGCGGTCGATGGACCCCGTGGGCGCCTGGACCACCATCCTGGCGGCAGTCGTTCTACTGGCGCTTGCCACGTTCCCGCTGCGTACGCGGCTCCGTCCGCGGGTCGTCGACGCCATGCTCGCCTTCGGGGGCGCCGGCATCGGGGTGGGCGGCTTGCTGTTCCTCAGGGACGTGGAGCCGGGATCGTGGGCGCTCGCTCCGGCCCTGCTGGCGATCGCCGCGGTTGCGCATGTGCGGTTCCTGTTCGCGGGGGAAGGCCCGTTCCGAACTTGATCCAAGGCTTCCGGGTGCTTGCCCTCGGGTCGGCGTACCCTTACAACCTTCCCCTACGAGGATGACCACCACGGCTGAAGAACCCTTCACCCAGACGCCAACCCCCGATCCTCCCGTCATCGACGTGGAGTTGGGCGGCGCCGTCCGGCCAGGCCGGGCGCAGCGTTCGCATGGGTTCGGCGAGCCACGGCGCACCAAGGTCACGATCCGGCGCTTCGGCCTCGTCTCGGTGTTCAGGTTCTCGCTGCTGTTCTCGGTCTGCATGATGCTCGTGATCTGGCTCGCGCTCCTGATCATCTTCCTGGTACTCCAGGCGGCCGGCGTCATCGACACCGTGGCGCAGTGGATCGGCTGCCTGGTGAAACCGGACCAGGGCACGTACCGATGCACCCCGGCCATCATCGACGGCACGCGGATCTTCACCTGGCTCTTCTTCGCCGGCTGCGCGTTCGCGCTCGTGTGGACGGCGCTGACGGTCTTCATCGCGCTGCTGTACAACCTGATCAGCGACATCGTCGGCGGCGTCGAGGTCACGCTCTCCGAGCGCCACCGCGGCTGACAGGGCTCCGATTGACGCGTTTCGGAAGCCTGGCTACGCTCGTTGACGTCCTCGGATCATCGGATGTCAGATCGCACGGGCCTGTAGCTCAGCTCGGTTAGAGCGCTTCCCTGATAAGGAAGAGGTCGATGGTTCAAGTCCATCCAGGCCCACGATCGAACCGAGAGCGGTTGGATGAAGCTGTCGAGACGACGCATGGTGGCGGTCCTCGTCGTCGCGTTGACGGACGCAACCTGAACCCCTAGGCGGGCCCCTGACCAGGCCCTTCCCGGATGCCGTAGGTAGCGGCTACCCTTCGGATGTCCTTGATGACATAGAGGCCGGTGGTGCGAGCCAATCCAGGCCCACGATGAGGAGGGTTTCCCTTGGGCGACGACGGCGAAGGAACGGGAAAGAAGAAGAAGGGCTTCTTCCGGAAGCTCCTCAAGTTCACGGCGATCCTCGCGACGATCGGAGCCGTGGTCACCTTCTGGAAGCGGAAGCAAGGCAGCGATCTCGACGACGTCGAGTGGCAAGAGCTTCCCCCTCCCGCCGGCGGATAGCCGGCACCGAGGCCCACATCTTCCCCCTGGAGGCCCGCGCCTCGAGCGCGGGTCTTCCGCGTTGTTACGCTCGCCGACATGATCGATCCTTGGGAACTCGCCCACGCCGCGGCCCACGGTGCGGGCGTCGAGCTCCGGCCGCTCCCGGGGGTGGAGGACGCCGACCTGATCAACGGGGTGATCCAGGCCACCTGGGGCGGCCAGCGGATCGATCGTGAGGTGGTCAGGGCCCTGGCGGCGAGCGGCAACGTGTGCTGGGGCGCGTTCCACGGCTCCGACCTGATCGGGTTCGTGCTGGGCTGGGCGGGGGTGGACGCGGGAGGACTCCACGTCCACTCGCACATGCTCGCCGCGCTGCCCGACCGCCGCCGCCGGGGGGTCGGCTACGCGTTGAAGCTCGCGCAACGCGCGCAGGCGCTCGGACAGCAGATCCGGGTGGCGCGGTGGACGTTCGATCCGCTCCTCGCACGGAACGCGTGGCTCAACCTCGGCAAGCTCGGGGCCGTCGTGGACGCGTTCATGCGCGACTACTACGGCGCGATGACCGACGACCTCAACGTCGGGGAGCGGAGCGATCGGTTCATGGTGCGCTGGGACCTCACCCGCGAACCGGGCCCGCGATCGGTGACCGGGCCCCGCACCGAGATCCCGATCCCCGTCGATCATCAGGAGCTTCGAACGCGCGATCCGGCCGAGGCCCGCCGGTGGCGCGAGGACGTCGCGGTCGCCGTCGAAGACGCGATGGCGAGGGGTGAGATCGGCGTCGCGTTCGACCGAGAACGCTCGAGCTACCTCTTCGCGAAGGAGGAGGCGGCGCGATGACCAGGGTCGGTCGCATCGAGCTCCTGCTGGTGGGGTTGCCCCTCGCCCGGCCCTTCCGAACGTCGTTCGGCATCGCGACACGGAAGGAATGCGTCGTGATCCGGGTGGAGACCGACGGCGCCGAAGGCTGGGGTGAGTGCGTCGCCGACGTCGAGCCCGACTTCAGCGCTGAATGGAACGGGAGCGTGTGGAGCGCGATCGAGGGGTTCCTCGGCCCGGCCCTGCTCCACGAACAAGACGTGACGGCGGGTTCGCTCTCCGACGTGTTCGGTTCCGTCCGGGGCAACCCGATGGCGAAGGCGACGCTCGTGAACGCCCTGCTCGACGCCGAGCTGCGCGAGCGTGACGAGTCGCTCGCATCGTACCTGGGTGCGGACAAGAAAGAGGTCGTCTGCGGCGTGTCGGTCGGGATCACCGAGACCGTCGACGAGTTGCGCGCACAGGTCGACGGATACCTCGCCGAGGGCTACCGGCGGATCAAGCTCAAGATCGCGCCGGGCCTTGACCTCGACCGCGTCGCTCCGATCCGGGCCCACCATCCGGACATCCTGCTCTCCGTCGACGCGAACGCCGCGTACACGCTCGAGGATCTGGACGTGTTCCGCGCGCTCGACGCCTTCGATCTGCTGATGATCGAACAACCGCTCCATCACGAGGATCTGGTCCAGCATGCGAAGCTCCAGGCACAGATCCGGACGGATCTGTGCCTGGACGAGTCGATCCGGTCGGCGGCCGATGCGGCCGCCGCCCTCGAGGTCGGCGCCTGCCGGATCGTCAACATCAAGCAGGGCCGCGTCGGCGGCGTGCTCGAAGCGCGCGCGGTCCACGACGTCTGCCTCGGGGCCGGCGTACCGGTCTGGTGCGGCGGGATGCTCGAGACCGGGATCGGCCGAGCGACCAATCTCGCCCTCGCGGCGATGCCGGGCTTCACGCTGCCCAACGACACGAGTGCATCCGCCCGGTACTTCCCGGAGGATCTGACCGAGCCGTTCGTGCTCGAGAGCGATGGCACGATGTGGGTTCCCGACGGTCCGGGGATCGGCGTGGTGCCGCTGCCCGACCGGCTGGAGGCATGCACGCTCCGTCGCGAGGTGCTCGAGGCCTAACCCGAGGGTTCCTCGCGGAGGGAACCGATGGCCACTACGCTTGCGGTCACGCCCGGCCGATACCTCGGCGCGACCGAACGCCAACGGAAGGACACCGCACCGTGAGCGACCAACCACCCACCGACGACATGACCGGTCCACCGGCGGATGCGATGCCGGGCGATACCTGGAGCCTCGATCCGCAGCCGCGAACCGGCGCGGGCTCGTCCTTCCCGGCTCCTCCGGAAGGCGCCCTGCCGATCACCATGGCGGAGGTGACCGAGGGAGGCGGGGCCGCGCCGGCGGCGCCCCGCCGCGGGCTCAAGGTCGCCGGCATCGCGCTCGCCGCGGTGCTCGTGCTGGCGGGCGCCGCCGGCGCGGCCGCTTTCATGCTGCTCCGCGGCAGCGGTGAAGCGATCCTGGGCAAGGTCCCCGCGAGCGCCGACGTCGTCGTGACGGCCAACCTCGATCCTGCCGCCAGCCAGAAGGTGAACCTCCTGCGTATCGCATCCAGGTTCCCCGCCCTCGGCGGCCAGGATCAGCTGCGCCAGCAACTGAACCAGACCCTCGACGGCCTGCTCCGGGACGTGGGGATGACGCACGAGGACGTGCAGTGGGTCGGCTCAGAGGTCGGGCTCTACGTGGACGTGAAGAGCGCGCAGGACACGTCCTACGCGGTCCTCATCGCGACGGATGACGAGGGCGCCGCGACGGCATCACTGCAGAAGTTCCGCGCCGGTCTGGAAAACCAAGGTGCGACCTTCCACCTCTCCGATCACGACGGCGTGCAGATCACGGTGCCGGCGACGACCGAGCATCCGTCCTTCGCCATCGTCGACGGCGTGGTCGTGCTGGGATCCGACGAGGGCGCGGTCGCGGCCGTCATCGACACCGCGCACGGCGGACCGGCCATCGCGGACGACGCGACGTTCCTACGCGTCACCGGCGCGCTGCCGCAGTCACGCCTCGGCGTCGCATTCGTCGACACGGCGCAGCTCCTCGGCACCTTCGGCGACGTCCTGGATGCGGCCGGACTCACGACCGGCGTCACGAGCCTGGATGCGCTCGACGGCGTAGGGGTGTCCGTCTCCGCGGAGTCCGACGGGCTGGCCCTCGACACGGTGATGATGTACGACGACGCGAAGCTCTCCGACGTCCAGCGGCAGACCCTTTCGGCGGCGGACCATCCGAACAAGCTGATCGATCTCATCCCGGACGAAGCGATCGGGATGTATGCGGTCGAGCACCTCGATGCCGCGATCGCCGATCAGGTCGGCCGCATCTCCGCGAGCGATCCACAGGCGGACGAAGAGCTCAAGCGTCTGGAGCTCACGGGTGCCGGAGGCTTGCTGTCCCAGCTCACCGGTGACGTCGCCGCCGAGGCGAGCCCGGAGCAAGGAACGATCCCGGTCGGGGGCGTTCTGATGGTCGGGACGAACGACCCTGCTGCGACGGCTGCGTGGATAGACGGCACGCTCAAGAAGCTCCCCCTCGGCAGCACGTCAGGGTCGTGCTCTTCCACCGGAGGATGCAGGGTCGCGCAGGAGACCGTCCGATGGGCCACGGAGGACCACGGCGGAATCACGGTCACGTTCGCGTCGTCGGGCGCGACCCTCCCGGTCGCGTACGCGGTGATGGGGGACGTCGCCATCGTGGGCTCGTCGCGGGTCCAGGTCGAGCACGTGATCGACGTCCACGCGGGCGGAGGCGCGATCTCCGCCGACCCCCGGTTCACGTCGGCCACGGCCAACGTTCCGACGGATGACGGCGTCCTGTACCTCGACGTGCCGGCCATCGTCGCCGTGGTCCGTGGCCAGTTGCCGCCGGCGGAGGCGGCGTCCTTCAACAACGAGATCGGCCCGTCCCTCAACCCGATCGAGGCCGTGGTCGCCGGCACCAAGAACGAGCCTGATATCCAGCGGACGCGGCTGTTCGTCCGGATCCCGTGAGGCCGAGGACAGGCGCCGCGAAGAAAGTGACAAAGATCCCGTCCTCGACTTGACGCCGAGCGGTTCCCCGGGGTACAAATCACGCGAGAGGTCGTTGGAGCCTTCGGGTTTCGGCGGCCTCTCACTTTGCGTTCCTGCTCCTTCAGCGCTTGAGCCGCGCTCGCGCGTGCGCGACGATACGGCCGCGGGCCTTTCCCCGCGCCACGAGCCATGAAGAAGCGTGTCGTTCGAGCCGAGGAGTTCGAAGTCGTGGACGAACTCGGCCACGTCCGGATGCGGATCGGCCTGTCCGGCGATGAACACCCGTTCTTCTCGATGCTCGATGCCGACGGGAGCGTCCGAGCCCGGTTCGGGGTGCAGTCGGACGGAGCGGCGGGTCTGGCGATCGCCGACGACAACGGCAAGGTCCGCGCGACGTTCGGGCTCTCTTCCGATGGGTCGGCGTCCCTGGCGTTCGGCGACAAACACGGCAGGATCCGCGCGAAGTTCGGACTGGGTTCGGATGCCTCGCCCACGATGGGCGTCGACGTCGAAGACGGCGAGCTGCAACATCGCCACAAGCTCGCGGAGCAGGGAACCCCGACGATGGGTCTGTACGACCAGCGCGGGAAGGTTCGCGTCCGGCTCGGGCTGGCGGCGGGGGGTGCCCCCGTGCTCAGGCTGCTTGATGCCGACGGAACGGTGCGGGCGATCGTCGGTCTCGCGAACGACGATTCACCGTTCGTACAGTTCCTCGAGGACGACGGCACGCGCCCGGGGTGGACCCAACGCTGATCGTCATGCCGGCTGGGTGAGCGACCGGCGATCCGCCGCGAACCGGGGCAGTCGCCACTCGGACGTCCCATCCAGCGCCAGTTCGACCAGCGTTCGCCCGAACGCGCTTGCGAACTTGAACCCGTGCGCCGTGCCCAGTCCGAACGAGACGTTGGAGGTTCCGGGCACCAGGTCCAGGACGAAGTCCTGGTCGGGCGTGAGCGTGTAGAGGCACGTGCGCACCTCGATCGGCGGCCCGGCCGCACCGGGGAGGTGCTCCCGGATGAACCGTTCGACGATCGCGGTGTAGCCCGGGTCGGGTAGGAACGTCCTGGTGTCGGGGGTCACCTCCGGGCCGCCGCCGTGGATCGCGACCTTCGGCCCAGGTTGGCCGAACGATGGCAGTCCGTACATGTGCGGGTCGCTGTGCCATATCCAGACCGGGAACGTTGCGGGATCGAACGACGCAGGGTCGGCGGCGTCGAAGTACGTGACCTGCTCTTGGAGGATCCGCAGCGGGAGATGGACACCGAACGGCGCCAGCACCTCGTTCATCCAGGAGTCCGCCGCGATCACGAGCGACCCGCATCGGAAGGTTCGGGTCGCGGTCTCCAGCGCGAACCCAGCGCCCTCGGGGGTGATCCGGTCGACCGGCGTCTCGGGCAGGAGATCGGCGCCTCGCGCACGCGCGAGGCGCCGATGCACCGCGTTCGCTCGGCTTGCCGCCACGATCCCCGCATCGTGCTGATAGACCGCGACGACCTCGTCGGAGACGTGCCACGCGGGCCAGCGCGCGACGAGCGCCGCAGCATCCAGGAGCTCATGCTGCACGCCTTCCTCGCGCATCGCCGCGAGGAAGGCCTCAGGTTCATCGATCGGGTCGCGGGGGAAGAGGTCGAGGCCGCCGGTGATCGTCACGAGCTTCTCGCCCGACTCCTCGGCCACCTCTGCCCAGGCCTCGAAGGCCTGCCGTGTGAACCGGACGTAGTCGGCCGACGAGTAGCTGCGACGGATGATCCGCGAATGGTCCTCGGAGGCACCTCGTGCGTGCCCGAGCTCGTACCGTTCGAGCCCAACCACCTTGACCCCCCGGCGCGCGCCCCAGTACGCGGCCGCCGAGCCGAACGCGCCGAGCCCGACGACGCCGAGGTCGTATCGGTCGCGCGGGCTGCTCAGCGACGCGTCCTCACATCACCGCGAAGGTCTCGTAGACCGTGATCTGGGCGCCGCCCTGCAACACCGGACAGCCCTTGGCCATCTCGACCGCGGCGTCCAGGGAGTCCGCGCTGACGATCGAGTAGCCGCTGGCGCTGCCGCCGCCATCGCTGACGGAGCCCTCGGCCGAGATGCTCTTCGATGCCGGTGTGAAGGGGTTGCCGCCGTCCTTCAGGGAGGAGCCGAGCTTGCCCATCCAGACGTTCCACGCCTCCATCACGTTCTTCTGCTCTTCCTCCGTCTCGGGCATCGAGCCGCCGCTGTACAGGAGCAGGTAATCCGTCATCGCGTTCTCCCTCGCTCGTGGGCCGTGGGAACGGCCCGGAACGCTCATCGTACGTTGGGGCATCTGTTCGGGCGAATCGGTATGGTCAAGGGTGACGTCGGGGACGTAGCTCAGCTGGTAGAGCACCTGCTTTGCAAGCAGGGGGTCGGCGGTTCGAGTCCGCTCGTCTCCACTCAACATGAGAGCCTGAGGGCGTCCCGTGATGTTGATCATCGTCGCGCTGACGTCGCTCCAGGCGGCCCGAGCACAGATGGCCGTATCGCTCGGGTTCCACATCGTCTTCGCGGCGCTCGCGGTCGGCCTCCCGGTGCTGCTCCTGTTCGCGGAGTACCGGGCGAACCGGACGGGCGACGCCGTGTGGATGGCGCTGTGCCGGCGATGGGCGAGGGCGCTCGGGATCCTCGTAGCGGTGGGGGCGGTCTCCGGCACGGTGCTGTCGTTCGCGCTCGGGCTCTTCTGGCCCGGGCTGATGGGGAGATGGGGCGCCGTGATCGGCCTCCCGTTCGCCCTCGAGGCGTTCGCGTTCTTCATCGAGGCGATCTTCCTCGGGGTCTACCTGTTCGGCTGGGATCGGCTCTCGCCGTGGGCACATTGGGCCGCGGGATGGCCCGTGGCGATCGGTGGGGTGGCGAGCGCCTGGTTCGTCGTGACCGCGAACGCGTGGATGCAGTCACCGACCGGGTTCGCGAGGGTGAGCAACGGCCGGGTCGTCGATGTGCAACCGATCGCCGCGATGTTGAACCCATCGACCCCGGTGATGACCAGCCACATGATCGTGGCTGCCTATATGGCGACCGGGTTCACCGTCGCGGCCGTGTACTCGGTCGGGATGCTCAAGGGGCGTCGCGACGCGTACCACCGACGCGGCCTCGCGGTCGGACTGGTGCTCGGGCTCGCGCTCGCGCCGATCCAGATCGTGGTCGGTGACGCGGCGGCGCGCTTGGTGGCGGATCGCCAGCAGGTGAAGCTGGCCGCGATGGAAGGGCTCTGGCGGACGACGGCGCATGCGCCCCTCACGATCGGCGGGATCCCGCTGCCGTCGCAAGAACGGACCATCCTCGGGATCAGGATCCCCGGGGGACTGTCGTGGTTGGCCTACGGCGATCCCGCGGCGGTCGTCCGCGGCCTCGACGAGGTGCCACCGGCGGATCGCCCGAACGTCGTCGTCGTGCACCTCGCCTTCCAGATCATGGTGGCGATCGGGTTCGCGCTTGCCGCGCTCGGGCTGTGGGCCTTGATCATGTGGATCCGGCGCCGGCGCCTCCCCGAGACGAAGTGGTTCCTCCGAGCCTCCGCCGTTGCTGGACCGGCGACCTTCGTCGCCCTCGAGATGGGCTGGGTGGTGACCGAGCTCGGTCGTCAACCGTGGATCGTGTACGGGCAAACAAGGACCGCGGATGCTGTGACATCGCGACCGGGGATCGCCTTCTGGCTCGCGGCGACCGTGGCGATCTACGCTCTACTCGGCGCCGCCTGCGCGTGGCTGCTCCTTCGTCTCGCGCGGACGCCACGCGGGGCGGTCGAGCTCGAGGCGGCGGGATGACGACGTTCCAGCTCGAGGTCGTGATCCTGATCGCGATCGGGGGGGGCCTCACCCTCTACTGGTTGCTCGGGGGAGCGGACTTCGGCGGCGGCGTGTGGGATCTCTTGGCGATCGGATCGGTCGGCGAGCGTGAGCGGGCCCTCATCTCCGAAGCGATCGGACCCGTCTGGGAAGCGAACCACGTCTGGCTGATCTTCGTGATCACCGGCTTGCTCGCGGCCTTCCCCTCGGCGTTCGCGTCGCTCGGCTTCGCGCTCTACGTGCCATTCTCGATCGCCATCGCCGGGATCGTGTTCCGCGGCGCTGCGTTCGCGTTCCGTTCGTGGGGCGATCGTGGGTCGGCGTGGCAACGGACGTGGACGAGGGTGTTCGGTGTCGCGTCGATCGTGACGCCACTCGCGCTCGGCGCCGCCGCGGGAGCAGTCGCCTCTGGCAGGATCCGCGTCGCCGGATCGACCGTCGTGGCTTCGCTGTGGGGCTCATGGACCGGCCCCCTGTCGATCGTGACCGGGCTCTTGGCGCTCGCGTCGTGTGCGTTCCTCGCGGCGAGCTACCTGACGGTCGAAGCGATGCAGCGACACGATCTCGTGATGGAGGAGGTCTTCCGCCGCCGGGCGCTCGTTTCCGGTGCCGTGTCGGGCGTCGTGGCCATGCTGGGACTCGTCGTCACACGCAGCGTGTCACCGCAGCTGTGGCACGGGATGCTCACACGAGCGTGGCCGTTCGCCGTGGTGTCGGCCGTGGGTGGCATCGCGTCCTTGTGGTCGGTCGCGCGTCGCCATTACCGGCCCGCGCGGGTCGGCGCGGCGGTCGCCGTCGCATCCGTGGTCGCGGGATGGGGGGTCGCGCAGTGGCCTTACCTCATCGTCCCCGACATGACGGTCGCGGACGCGGCTGCCCCCGCGAACGCGCTGCGGCCGCTCGCTGTCGGATTCGCGGTCGGCATCCTGCTCCTGGCTCCGTCCTTGTTCGTGTTGTTCCGAGTCTTCAAGGGGAGTGGCTCGCCTTCGTACCACTGAGCGGACGCGTCTACCGTTCCGTCACCTTCCGCACCTCGGTCGGCGCACCCGGCGACCCGCCCGTCGCCGACGTGTACTCCGGCACGCCGACGCACGTGAACAACAGACCATCGAGCGGCTCCCCTAACAGCCCGGGCACCTCGCTATCGACGAACGTCATCCCGGAGGCGCTCGCGCCCAGGCCGTAGGCGAGCAGATGCAGCCGGCCCATCACCAGGCCGGCCGCGAGGTGCACCTCGCGGTACTCCCGATCGTCGAGCGCGCCGACGTTCGTCGCGGCGATCACGACGAACGCCGCATCGCGAGCGAGGCCCTGCTCCCAACACACCCGATAGAGCTCATCTCGCATCGCACCAGCGCGTGCGGGGGCCGAGAGGTCCGGCCATCGGTAGAGACCAGGCACGACGCCTTCGACGTCGTGGACCACGACGCGGTGCGGGAGATCGACCCCACGGAGCGCGGCGCGCATGGAGGTGTGGAGCGTGTTCTCCGGCAGGCCGCGGGTGGGATCCATGCGGCGCTGCGAACCGCGCGCGAGCACGATGGCCTCGATCGGGCTCGCTCCGAGGACGGGCACGTCGACCGGGGCCCCGCGCTCCCACGGCGGCCCGAGCGAGTCGCGATC
Organism: Actinomycetota bacterium; assembly: GCA_005884925.1. GTDB lineage: Bacteria > Actinomycetota > UBA4738 > UBA4738 > HRBIN12 > AC-51. Next base: position 59,329 of record VAYU01000024.1, on the reverse strand, counting down.
GCCCGCCCGCTGCGCTTCGGTGTCGAGGTGGAACTCCAACGGCGCCGCGTCGACATCGCCCGAGGCTGCCGGACCGGAGGCGTCGAGCGCGGGCGTGTCGCTGCCGAGCGAAACGACGGCCACGGGCCACTCGTGCACGCCGTCGGCGCCGACGAGCGCGGCCACCGGCCCGTCCGGGAAGCGGCTGTACAGCGACGCGGTGAGCCCCGCGGAGTCGGCACCGGCGAGCGACTGGCCGAGCATGGTGCCGGCGTCCCAGTACACGTGCCGGTACCCCCGCTCGCGGTAGCGCCAGCCGGTGCGCCACGGGACGCCGGTGACGATCAGGGCGGGCGCGCCGGCGCGAGGCGGCGGCGCGATCCGCACCAGGGCATGGTCCTGCGGGTCGTACCAGTGCACGCCGGCAGGCACCTGCATGCCGTCGGGCACGGCGACGTACAGCTCCAGCGGGAAGCGGCCGCCCGCGGACCCAGCGGCGCGGAACAGCCAGGTCGTGTAGGGCCGCGCCATCGTGCGCACCACGCCTGCGGAAAGGTGCAACAACCGGGAGAGCTGCGGAAGATCCAATCCGGTCGCACCGACGTCCGCCGTGCCCGCGAGGACGGCGACCGCGGGGGCCGCGGTGGTCGGCAGGGTGCGAGGGAGCGGCAGGCGGGGCAACGTCAGCTCGTAGCGCTTGTAGAACCACGGGAAGCGAGCCAGGTCGTTGGTCTCGAGGTCCTGGACCACGCGAGGGTCCTCGACCGGGGGCATCCACTCGCTGCCCGGTGCATCCGCGAACACGCGGTCGATGGACGTCAGCCGGTGCAGTGTCTGCGTCGCGGTCTCCACGTACGGATTCTGGCGCAGGCGCGGCTACTCCGCGATGGCCCCTGCACTCGAGCGTCCGAGACCGACCGGTCCTTAGACCCCGTGCGCCACAACGGGTCCGGTTCTACCAGATCCATAGCAGACCTGAAGTCCTAGCCCGGGGGTTCAGGTCGTCCCCGCATGCGCCGAAGCACACAGCAGGGAAGGCACCCGTGGGTGCCTGCGTCCGACGCGTGGGACGAGGATGATCATCGGGACCGACGACCGCAGAGGGATCAAGTGGCCGCTCTTCGCGGTGCTGGTCGTGATGTGTGGTCTCTTCGTCGCCGGCGCTTCGTTCATGCAGCGGAGCGCGCTGACGTCGAAGGTGAAAAGCCAGGAGAGCAAGGCATCGGCCATCGTCCGGCAGATCGTGGCCCCGGCGCTCGGCGGGGCCAACCTCACGAAGCCGCTGCCAAGCGGGACGGCGGTCAAGCTTCGGAACCAACTCCAGAAGGGCCCCCTCGCCGGCGGAGTGATCGTTCGCGTGCGGATCTTCTCGCAGGACGGAACGCTCCTGTTCTCGTCCGATGCTGGGGATGACCCGGGAACGAAGCCCGGCGACGCGGATGCGATCCGGAGTGCCGCAGGCGGCGCTGCCACGGGCGTCGTTGGGATCGATCGGGTTTCGATCGGTACCCGGCCCACGTCGATCGAGCTCCTCCACACCTACGTCCGGCTGCAAGGTGCCAGGGGCAAGCCCAGCGGCGCGGTGTCCGTGGATCAGCGCTACGCACCGATCGAAGCTGCATCCCAGAAGCCGTGGCACACGGCCGAGCTGGGGCTCGGGGCCGCGGCCGTGGTGTTCCTCCTGATCACCCTGCTGCTGCTCTCGCGGCGCCTTTCGATCAAGCGCGCTCGCGCGCGCGCCCATTCCCGCCCGGCGTCCCCGCCCGGAACCTCGACCAGACTCACCGCAGACGAGGGGTCGCCGAAGGCCGACCCCAAGAGGTGGCGCTTCCGCAGGGACAAGGAGGCGACCGCCGACGGTCGCCCCTCGAAGGAAGAGGTCGAACGAGCTGAGAAGGAAGCGCAGCGCGAGATCCAGGTCCGGGAGGCGCTCGAGACGCAGCTCGAGCAGCTCCGGACCAGGATCCGCGAGCAGGAGGATCAAGCCGGACGGCACGTCCTCGAGCTCACCCAGCAGCTGCAGGTGGCGGCCGCACGTGCCGAGGAAGCCGAGGCGCGCGCGGCAGCTCCAGGCGGCGGCGAGGCCGCGCAGCGGCTCGCCGCCGCCGAGCGGTTCGCTCAGGAGACGGGCCAGCGAGCTCGCGGGTTCGAGGCCAAAGCCACGGCCGCCGAGGCGAGGGTGACGGAGCTCGAGGCTCGTCTCGTGGAGGCGAGCCAGGCGAGCATGCGGCCGGTGACGGATGAGCGCATCACCCAGTTGGAACGCGCGGCCCAAGAAGCGATGGCAGCGGCCGCGGACAGCGCGCGACGGGCCGAGGCGACCGAGGCGGTCCGGGACGAGCTCGAGACGAAGGTCGCACAGCTGGGTTCGCGTGCGGCGGAGCTCGAAGCCACGACGGCCGCCGCGACGCAGCAGTTGCGAGAGGTCGAAGCCGCGAAAGCCGATCTGGAGCGCCGGGCACAGGAGGCGGAGTCCGGCGGGGACGCGGTCCGCGGCGAGATGGCGCAGCTCACCGCCGAGCGGGACGCGCTCCGCGCTCGGCTCCTCGAGCTCGAACAGTCGCCGCCTACGAAGCCGGACGCGCCCGATACGAGGACCGAAGAGCTCGAGCGGCACCTCGACTCGACGCGCGCAGAGCTCGAACAGATGGATCAGCGTCTCCGGAGGGCCTACGCGGAAGTGGCACAGGCTCGATCACTGCAACGGGCCCCCGATCCCGCCGCCTCACGCGGCGAGGATCCGCGCACCCACGAGCTCCGCCAGGAGCTCGCTCGCGCTCTCGAGCGCGCTCAGGCGGCCGAGGAACGCGCGGCCAGGCTCGAGGCGGACCTGCTTGCCGAGCGGCATGGCGTTCGGGAGATCGACGAGGGAGGCGACCTCGAGCCGGACATGGACCCCGAGCCGAAGCCGATCCCCGCGTTCAGGACGATGGTTCCGTCCGAGGCGGACGGGAACGGGACCTCGGACAAGAACGGCGACGGCGAACAGGGCGACAAGAGCCTTCGGTTCCGCCTCGCGCAGTCGGCGGCCCGCAAGAAGGGCCTCGGCGACCTCGAATCACCCTCGTCCTGAGCCCGCGCGCCTCCGGACGTTCCTGGCCAGGATGCGCCATCATCGGCTGATGCGACGTGGCGTTGTCCTGCTGGCCGTGGCGCTCGTCCTCGTTCCCTCCGGACCGGTCGCCGCCTCGGCGCCGCCGTACCGCTCGAGCGTGCGACCCCTCTCGGCGTCGGTCCGCGACCTGATGCGCGGATCGTCGTGGCGGCCGGGGTGCCCCGTCGGGCTGAACGACCTCCGCGTGGTCGGCGTCACCTTCTGGGGGTTCGACCGCCAGGCGCACCACGGCAGGCTCGTCGTGCATCGAACGGTCGCGCGGGACGTCCAGCGGCTATTCGGGAAGCTCTACGCAGCCCGCTTCCCGATCCGCAGGATCCGGCTGGTCGATCGCTACGGGGCCGTCGACAAGCGTTCGATGAAGCACGACAACACATCGGCATTCAACTGTCGGTACCGCAACGGTGTCTGTTGCACCTGGTCGATGCACGCCTACGGCAAGGCGATCGACATCAACCCCGTCGAGAACCCCGAGCTGTGGTCGGGCGGGATCGCTCCGCCGAACGGGGCGGCGTACACGGATCGGTCCAACAGGCGCAAGGGGATGATCTTCCACGGCGACGTCGTGTGGAAGGCGTTCCACATGATCGGCTGGGGGTGGGGCGGCGATTGGTCATGGCCCATCGACTACCAGCACTTCTCAACGAACGGGAAGTAGCATCTTCCGCGTGACGCGCGTGGAGGTCATCCGACCGTTCGTCGAGCAGACCGTCAAGGAGTTCCTGGGGGTCGAGGAGCTCAAGGTCCTCGACGATGGAACGATCCCGATCCGAGCGGGCTCCTCGGCGGTCAACGTTCGGCTCCTCGAGGGGTCGGCCGGCGGCCACCCGTTGCTGCAGGTGTCCTCCCCGCTGCTCCACGGGGTCACGACCTCGCTGGAGCTGCTCGAGAAGCTGAACGACATGAACGCGGGTTTCTCGTTCGCTCGCGTGTTCCTCACGGACGACACCGTCTGCATCGCGATGGAGTTGTTCGTGGAGGAGCTGACACCAGAGCAGATCTCCTACGCGTGCGGGCTGATCACGTTCGCGGCCGACCACTGGGACGACGAGCTCAAGCGCACGTTCGGAGGGCAGACGTTCTTCGAGGGGAACCCTGCGGAGGAGGCGCCGTCCGATCCCAGGGCGAGCACGGAGGCTGATCCGACGGCCGAGGCAGCGGCCGAGCCCGGCGGCTACCTGTAGTGCGCTAGAAGGCGAGCAGGTCGACCGCGTACGTCTCGCGCAGCCGCAGATCGATCTCGTCCGCCGGGAGCAACCTCCTCGGCTCCATCCCATAGCGCTGGGCCTGCTCGAGGTGCGGCCAGCAGAACGGGATCAGCTCGTCGCGCTGGAGCCACCCGACGACGGCGGGGCGCGTGCCGTGCGGCCCCCAGAGCCAGAAGCAGAACTGACAGACGAGCGCCAGCCGCTGGGGGTAGCCGAACTGCGCCCGGTACCCCAGCTCGTGCTCGATCACCCGTCCCCAGAACGCGACCCGGCCCAAGACGGCGGGGCACCTCGTCCGCCGAAGGATCTCGACGTCGTGGGTGCCGTGGAGCCCGCATGAGCAGTCCACGTTGGGTGCTCCGTGGAGGCGCGCGTGCTTGCACGCGGCCTCCGCGGGCTCCATGGGTCGCCAGGGGCGGGAGCGCCCCGCGACCGGGCGGAGCAGCAGCTCCGTCCCGTCGCGATGCCCGGTGAGCGCCCAGGCCCGCCACGCGACGATCGGCTCCGTCGTGGCACCGACGGTGAGCTCGCGCGCGAGGGAGACGTTGGCGCTCATGAACCGGGCGGTTCCACGGGGACCTCGAGCGGCATCGGTTCGACGGGCGCGGGCCCGGGCTCCGGCATCGGCATCTGAGGGTCGGGCAGCGGGATCGTGGCGGGCTCGATCTCGATGATCCGCTTGGGACGGCCGATGTTCACCGCGAGACCTCCCTGCATCCGTCGGGGGACGGACGCTCCCCCCTGATGAAGGAGCGTACCGGACCTCTTCCGAACGCGCGACCCCCCAAAGGTCCCGTTCAGGCGCGAGCGAGCCGGTAGATCCCGCTGGGTCCGCTGAAGAAGATGTGGTGGTTCGGCCCGACCTCCACCGAGTGGACGCCTCCCGTCGAGGTCGTGATCAGGACCCTCGATCCGGTCGAGAACCCAGTGCGCGCCGCGTTCATGTTCATCGCTCGGATCGAGCTGGTGTTCACGTCGCCGAACACGAGGTCACCGTTGATGCCGGCACCCAGTCCGCACGAGATGCAGAATGCCGCGCCGGTGATCCCGATCGTGCCGGTGAAATACGTCTTCGGAAGGTGCCGTGGCGCGGGGCCGCTGTTGTTCGTGTCCTGTGGCGCCGCGCCGCCGCAGAACTCGTTGGGACCCCAGCCGTAATTCCCGCCCTTGACGATGAGGTTGATCTCGTCGTTGCACGCGGGTCCGTTCTCGGTCTCCCAGAGCCGGCCGGTTCTCGGGTCGAACGTGAACCCGAACGAGTTGCGATGCCCGAACGACCAGATCCGTCCGTGCGGGTTGCCCGCTGCCGCCGTCCCGTCCCGATCGAGGCGCAGGATCTTGCCTCGGAGGTTCGCCGTCAGGTCCTGCGCGTTCGCAGCGTTGTGGCCTTCGCCGATCATCACGTAGAGCTTGTGGTCTGGGCCGAACAGGATCCGACCACCATTGTGGTACGGGGTGGAACTCGCAGGTGTGCTCACGAGCACGCGGAGTCCGATCCCGTGGGCGCCGCTCTTCGTGATGCGCACGAGTTGGTTGCGGAGCGCTCCCTTCCATGTCCTCGTGACGTAGACGTACACGAAGGGCGCGGTGGGGAACGAGGGGTCGAGCGCGATCCCGAGGGCTCCGCGCTCACCGCTGCCGTCCACGCCGCCGATCGTGAAGAACAGGTGGTTGGTGCCGGTCTTCCGGTTGATGATCCGAACCTCACCCGACCCTCGTTCCAGGTACCAGATGTTCCCGGAGGGCGAGAACGTGAACCCGGAGGGGCCGTTGAGACCGGTCTTCACCGGGACGACCTTGACCGCCGACGAGACGGCCGGCGTCGCCGTCCGATCCTGGAGTTGCGCCGCGCCGATTCCTGGCGAGAGTAGGACCAGACACGTTGCGGCGGTGAACAGACGGATCATTCGCATCGCTCCATCCCCTCCTGCTATGGGACCATGTCCACCGTGACCACGGTTCCTCCATCGACGTTCGGGATCCCCGCCCTCCGCACCGAAGACCCACGGTTCCTCCGCGGGGAAGGCAGGTACCTGGAGAACGTCCAGATCGAGGGATCGCTGCGGGCGGTCTTCGTTCGCTCCATCTTCCCCCATGCGGAGCTCTCGAAGGTGGAGGGTCTGGATGAAGCTCGGTCGATGCCAGGCGTTGTCGCCGTGTACACGGCGGGTGACCTGGACATCCGTGCCCAGCCGCCGGCCGGCAACGTTGAGGCTCCCGGCGGGGAGCTGGACCAGCCGTTCGATCGTGAGGCGCTCGCCCGCGATCGGTTGCGGTTCGTCGGCGAACCCTTCGCGGTCGTCATCGCGGAGACGTGGGGGCAGGCGCAGGATGCCGCCGAGCTGGTCTGGGCGTCGGCCGACCCCCTCGACGCCGTGACCGACGCCGAGCAGGCCGCGGGGGACGGTGCCCCGTTGCTGTTCCCGGCCATCGGCACGAACGTCGCCCACCGCTTCGAGCACGACTGGGAACGGGACGTCCTGGCCGGTGCGGACGTCGTGGTCGAAGGACGCTTCGTGAACCAGCGCCTCGCACCGGTGCCGATGGAGGCGGATGGGATCGCCGTCGTTCCGGAGGAGGACGGCTACACCGTCTGGGTGTCGACCCAGGTTCCGTTCGACGTCCGCAACGACCTGGCCGAGCTGCTCGGCGTCGATCGGCAGCAGGTCCGCGCGATCGCTCCGGACGTGGGTGGGGGCTTCGGCGCGAAGATCCCCGTCTACCCCGAGTACCTGGTCGTCGCGAAGGCGGCGAAGCTCTTGGGCAGGCCGGTCCGGTGGTTCGAGACACGGAGCGAATCGATGCTCGGCCTGTGGCACGGTCGAGCGCAGGTCCAGCATGTCCAGATCGGGGCCCGTCGGGACGGGACCGTCGTCGGCATGCGCGTGGACATCGTGGCCGACATGGGCGCGTACCCGTTGGGCGCGTTCTTGCCTGCGACGACCGGCGAGATGCTGGCGGGGGTCTATCGCATCCCGACGATCGCCTACCGCGGGCGGTCGGTCGTCACGAACACGACGCCGGTCGGCGCGTACCGCGGCGCGGGGCGTCCCGAGGCGACGGCGTGCGTCGAGCGCGCGATGGACATGCTCGCGCAGGAACTGGCGATCGACCCCGTCGAGATCCGCAGGAAGAACCTGATCCCGGCGGACGCCTTCCCGTTCACCACGGCGACCGAGATGACGTACGACTCCGGCGATCACGCCGAGTCGCTCGATCGCGCGCTCGAGCTCGCGGGATACGAGGGCCTCCGGAAGGAACAGAGAGCCCGTCGCGAGCGCGCGGACCCTCTCCTGTTGGGGATCGGCGTGTCCACCTACGTGGAGATCACGTCGTTCTCCTCCAAGGAGTTCGCGCGGGTGGACGTCGAGGATGACGGCCGGGTGAGCGTCTACGTGGGGACGTCGTCGCACGGCCAGGGACACGAGACCGCGTTCGCTCAGCTCGCGTCGGGCGTGCTCGGCGTCGCGATCGAAGACGTGCGTGTGATCCATTCGGACACGGCGCTCGTGGAGCGGGGCGAGGGCACGTGGGGGTCGCGATCGCTCCAGGCGGGCGGCTCGTCGGTCGCGACGAGGGCGGGAGAGGTTGCCGACGGCGGGAGGATGCTCGCCGCCGAGCTGCTGGAGGTCGATCCCGCCGACCTCGAGGGGCCGAGGGACGGAGGGTTCCGCGTCACCGGTGCTCCCGACCGCGTGATCTCGTGGACCGAGCTGGCGGCGACCGCGAAGGATCGCGGGTCGCCGCTGTCGGCCGAAGGGGTCTACCGCGAGCCGGGCTCGACGTTCCCGTTCGGTGCCCACGTCGCCGTGGTCGAGGTGGATCGCGAGACCGGCTCCGTCGATCTGATCCGTCATGTGGCCGTCGACGACTGCGGCCGGATCCTGAACCCCGCGCTCGTCCGCGGTCAGCAGCACGGCGGGATCGCACAGGGGATCGCGCAGGCGCTGTTCGAAGAGGTCGTCTACGACGAGGTGGGGAACCCCGTCACCGGCACCCTCGCGACGTATCTGATGCCGAGCGCTGCGGACCTCCCCACGTTCGAGACCGCGAACACCGAGACCTTGACCGATGTGAACCCGCTCGGCGCTAAAGGGATCGGGGAGTCGGGCTCGATCGGCTCGACCCCGGCGGTCCAGAACGCGGTCGTGGACGCCCTATCCCACCTGGGCGTCCGGCACGTGGACCTCCCCTGCTCGCCGGAGCGGGTCCGGGCCTCGATCGCGGAGGGAAGCTGACGGATGCGCCTCCTGCGAGCTAGGCCGAACGATGGTCGCGAACGAGCCCTGAGGCTCATATGCTGAAGGCCGCCCGGAAGGCGATACCCCTTGCATGACTAGTCCACGCCGCACGCTCGAGCGAGTCCTCAAGGGTCCGGTCGGTGGCATGCTCCTGTGCCTGCTGATCGCCGGGTTCCTCGGGGGCGTCGCCGTCGCCCATCCCGGCGGCACCACGAACCCAACCTCGTCCGAGACCGCATCCTCCCCCCCGTCGGGGATCCCGCAGGCACCGGGGCGGGTTCAGCAGAACGGCGCTCCGATCGCCGGCGGCGGAGCCACCGTCCACACGGCGGCGGACTGCCAGGCCGCCCTGACCGGCGTGCAGGGTCAGCTCCCGGCGGTGCAGGACGCGACGGGTCTCGCCCACGCGATCAACACGGTCGAGGCCAACTGCGAGAAGAACGTCCAGGCGCCCGGGCTGGTGAACGCTCTCGGGCACCTCGTCGCGAACTGGCAGCGCCACCAGGCGCACGAGGCGGCGAAGGCCGCCACGGTGCACGGCAACGCGGGCGTCCACGGGAGCACGGGCGTGCACGGGAACTCCGCGTCGCACGGTCCACCGAGCGGCGGCACCGCGATCGGCTCCTGAGCAGACCGCACGGGTGATAACCCCGGGCACGGGCCGTTCCCGGTAGCCTGTCCCGATGTCCGAGTTGCCGCTCTGGGAATGCCGGTTCCGCGCCCCGAGGATGACCCTCCCGCGATGGTCCAGGAGCGCCCCCGACCGGACCGTCTTCGCATCGAACGAGTCGGGCGTGTGGCAGGTTCACTGCTGGAACGTCGCGACGGGCGAGCGCAGGAAGATCTCCGATCATCCCGTCGGCGTGACCCAGGGCTACGCGAGCCTCGATGGCGCCGAGGTCGTGTTCTGGCAGGAAGACACGGGGGATGAGACCGGGCGGTGGTTGACGCAGGCCTTCGAAGGGGGCGGCTCCGAGCCGCTCTTCGAAGGCCTGCCGGTCGGCTGGAACGACGGGGTGGCGCTCGGCCCGGGGATCGCCGCCGTCGCGATCGCGGATCGCGACGTCGGCTTCGCGGTTTTCGTGTCGATCGACGGTGGGCCGGCGAAGGAGATCGCGCGGAGCACCGAGTGGATCGGGATCGCCGGCGATCGGGACGACGCCGGTGACCGCGCCGGCCTCTCGACGGACGGGACGTTGCTCGCCCTGCAGCACGCCGAGCACGGCGACCTGCTGCATCCCTCGCTCCGGATCGTCGACCCGAGGACGGGCGGCACCGTCGGTGAGCGGGGGGATGGGTCGTCGAGCGTCTTCGCGACCGCGTGGTCGCCGCTCGAGGGCGATCTTCGCCTCGCGGCGGTCCACGATGAGCAGGACCGGGAGCGGGCAGGTATCTGGGACCTCGCGACCGGCGCGTGGTCGGACCTCGACATCTCGCTTCCCGGCGACGTGACCGCCGTGGACTGGTGGCCGGACGCCTCGGCGCTGCTGCTGCGCCATGCGTACGACGGCCGCCACGAGCTCTATCGCCACGACCTCGCCGCGGCGTCCTCCTCGCGGATCGAGACGCCGCCCGGCTCGATCGCCAGCGCGCGGGTCCGGCCCGATGGTTCGATCTGGTACCTGCACACCGACGGCGTCCACCGCGCCCGGATCGTGGACGACCGCGGGGACGAGCCGGTCGCCGTCCTCGGCGAGCCGGCCCCACCCGGCCGGCCGTTCATCGATTGGCGCTACGCGAATGACCACGGGCAGCAGGTGCACGGGTGGATCGTCCAGCCCGAGGGTGGGGGCCCGTATCCGGTGATGGTCTTCGTGCACGGCGGGCCGCACTGGCTCTACGAGGACACGTACTTCCCCGAGGTACAGGCGTACGTGGACGCTGGGTTCCTGGTCGCGATGCCGAACTACCGGGGTTCCAGCGGGTACGGGCGAGCGTGGAGCGACGCGCTCACGGGCGACGTCGGATCCGCCGACGTCGACGACGTGACGGCCGGACTGCGTGACCTGCTCGGGCGGCGGGACGTCGACCCGTCCCGGACCGTTGTCGCCGGGTGGTCATGGGGCGGATACATCACGCTGATGGAGCTCGGGCGCTACCCCGAGCTGTGGTCTGCCGGGATGGCCGGGGTGCCGGTCGGGGACTACGTGCGTGCGTACGAGGAGGAAGCGCCGTCGTTGCAGGCGCTCGACCGGGCGCTGATGGGCGGGACGCCCGCGACCGAGCCAGAAGCGTTCCGCCGCTCGAGCCCGATCACATATGCCGATGAAGTCGCGGCTCCCGTGCTCCTGGTGATAGGCGAGAACGACTCCCGATGCCCCGTCGGGCAGGCGCTCGCGTACGCGGATCGGCTGAAGGAGCAGGGGAAGCCGCACGAGGTGTACCTCTACACCACGGGCCACGGCGCCCTGGCCACCGACGAGGATGTTCGCCAGCAGCGGGTGGTGCTGGACTTCCTTCACTCCGTCGTGCCGGGGCTGCGCGCGATCTGACCCCGGCGCCCAGATCCTGGCGCTCAGACGACGCCCTGGTCCAGCATCGCGCCGGCGACCTTGGTGAAGCCGGCGATGTTCGCGCCGTGCATGTAATTGCCGGCCACCCCGTACTCCTCGGCGGTACGCCGGCAGGTGCCGTGGATCGCCTGCATGATGGTCCGCAACCGCTCGTCGACGGTCCCGCGCGACCAGGCGCGGCGGGCCGAGTTCTGTGCCATCTCGAGCCCGCTCACGGCCACGCCTCCGGCGTTCGCCGCCTTCCCGGGTCCGTAGAGGATCCGCGCGTCCAGGAACGCCTCGATCCCCGCCGGGACGGTCGGCATGTTCGCACCCTCGCTGACGACGTAGACGCCCCCCGCGAGCAGGTTGGTCGCGTCCTCGCCGTTGATCTCGTTCTGGGTCGCGCTCGGGAACGCGCAGTCCGCCGGGAGCGCCCACAACGGGTTGTAGTGCTTCGCGGGGTCGACAGCGGTCCAGTCGACGCCCGGATACTTCTCCGCGTACTCCATGATCCGTCCGCGCCGTACGTTCTTCAGGTCCATGACGTACGCGAGCTTCTCGCGGTCGATCCCGTCCTTGTCGTGGATGAATCCGCCGGAGTCACTGAGGGTGACGGGCTTCGCACCCAAGTCGAGCAGCTTCTCCACCGTGTACTGCGCCACGTTGCCCGACCCCGAGACCAGACAGGTCTTGTCCTCGAGCGTCTCCTCACGCGTCTTCAGCATCTCCTCGGCGAAGTAGGCGGCCCCGTAGCCGGTCGCCTCGGGCCGGATCAACGACCCGCCCCAGTTGAGGCCCTTGCCGGTCAGGACGCCGGTGAACTCGTTCCGGATCCTCTTGTACTGACCGAACAGGTAGCCGATCTCGCGTCCGCCGACGCCGATGTCGCCCGCCGGCACGTCGGTGAACTGCCCGATGTGACGCTGGAGCTCGGTCATGAAGGACTGGCAGAACCGCATCACCTCGCCTTCGGACTTCCCCTTCGGGTCGAAGTCCGCGCCACCTTTCCCGGCGCCCATCGGGAGCGTGGTCAGCGCGTTCTTGAACACCTGCTCGAACGCGAGGAACTTCAGCAGACCGAGGTAGACCGTCGGGTGGAAGCGGAGCCCGCCTTTGTACGGCCCGATCGCGCTGCTCATCTCGACCCGGAACCCCCGGTTGATCTGGACGTCGCCGCGATCGTCGACCCACGGGACCCGGAACATCACGACGCGCTCGGGCTCGATCGTCCGCTCGAAGACCTTCGCGTCGACGTAGCGCGGGTTCCGCGCGAGCGCCAGTTCGACGGACTCGGCCACCTCTTGGACCGCCTGGTGGAACTCGGGCTCGCCGGGGTTCTTCGCGACGAGCTGCGCCATGAGCCGGTTCACGTAATCACCCATCGCTACGGCTGCCTCCGGCAGGTGGATACGAAGTGTCAGGAACGCGAACGCCCGGCAAGCCTATCCGGCCGGCTGCTACGGTGGAACGGTGCCCCGGTGGCTCGCCTTCCTCACCGCCGTCCCGTTCGCCTACCTGATCTGGCGATTCGGGACCGCTCATCTTCGAGCGCTCTCCGGTCCGGCACCCGGTTCCCTCGACGAGGGGCCGCCCCCCTCCGAACCCGAGGACGTCGACGGGCTGGATGTCTACCTCGTGTGTGGCGAGTGCGGGACCGAGTTCAAGGTCTCCCGGCTGGGGGCGCTCCAGGTCCCGCGTCATTGCGGCGAGAAGATGCAGGTGGTTCGCCGTGTGACGGAACCCTGACCCCACGGAAGGATCGTTTTCCACACGTGTGCCAACCGGTCATCCACAGGGTTATCCACAACGCATGAACGGGTCGTGAATGCGCGAGGCAGGCGTTCGGCGCCGATGCGAGCGCCGATCACCTCCAGAACGTGACGCCGAAGAACCCGACCGCGATGATCCCGAGCCCACCCATCAGGACCATGTTGCTCGCCTGATCGCCACGCGTGTAGTTCCAGACGATCGCGACGACCCCGATGCCCATGAGGGCGAGCATGAGAGGCCCGTACCAGCGAGGGCTCGCCTTCACCTTCTTCTTGTGTTGCGGCTCCAGCTGGTAACGGCTGATCCGCTGCTTGGGGCGACCCTTCGACTTCGGCATGACGCACCCGATGGTAGCGGCTCAGGAGGGGACGAGGGTCAAGGTGGGCGGCGCGGTCGGGGGCGGGGCGAAGCCGTACGGCTTCGCCCCGCCCCCGACGTACAGCTCGAGTTGGTCGTTCCAGTGCGCGGAGGCCGGGTTGCCGCTCACGCCGGTCGGGACGACGCCGAGGCTCCGTTCGAGGCCACCGAGGTCCCACACCACGCGCCAGGACGGGATCACCGCCGGACGGAACCCGAGCGAGCCGTCGAAACCGCCCTGGGCCACGGTCTGCTCGTCGCCCCCGAAGGGGACGTCGGCGGCCGTGAACATCGGCTCCAAGCCGGGGATCGACGCGAGCGGGTGCGCGATCACGAGCCGGTGGAGCTCGCCCCACGTCACCCCGTCCGTTCGCTCGATCGCCTCGTCCAGGGCCGCGCGAAGCAGGTCATCGTCGATCCATCCGTCCGGCTCGCGGAGCAGGCGGGGGAGGACCGATCCCTGGAACGTCTCTCGCCAGGAGTGGTACGCCGTGAACAGCCCCTCGCCGATCCTCGGTTCCAGGACCCGCCGCGCGATGGCGGCGCACCACACGTTGAACAGGGCCGCCTCCTCCGAATCCGCGCGCAGATCGCCGTCCCACTCGCCGAGCTGCTTCACGGCGGCCGCCTGCTCATCCGACCGGGTCTCTACCCGGAGCAGCAGGGACACCGTCTCGAGCGCAGTCCTCGAGATCGTGTCCATCTGGATCGCTCGCATCGACGACACGTCGTGGTCGTCCCGCCGTTCGAGCAGCTCCTCGATCCGTCGATTCCGGAAGGGGAGGTGGAAGTCCTTCGCGATCAGGTACGGGTACCCCCTCGGTTGGATGTCGTGGTTCGCGGTGGCGACGAAGCCTCGGTCCGGGTTCACCTCGTTCGGGAGCTCATCGAGCGGGATCCATCCGAGCCATTCGTGCTCGCCCGTCCAGCCCGGGACCGGCCGCGTCCCGTCGCCGGCCTCGCGCAGCGGGTACCAACCCGTGCACTGATAGGCGATCGTCCCGTCGACGTCCGCGTAGACGAAGTTCTGCCCGGGGCATCCGATCTGCAGCACCGCGCTTCGGAACTCCTCGACGTCACGGGCGCGGGCGACGTCGAGCGGGAGCGAGGGCCGCAGGGCGCTCTCGTGGCCGGTCCACCGCAGCGCGTAGGGCCGGTCGAGCGGCCAGTAGGTCGTGCGCAGGACGCCTGCGGTGCCGTGCGTGAGGATCGGGCCGTGGCGGGTCTCGCGGACCGTCACGGTCCGGGGCTCGGGTTCGCCGCGGACCGCGATCCGCTCCTCGTGCAGCACCAGCGGCTCCCACCGGTCGCGGTACCGGGCGGCGGTCCCCTCGTCGTTCACGGTCTCCTCGAAGAGGTCCTGCACGTCGCCCGTGACGTTCGTTGCACCCCAGGCATGATGCGGCGTGGCGCCGAGGATGATCCCGGGTGAGAACGGAAGTGCGACGCCGCGGGCCTCGTACCCGGGCGCGGCGAGATGGAGCTCGAGCCAGGGTCCGGGCTGCGACACGAGCAGGTGCGGGTCGTTCGCGAGCAGCGGTTCGCCGGACGCTGTCAGGGAACCGGCGACGGCCCAGTCGTTGGAGCCCTGGCCGTGCGCGCTCGGCGCGCGCGGCATGAGCAGCTCGGCCGCGTCGCGGCCGAGCTGCTCATCCAACTCGGCTCGCAGGACCTCGGACTCCCAGTTGCTCGAAAGGGACCACGCGAGGTACGCGAACGCCGCGGCGTACGGGAGGGGATCGTCCGGAACATCGGGCGTGAGGTCGAGCAAGGTGTATTCGACCGGAAGGGCCGGCGCGGTGTCGATCCAGGCCCGGAGCCCCGCCCGGAACCGGCCGTGGATGTGGTGATCCTCGTCGGTCCATGCCAGGAGGTGGCGCGCGGCCGCCCGGTGCAGCCCGATCGTCCTGATGAACCGGTCGTCCTCGAAGATCCGCTCGCCGAAGACCTCGGCCAGCCGACCCGTCGCGGTGCGGAGCGCGAGCTCGACCTGGAAGAGCCGTTCCCCCGCCGTCACGACCCCCTGCGCGAACCACAGGTCGTCGAGGGTCTCGGCTTCGATCCGAGGCACGCCGAAGGGGTCGCGGCGGATCGTGACGGGTCGCTCCAAGCCGTTCAGGTAGAGGGTGCCTTCGTCGGGGAAGAGCGAGGGGCGGGCCATCTCGCGGAGTTGGTCCGACATGCGGGCGAGGGTATCGCGAGGATAGGGGATCCGACCTCAAACCTGGGTTCGCCGCGGTCGCGTCCGGATCGCTTCAGACCGATGCCGGATGTGAGTTCGAACAACTCAACGATGCTGTCGGTTTCGGCGCGTGGGGCAGCTGGGCGTCCGACGAACTCAAGTTTGGGTTCGCGCGGGCTCGCCCTCGCCCTCGTCCGCGCCCGCCGCGTCGGCGTCCCGGACGTTGCCCAGCCAACTCCGATAGAGCGCCGCATATCGGCCTCCGGCGATCACCAGCTCGCCGTGCGTCCCCTCCTGGACGAGCCGCCCCGCGTCGAAGACGAACACCCGCTGCGCGCCCTCGGCCGTCGACAACCTATGTGCGATCGTGATCACCGTGCGTCCCGCCGAGAGCCGGCGGAGCGCCTCCGTGATCCGTCGCTCCGTCGCCGGGTCGACCGCCGACGTTGCCTCGTCGAGGATCAGCAACCCCGGGTCGCCGATCTGCGCACGCGCCAGCGCCACCAGCTGGCGCTCCCCGACGCTCAGCGCCTCGCCGCGCTCGCCGACCGGCGTAGCGAGTCCCTCCGGTAACCCCGCGACCCAATCCGACAGGCCGAGCTCGACGAACGAGGCCTCCACCTCGGGATCGGTCGCGGCCGGTCTCCCGTAGCGGACGTTCTCCCGGACCGTCGAGTCGAACAGGAACCCATCCTGGGGAACCATCCGGATCCGGGTACGCCGGGAGTCGCTCTGGACGTCGCGCAGGTCGACGCCGCCGATCACGATCCGCCCGGCGAGCGGGTCTGCCAGGCGAGACATCAGTTTCGCGAAGGTGGTCTTCCCGCATCCGGTCTCGCCGACGATCGCCACGTGGCGGCCCGCCGGAACCGACAGCGTGATCCCGTGGAGCACCTCCGCCCCTTCGCGATACGCGAAGCGGACATCCTCGGCCTCCACCGACAGCGCACCGCGGGGCAGCGCGACGCCGTTCGCGGGCTCGACGACCTCGATGTCCAGGTCGAGGACGGCCAGGATCTTGCGCCACCCCGCGATCGCCGTCTGGGTCTCGCTGTAGATCTCCGGGAGATCCGTGAACACGTGCAGGAACACGTCGGCGAGGAACAGGAACGCCGAGACCCGCCCGAACGTGAGTCCCCACGATCTGCCGTAGACCGAGCCCAGCACGATCACGGTGGAGAGGGCGACGGCGTAGAAGATCGAGGACATCGGCCAGAAGGTGGCCGCGCGGAAGTGTGCGAGGACCTCCGCCTTGTAGCGCTCGCTGATCGCGTGTTCGACCTTGTCGTGCGTCTGTTCGTCCAGCCCGTACGCCCGGACCACGGCCGCACCCATCACGGATTCGGACACCTCAGAGAGCATCTCGCCCACCCGGGTCCGGGCCGCGTTGAACGCGGCCGACAGCCTCGCCTGCATCGACCACACCACGATCAGCAGGGGGATCAGCAGCAGCACGATGGCCGTCGCGAGCTGCCACGAGTAGAAGAGCATCAACAGCAACGCGCCGATCGCCTGGGCGCCGGAGATGATCCATGCGACACCGCCCCACTCCATGAACTCTTGGAGCGCGTCCACATCGGCGGTCACACGGGCCACGAAGACGCCACGCTTCTCCTCGCTCTGCTCGGCGATCGACAGCGCGTGGATGTGGCGGAAGGTCCGCACTCGCAGGTGCATCAGGGCGTTCTCGGACGCACGAACGAGGCGGCGACCTGCTGCTCGGGCCGCCACGAACGCGAGGACGACGAGCAGGAAGGCCGCGGCGCAACGTCCGTAGACGAACCGAGCGTTGAACGTCGGCGCGAAGCCCTTGTCGAAGATCTGTTGGACGAGCACGGGCGTCACGAGCGAGGCGACGGTCACGCCCAACGAGACGATCACCGTGAAGCCGAGCCCCGTCCGGAGCTCGGGGCTCTCCTTGATGCCGCGCCCGAGGACGGCGAAGGCGCCTTTCAGGTGCTCGGGGACCTTCGCGTCCTCATCGTCGGCGAGCAACTCGACCACGGTGCTCATCGCTCTCCCCGCTCGCCGCGCTCGTAGGCGTGGATGATCGCGGCGTACCCCGGCGCGCGGGCGAGCAGGTCCTCGTGCGGGCCGGTGGCCTTGACCACGCCGTTCTCCAGGAAGATCACGCGGTCGGCGAGGCGGATCGTGGAGAGCCGGTAGGCGACCACGATCAGCGTCGTCGACAGCTCGCGACGAAGCGCGGCCAGGATGTCGGCCTCGACGGTCGGGTCGACCGACGAGGTGGCGTCGTCCAGGATCAGGACGCGTGGCGCTCGCACGAGGGCTCGTGCGAGCGCCACACGTTGCCGCTGGCCGCCGGAGAGCGTGTAGCCACGCTCTCCGACCACCGTGTCGTAGCCCTGCGGGAGCTCACGGATGAAGCGATCCGCGGACGCGATCATCGCGGAGCGAACGACGTCGGCCTCGGCCACGTCGGCGTCCAGCGCGATGTTCTCCCGGACGGTCGTCGCGAACAGGAAGCTCTCCTGGAACACGATCGAAACGTCGTGGCGAAGGGCGATGGTGTCCGCGTCCCGTACGTCGACGCCCCCGACCAGCACACGGCCCTGGTCGGGATCCGCGAGCCGCACCAGCAGCTGCGCGAGCGTCGACTTGCCGACACCGGTCGGGCCCACGATCGCGACCGATTCCATCGGCCGGACGTCGAACGTGACCCCATCGAGGATCGGCACGCCGTCGTAGAGATGGCGCACCCCGAGCACCTCGATGCCCAGCGGCCCGGCCGGCAGCTCCTCGGGATGTGCGGGCGGGTTGAGGGTGACGCTGGTGCGGAAGACCTCTTCCAGCCGGGCGTACCCCACGACCGCCCGCGGCAGCTCCGCCAGGATCCACCCGATGAACCGCATCGGCCACGACAGCAAGCCGAACAACGCGACGAACCCGATCAGCTCGCCGACCGTGATCGCGCCCGCCGCCACCCGCCATGAACCGACCGCGAGCAGCAGGGCCGTGGCGAGCGTCGGCAACGCGTCGAGTCCCGCCTCGAACGTGGCCCGGACGTACCCGCCGCGCACGCGATCGTCGCGGAGCGCCCTCGCCTTCACGGCGAGCCGCTCGGTCTCGGCGTCCTCGCGTCCAAGCGTCTTGACGACGAGGGCGCCGTCGATCGATTCGTGCGCGACGGCGGACACCTCGCCGATGTCCTCCTGCGCCCTGCGGGCCGGCTCCTCCATCCGCTTCGCGAAGCTCCGGTTCATCAGTGCGAGCGACGGGAACAGGATCAGACCGATCAGCGCGAGCCAGGGGTCGGCGTGCAGCAGCGACCCCATCGCGAGGAGCGTCATGGCGATCACGCCGGTCGCGAACGGCACCGGCCAGAAGACATCGACGGCGGCCTTCACGTCGGCCTCCATGTGCGCGAGGAGCTCACCGGTCGGGGTCTCGCGGTGGTACTGGAGCTGGAGGTCGCGGTAGCGATCGGCGACCCGGTTGCGGAGCGTGGCCATCACGCGCTCCCCGGCGACCCCGCTGTAGTAGCGGCGGAACATGATGCCGAGCGCGCGTCCCACCCCGAAGGTCATCAGCGCCAGCACCGCCAGCCAGATCGAGCCGGCCGGCACCGGGCCGTTGAACGACGGTCTCAGCACCTGATCGGTCGCTCGTCCGAGCGCCGTCGTTAGCAGCACGGACGACACCGCGAACACGAGCGACCCAGCGACGGACACCAGGAAGGGCCTCGGGTGCATGCGGACGTACGCGACCACCAGCCGCATCCCGCGGATGAACAGCCCCCGGCCCTCCCCGCCCCTCGTCTCCTGCGTCACCGTCGCCACGCCGCCTATGATGCCGCGCATGACCGACCATCGACCCTGGTTCTCGTCGTACCCCGCCGACGTGCGGCGGACGCTCGAGCCGTATCCGCACGAGAGCCTGTTCGCGATCCTCGATGCCGCGGCTGGCCGGTACCCGGACAAGGCCGCCCTCGCGTGGTTCGGCAGGCACCTGAGCTACCGACAGCTGCTGGAGGAGGTCGAGCGGTGCAGTGCGATGCTGACCGCGCTCGGGGTCTCGAAGGGCGACCGGGTCGCGTTGATCGTGCCCAACTCACCCCCGTACGTGATCACCTACTACGCCTGCCAGCGGATCGGCGCGATCCTGGTCGGGAACAACCCGCTCTACACGAATCGCGAGATGGAGCACCAGCTGCGCGACGCCGATCCGAAGGTCGTGCTGATCGCCGACCTCCTCTACTCCGATTTCTCGGACCTCCTCCGCGACCTCAAGATCGCGAACGTCGTGGTCACGCGCCTCAACGACTACATGCCGCCCATCAAGAAGCTGCTCGCGCCGCTCGCGGTCTTCCGCAAGACGCAGCGGGCGGCCGGGAAGCCCTGGCCGCCCGTGCCCAAGGGCGCTGCGGTGCTCCGCTGGAGCGCCGCGATGAAGCGCGGGGATCCCATCCCACCCGTCGCCACGGTGGATCCGCGGCGGGACGTCGCGGTGCTGATCTACACCGGTGGCACCACCGGGATCGCGAAGGGCGCGATGCTCTCGCACGACAACATCACGGCCAACGGTCGTCAGTCCACGGCGTGGATCTCCGTGATCGAGGACGGCAAGGACACGATGCTCGCCGCCCTGCCGTTCTTCCATTCCTACGGGATGCTGTCCATGAACGTCGCGGTCCTCAACGCGATGAAGCTGATCCCGGTCCCGAACCCCCGCGACATCCACATGCTGCTCGAGCTGATCCATAAGGAGCACGCGACGATCTTCCCCGGGGTCCCTCGGCTCTACATCGCGATCAACGAGCATCCCCAGACACCGAAGTTCGACCTGAAGTCGATCAAGGCGTGCGTCTCGGGCGCCGCGCCCCTGCCGGCGGCGGTGGCGAAGGAGTTCGAGCGGGTGACGGAAGGCGGGCAGCTCGTCGAGGGGTTCGGGTTGACCGAGTGCTCGCCGGTCACGCACGCGAACCCGTTCAACGGCGTGCGCAAGGTCGGCTCGATCGGTCTCCCGATCCCCGACACCGATGTGCGGATCATGTCGCTCGACGACCCGGACAAGGAGATGCCGACGGATGAGCCGGGTGAGCTCTGCATCCAGGGACCCCAGGTGATGCTTGGGTACTGGAAGCGACCCGAAGAGACGGCCCTGATGATCCGCAACGGCTGGCTGCGTTCGGGTGACGTCGCCGTGATGGACACCGAGGGGTACTTCAAGATCGTGGATCGCCTCAAGGACATGATCTTGGTCTCGGGGTTCAACGTGTACCCGAACGAGGTCGAGGATGTCCTGTATCACCACCCCGCCATCTCGAAGGTCGCCGTGATCGGCGTGCCGGACGACCGGACGGGCGAGCGGGTGAAGGCGTTCGTGGTGCTGAAGGAAGGTGCGACGCTCACGTCCGAGGAGCTCATCGCATGGTGCCGGGATCCGAAGGTGGGACTGACGGGCTACCGCATCCCGCACGAGGTGGAGTTCCGCGATTCCCTTCCGGAGACGATGGTCGGCAAGGTGCTCCGACGGGTCCTGCACGACGAGGAGCTGAAGAAGCGCGAGGCCGCCGCGTCGGCCGCGCCCAGCGGGTCGTGAACCCGATCTACTGGGACCTCGGCGACGGGGTCGCCGTCCGCACCTACACGTTGGACGATGCCGAGGAGGCGTTCGCGCTGGTGGACGCCAACCGGGAGCGACTGCATCCGTGGATGATCTGGGAGCCGCAGACGCGTTCGCCTGCCGACACCAGAGCGTTCATCCAGCGCTGCCTCGCGTCGGAGACCGACATGGAGGGCAACGGGATCTGGGTCGATGGCCGGCTCGCGGGCTCGATGGGCCTCCGGGTCGACGTGTCCGATGCGGGAGCCGAGATCGGCTATTGGATCGGAGGGGACTTCGAAGGGCGAGGGATCATCACGCTCGCCTGCCGGCGGTTCATCGACTTCGCGTTCGACGAGCTCGGCTTGCATCGCGTGGAGCTCTGCGCTGCCGACACGAACACGAGGAGCCGCTCGGTTGCGGAGCGCCTGGGGATGCGGCAGGAGGGCGTGCTGCGCGGCGGGGTCCGAACCCCCCAGGGGTTCCTCGACCTCGTGATCTACGGGATCCTCGAGGACGAGTGGCGAGCGCCGGCGCGATGAGCCCGCTGCCGGTGGAGCTGGGCGAAGGGGTCGTGCTGCGCCGCTACGAGTTGAGTGATCTGGACGCGCTGTGGGAGGCGATCGACGAAGAACGGGCGCGCCTCGGTGAGTGGATGCCGTTCGTGGAGCGCGTCCGCACGATCGAGGATGAGCGGACGTGGCTCGAGACCGTCGTGGCCGACGAGGTCGGGTTCGGCGGGGGAGGCCTCTGGAGCGGTTCCGAGTTCCTCGGAGGCGTCGGTCTCCTCCCAGGCCCGTTCGGTATCGCCGGCGAGATCGGCTACTGGATCCGCGCGAAGCATGAGGGACGCGGTCACATCAGCCGAGCCTGTCGGGTACTGATCGACATCGGGTTTCAAGGAGCTCGGCCTCCACCGGATCGAGATCCGTGCGGGTCTCGAGAACGCCAGGAGTCGCGCCGTCCCGGAACGACTCGGGTTCACGTACGAAGGCATCGAGCGCGAAGGGAGCCGCGGCAGCCGAGGCTTCTACGACCTCGCGGTCTACAGCCTGCTCGACCGCGAGCGGCCGCCCTGAGCGCTGGCCGCCTCGCCGAGTGACGAGGCGAGGGGGGCGGCGAGCGCCGCGGTCTCCGCCGGGATCGACGCCACCGCGCCCACGACGAGGGTCGCGGGCGGTCCTATCCCGGCCGCCGCAGCGAGCACCGGGAGCTCCTCGAGCGTCGCGATCACGCTGCGCTCCTCCGGCGTGGTCGCCCACTGGATGATCGCGGCCGGCTCGTCCGACGGACGGCCGGCCGCGATCAGCGCCCGGCACGTCGCCTCCAGCTTGCCCGCCGCCATGAGCAGCACCAAGGTGTCGACCGCGGTCGCGACGCGACCGAGGTCGACCGCGTCGGGCGCGTGCGCGGTGCCCACCGTCGACGCGGTCACCACGGCGAAGGACCTGGCCATCCCGCGATGCGTCACGGGGATCCCGGCCGCGGCCGGCGCCGAGACCGCGCTCGTGATCCCCGGGATCACCTCGCACGGCACGCCCGCGCGTGCACATGCGAGCAGCTCCTCGCCGCCGCGTCCGAACACCAGCGGGTCGCCGCCCTTGAGCCGGGCGACGACCCGCCCCGACGTGGCGTGTTCGACGAGGAGCGAGCAGATCCGCTCCTGCGGGACGGCGGCCCGGCCCGGCTCCTTCCCGACGTAGACGCGCTCGGCGGCTGGCCGGCACCGGTCGAGGAGCGCGGGGGCGACCAGACGATCGAAGATCACGACGTCGGCCTCGCCGAGGGCGCGCGCACCCTTGATCGTGATGAGGTCCGGATCCCCGGGACCCGCTCCGACGAGCACGACGCGGCCGGTCACGTCGCGTCCGCCCCGTCGAGCAGCCGCGCCCGCAACCGGACGCGCAGCTCCTCGACCTCACCCCCACGGACCAGCTCGGCCGCCTCGTCGGGATCGAGGGCCTCGGCCCAACGCCGCGAACGGGTTCGGAGGTCCGGGAGGAGGGGCGACGTCTCCTCCCGGACCTCTCGCAGCACGCGCAGCACCTCGGCCCATTCCGCGCCGTACTGGGCTTCCAGCCGCTGACGCATCTTCTTCGCGAGCGCGGGCGACGCACCGCCGGTGCCGATCGCGAGGAGGAGCTCGCCTCGACGGACCACCGCCGGCGCCGCCCAGTCGCACTGTGGGATATCGTCAACCACATTGACCAACGCGCCGGCTTCACGCGCCGCCGTCGCGATCCGCGCTCGGACGGCCGGGTCGGGGTCGTGCGCGATCACGAGGAACGCGCCGGCCAGGTCGGGCGCGTACCAGGTTCGGCGGAGCACGACGACGCCGTTCAGTCCCTCGAGGTCGTCGATCCGATCCGCGGGCTCAGGAGCGATCACCATCACATCCGTGGCGCCGCCCGCGAGGAGCCCTTCGACCTTGCCCTCACGGATGGGGAGCTCGCCGATCACGACGCATCGCCGGCCGGCGAGCTCCAGCAGGACGGGATAGCCGAACGGCATCAGCACGCCACCGTGTAGTGGTGCGACCGGAAGGGGGGCGGCGGCGCGGCTTCGCGCTCGGTGCCCTCGTAGTCCTCGAGGTGCTCCGTGTAGCTGACCCACATCGAGGCCTCGGGGTCGTACTCGCGCTGCAGGTTCTTCTTCGCGCGGTCGAGGTTCCGAAGCGCGAGCCGCTTCACGGCCGACAGCTCGTCGATCGGCGCGTCCTCGAACGCGCCGGCGGCCTTGACCCACGCCTCCATCCCGGCGTCGGTGCGGATCAGCACGGTCGAGGTGCCGGGCTCGCTGCCGATGTTGCCGACGACCATGTCGGCACCGAGCGCCGCGAAGTCGGCGCACTCGTCGCAGCCCTTGAGCGAGGCGGCGTGGAAGTCCTTCACGGGCTTCTTCATCAGCTCCTCGCCGCCCTCTCCGGCGGCGACCAGCTTCCCTTCGCGGATGTCGATCTTCTTGACCTTTCCGAGGTTCACGCCCTCGCCGGCGACCATCGGGATCAGCTTCTTCGGGTCGAACGAACGCGTGCAGAACAGCCCGATCGCCAGCACGACCTTGTGCGCGAGCGTTTCGCGCCGCTCCCACGGGAACTTCTGGATCGCCCGGAGCCCGCTGATCTGGCACGGCGTCCCGACGAACGCGATCCGCTCGACGTGCTCCGGTGCCCGCTCGTTCAACACGGCCAGGGCCTCGCTCTGGTGGTACACGCTGCCCGCGCCGGTACGGATCTGCTCGGGCGAGGTCGCGAGGATCGGCGAGCCCACGAACGCATCCAGCTTCTGCGTCATGATGACCGCGTCGATGTGGCCGCGTTCCATCAGCGTGGTGAGCAGGGCCGTGACCGCGCCGCCGTCCTGCGCCCCGTCGGGGCGCAGAACGGCGCGCGCGGACACGGCCTCCTGGATCGGCCCCACCGGGTCCTCTTCGGACTGGTGGTTCAGCCGTTCGGGACGGAAACCGGCCATCGGGCAGTAGTCCCAGCACGCCGAGCACCCGGTGCACATCCGCACGAGGGTCGGCAGACCGTCGCTCCCCGCGCCGATCGACTTGGACGGGCATGCCGCGATGCACGCGCCGCAGCCGACGCAGCGGTCGGCATCGATCACGGCCGAAGCGGTCTTGTGGAACCAGATCTTGTCGAGCATCTCGGGGACGCCGTACGCGTCCATGATGTCGTCGCGCACGTCCCGCGCGGGATCTTCGATCGGTGCATCGCCCGCGCCCACACGCTCTTCGGTATCAACCATCCGGATCGCTCCCTCGTTCGGAGAAGTAGGCGCCGACCCCGGCCGGGGTGACGTCGTCGAGCGTCAGCTCGCCCGCACAGACGGCACGCAGGATCTCCGTGACGGAGTCCCACGTGTCCTCGATCGTGTCCTCGAGCCGCACCCACTGGCCGAGCCGCCCGGCGCCGAGGTCGCCCCCCAAGGAGACGTCCAGCGCCTGCTGGTACGCGTCCTCGTCCTTCGTCATCGTGGCGCGCAGGCCGATCTGCGCGGCCTGCACCTGTGCGCACGACGCCTTGCAGCCGCTCATGTGGATCCGAAGCCCGTCGAGGCGCTCCCGCCCCTCGTCGGGGACGTGTTCGCGCAGATGCGCGACCAGCTTGCGGCCGTTCGTCTTCATGTCGTCGATCGCGAACTTGCAGAACGGCGCGCTCGTGCACGCGACGATCGCGCGCTCGAAATGGTCGGGCTCCGGCCGGTAGGTCTGCAGGAACGGCTCACGGAGCAACGCGTCCACGTCGGTGATCCCCGTGAGCAGCAGGTTCTGCCGCTGCGACATGCGGACGCCGCCGTCGCCGTGGGTTCCGGCCAACCGAGCGACCTCGAACCATTCCTCGTCGGTCAGCCGGCCCATCGGGATGCACAGGCCCACCACGTGGGAGCCGTGGCCGTCTTCGTGCACGCCGAGGTGGTCTTCGAACTCGCCGGTCCAGAGCGATTCGCCGGCTCCCGGGACCTCGTACGGGACGCGACCGCGGAGCTCGTCGGTGATCCGCTCGGGGCCGAGCTGATGGACGAGCACCCGGAACCGGTTGACGGCCTTGTGCTCGAAGTCCCCGAGGTCGCAGTACGTCTGGAGCGTCGCGCGCACCATGTCCGTGACGCGATCCGGGGTGACGAACAGGTCGAGGGCGTCGGCCACGCGCGGCGAGTCGCTGAGCCCGCCCCCCGCGTGGACGTTGAACCCGAGCGTTCCGTCGGCCCCGCGTGCGGGCGTGAAGGCGAGGCAGTGGAGCTTGACGGCGGCGCAATCGGTGGGGCAACCCGTGACGACGACCTTCCACTTGCGTGGCAGGAACGACGTGAGCCGCTCCTCCTTCAGGGCGAACGTCCGGAACTCCTCGAGGATCGTCTTCGTGGAGAGGTAGCCGCGGACATCCTCGCCGTCGGCCGGGCACGAGGTTGGGTTCCGCATCGAGTCGCCGCACGCCTGCGCACTGGTGAGGCCGACCTCGTCGTAGCGCCGCCAGATCTCGGGGAGCTGCGTGAACTCCACCCAGTGGATCTGGATGTCCTGCCGCGTGGTGATCTCGCCGAACCGGTCGGGCTCCGCATGGTTCTCCCAGCCGTTCCCGAAGTCGCGGATCACGCCGGCCACGGTCTCCAACTGCTCGGCGCTGATCCGTCCGCCCGGGATCCGGGTCCGGAGCATGAAGCGGTTGCGCTGGCGGTCGTCGTAGACCCCCATCAGCCGCATCCGACCGACGGCGAGCGGCCCTTCGCGCTCCTCGATCTCCTCCCACGGGTCGAGCGGCTCGTGCACCGACGTCTGGGTTTGCACCGCCGCGCGAACCTCGCGCGGCCCTTGCTTCGGGTTGAACACCTGCTCGCTCATGCGCTCATGCCTCCCAGGGCAGCGTTCGCGTCCTCGGCCTCGCGCTCCCGGTCCGACTTCGTCCCCAGGAGCTGGACGGAGCAATGGATCCCGCACTCCTTGTCCGTGTCCTGTTCCCACCACCACCGGCCCGCTCGCTCGGGCTCGCCGGGCAGAACGGCCCGGGTGCACGGCGCGCAGCCGATCGAGGCGAAGCCGCGATCGAAGAGCTCGTGGTACGGGACCTCGTTCGTCCGCACGTAGTCCCAGACCTCGTCGAGCGACCAGTCGGCGAGCGGGTTGAGCTTGACGATGTTCCCGTGCTCGCGATCCAGCTCGACCTTCGCGATGTTGCGCCGGCTCACCCATTGCTCGCGGCGGAGCCCGGCGATCCACGCGTCGAGCGTCGCGAGCTTCCGCTTCAGCGGTTCGACCTTGCGGATGTTGCAGCACGCGATCCGGAGGTCGACCGAGCGGTACATCAGGTTCGGCCCGTACGCCGTCGCGAGCTTCGCCACGTCACGTCCGTCCGGCACTTCGAACTCGACGTGGATCCCGTAGCGTTCGCGGATCGCCTCGAACAACGCGTACGTTTCCGGCGGCAGGCGCCCGGTGTCCAGCGTGAAGACCCGGACGTCCGGGTTGATGCGCCAGGCCATGTCCATCAGCGCCAACCCGTCGACGCCCCCCGCGGCGCTGATCGCGATCCGCGGGTGGAACGCGTCCAGCGCCCACGCGAGGAGCTCTTCGGCGCGCGCCCCCTCGAAGCGGTCGGCGGCGTCGCGGACCCACGCCGCCTCCTCGTCGAGGAAGGGAACCGCGGGTTCGTGGATCGGTTGGATCGGGTCGGTGTCTGCCATGGGTCGTCCCTCGAGGGCCGGACGTCGGAGCCGGGCAAGAGAAAGGCCGCCTGCGCGGCGGCCCTTGAGGTTCGTTACGAGCGAGGAGCTACCGCACGGGGTGGCCGGCGCACAGCGGCGCCGTGGCCGTACAACAGCACAGGCGGCTCGGGATCATGGCCCCGACCTCACCGACCGTTCGTGTGCGGATCATCGCGGATCGTCGCTCCCTGGAAGTTGCAGGTGCAAGAGGCTACCGACGGCTCGGAAGGTCGTCAAGGGAGCCGGGTGACGGGATGGTGGGTCAGTTTGAAGACTCGGGCGTTTCGTGTTTCAGCCGGCGTAGGAGGCGCTGCCACCACGTTGGATGAGCCTCGTCGGCTAGATGGTCCCGACGAGCTTGATCGCGGTAGCCCTTCTGTCGCGCGTTCAGATTTCTCGCGTTCTGATCGGGGTTCCAACTTGGCCCTCTAGTTAGTTCCATGTTAGTTCCATGCCCGCGAGGCTATCCCGCGTAGCGTCGAGGCGCAACAGGCTCACGAAGGCTTCGCGGGATCGGGCTCAGTCGGGTGAAACGCCACCGATCTGCAGTCCGACGATAGGGCCTTGTCGACCAGGTTCATGATCAGGTCAAGACCCAGGGCTATTCAAACTGACCCACTCTCGGGTGACTCGGCCTCGTTCGTCGTGGGTCAATCCGTGAAGCGGTGGTCGGACGTCGGCGTGAGACAACACACCCCTGTCCACGAGCACCTGTTTCGCGACCGCCGGCAGCGACAGGTCGTGCAGGGCGTCGCGGAGGGCGTTCACGCGGGCGCCGGCGGCGTCGCTCTTGCGGTGGACCAGCTCGGCGGTCACTTCGGGCCACGCGGATGCCAGACCGGACACCGCGCCGACCGCTCCCGCCGCTAGCCCTTCCAGCACCAGGGGCTCGAACCCGATGAAGACGTCGAGACCGTCCAAGAGGTACGGCTTCACGGCGTCGAACGGTGTGTCCGACACCTTGAGGCCCGCGAGGTTCGGCGCCTCATCGCGGAGCCGCTCGATCACCGGTATCGGGACCGCGTATCCGCTCCGGCCGACGAACTCGTAGACGTAGAACGGCAGCGGATGGCAGGCGTCGGCGGCGCACCGGAAGTGATCGAACAGCTCCTGCTCGCCAAGTGGGAAGTAAGGCGGCGCGATCACGGCGACAGCGTCCGCACCTGCTTCCCGCGCGTGCGAAGCAAGCTCGACGGTGTCCCAGGTCGTCTGCGCGCCGGCGTGGACCGCGACCGCGAAGCCGGGCGGGCGTGCCTCCAGGCAGAGCTCCGTCATCCGGCGGCGCTCCGCCACCGACAGCAGCACGCCCTCGCCCGTGGTGCCGCACGTGAGCACGCCGTCCATGCCACCGTCGGCGAGGAAGCGGATCAAGGGAGCGACGCTCTCCTTATCGAGGGAGCGGCCGCCGTCACGCAGCGGCGTGACGGCGGCCGCGATCGCACCATGGAGCTTCCCGAGCATCCGCTCAGGGTACGCGGTCAGAACTGGGCGGTTTCGGTCGAGCCGTCGAGCGCGAGCGTCGAGGACCGGCCTTCGCTGATCGTCTTCGACACGAGATCGAACCATCCCGTGCCGACCTCGTGTTGATGCTTGACCGCGGTGTAGCCGGCGGACTCGAGCGCGAACTCGCGTTCCTGCAGACGGACGTATGCCGTCATCCCCTCGTCGGCGAACCCTTTCGCCAGCTCGAACATGCCGGCGTTGAGGGTGTGGAACCCCGCGAGCGTGATGAACTGGAATCGGTAGCCCATAGCGCCGAGCTCCTTCTGGAACGCGGCGATCTGCTCGTCATCCAGGCGCTGCTTCCAGTTGAACGAGGGCGAGCAGTTGTACGCGAGGAGCTTCCCGGGGAACGCGGCATGCACGCCGTCGGCGAACGCCCGAGCGTCCTCGAGGTCCGGCGTGGCGGTCTCGCACCAGAGCATGTCCGCGTACGGCGCGTACGCCTGCGCGCGTTCGATCGCGGCGTCCATCCCGCCGCGGACGCGGAAGAATCCCTCCTCGGTGCGGTCCCCGCTGAGGAACGCCCGATCCCGCTCGTCGACGTCGGACGTGAGCAGGCTCGCGCTGAGCGCGTCGGTCCGCGCCATCAGCACGATCGGGACCTCCAGGACGTCGGCGGCTAGGCGAGCAGCGACGAGCGTGCGGATGAACTGGCAGGTGGGGACGAGAACCTTGCCCCCGAGGTGCCCGCACTTCTTCTCGGACGAGAGCTGATCCTCGAAATGGACGCCGGCCGCGCCGGCCTCGATCATCGCGGTCATCAGCTCGAAGGCGTTGAGAGGCCCGCCGAACCCGGCCTCGGCGTCCGCCACGATCGGGAGGCCGAACTCGGTGTCGTCCCCCCTCGGCCCACGCGGCCTGATCGGCACGACGCAGCGCGTTGTTCAGGCGGCGGACGACGGTGGGGACCGAGCTCACCGGGTAGAGCGATCGGTCGGGATAGGTGTGTTGCGCGGTGTTGGCGTCGGCGGCCACCTGCCAGCCGGATAGGTAGATCGCGCGCAGACCCGCCCGGGCGCACTCCACCGCCTGGCCACCCGTGAGGCAACCGAGCGCGGCCACGTCGTCCTCGGTGGTGACGAGCCGCCATAACGTGTCCGCGGCCGTCTCCGCGATGACGTGACGCTCCCGGATCCTCCCTCGGAGTCGAACGACGTCCTCCGCCTCGTACGGCCGAGTGATCCCATGCCACCGTTCTTCGTTCCGCCAGCGTGCGCGCATATCATCGGCCTCGTCCCGGATCCGTCCGGTGATCGTCATCGTCTCCAGCCTTTCTTGTCCTCGCCGGCTCTCGCCGCCGCATCCCCAGCGGGATAACGAAACCTCCCGGGGTGGGCCGGGAGGTCGGGTGCGCGCGACGGCCACGGGACCGCGGCGCGGGTCAGCTGGGTACGTTCTTGAACGATCGTTCGATCATCCAGCTCATCCTGCCAGACACCGGCTCGGCCGGTCAACCGATACGGGGCAGACAGGATCAGGCGGTGAGCCTGATCACGAGGAAGCGCGGGACGCCCTGCTTCCAGGTCTCGCCCGCTGCGACGACCTTCCCGTTGGGCTGGAGGGCGATCCCGTGCGCGGCATCCGTCCGGCCGGCGACGTCGATCCGGGCGATCCCGTTGGTCGCGAACGTGGGGTCGAGCGTGCCGTCTTCCTGCAGCCGAACGACGCCGACGTCGTCCGCCGTGGAGGCGCGGTGGATCCTCCCGGCGACGAGCAGCTTCGTGCCGACACGCACCAGGTCGTCGGCTCGCTCAGGCGCCCCGCCCAACGCGAGGATCACGACCCCGCCGTTGCCGAACGTGGGATCGGGGAGTCCCCTCGGTGTGTATCGCACGATGCCCCAGTCGGCGTGCCCGGCGCTCCCGGCGAGCGCGAACCCGCCCGTGCTCGTCATCGCGAGGGCGTTGGCGATGTCGGCACCCGGACCGAGGTCGGTGCGCGTCACGCCCGCATGCCCGAACCCTGGCGCGAGGTCGCCGTTGCCGTGCAGCCGGAAGATCGAGAAGCGCGGCAGCGTGGCGTACTCGGCGTAGCCGGCGGCGATGATGCCACCGCCCCGCAGGACCACCAGGTCGTTCACCTGCTCGGCCCCGGCCGAGAGATCCAGCATCTGCCGTCCGTCCCCGGCGAAGGAAGGATCGAGCGTCCCGGAGGGGAGGATCCGAGCGAGCGCGGACCGCATCGTGGTGCCGTTGGTCACGTACCCGCCGATGTCGACCGCACCCGACGGTGCGAACGAGACCGTGTTCGCGGACTCTTGTCTGCCGAAGTTGACGGGGGCGAGGCCGTCGCCGCCGAAGGAGGTGACGGGCTCGCCATCCGGACCGAGGCGGAGCACGAACGAATCCTCGATCCCGCCCCCGGTCCACCGTCCCGCGATCGCCAGGCCGTTCTGGCCGTCGATCGCGAGGTCGAAGGCGAGCGCGGCATCGGCGCCGAGCGTCAGGCGCACGCGCCCGTCGCCATCGAAGGTTGGGTCGAGCGTTCCGTCCGTCCGGAACCGCGCGACGGCGACGTCGACGTGGCCGTCGACCGTGTATCCGGCCACCACCGAGCGTCCCGCGTGGTCGACGGCGACCGCAGTCGCGACCGAACCGGCCCCGAAGGCCGTCGCGATCCCGTTCCGTGAGAACACCGGGTCGAGCGTGCCGGGGGTCGCGCTCGCGGGGTGCACGGCGATCGCGACCGCCGCCACCAGGAGGAGAGCCGCGGAACGTCGCATGGGAAGTCGTGAGGGTACCGCGAGGAACCCTCGGGACCGTGGAACGCGCGGGCCTACCCGCGCGTGACCTGCGACAGCTTGAGCGTCTTCTCGTAGAGCGCCTTGCCCGTGACCGCCGCCTCGCAGCCGGCATCGCGGAGCGCCCAGATGTCGTGGGCAGAGCGAACGCCGCCGCTCGCGATGACCGGGCGGTCGGTCAGACCGAGCACGTACCGGTACAGCCGCAGATCGGGGCCGTCGAGCGTCCCGTCCCGGGCGATCGCCGTGACGAGGTATCGGGGTGTGCCCGCGTCGTTGAGCGCGGGGATCACCTCTTCGACGGGCGGGCCCTCCTCGCGCCAGCCCTTCACCATGGCGCGGCCGCCGCGAACGTCGACGGCCACCAAGATCCGCTCGGCGAACTCCTCGACCGCGCGAGCGACGAAGGCGGGATCGAGCGCTGCGGAGGTCCCGAGGATGGCCCTGCCGGCCCCGATCTCGAGCACCGCCGCGACGTCCTCGAGCGTGCGGACGCCACCGCCGACCTGGACCGGGAGCACGACCGAGCGGCAGATGTCGCGGATCGTGTCGCGGTTGGTGCCCTCGTCCAGCGCGGCGTCAAGGTCGATCACGTGCAGCCGACGCGCTCCCTCCTGCTGGAAGCGTACCGCCACCTCCACGGGGTCGTCGTCGTAGGCGGTCTCCTCGTTCGGGTCGCCGCGGAGCAACCGAACCGCCCTCCCGGCTCGGACATCGATCGCGGGGATCACGATCATGCGGCTCGGAGCCCCTCGCGAGGCTCGGGGGTCATCGGTCGCCGGCCTCGTCGGCACGAGCCTCCATCGCCTTCGCGTGTCCGACCAATCCTTCCGCCCGAGCGAGCGTCGAGGTCCCGGGGCTGAAGTGCGCGGCGGCGTCCGGCGACATCCGCATCACCGAGGTGATGGTCACGTAGTCCGCCGCGCGCAGCCCGCTCGAGAACCGGGCGGTCCCCGCCGTCGGCAGGACGTGATTGGACGCGAGGCCGTAGTCCCCGAAGGGAACGGCCGACCACGGGCCGAGGAAGATCGCACCGGCGTTGCGGATGCCCGGCAGGAAGTCCTCGGGCTCATCCAGCAATAGCAGCAGATGCTCGGCGGCAACGTCGTTCACGGCCGCGGCCGCATGCTCCAGATCGCGGACCAGGACGAGCTTCGTGTGGCGGATCGCGAGGTCGACGATCTCGCGGCGGCCCACGTGCACCAGCTCCTGCTCGAGTGCGGCGTCGACCTTCTCGGCGAGCGCGCCGTCGGGCGTGACGAAGAAGGTGCGCGCCTCAGGATCGTGCTCCGCCTGCGCGATCAGATCGAGCGCCGCCATCCGCGGGTCGACGTCGCCGTCGGCGACGATCGCGAGCTCCGACGGGCCCGCCAGGCCGTCGATCCCGACGAACCCGGCGACCTGTCGTTTGGCCTCCGTGACGTAGACGTTGCCCGGACCGACGATGCGGTCGACCGACGGGATCGACTCCGTCCCGTAGGCCATCGCGGCCACCGCCTGCGCGCCGCCGGTCCGCGCGACGTCGGTGGCTCCGGCTCGCTTGGCCGCGTAGAGCACGGCGGCGTGGATGGACCCGTCACGCTGGGGCGGCGTGCACACGACGATCTCGTCCACGCCGGCTTCGCTCGCGGGCACCACCGTCATCGCGACCGTCGACGGGTACTTCGCCCGCCCGCCCGGCACATAGCACCCGACGGACGCGAGCGGACGGACGATCTCGCCGAAGCGGATCCCGTCGTGTTCGTCCCACCACTCGCGCGGGATCTGTCGATCGCAGAAGCCGCGGAGCCGATCGATCAGCGCGTCGATCGCGGTGCGCAGCTCCGCCGGGGTCTCGCGTTCGGCGTGCGCGAACTCACGCTCGGTCACCAGGATCCCCGACCGGGCCAGGTCCGCCCCGTCGAACAGCTTCGAGAGCTCGACCAGCACGTCGTCGCCCTCGACGAAGACGCGCTGCAGGATCTGCCGGACCGTTTCCGTGATCGCGGGATCGATCTCGAGCTTCGAGGGCTCGAGCCGCCCGCCCCGCTCACGCAGGTCGAGGAGCTCGAGCATCAGCGCTCCTCGGCGACCTCGCGGTGGGCTGCGGCGCTCGCCGCCTTCGCGAGCCGGTGATCGCGGGCCCACAGAACCCATCCGCTCGCGCCGACAGCGAGCGCCGCAGCGGCGAACACGATGAGCGCGAGCAGGAAGGTGGCGTCGCGGTCCATGAAGGCGCCAGGGTACCGAACGAGCGTAACCCCCGACCCGGTCAGCCGCCGTGGAGCGTCTGGTCGGCGTGGGGGGCGTTCGGATCCAGCGAATCGGCGAGGATGTGGTCCGCCAGGTTGAACGTGATCGAGGAAACGTCCAGCTCCTGGCTGTTCGCGAGACAGATGAACGTGGCCCGCTGTTCCGGGAAGACCACGAGCTTCGACTCCCACCCCGGGAAGCTCCCGCCGTGGCTCACGATCGGCTGACCGCGATGCGTTCGCACGGAGACGCCCCAGGCGTAATGGATCGGTCTACCGTCGGCCAGACGGCCCGGCGTGGTCAGCGTCTCCGCGAGCCACCCACCGGTCAGCCGGTCGTCCACGAGGTTCGCGGACCATCGCGCGAGATCGTCGGTGGTCGTCCAGAGCCCACCCGAACCGACGGCGTGGAACCGGGCCGGCTCGACGTGCAGACGGCCGTCGGTGGCGCGGAAATGCCCGCGCGCGGCGCGCGCGGGCAGCTCCGTTTCCGCGTCGCGGAAGAAGGTGTCGTGCATCGCGAGCGGCTCGAAGAGCCGCTCGCGAGCCACGTCGGCCAGCGACGTGCCGGCAGCATGTGCGATCGCCTCGGCGAGCAGGAGGTACCCGTCGCCGGTGTACAGATGACGGGTGCCGGCCTCCTCGCCCGAGTCGGGGATCGCGCAGATCTCCCGCACCAGCTCCTCGTTCCCCCATGCCGGGACGCCCGAGGGGTCGATCCCGCCGCTCGGCCGGTACACATGCGGCAGGCCCGCGGTGTGGTGGATCAGATGCTGCAGGTGCACCCGTTCGCCCCATGGCGGGAGCCCGGGGACGTAGCTCGAGATCGATCCGTAGAGATCGAGCACGCCGTCGCGCCACAGCAGAGCCACACAGGCGGCCACGAACTGCTTCGCGAGCGATCCGACGTAGAAGATCGCGTCGCCGCGGAGCGGTTCTCCCGTCGCGATGTTCGCCGTGCCCATCCCGTGGCGGAGCCGGTCGTCTGGACCCGGTCCACGGACGTCGATGAGGACGCCTGGTTCAGCCGGAGGGATCCGGGGGAGGATCCCGGTGTCCTCGATGCCGTCGAGGAGCATCGCTAGCCGGGCGCGACGGACCCGCGCTTGCGTTCGGTTCGCCGCTCCGCATCCAGGCGCTCCAGGTCCACGTCGTCGTAGCTCATGAACGTGAACGCCTCGCCGATGGCAGGGTGCACCGCCGCGATCTGCCGGTGGATCGCCTGCGCCACCCGTCGGTACGTCGGATGCCCTTGCGGTTGCGAGCGGAGCTCCGTGAGGTGCATCGCCTGGCGCGCCGTCATCTGCAGCACGAACCGGATCCGATACCCCATCGCGACGGCATACTGCGCCGCGTTCAGCAACCCGCCGGCCGCGATCTGATCGTGCGTCTCCTTCGAGCGCTCCATCAGGCGCTCCCACTCGGCGCGGAGCCCGGCGGCCTCGACGTCGATCGGCAGCTCGAAGCCGAACGAAGGCGACAGGCGCTGCCATTCGATCGTGAGCGGCCGGTGGCGTTGCAGATCGCGGAAGGCCCCGTAGTCGCAGAGGACGTCGAACCGGTACTGCGTCCGTTCCCACGCTCGGCCGGGCTTGTGTCGCCTGTTGGTCCTCGTTCCGACGCTCGCCGCCAGCACCGCGTCCCGTTCGTCGGGCCGCATCCCCCGGACCAGCTCCAGGAGCTGATCGTCGGGCACATCGCTCGCGGCGTACAGGACCGCCGCGGTGACCTTCAGCTCGCCGTCGGGATCATGGTCAACCAGATTGACTTCTTCGCGGGGTTCGGGCTCGATGTCCCCGGTGAGCTTCGCGGCCAGCTCCTGCGTGCGCTCGCGGACGTCGCGCCAGTACGCCGACCAGGCGACGCCCCGCTCGTCGACGTCGACGCGCTTGAGGAACTCCGGGATGACCTTCCGCAGCTCGACCTTCATCAGGTCGCCGTACTCGCGCATCTCGGCGAGCGGATGCTGCGCGAGACGCATCAACAGTTGCTCGTAGGACTGCCCGGTCGCGTAGATCCCGAGGTTCGAACGCGTCCCGGCCGGGAGGATCAAGCGGAGCGTGTCGCAGGTCTTCGCCAGGATCGTCTGGCGGTACACGAAGTCGGAGTCGCCCGGCTCCTGCGGGAACCGCTCGCGGTACCACGCATCCAAGGTCTCGTACATCCGTCCGTACATCGTGAAGGCGTCGTCCAGGAGCCCGACGTAGAGGTCCTCGAGCTGGGTGTCGACGATCTCCGGTGGCATGGTCGCGCGCCATCGTCCACCCGGACGGCTGTCGTACCGCATGTACCGCGTGGATTGTTCGAGGTAGGCCGCGAGCCGTCCCCACTCCAACGCCTTCGCCAGGAGCTGGGACGACTGCTCGCACGCGAGGTGGACGCCGCCCAGCTGTGCTATCGAGTCGTCGCCGTACTCCACGAAGACGCGGTCGTACAGCTTCTCGGCCCGCGCGGATCCCATCGAGGATCCGCCGCCGGCTCCCGCGAGGTCCTCGGCGAACTCGTCGAGGAACAACCTGCGGATCGACTTCGTGCTTCGCGAGTACCGGGCGAAGAGCGCTCCCTTGACGGCCTCGGGGAGGTTGGTGATCGCGAACACGGGCCCGTCGAGGTTGGTGAAGTGAGGCGTCATGACATGCCGCTCGTCCTCGGTGAACGGCTCGGGCGCGTACCACACGGTCATGGCGTCGGACTCCCGGACGGCGATGGGGAGGGCGACGCCGCGAGGCCGGTGGAGAGCTTCACGGTGTCGCCCGGCTTGACCTGCGCCCCCGGCGCCGGGTCCTGTGCGGCGACCCTGTTCGAGTTCGGGCATTGGGGGAGCGGAAGGACGAAGGGCCCCGGCACAGCGTGTAACCCCAGGTGTTCGAGCTGGTTCTTCGCCGCGCTGTACGTCTCGCACGTGTAGTCCGCGAGCGTGATCGTGGCGGGCGCGGAGACCAACGTCACCCCGACCAGCGCTCCACGGTCCACCTTGGTCCCGGCGGCCGGCGACTGGCCGATCACGGTGTCGACCGGGCACGTGTCGCTCGGCGCTCGGGTCTGGGTGCCGAGCGACAGGTGCATGGCCTCCAGGGTGGCTCGCGCCGCGTCGAGCGTGAGGCACGACGACGAGACGTCGGGCACCACGACCTTGGGGAAGGGGGTGGCGACCGTCAGCGTGACCGTGTCGCCCGCCGAGACCTGGGTCCGCGGATCCGGGCTCTGTTGGAGGACGGTGCCCGCCGGTTTCGCGCTGCGCCTCGTCGGGGGCGGGTTCACGACCGTGAGGCCGAGGCCCTCGAGCTGCGACTTCGCGGCCTCGAACGTCTTCCCTGTGACGTCGGGCAGCTGGAACGCCTGCGCGGCATCCTTGTTGTTCAGGACCTGGGCGATGAGGTACCCGCCCGCCGCCAGCAGCGCGAAGATCAGCAATCCGATCAGGACCCCCAGCCAGACCTTGCGGGAGGAACCCTCGGGCTCCGGGGCCGGCAGCACCTGGGTCGGCGAGGGTCGGGCGATGATCTGCGTCGCGTCCCCGGCGCCCGCGAGGAGCGGCGTCGCCTCAACGTCTTTCCCTTGCTTGACCCGTTCCAGATCCGCCGCCAGCTCCTCCGCGCTCTGGTAGCGGTTCGCGGGGTTCTTCGCGAGGCATTTCATGACGACCGCGTCCAGCCGCGGGGGCACGTCCGGGTTGTGGGCCGACGGCGGCACCGGAGCCTCGTTCACCTGCCTGTACGCGATCGCCACCGGCGTGTCGCCGGTGAACGGCGGCCGCCCCGCGAGCAGCTCGTACAGGACACACCCCAAGGAGTAGATGTCCGACCGCGCGTCCACCGCGTGCCCCTGCGCCTGCTCCGGCGAGAGGTAGGTCGGGGTCCCGATCACCGACGAGGTCTGTGGGGCGGTGACGTCGGTCTGCATCCGCGCGATGCCGAAGTCCATCACCTTCACGAACCCGTCGCGGGTGACCATCACGTTGCCGGGCTTGATGTCGCGGTGCACGATCCCATGCGCGTGCGCCGAGGCGAGCGCCTCGGCGATCTTCCTGGTCAGCTCGACCGCCTGCACGAGGGTGGGGCGTCGGCCGCTCGCCAGGAAATCGGCGAGCGTCCGACCTTCCACGAACTCCATCACGATGTACTGGCGGTCCCCGTCTGATCCGGTGTCGTAGACGCCGACGATCGTGGGTTGGTTCAGCCGCGCCGCCGCCTGTGCCTCCCGCCGGAAGCGGGCGACGAACCCCGCGTCACGTGCGAAATGGGGGAGCAGAACCTTGATCGCCACCGTTCGATTGAGCACGGGGTCGAAGCCTCGGTAGACCTCGGCCATGCCACCAGCGCCGATCCGCGCTTCGACCCGGTAGCGCTCGCCCAGCACGGAATCGCTCACGGTCGTTCGCTCACCCCTTGAGGTATGCCTGGATGACCTGCTTGGCGATCGGCGCCGCCACGAGCCCGCCGGTCGCCTCGCTCCCCAGGTTGCCGCCGTCCAGCACGATAACTGCAACCGCGATGGTCGGGGTCTGACCCGAGCCGGCCGGTGCGAACGCGGTGAACCACGCGTTCGGGGGAACGTTGCAGTTGGGAACCGGCCCGCAGTTGGTCGCGGTTCCCGTCTTGCCGGCCACGGTGGTCCCCGGGATCTGGGCCGCGGTCCCGGTCCCGCTCGCCACGACGCTGATCATCATCTGGCGCATCTGGTCGGCCGTGTGGACGCTGATCGGGTGCCCGTATTCCTGCTTGTCGAACAGCTTGATGGTCCGCCCCGTGCTGTCACGGACCTCCGTCACCAGCCTCGGCGCGTACATCAGTCCGCCGTTGGCGATCGAGGCCGATTCCAGGGCCAGCTGGAGCGGGTTCTGCTTGTCATTGTCGAGCCCGACCGCGGACAGGGCGACCTTCGGCAGGTTCTGGTTGAAGTACCCCGCCTCCGGGAACCGGCCGCTGTTCCACGGCAGGATGAACGGGATCGTTGGCGCCGCGCACGTGATCTGGCTCGGCGGGAGGATCGGGCAGAACCCGTACCGATGCGCCTGGGTCGAGAGCTTGTCGGCGCCGAGGCGAAGGCCGATCTGTCCGAACGTGACGTTGCACGATGACGTGAACGCCTGCGCCATGGCGACCGTCGCGGGTCCGCCAGGGGGACAGAGCTCGTTGCCGAAGTTCTGGAGCGTGCTCGACGACTGCGGCAGATCGAGGACGTGTGGGTTCGGCCAGGTCTTGTCGGGTCCCCAGCCGTTCTCCAGCGCCGCGGAGGCCGTCACCAGCTTGAAGGTCGACCCGGGGAGGTAGAGCTCTTGGAACGCCTTCGAGACGAGGGGGCGCTCGGGGTCGGAGATCAGTGACTTCCACGCGGCGTTGATCTGCTCGTCGGTCCCGGTCGACAACGGGTTCGGGTCGTAGCCCGGCTTCGAATACATCGCCAGGACGTCGCCCGTTCCGGGGTCGAGCGCGACGACCGCGCCCTGATGGTTCCCGAGCGCGTCGCGGGCGACCCGCTGCAGGGACGGGACGATCGTCGTGAGGACGGTTCCTCCGACCTTCGGCCGGCCGAGCAGGATGTCCGTGAGGTTCTGCGCCGTGAACTCGGGAGCGGTCCCGGACAGGTACGGGTTCATCGCGTCCTCCAGACCGGTGAACCCGTAGATCCGCGAGTAGTACCCGGTGAGCTGGCCGTACAGCTCGCGTCCCGGGTACTTCCTGAGGAACCGGTAGACCGAGTTGGGGTCGGGGTTCTTGACGCTCTCGGCCAACACGGTCCGTTCGTCGGCCGCAAGGATCTGGCCGCGTTCGACCGAGTACTCCGCGCGGATCTGCCGGGCCGCGTTCGCCGGCTCGCCGGCGATCCGGCCTGCCGCGAAGACCTGGATGTAGCCGACCTGGGCGAACAGCAAGGCGAACATGGCGACGAACGCGAACCCCAGCCGCCGGATCTGGCGATCCATCGCCTACGACCCCTTCCGCACCCGGTACCAGGCGCCGGCGGACGCCCGGATCAGGAGCGCCAGGATCACGAACGTCGCCACCCGGCTGGTGCCGCCGTAGGACACGAGCGGAAGCGGAACGCCGGTCAGTGGGATCAGCCGCAGGACGCCGGCCGCGATCGTGAAGACCTGCAGACCGATCACGGTCGTGAGGCCGACGGCCAGGAGCTTGCCGAACGTGTCCGG
The DNA here is from genome assembly GCA_005884925.1 of Actinomycetota bacterium. Lineage (GTDB taxonomy): Bacteria > Actinomycetota > UBA4738 > UBA4738 > HRBIN12 > AC-51. The sequence continues at coordinate 19,586 of VAYU01000024.1, read as the reverse complement.
GCGCTCCAGCCCGATCCGCAGGCCTCGCCCGATCATGACGAGGTAAAGGAGCAGGATGCCGGCCACGCCGAGCATCCCGAGCTCTTCGCCGAACGCCGCGAGGATGAAGTCGCTCCCGACGTAGGGGATGAACGTCGGCGATCCCAGACCGAGGCCGGTCCCGACCATCCCGCCCGAGGCGAACGCGAACCAACCCTGCGCCAGCTGGTAGCCGATCCCGTTCACGTTGTTCGGGTCGAGCGCGTGGAACCAGATCACGACGCGTTCCTGGATGTGCGGGAGCGCCAGCCACCCGATGTAGGCACCGATCGCGAACAGGACGATGCCCAGCACGAGGTAGGACGATCGCCCGGTCGCGACCCACATCATCACCACGAACACCCCGAAGAGGAGCAGCGAGGCGCCAACGTCCCGCTCGAGCAGCAGCACGGCGAGCGAGGTCCCCCACGCGAGGAGCAGCGGCCCCAGATCCTTCACGCGGGGGAGTCCGAACCGCCCGACCCCGGCCGCCAGCAGTTCGCGGCGTTGCGAGAGATAGGACGCGAGGAAGATCACGATCAGGACCCGGCCGAACTCGGCGGGTTGGAACTGCACGAACCCGAGATTCACCCACAGCCGTGCCCCGTTGATCTCGTAACCGATGCCGGGCACGATCGGCAGCAGGAGCAACACGATGCCGGCGAGCCCGATCGTGTACGTGTAGGCATCGAGCTGCCGGATATCCCGCACGACCACCAGCGTCAGCGCGAAGCACGCGAGCCCGATCAACAGCCACACCGCCTGGTCCCGAGCGATGTCGACACGGCCTCGCTCGTCCATCAGCCGGTAGAGCATCGCCAGACCGAGCCCGCCGAGCAGCACCGCGACCGGATAGAGCGCGGGGTCGGCGGACCGCGCCGCGTACCGGATGACGAGCCACCCACCGATCGAGGCGCCCGTGAAGAGCACGCTGTACATGGCGAGGTTCCCGGGAACCTCGCCGTGCAGCCCGAGCCCCTGCAGCGCGTAGGCAACGAGCGAGCCCGCAACGGCGAGGATCAGCAGACCGAAGCCGGTGCGGGCTCGTCGGGTCTCCGCCGCGCCCGCCGGAACCGCGACGGAGCTCACGGCTGTCCCCCGGTCCCCGCGTGTGCGGCTCTGCGAACGTCCGTGCGGATCTGTTCGACGCGAGCATCGGCGTCGGCCCGGCTGTCGACGTTGATGCCGCCTGCGAGCCCCGAATAGACCGGGAGTGCCTCCGCCGCGGACGCCGAGATGTCGGTCTCTTCCACCACGTGAGAGAGCTCGAAGCCGAACACGTCCGCCGGGATGCCCTGGTAGATCGCTACGTGTCCGTCGGCCACCCCGACGTACCAGCGCGTGTCGATGAGCGCTCGAGCGCCGGTGAACGCCGCCCCGAGCGCGACGACCACGATGCCGACGATGATCGCGACCCGCCACCAGCGACGGCGTGCGCCGGGCGTCCGGCCCGGTCGTTGGGGCTCCTCCTTCGCTGCCTGCGTCTCCGCCTCCGCAGCCGGTGCGCCCGCAGCCTCCTCCGCACCGTCATCGGGCAGGACGTCGAGCACGACCACGGTGATGTTGTCGACGCCCCCGGCCCTGTTGGCCGCGAGCACCAACCGGTCCGCGGCCTCCTGCGGAGCCCCCTGCGTGGACGCGAGGATCGCCTGGATCTGGTCCTCCGTGAGCATCCCGGTGAGCCCGTCGGAGCACAGCAGGAGCCGGTCCCCGTCGAGGAGGCCGACGTCCCGCTCATCGAGCGGGACGTCGGCCTCCGTCCCGAGCGCGCGGACCAGCACGTTGCGATTCGGGTGGACCTCGGCTTCCGCCGGAGTGATCTCTCCCGCCTTCACCATCCGGTTCACGAGGGTGTGGTCGTCCGTGAGCTGCCGGAGGGACCCCGCCCGCAACAGGTACGCGCGCGAATCACCCACATGCACGAGATGCGCCACATCGCCCTGGATCACCGCGGCCGTGAGCGTGGTTCCCATGCCGGCGACGGCCCGGTCGGCTCCCGAGCGTTCGAAGACCGCTCGGTTCGCCGCCCGGACCTGATCGGCGAACGGCTCCGCGCCCTTGCGGAACGATTCCGCGATCGTCGTGAGCGCGAGTTGCGATGCGACCTCTCCACCGCGATGCCCGCCCATCCCATCCGCGACGGCGTACAGCGGCGGCTCGAGCAGGTACGCATCCTCGTTCCCCGTCCGTACCTGCCCCACGTGGGTCGCGACCCCGGCTTCGATCCTCACCGTGCGAGCTCCAGGATCGTCGTCCCCACACGGATCCGGTCGCCGGTCGTCAGCATCGCGGGGGCGGCCAACCGCTGTTCGTTCACGAAGGTTCCGTTCGTCGAGCCAAGATCTTCCACGTACCACGAGCCGTTCTTGGCGAATATCCTCGCGTGCTCCTGCGACACGTACGTATCCTCCAGCCGCAGGTCGCACCCCATCGCTCGGCCGATCACCGTGTTGGCGGCCAGCCGGAGCGCTCGCGGCTTCTCCTTCCCCTCGGCGTGCACCAGGACGTTCGCCGCCACCGGCTGGCTCGCCGATCGACCCGTTCCGGCGCGCGCGCCGGCTCCAGGCATCGGTGCGGCAGGGCTTCGATCCACGTTCAACCCGCGGACCACCCATCGCATCGAGCGCCACAGGAACAGGAAGAGCAACGCGAACAGCCCGTACTTCAAGGCCGAGAGCGCGAACGGCTCGACGGCGTCCGCGAGCACTACACCCTCCGGTACTCGATCACCGTGGTACCGACCGTGATCCGATCGCCGTCGGACAGCGGCCGCGATTGGACCTGCTGCCCGTTCAGCTTGGTCCCGTTCGTCGACCCGAGGTCCGTGAGCGTGGAGCGGCCGTCTTTCGTCCGGATCTGGGCGTGTCGGCGGGAGACGCCCTTGTCATCGATCGTCACGTCGCTCTCGGGGAGCCGCCCGATCGTCACCATCTCCTTGTCCAACGGGATGCGGCGCACCGAGTCGGCCTCGCGCACGAGGAGCTCGCCGTGATGGCCGGCCTCGGCGGCCTCGGCCACGGCGGCGGGAGGAACCTTCTGCTCACCCTGGACCAGGGTGGCTTCGACCTCCAGGTCGCCCTTGCGAAGGCTGTGACCGATGAACAGCTCGACCTCGGGCGCTCCGACCAGGCCCCATCCTCGCTCGGCGGCGGTCTCCAGCACGACCTGCTTCAGCTCGGTGACGAGCGCCGACTCCATCTGCTGGAAGCGGGGGGCGTCGTCCTCCGACAGCGAGATCTCGAAACGGTTCGGCGCCCACACCTCGTTGATCGCGACCTGCTTGGCGTCGTCCATCTCGCGCACCACGCGCTTGGCGATCTCGACCGGCTGGACGCCGCTTCGGAACGTCTTGGAGAAGAGGCCTTCGACGAGGCCCCCGAGTCGCCGTTCGAAGTCGCGGAGGTTGGGCACGATCGGGCGATGTTCCGCGGCGGCCGTTCCGCCGCAACGCCCCCAATCCTACCCTTGGGCTCGTGGCGACCCTGTGACCCGGCGGCGATCCGTCAGCGGTGGACGACGATCGTGCCGGCGACCTTGTCGTGCAGCGTCTGTTTCTGCCGGTCCCAGAGCATCCAGAGGTCGTCCAGCAGCGTGATCAGCCCTGCACCCGGGACGAACGATCCGAAGCTGACGATCAGCTGCAGGATCGGCCGAAGGAGCGCCTCGCGCCAACCGACGACGTTCCCATCGGCGGTCCGGACCCTGATCCCGACCGCTAGCTTCCCGAGCGTCCCCCCGAAGAAGCGCACCAGCAGGGCCTGGTAGGCGTACGTCATGACCGCGACCCCGAGCGCCCACCCCGCGTACCGTCCCATGTAGCGGGTCACGTCGACGCGTTGTCCAGTGGAGATGGATCGGTCGATCTCGGTCGACATCCTGTTCCATACGGCGATCAGGAACGGGATCCAGATCGGGATGAAGACGAGCCCATCGATCAAGGTCGCGCCGACCCGTATCCAGAAGCTCGCGTATCGCGGCGCGGGCTCCGGCGGTGGCGGTGGCGTCCACGTCCCCTGAGGCGACGCTGGCAACGGGGCGTCCGGCCGGGGCGGGAGCGGATGTCCATCCATCGCTATCCACAGGCTAAGGCCGCTCCGCGGCCACTGCTACGATTCCTTCTCCCCACGGGCGAGTGGCGGAATTGGCAGACGCGCAGGATTCAGGTTCCTGTGTCCTTGACGGGACGTGGGGGTTCAACTCCCCCCTCGCCCACGAGTCGATCTAGCTGGCGGCGAACTTCTCTGCCGTCTGGCTCTGGAACTCGAGGCCCGAGAACGTGGCGTCACCTAGGACCCACGCGTCGTGGCCGGGAAGGATCTCGTAGACGTCCCCGGCGCCGAGGTCGAACTCGTTCCCTTCATCCGTGACGACGTGCAAGCTGCCCGAGACGCAGTAGCCGACGTGGTGGGCCTGGCACGAGTCGGTACCGACAACAGGCTTGATGTCGGTGGACCAACGCCAACCTGGTCCGAACGTGGACTGAGCGGCGGTGGACCCGGCCAAACGGACCACGTCGACCCTGCCATGCTCGAAATCGCGGGTCTCGTCGGGTGTCTCGAAACGCTTCGTCGCCGCCTCGCCCATGTGGGTCTCCTTCTTCCGGTGGGCGGTCAGTCAACAACCACTCATGCGTGGAGGTCAATGCCATCCCCGCGCAGCGGCTCCGCCCAACGCTGCCGGGGTAAGGTTCGCCCCACATGGGGGTGATCGAGCTCCACGGTCTCCGCAAGGAGTACCGACGGATCCGGGGCGGACGCACGGTTGCCGTCGACGGGCTCGACCTCGAGGTCCCCGACGGCGGAGTGTTCGGGTTCCTCGGGCCGAACGGCGCGGGCAAGACCACCACGATCCGATGCGTGCTGGGTCTGGTCCGCCCGAACGCCGGCAGCCTCACCTTGCTGGGGGCCGATGTGTCGAGCGGCCTCGCGGGGGTGATCGGCAAGGTCGGCTCGATCGTGGAGCAACCTGCCCTGTTCCCTCGGTTCACCGGGCGGCGCAACCTGCAGATCCTCGGACGCATCCACCGCGTGGGGCGAAGCACGATCGACGGCGTCCTCGAACGCGTGCGGCTGTCGGAGCGCGCCGACGACGCCGTGCGCACCTATTCCTTGGGCATGAAGCAGCGACTGGGGATCGCCGCCGCGTTGCTGAAGGATCCGTCGGTGCTGCTCCTGGACGAACCGGCGAACGGCCTCGACCCGGCGGGGATCGTCGAGGTCCGCGAGCTGATCCGCTCGCTCGGTGCGGAAGGACGAACCGTGTTCGTGTCGAGCCACATCCTGTCCGAGGTTCAGCAGACCGCCGATCAGGTGGCGATCATCGCGCGCGGCCGGCTCGTGAAGGCCGGGCCCGTGAACGAGGTGCTGGCCGCCGGCCGCGCGCGAGGCCTCGTCGTCAAACTCGCGGATCTTCATGCCGGTGCACGCGTCCTCGCGGACGCGCAGATCCCAGCCATCGTGTCGGGAGACACGCTCAGTGTGGACCTGCCGCCCGACCAGGCAGAGCGGGTGACGCGCGTGTTGGCCGCCAGGGACCTCTATCTGTCGGAGCTTCGGGCCGACGAGATCGATCTGGAGACGGTCTTCCTGGAGCTGACGAAGGACGAAGGGCTCGGGCCGTGATCGACCTCTTCCGCTCGGAGCTGTTGCGTTCACGATCGCGCCGCATCCTCCCGATGATGCTCGTCGGCGGCGTCTTGCTGATCGTGGTGGCGATGGTGATCGCCGGGGCCAACTCGCACAAGCCGACGCCAGCGCAGATCGCCTCCGCGGATGCCGCCTTCAAGAAGCAGTTCGCGAGGTGCATGCAGGGGCAGTTCCTCGGGCCGGGCGAGCAACCCCCACCCGGCTACGCCACGCTCCAGGAGTTCTGCACCGAGGCTGCCACGCCGCCGGTCGATGCCGGCCTGCAGTTCCGCGATATCGCGCTGCTGCTCGAGCACACCTCGACGTTCGTCGTCCTGCTCGGCGTCGCCCTCGCGGCATCGCTCGGAGGCGCGGATTGGTCGGCCGGCACGATGACCACGCTGCTCACATGGGAACCAAGGCGGATCCGCGTGCTGCTGATCCGCGCCCTCGTCGTCTCGCTCCTGGTCGCGTTCGTCACGCTCCTACTGCAAGGCGTGCTGCTGGGAGCGTTCAGCCTGGCGGTCGCCCTCCGGGGGACCAGCCTCGGCGCTCCACCGGGCCTGGTGGGCACCGCCGTGCTGACCGGCCTTCGGGTCTCGACCGTGGCCGTGGGCTTCGGCCTGGTCGCGCTTGCCATCGCGACGATCGGTCGCTCGACGGTGGCGGCGCTCGGGGTCCTCTTCGGGTACCTCGTGTTGTTCGAGGGGGTGATCGCGGGGTTGCGCCCGAGCATCCAGGACCGGCTGCTCGTTCGGGCCGGCGGGGTGATCGTGTCCCGGCAGCCGATCTACGATCAGAGCCATGAGTCCTTCTCGTCGCTCGGACCCTCCAGCCCGCTGCCGGTGTTGCTCGGGCTCACCGAGGCGTGGATCGTCGCGGCGGTCTACGTCGTGGTGCTGATAGCCCTCGCGCTCTTCGTGTTCCGTGCGCGCGACGTGAACTGACCGCCGTATACTTCGGTCCCTCACGGAACCGCCTCTGACGTGCGGTTCGACGCCGTCGAGAACATCCGGAGGCCGAGCGGATGACGCTTTCCGCCCATACGTTGACGCTGGTCGCGCTGATCGCGATCGGATTGTCGCTCCTGGCGATCGGCTTCGTCGTCTTCGCCGGCGCGCCGGGAGGTCGCGAACCGGCCAGCGTGCCGACGGGCGACGATGCCGTCGGTTCGCTCCTCGGGAAGATCGAGCGGCTCGAGCAAGCGGTGCGAGCGCTGCACGGCACCGACCGGCGCCAGCAGTTCCAGATCGAGGGCAGCGTTCGCCGGGTGGCGCTCCTTCGCTACGACGCGTTCGAGGATGTCGGCGGCAGGCTCTCCTTCTCCTGCGCGATGCTCGACGAGCACGGGACCGGCGTGGTCCTGACCTCCATCAACGGACGGCAGGAGACGCGCGTGTATGCCAAGCCCGTCGCGGTCGGGACCAGCACGTACAACCTGTCGGCCGAAGAGGAAGAGGCGATCAGGCAGGCGATGACGGAGGATCACGAGGCAGCTGAGGCTCGATGATCTGGCGACGCGAAGATGCGGAGACCGAACACGCGGAAGCGCCGCGTGTGCCGGCTCCACCGGAGCGAAGGGACAGGGATATGGCCGAGAACGGCGAGGTCACGATCGTTGGAACGGGTGCGCGTCTGGAGGGCAACGTGGTGTCCGCGGGCAACCTGCGGATCGACGGTCAGGTGAAAGGTCAGATCAACGCGGACGGGGACGTCGTCCTGTCGCCGCAGTCGCAGGTCGAAGCCGACATCCGCTCGCAGAACGTCAGCGTGGCCGGCCGGTTCAAGGGCAACATCCTGGTCAAGGGCAAGGCGCACCTCGCGCGCGGTGGGCGGATCGACGGGAACATCACGTCGAAGACCCTCGTCGTCGAAGAGGGCGGCATCTTCCACGGTCAGAGCAACATGGACGCCGGAGCCGGGTCGGGCTCCCCGTCGACGCAGGCCGCGCAGCAGTCTGCCGGCGCGGCCGCGAAAGAGGGGGAGGAGAAGAAGCCCAACCAAGTGAAGGTATGACCGGATGCTCGACATCAAACTGATCCGGGAAGACCCCGAGCCGTTCCGCACGGCGCTCGCCCGGAGGGGTCTGGCAGAGCGCGTGGACGAGCTCCTCGTCGCCGATGAGCGCCGCCGTGAGCTCACCCAGCGCGTCGAGGCGCTCCGAGCGGAGCAGAACCGAGCTTCGAAAGCGATCGGCCGAGCCTCCGGTGACGAGAAGCAGGCACTGATCGCCGAGGTCGCCAAGGTGAGCACCGAGTTGAAGGACCTCGAGCCGGCGCTCGCCGAAGCCGAAACCGCGCTCACCCTGCTCCTGGCGTCCACGCCCAACCTCCCGCATCCGAGCGCCCCCGACGGCTTCACCGACGAGGACGCGGTCGAAGTGCGGCGGCTCGGCGATCCGCCGCGATTCGATTTCGAGCCGAGGGATCACGCCGAACTCGGGGCAGCGCTCGGAGTGCTGGACGTCGAGCGAGGTGCGCGAACGAGCGGATCGCGGTTCGTATACCTGCTCGGGGACCTCGTGTTCGTCCAGTTCGCGCTGATGCGCAACGCGATGGACGTCCTCGTGGAGAAGGGATTCACGCCGTCGATCCCGCCCGTCCTCGTGCGCGAAGAAACGATGTTCGCCTCGGCGTTCCTCCCGACCGACGAGGTCAACATCTACCGGACCGATGCGGACCAGTTGTACCTGGTCGGGACGTCGGAAGTCTCGCTGGCGGCCCTCCACATGGAGGAGATCCTGGATGAGGAAGCCCTGCCCTTGCGGTACGCGGGCTACTCGACCTGCTTCCGCCGAGAGGGTTCCGCGTCCACCAGTTCGACAAGGTCGAGATGTTCTCCTTCGCGACCCCGGAGTCGAGCTGGGACGAGCACGAGTTCCTCGTCTCGATCGAGGAAGAGATCATCGGTGGTCTGGACATCCCCTACCGGATCGTGAACATCGCGGCGGGCGATCTGGGCGGAGCGGCGGCCAAGAAGTACGACCTCGAGGCGTGGCTACCCGGCCAGGGGCGGTACCGCGAGCTCACGTCGTGCTCGAACTACACCGATTACGGTGCGCGCCGAGCCCAGACCCGGATGCGTCGTCAGGACGGTTCGGTGGAGACGCTCCACACGCTGAACGGAACCGCCACGGCGATCGGTCGGACCCTGATCGCGATCATGGAGAACAACCAGCAGGCCGACGGCTCCGTCGTGATCCCCGAGCATCTCTGGCAGTACCTGCCGGAGCGTAGCCACGCCTCGAGGTCGTACTTCTTGGCCGCCGCTCCGCCCAGATCGCCCGCCGCGATGTTCACGATCCGGTAGGGGATGTCCAGACCACCGATGATCTCTTCCTCGATCGAGACGAGGAACTCGTGCTCGTCCCAGCTCGACTCCGGGGTCGCGAAGGAGAACATCTCGACCTTGTCGAACTGGTGGACGCGGAACTCGTCGTCCCACTCGCCCGTGCGATTGGACGCCTCGTTCACTCGTGCGACGCGTTCGCGATCGTCCGGATGGACGAGCCGAGGGAAGTGGTACGGCTCCGCGATCAGCTCCTCGGACGTGTAGCCAAGGAGCTCGTGCGTCTGCGGGCCCATGAAGAGGTACCGCGCCCACCCGGAATCCGCATCGACCGTATGGGTCCAAGGGACGGCGGGCATCCCGTCGACCAGATCGTGCAGCAGCGCATGCTCGGCAGCGAGCGCGTCCTCGGCCGTCCGGCGGGTCGTCACGTCCAGCATCACGCCCTGGAACCGGATCGGCCGGCCGATCTCGTCCCGTTTGATGCAGCGACCTCGGTCGTTCAGCCAGACGATCCGGCCATCGGCGGCGATCATCCGGTAGTCGATGTCCCACGGCTCCCCGCGCTCGGCGTTGGCCCGCGTCTGCGCCACGACCTGTTCGCGGTCATCCGGGTGCATCAGCTCGAACCAACGTGCCGGCTCGATCCACGCTTCGCGCGGGAGCCCGAGGATCTCCGACATCAGCGGTCCCATGTACCGGAGCTCGATCCGCAGCTGGTCCCCGTGATCGACCTCGAAGCTGTACGGAACCATCGGGCCGAGCTCGGCGAGCTCGCGGAACCGCTCCTCCGCCTCGGCCGCCTTGCGTTCGGCGTCCAGTCGAGCGGTGAGGTCGATCAGGACCCCCTGGAAGAGGAACGGCTCGCCCGCAGCGTTGCGCGCGAGCATCGTGGCGCGATCGAGCACTTGGACGATCCCTCCGCCCTTGTCGAAGTAGCGGTACTGCATCTCGAAGGGCTCGCCGGTCCTGCGGCTGCGTTCCCACGCGTTCGCGACCGAGTCGTGATCATGCGGATGAACCCGGCTCATCCGGATCCGGTCGTCCTGCCACTCGGTCGCCGTGAACCCGACGAGCTCCTCGATCTGCGGGCTCGCGTACGAGTGGTCACGGTCGTCGTCGGGCACCGCCACCTGTCGCCGGTAGACGACCGCCGGCAGGTCCTCGACGAGGTTCCGGAAGCGCTCCTCCGCGGACCGAAGCTCACGTTCGACGCGGCGCCGCTCGTCGATCTCGAGCGTCATCAGCTCGTTCGCGTCTTCCAGCTGCGCGGTCCGGGCCAGCACGCGGAACTCGAGGTCGTCGTTCGATGTCCGCAATCTCTCTTCGGCTTCCTTCTGCGCCGTGATGTCGACCATCACGCCCTGCCAATTGAGCGGGTGGCCGTCCTGGTCGCGCAGCAGGACGGCCTGGTCGCGGACCCAAACCACGCGTCCGTCGGCCGCGATCAACCGGTACTCGCGCGACCAGGGATCGCCGGTCGCGCTGTGCAGGTCGTGGGCGGCGAGCTCGATCTCGCGGTCGTCCGGGTGCATGAGCTCTGCCCAGATGTCCGGCTGGTCGAGCCACTCTTCCCGGGTGTAGCCGAACAACGCTTCGATGTGCGGGCTCGCGTACAGCGTGCGGCGTTGGTCGTCGAGGCCCATCTCGTAGACGACCGCGGGGATGCCTTCGACGAGGGCCCGGTATCGGGCCTCGCTGGTCGCCAGCTCGCGCTCGGCATGGACACGGTCCGTGATGTTGATGAGCACACCCCGCCAGTGGAGTCGGTTCCCCTCGGCGTCGCGGATCAACACGGAATGGTCGTGCACCCAGACCTCGGTCCCGTCGGGGCGGATGTGCCGGAATTCCCGGTCGAAGGGGGCTCCCTGACGCAGGGCGAGCTTCCACGCTTGGAGCACCCCGGGCAGGTCGTCGGGATGGATCAGCTGGACCCAGGCGGGACCGGCCTCCTCGAAGAAGGTCTTGGGGTATCCGAGGATCGCTTCGACGTTCGGGCTGATGTACAAGGTCTTGGGGAGCGCCTCGTCGGAATCGATGTAGATCACGGCCGGGAGGTGCTCCACGATCGACCGCATGTCGGCTTCGGGGTCGGATCCGTGCGGGATCCAGGAGACGTCGCTGGTCATACCTGCAGCGTAGCGACTCCCTGCGCCCTTCGCTCGTCGCCCGGCGGCTATGTCTTCGTGTGCTTCTGGACGAACGCGAGCGCCGTGTCGGCGACCTCACGCCAGCCATCGTCGATCGTGAGCGCGTGACCGCGATTCGGGATCTTGGCGATCTCGGTCACGCCCTCGTTGTGCGCTTGGCGCTTGTACGACGCGTTCGCGATGGCCCACGGAACGACGTGGTCCTTCTCGCCGTCCAGGATGAGGAGCGGGCCGCGGTCGGGGTTCTTCGTGTCGACCTTGGCCTCGGTCCACGGGTTGAGGTTGGCCGCCGCCGCTTGGAAGAGCGGCTCACCGGAGGTCGGGACCGCGAAGGTCTCGTAGAGCTCTTTGGCCTCGTCCTCGCTCACGGCGTTGGCGAAGGAGTAGCGGAACTGTTCGTAGGTGAGCGGTACGGCGCGGTGGTAGTTCGCAGGATTCCGAAGGACCGGCGACGCGGACTTCAGCGATGAGATCGGCAACGGGAGCACGCCACGGAACGGCGCCGGATCGATCGCGACCGACACAGCCGACAAACCGCGACCCGCGAGGATCTGCGCGAGCAGTCCGCCGAAGGAGTGACCGATGATGGCCGGCTTCTTCTTCAGCCCACGGATGACGTCCTCGAAGTGATCCGCAACGTCACCCACGGACTTGTTCGCGAACACCTCGGGATGCGCCTTGGCCTGGGCGACCGTGTCCGGATCGTCGGGCCAGCCCGGCGTCAACGCGGTGTATCCATTCTTCTCGAACAGCTCCGCCCACCGATCCCAACTGCTGGGGAGCAGCCACAGTCCATGGACGAACACCACGGGGATGTTCCCGGCGGTATTCGCTCGGTCCACCTGCTTGGCCTCGAACTCCGTGATCGGCGCATGCTCCTTCTGTTTCATATCGTCCCCCCGCCGTCGTCGCGTCAGACCTACTTCGAAGCAGCCACCCTAGGTGGCCGCGAGAGACAGGACAAATGCAGCGGTAGGCTCCTCGCGGGAGGATGGCCGAGCGGACGAAGGCGACGGTCTTGAAAACCGTTAGCGGGGCAACTCGCTCCAGGGTTCGAATCCCTGTCCTCCCGCAAGAATCCATGCGGATGCACGACGTCAGTGGGGAGGTGATCCCCAGCGGAACCGCGCTTACCATAGGCCCGCGGTCATCGGCACGTCGGAGAAGCGCCCTATTCGATGCCGCTCAGCAGGCGTATCCGAGTCCGGATGGGGGCGGTGAAGATACCGGTTTCGTCGTCAGGCGGGCCAGTAAGGAGCTTCGCAGGATCGACGCCGGCCAGCGTCTCGACCGGGGTGGCGTTCATAACTGCGCTGATCGAGGCGAAGACCGACGGGAAGATATTCTCGATGTACACCCCCGGCTCGATGTAGAGCCGCTTGTCGGCGCCCCGCATGACACCGAACTGCTCCGCCGTTCCCACGCGAGCGATAACAGTCTCGAGATCGGTTTCGACGCCGGCAGGAACGGCGATCCGCTCCCTCCTCGTGCCGCGGCTCTGCCACATGATCGTTCGGAGCGATTCCTGATGGATAGTGTTGCGCAGGATTGCGACCATTCCGCGAGCGTCGCGGTGCGGCTGCTCTCGAGTCATCATCTGCTCCAACCCGGGATTCTCAACGCTGAGCCGCTTCATCCAACGTTCGCTCCCCCAGCCGATCTGGCGCTCGGACCCGGTGAGGCCCTGCACGACATGTACGACGTGCGCGAGCCCGTCGAATGCTCCGCCGAGCATCAGGAGCGCCACGTCGAAGTAGAAGATCGCCTCGTTCGACACATCGCGGGACGCGGGCAGCTGGAGTTTTTCGTGAAGGCGATCGCGAGCTCGAAGCGCGCGTTCGATCCTCTCTAGCGCCGATTGCGCCATGAGGATTAGTTGGTCGTCCTGAGCGTAATCGGAATGAGCGACGCAGCCCGAGAACCACCGCCAGGCACTCGGGGTCAGATCACGCATCAGAACGAAGTAGAAGCCCGAGCGATCGAACGAGTAGCGAAAGCCCTCGCCCAGGTCGAGGGTGAAATCGTCGCGCACCCGAAGGAATAGGCCTAGAAGTGCCACCGCCTGCACGACCGTCATTGGGTTGCCGCATTCGACGACATGCCGGGGCAGCGCTTCGAGGAGGAGCGGATCGGCAGTGGCGAACGCATCCGCGTCGTGGTCACATGCGCCGTTCAGCATCACCGTCGCCCGCTCGCCTCGCTCCTCCTGACCAGCTTCCAACAAGGTCACGCCCGATCCGCTGAATGTCGGGACCCACGACTGCGGACGACAGCCTCCTGCCGTCTTCGAATTTGATCTCCCAGGGCGAGTACGCGTTCTGCGAGTCGTACGCGCCAACGTAAAGGCGATTGGAGAACCGGCTGTCAGTCCCGATCAGCTCAACCTCCGGATGGTGAGCGAACGCAAGCAGCGCTTCCAATCGCGGCGAGTCCGACACCGTCTCGCCGTTAACGAAGATTCGCAGCCGGGTATGGCCACTAGACTTGCGAGCAGGGGAGGGCACGTAGTGATTCTCTCGGCTGGTTCTCGAACCTGAGATCAACACGTTCCGATGGCGTCAAAGGCTGGCTGGTCCAGCCGTGTGAGCAGGGCGCAGCCAGGGTCATTCATCGATGAAGTCCTCGGCGAGCATCTCCATCAGCAAGCCGTCATGCCATGTCCCATCCGGACCGCGCTCGTACTCATGCATGATGCCCACTTCCCGAAAACCCACGCGTCGATAAGCTCGGATCGCCTGCTCGTTGTCGGCGGCGGGATCGATCGTGAGCCGATGGTGCCCTCGGTCCTCGATCAGACAACGAGCGAGCGTTCGGACCGCGTCTGACCCAAGACCCTGACCGTGACGAGGAGCCGTGATGAATACGTCGATGCCCGCGTGTCTGTACATGGGGTCGTCTTCCTCATCGAATTGGATCGCCCCGATGACTTCGTCGTCGACAATGATCACCGACGCGTTGTCTGCTTCGACGAACTCTTTGACCACATCATCCTCTGACCAGTGTGCGCCCCAACGTGCTGTGATCTCCGGCTCCTTGAGGATCGCGAGAAGGCGAGGCACGTCCGCGGCGTCACCAGGTCGCAATGCAACCCGCTTCCCTCGAAGGACCACAGCGGGAACATAGCCGACACGTCATCGATGCAGAGGCTCCACCAAAGCCTGCCTACGAGCGGGCGGACTTCCCGGGCATGTCGTCCAGTAGTGGCGGGCCACCGGCCTCGATCAGGCCAACTACAGAGGGAACTACGACCGGTTGGTGGACGTGAAGCGCCGCTACGACCCGGACAACCTGTTCCACCTGAACCAGAACATCCGACCCTGACCGGCATCTGCCCGAACGCCCCGACTGCCCGACGAGCCCCCTCCCGCGCGCGGGGGTCCCCCGTTCGCCCTGTTGAGGAGCCCCGACGCGCCACCGATAGGCACTCAGGAAGCGAGAGGAGCTCTTCGAGGTGCGGTTCGACCGCGACAAGGTTCCGGACGGCGACCGGCTGCGCCGAGAAGCGCGCGTGGCCGGTCTCCGCGACTTCCGCACGCCCTCGCTGGAGGCGGTCGAGCGCCGTCGGAAACAGCTCTGGCTCGTGACGACGATCGTGATCGCATCGGTCGCGGCCGGCGTCATGGTCGTGGCCAGGCCGGCCGGCTCGTCGCCGCACATGCTCTCCGAACCGCTGCTCCGTCTGTCCGTGATCGTGCTCGCCGTGGCGTGTTGCGCGTACGCGATCGAGAAGGAGGTGCATCTCGGGCGGGCCACGCGCATGCTTACCGACGAGCGTGTCCTGACGGCCGCGCTCACGAACCGGCTGCACGAGGTCTCCCTGCTGCTCGACGCCGGTCGCGCGATGAACCAGCTCCTGGAGCTGTCGGAGCTGCTGGAGACCGTCCTTCGGAGTGCGTGCGAGCTGCTCGACGCGAACGGTGGCTCTATGATGTTGGTGGAGGGCGATGAGCTGGTGACGCTCTGCGTGCGCGGCCGAGAGGAGGCCGTCGGCGCCCGGCTGCGCCTCGGGGAGGGCGTCGCCGGCCACGTGGCGCTCCGTCGTGAACCGGTGCTGATCGAAGGTCACGTCGATCCGAAGGAGTTCCCGGGGCTCGCCGACCGCGCGCCGTACGTCGAGAGCGCGATGTCGCTTCCGCTCGTGCACCGCGACGAGGTGGTCGGGGTCCTGAACGTCAACGCGGCCGCGGACTACGCTTTCACGGAGTACGACCTGCGAGCCGTCGCCGTGTTCGCCGAACAAGCGGCCGCCGCGATCGCCAACGCCCGCCTCTACGAAGCGGAGCGGGCCCACGTCGCGGAGCTGATCGAGCTGCGCCACCGACACATCGGAGAGGTCGGATGATGGCGCCGACGCTCAAGCCGCGCGTGCTGATCGTTGAGGACGACCCGGATCTCCTGGTCGTGCTGCGCGTGAACCTGACGGCGATGGGCGTGGAGCCGATCCTCGCTGGGGACGGGCGGACGGCGATCTCGCGGATCCAGGCCGAACGCCCCGACGCGGTGATCCTCGACGTGATGCTCCCCGGGATCGACGGCTGGTCGGTGCTGGAGGACCTCCACGCGATGGGAGACCCGGTCCCGATCGTGGTGTGCTCGGCGAAGAAGGACGCCGAGGACATGGAGCGCGCACGGCAGTTGGGCGCGTCGGGCTACATCGTCAAACCGTTCGACATCGACCGGCTGATCGACGCGGTGCTGGAGGCGACCGGTCGGAGCCGGAAGATGGAGCCCGGCCGCGCGACCGAGCTCGGCATCGAGGGCCCCGAGCTCGCCTGACGTCTGGAGGTCGCCCGTATCCTTGGGGACCCGTGGCCCCTTCCACCGACCGTCTGCTCTGCGCGCTGCGTCGAGAACCCGTCGACCGCACGCCGGTCTGGTTCATGCGGCAGGCCGGGCGCTACCTCCCCGAGTACCGCCAGCTCCGGGGAGATCGCGACATCCTCGAGACGATCCGGATCCCCGACGAGGCGGTCGAGATCACGCTGCAGCCCCTCCGGAGGATGCCGCTCGACGCGGCGATCCTGTTCAGCGACATCGTGGTGCCGCTCGTCGCGATCGGGGTCGCCTTCCGGATCGAAGCGGGTCGCGGACCGGTGCTGGACGAGCCCATCCGATCCCGGGCCGATGTCGACCGGCTCCGCCCGCTCGAGCCCGAGGCCGACGAGCCGTACACCCTCGAGGCCGTCCGCGCCCTCAGGCGCGAGCTCCAGGTGCCGTTGCTCGGCTTCGCCGGCGCGCCGTTCACGCTCGCGAGCTACCTGATCGAAGGCGGTCCGAGCCGCGACCACGCCCGGACGAAGGGCTTGCTGTTCGCCGATCCACCCACGTGGGACGCGCTGATGGGGGCGCTCGTGGACGTGGTCGTGCCGCATCTGCGAGCGCAGGTGGGGGCGGGCGCGAGCGCTCTGCAGATCTTCGATCCGTGGGTCGGGGCGCTCGCGCCCGCCCCCTATCGCGCCCACGTCCTGCCGCACATGCGCCGGTTGTTCAGTGAGATCGCCGATCTCGCGGTCCCGGTGATCCATTTCGGCGTGGGGACCTCCGAGCTGCTCGAGCTGATGCGCGATGCCGGCGGCGACGCGATCGGGGTCGATCATCGGATCCCGCTGGACCGGGCCTGGGAGCGGCTCGGACCCGCGACCGCGATCCAGGGCAACCTCGATCCCGCGGTGCTGCTGGCACCGTGGGACGTGGTGGAGCGCGAGGCGATCGACGTCCTCGATCGCGCCGGTGGTCGCCCGGGCCACGTCTTCAACCTCGGACACGGGGTCCTGCAGGACACGCCGGTCGAGTCGGTGCAGCGGTTGGTCGAGCTGGTGCACGCGCGATCCGAGCGCGATGGTTGACGCGCCGGCTCGCGTCGCGGTCGTGGGTGCCGGGGTCAGCGGCTTGACGGCCGCGTATCGCGTGCGGCTCGCCGACCCCTCGATCGATGTCGTCGTGCTGGAGGCGTCGCAGCGTCCCGGCGGGACGCTGCGAACGGTGGACGTGGCCGGCATCCCGTTGGATGCCGGCCCCGACTCCTTCCTCGGCCGGAAGCCGTGGGCGATCGAGCTCTGCCGTGAGCTCGGGCTCGAGATGACCCGGCCGGCCGCCACCGGCACCTGGCTCTGGACCACCGGCGGGCTCGTCCCCTACCCGGCGGGCACCGCGTTCGGGATCCCCGGGGACCTCGGCGAACTGTTCCACTGGAAGGGCCTCTCCGGTCGCGGTCGTCGCCGCGCGCTCCGCGACCTCGTGATCCGGAAGCGACGCGAGGATGGAGACGAGACGCTCGGCGGACTCTTGCGCCGACGGCTCGGGGATGAGGCCACCGATCGGGCGCTCGCGCCGCTCCTCTCGGGCTTGTTCGGGGGCGACGTCGACACCCTGTCCGCCGACGCCACGTTCCCGGAGCTGCGCCGGTGGGAGCGAACACAGGGCTCGTTGATCCGCGGGGCGCAGGCCGCCCTTCGCGATGCGAAGGGCGGCGGCTCGCCCCGCGCCCCGATGTTCGTGCGGCCCCGGGATGGGGCCGCACGACTGACCGACGAGCTCGCCGGACGAGCCCGAGACAGCCTTCGTTTCGGTTCGCACGTGGACGCGATCGCGCGCGAGGGCGGCCGGTGGGCGCTTCGCACCGCATCCGGTCCCGTCCATGCGGACGCGGTCGTCCTCGCGGTCGACCCTGCGACCACGCGGCGGCTGCTCGAGCCGGCCGCTCGTGACGTGGCCGCCGATATGGCCCAGATCCCCGTCGTGTCCGTTGGGGTCGTGCTGCTCGTGTACGCGGAGGGAAGCGCCGAAGCGCTCCCCAGCGGGGCCGGCTTCGTCGTGCCGCGCGGTGAAGCCCCGATGTCCTCGTGCGGCCTCGTTTCGGCAGCGTGGCCGGCACCGGCCTTCGGATCGCGTGCCGTCCTTCGTTGCACGGTCGGCGGGACCGGCCAGGAGGACGTGCTCGACGCGGACGATGAGGACATCGTCCGCGCGTGCACGAGGCACCTCGCCGCCCTCCTGCCGTTACCGGAGGAGGCCGAAGCGGCCGCCGTGATCCGTTGGCCCGGCGCCGTGCCCCGCTACCAGCTGGGACACCTCGAGCGGGTCGCCCGCATCCGCGAACATCTGCCGCCGGGTATCTTCGTGAGCGGACAGGCCTACGACGGGATCGACGTCGCCGGGTGCGTCCGCGGCGCCACCGATGTCGCCGCGGCCGCACGGGACTTCGTCGATACGACCCGCAAGGAGCGGACCCCATGACCGAGACGATCTACACGCTCTATCCGGTCTTCGCCGCGACGCGGGAGCTTCGGGATCGGTTCGCCGACGAGAAGGATCGGACGCGTGCGGTGGGCGAGCTCGAGGAGCTCTTCAAGCGCTGGGGCGACGACGTCCGCGTGCGCGGCACCTATTCGACCGTCGGGTTCCGATCCGATGCGGACCTGATGCTGTGGCTGTCGGCAGGCTCCGCCGAGGAGCTCCAACGCGCCGTCATCGAGTTCCGGCGGACCGAGCTGGGTGACCGGTTGACGCTCGCGTGGACGTTCATGGGCGTCGTGAAACCGGCCGAGTTCGCTCCCGATCACCGGCCCGCCTTCGTCAAAGGAGATCCTCCGCAGACGTACCTGTGCGTGTACCCGTTCGTCCGCACGCCGGACTGGTACCTCCTTCCGAAGGAGGAGCGCGCGGCCCTGCTCCGGGACCACGGCGCGGCGGGCCGCGAGTTCCCAGAGGTGCTCGGGAACACGACGAACGCCTTCGGGCTGGGCGACTGGGAGTGGATCCTGGCCTTCGAGTCGCCGACGCTCGACTCGATCGTGGAGGTGATCCGCCGGCTGCGCGAGACGGAGGCTCGCCGCTACGTGAAGGTGGAGGTCCCCTTCATCACCGGGATCCGCAAGTCCGTCGCGGACGTCATCGACGACCTGGTGTGAGCGCCTAGCGCAGCAGCGCCGCCGCGTGATCGGGTACGTACGTGTACAGGTCCTTCGGCGGCCGGACGTAGCCGTCATCCGACTGGCGCGGCGGGAGCTCGATCTTCGGTTCCGGCTTCGGCTCCCACGGGATCCTCGAAAGGAGATGCGCGATGCAGTTGAGCCGCGCGCGCCTCTTGTCGTCGGCTTCCACGACGAACCACGGCGCCTCGGGGATGTCGGTGTGGACGAACATCTCGTCTTTCGCTCGTGAGTAGTCGACCCATCGCGAGCGCGCGTAGAGATCGGTGTCGGAGAGCTTCCACCTCCGCACCGGATCGTCGACCCGCTTGCGGAACCGACGCTCCTGCTCCTCGTCGGACACCGAGAACCAGTACTTGATGAGGATGAGGCCGTCCTCCACGAGGAGCCGCTCGTAGATGGGGCATTGTCGGAGGAACCGCTGGTACTGCTGCTGCGTGCAGAAGCCGAGTACGCGCTCGACGCCCGCACGGTTGTACCACGACCGGTCGAACAGCACGGTTTCTCCGGCGGTCGGGAGGTTGGCGATGTACCGCTGGAAGTACCACTCGCCCTGCTCACGCTCGGTCGGCTTC
>VAYU01000019.1 GCA_005884925.1 Actinomycetota bacterium | reverse complement strand
GGGCCTGGCCGACTACACCCCCTTCGACCAGATCGACAAGGCCCCCGAGGAGCGCGAGCGGGGGATCACGATCGCGATCGCCCACGTCGAGTACCAGACCGATGCCCGCCACTACGCCCACGTCGACTGCCCCGGGCACGCCGACTACGTGAAGAACATGATCACCGGGGCCGCCCAGATGGACGGGGCGATCTTGGTGGTCTCGGCCGCCGACGGCCCCATGCCCCAGACCCGCGAGCACGTCCTCCTGGCCCGCCAGGTGGGCGTCCCCTACATCGTGGTCGCGCTCAACAAGTGCGACATGGTCGACGATCCGGAGCTGCTCGACCTCGTCGAGCTCGAGGTCCGCGAGCTCCTTTCCTCCTACGAGTTCCCGGGCGATGACGTCCCGGTGATCCAGGTCTCGGCGCTCAAGGCCCTCGAGGGCGACGAGACCTGGAACGCCAAGATCGACGAGCTCCTCTCCGCCTGCGATTCCTACGTCCCCGAGCCGGTCCGCGACGTCGACAAGCCCTTCCTGATGGCGATCGAGGACGTCTTCTCGATCACCGGGCGCGGCACGGTCGTGACGGGAAGGGTCGAGCGCGGGACCCTCGCGAAGATGGCCGAGGTCGAGATCGTCGGGATCACCGATACCCGCAAGACCACGGCGACCGACCTCGAGATGTTCCGCAAGCTCCTGGACGAGGTGCGCGCCGGGGACAACGTCGGGGTGCTCCTTCGGGGGATCGACAAGGAAGACGTCGAGCGGGGCCAGGTGCTCGCGAAGCCCGGCACCGTCACCCCCCACACCAACTTCGAGGCCCAGGTCTACGTGCTCTCGAAGGAGGAGGGCGGGCGGCACACCCCGTTCTTCAACGGCTACCGCCCCCAGTTCTACTTCCGCACGACCGACGTGACCGGCACCGCCAACCTCCCGGACGGGGTCGAGATGGTGATGCCGGGGGACAACGTCGAGATGACGGTCGAGCTGATCGCCCCGATCGCGATGGAAGAGGGCCTGCGCTTCGCGATCCGCGAGGGCGGGCGCACCGTGGGCGCCGGTCGCGTGACCACGATCGTGAAGTAGCGAGACGAGAGGAAGAGAAGGCGCTTCGATGGCAGGACCCAAGATCCGGATCAAGCTCCGGGCGTACGACCACCGGATGCTGGACGTCGCCGCGCGCGACATCGTGGAACACGTCCAGCGCACCGGCGCGAAGGTCGTCGGCCCGGTGCCGCTGCCGACCGAGCGCAACATCTACACGGTCATCCGGTCGCCGCACAAGTACAAGGACTCGCGCGAGCATTTCCAGATGCTCACGCACAAGCGGCTGATCGACATCGTCGATGCGACGTCGAAGACCGTCCAGGAGCTGCAGCGGCTGAACCTGTCCGCCGGCGTCGACATCGAGATCAAGCTCTGAGGCTCGCGATGGGTGACGTCAAAGGGATCGTCGGCGAGAAGGTGGGGATGACGCAGATCTTCGTCGAGACGCGCGCCGTGCCGGTCACGGTGATCAAAGCGGGTCCGTGCGTCGTCACGCAGGTCCGCAGCCAGGGGACCGACGGGTACGACGCCGTCCAGCTCGCGTACGGTCAGATGCGTCCCCGCGACGTCAACCGACCTACGAAGGGGCATTTCGACAAGGCCGGGGCGGAAGCGCTCCGGCATCTCGTCGAGCTGCGGACCGACGACGCCGCGACGTATACGCCCGGCCAAGAGGTCCGCGCCGACGTCTTCTCGCCGGGCGACACCGTTGACGTCGTTGGGGTGTCGAAGGGCAAGGGGTTCACGGGCGTGATGAAACGCCACGGGTTCTCCGGACTCAAAGGCAGCCACGGCGTCGAGAAGAAGCATCGTTCACCGGGCTCGATCGGCGCCTGTGCCACGCCATCGCGCGTGTTCAAGGGCATGCGGATGGCGGGCCAATCCGGGAACCAGCGGGTGACCGTGCTCAACCTCGAGGTGGTCCGGTCCGACCCGGAGCGAGGGCTGCTCCTGGTGAAGGGTGCGGTTCCCGGTCCCAACGGCGGACTCCTGATGGTGCGTTCCGCCGTCAAGACCCCGGTGCAGAAGGGGGCGTGATCGCGATGCCGACGATCGACGTGCTCAACGCGACGGGGAAGAAGTCGGGCTCCCGTGAGCTTGCCGCCGAGGTCTTCGAGGCGCCGGTGAACGTGCCCCTGATGCACCAGGTGGTCGTGGCGGGGATGGCGAGGATCCGTGCCGGAACGCACAAGGTCAAGACGCGCGGGGACGTGCGCGGCGGGGGGAAGAAGCCCTGGCGACAGAAGGGAACCGGTCGAGCGCGACAGGGCTCGATCCGGGCACCGCAGTGGGCCGGCGGCGGTGTCGCCCACGGACCCGTGGTTCGCGACCACGACCAGCGCATCAACAAGAAGATGCGCCGCGGAGCCCTGCGATCGGCGCTCACGGACGCGCATGCCAGCGGGAAGCTCGCGGTGCTCGATGAGCTGTCGTTCGACGAACCGAAGACGAAGCGAGCGGTCGAGATCCTCGAGGCACTCCAGGTCGAGGGCCGGATCCTCGTCGTCCTGGCCCAGCCGAGCGAGACCGGCGCGGTCGAGAAGTCCTTCCGGAACCTCGTGCATGTCCGGGTCGCATACGCGGGCGGCCTTGGCACGTACGACGTCCTGCTCGCCGACCGGATCGTGGTGACCACCGAGGCGCTCGACGCCCTCGAGGGCGTGGCCGCTGCGTCCCCGGCGGCGACCGCTGGGGCGGAGGCGGGTGAGAGCTCGTGAAGTCCGCCCGCGACGTGATCATCCGCCCGGTGGTCTCCGAGAAGTCCTACGCCGGTCTCGAGCAGAACTCCTACACGTTCCTCGTGGACGAACGAGCGAACAAGACCGAGATCAAGGAGGCCGTCCAGGCCATCTGGGACGTCCGCGTGACCTCGGTCAACACGCTTAACCGGCACGGCAAGGTCAAGCGTCGTGGGTTCACCAAGGGCAAGCGCGGCGACGAGAAGCGGGCGATCGTGACGCTCGCCGAGGGCGACGCGATCGAGATCTTCGAGACGGGGAAGTAGACGATGGCGGTCCGCAAGTACAAGCCGACGACACCGGGCAGGCGCGGCGCGAGCGTGTCGAGCTTCGACGAGCTCACCCGCTCCACACCCGAGAAGTCCCTCGTCGCCAAGGGTCGCAACAAGGCCGGGCGGAACACGCACGGCCGGATCACGGCACGCCACCAGGGCGGGGGGACCAAGCGCCGCTACCGGGTGGTGGACTTCCGCCGCAACAAGGATGGGGTGCCGGCCAAGGTCGCCCACATCGAATACGACCCCAACCGCAGCGCGCGGATCGCGTTGCTGCACTACGTCGATGGCGAGAAGCGCTACATCCTCGCGCCCGACGACGTCGTGCAAGGTGACCTGCTGATGTCCGGATCCGACGCCGAGATCCGGCCGGGCAACGCGCTCCCGCTCCGCAACATCCCGGTCGGCACCGTGATCCACGCGATCGAATTGAAGCCTGGCGCGGGCGCCAAGATGGCTCGCTCGGCGGGCACCAGCGTGCAGCTGATGGCGAAGGAGGGTGCCATGGCGACCCTGCGGCTCCCATCCGGCGAAACGCGGCTGGTTCCCTCCGCCTGCAAGGCGACCGTCGGTGCCGTCGGGAACGCGGAGCACGAGTTGATCTCGTTGGGCAAGGCCGGCCGCGCCCGCTGGCAGCGGAAGCGCCCCTCCGTCCGGGGCGTCGCGATGAACCCCGTCGACCATCCGCTCGGCGGCGGCGAGGGCAAGTCGTCGGGCGGACGTCACCCCAGCTCACCCTGGGGGAAGAAGGAAGGCCGCACCAGGAAGAAGAAGAAGGCGTCGACGAAGTACATCGTCCGGCGCCGAGGGAAGGGTCGGAACTGATGCCACGGTCCGTGAAGAAGGGTCCGTTCGTCGACGAGCACCTGATGAAGAAGGTCGACGACATGAACAAGAAAGGCGAGAAGCGGGTCGTCAGGACCTGGTCCCGCCGCTCGACGATCGTGCCGGACATGCTCGGTCATACGATCGCGGTGCACGACGGGCGCAAGCACGTGCCCGTGTTCGTGTCCGAGTCGATGGTCGGGCACAAGCTCGGCGAATTCGCGCCGACCCGCACGTTCCGCTCGCACGCACGGGATGAGCGAAGGACGGGGGTGAGGTAGATGCCGCAGTCGCGCGCGACCATGAAGTACGTGCGCACGTCGCCCCGGAAGATGCGGCGCGTCGTCGACCTGATCCGCGGCCAGCACGTCGAGGAGGCCCGGCGGATCCTCCGCTTCTCGGGCCTGGGGGCGTCGAACGACATCGAGAAGCTGCTGAACTCGGCGATCGCCAACGCCGAGCAGAACCCCGGCGTGATCGCGGAGAACCTGGTCGTGGCGCGCGGTTGGGTCGATCAGGGCCCGACGCTCAAGCGGTATCGCCCGCGCGCGTACGGACGCGCCACGCGCGTGCGGAAGCGCACGGCGCACGTGACGCTGGTCGTGGAGACGATAGGAGACGAGGGCTAGTGGGACACAAGGTCCATCCGTACGGATTCCGGCTCGGGGTCATCTACCCGTGGAAGAGCAACTGGTACGCCAAGCGCGACTACGCCGAGCATCTCCACGAGGACATCTGGATCCGCAAGCACATCCGCTCCCGGTTGACGCGAGCCGGCATCTCCTCCATCGACATCGAGCGCAAGGGCGATCAGATCTGGGTCTTCATCCGGACGGCTCGTCCCGGGATCGTGATCGGTCGAAAGGGCGCCGAGGTGGACCGGCTGCGCAAGGACATCGAGCGGTTCACGAAGAAGCGGGTCGACGTGAAGGTCGAGGACATGAACCAGGCCTCCAGCGAGGTGCGTCCGGAGACCGACGCCGCGCTGCTCGCGCAGGGCGTCGCGGAACAGCTCGTCGGACGCGTGGCGTTCCGCCGCGCGATGCGACGAGCCGTTCAGACCGCCATGCGGTCGGGCGCGCTCGGGGTGCGGGTCGCGACGGCGGGCCGCCTCGGCGGGACCGAGATGGGCCGCAAGGAGTGGTACCGGGAGGGCCGCGTCCCCCTACACACGTTGCGGGCGAAGGTCGACTTCGGCACCGCCGAAGCACGCACCACGATGGGTGCGATCGGCGTGAAGGTGTGGGTCTACCACGGCGACGAGGTTCCCTACCGTGAGCAGGAGACCGAGCGGGCCCGGGCGCGCGCCACCGCGCGCGCGCGCGGTGGCGGTGGCGCGCGCCCGACGCCTCGCACGGACGTCCCGGCCGAACCGGCCCCGGTCGAGGCTCCCCGCGAGCTCGCTCCGGCCCAGAGCGAGACCCCGCCGGCGGCCGACACGGCCCCCGTCGAGGCTCCCGCTCCCGTCGAGGCTCCGGCTCCCGCTCCCGCCGACGCCGAGGCAGAGGGCGGTGAGGCCTGATGCTCGCACCCAAGCGCGTGAAGCACCGCAAGGTGCATCGGGGCCGGATGAAGGGCAAAGCCACGGGCCACACCGAGATCCAGTACGGGGACTACGCGATCGTCGCGATGGAGCCGGGATGGATCACGAACCGCCAGATCGAGGCCAGCCGCGTGGCGATGACCCGTCACATCAAGCGTGGTGGGAAGGTGTGGATCACGATCTTCCCCGACAAGCCGGTCACGAAGAAGCCGGCGGAGACCCGGATGGGCTCCGGGAAGGGCAATCCGGAGGGCTGGGTCGCCGTCGTCAAGCCGGGCCGCGTCATGTTCGAACTGTCGGGCGTGAACGAGCCGCTCGCCCGCGAGGCGATGCTGCGGGCCCAGCACAAGTTGCCGATCAGGACGAAGTTCATCACGAGGGTGGGCGAATAACGATGCCGAGCAAGGCGGTCGAGCTCCGAGAGCTCCCGGACGACGAGCTGTACGTCCGGATCGAGAGCGCGAAAGAAGAGCTCTTCAACCTGCGCTTCCAGCTGGCCACGGGTCAGCTGGACAACACGGCGCGGCTGAAGGAGCTGCGCCACGACGTCGCGCGCCTGGCCACCGTGCTCCGGGAGCGCGAGATCGAGCTGGAGCTCGACACGATCGCGGCGTCGGAAGCGCCCGAGGATGTGGCTGAGGAGGACGGCGGGTGAGCGACCCAACAACGACGAAGGATGTCGCGAACGATCGTGCCCGACGCAAGGTGCGCGTCGGCGTGGTCGTCTCCGATGGGATGGACAAGACCGTGGTCGTTCGCATCGACCGACAGGTCCGGCATCCGTTGTACGGCAAGACGGTTCGCCGGTCCTCGAAGCTGGCCGCGCACGATGAGCAGAACGACGCGCACGTCGGCGACACGGTCCGGATCACCGAGACCCGACCCGTCAGCAAGACGAAGCGGTGGCGGGTCGTCGAGGTCGTCGAGAGGGCGAAGTAGACGTGATCCAACAGGAGACGCGCTGCAAGGTCGCCGACAACACCGGTGCCAAAGAGGTCCTGTGCATCCGGGTGTTGGGCGGTTCCGCGCGTCGGTACGCGGGGGTGGGCGACGTGATCGTGGGAACGGTCAAGGACGCTCTGCCGAACGGCGCGGTGAAGAAGGGCGAGGTCGTGAAGGCGGTCGTGGTCCGGACCGCCAAGGAGCGCCGACGTCCCGACGGCTCCTACATCCGCTTCGACGACAACGCGGTCGTCATCCTGACCACCGACGCGAAGAACCCCCGCGGCACGCGCATCTTCGGCCCGGTCGCCCGCGAGCTGCGCGAGAAGCGGTTCATGAAGATCATCTCTCTCGCTCCGGAGGTGCTGTAGCGATGCCGGGTGTGGACATCAAGAAGGACGACAACGTTCGTGTGATCTCGGGCAAGGATCGCGGCAAGGAAGGCCGGGTGGTCCGGGTCTTTCCCGTGGAGGGTCGCGTGATGGTCGACGGCGTCGCCCTCGCGAAGAAGCATTCCCGGACGGGCGCGCAGCGGACCCGGACCGGGCAACAGCTCCAGCAGGGCGGCATCATCGACGTGGAGATGTCCGTGGATATCTCGAACGTCCAGCTCATCTGCCCGAGCTGCCACGAGCCCACCCGCGTCGGCCACCGGCTCAACGCGGACGGGGTCAAGGTCCGCGTCTGCCGGAAGTGTGATTCGGAGCTCCACGATGGCTGAGGACGCGTACGTCCCCCGGTTCAAGGCGCGCTACCGCGATGAGCTGACGGCCGCGCTCAAGGACGAGCTGGGCTTCACCAACCTCATGCAGGTCCCGCGCCTCGAGAAGATCGTCGTCAACATGGGCGTTGGCGACGCCATCAAGGACGGCCGTATGCTGGATGCCGCCCTCGAGGACCTGACCACGATCACGGGCCAGAAGCCTGTGGTCACGAAGGCCCGCAAGTCGATCGCCGGGTTCAAGCTTCGCGAGGGGATGTCGATCGGCGCGAAGGCGACCCTCCGCGGCGACCGGATGTGGGAGTTCCTCGATCGATTGGTCTCGCTGGCATTGCCGAGGATCCGCGACTTCCGCGGGCTCGACCCCGGCTCGTTCGACGGTCACGGGAACTACACGTTCGGCGTGACCGAGCAGTTGATCTTCCCGGAGGTCGACTACGACAAGGTGTTGAAGGTCCGCGGGATGGACATCACCATCGTGACAACCGCGCGGACCGACCGTGAAGGGCGAGCGTTGCTCGCGGCGTTCGGGTTCCCGTTCGCCGGTGAGCCCGCGGAACGCGCGAGCTGAGGGAACGGAGAAGGTAGGGACGGATGGCGAAGAAGGCGCTGATCAACAAGCAACGGAAGCAGCCGAAGTTCCGGGTGCGTGCGTACACGCGCTGCAAGCGATGCGGCCGGGCTCGGGCGGTCTACAAGCGGTACCTCCTGTGCCGGATCTGCTTCCGCGAGCTGGCGCATCTGGGTGAGCTTCCGGGGGTGACGAAAGCCTCATGGTGACGACCACGACGAACACCACGAGCGCGGCCACCACGGCGAAGAAGACGACGTTCTCTTCGAACGTCTCGGATCCCGTCGCGGATCTGCTGACCAGGATCCGCAACGCCAACACGGCGTACAAGGACGAGCTGGTCGCCCCTACGTCCAAGCTCTCGAAGGCCGTGCTCGACATCCTCGCGCACGAGGGATTCATCGCGGGGTACGAGCGCGAAGGCGAGGGCGTGCACCAGCTCTTCCGGATCCGCCTCAAGTACGGCCCACGCAAGCAACGCACCATCACGGGCCTCCGACGGGTGTCGAAGCCCGGCCGGCGGATCTACCGGGGACGCGGTGACCTTCCGCGTGTCATGGGTGGCCTCGGGATCGCGATCATCAGCACGTCGCACGGCGTGATGACGGACCGGGACGCGGCCCGCGGTGGCATCGGTGGCGAAGTCCTCGCGTACGTGTGGTGACGGACGAGGAACGAGAAGGACGATGAGCAGGATCGGGAAACAACCCATCGAGTTGCCGGGCGGCGTCGAGGTCGCGGTCGGTCAGGACAACGTCGTGACCGTGAAGGGACCGCGCGGGTCGCTCAAGCAGGTCATGCACGCCAACATGCGGATCGTCGTCGAGGACGGTACCGCTCGGGTGGAGCGGCCCGACGACGAGGGGTTCAACCGAAGCCTCCACGGCCTCACCCGGTCCCTGCTCGCCAACATGGTGGTGGGCGTGACCGATGGTTTCGAGAAGCGGCTCGCGATCATCGGGGTCGGCTATCGGGCGGCGTTGAAGGGCAAGGATCTGGAGGTCCAGGTGGGGTACTCCCACCCGGTGCTCGTACCGCAACCCGAGGGGATCGAGTTCGAGGTGCCAACCCCGACCCAGATCGTGGTCCGTGGCAACGACAAGGCCCAGGTCGGCGAGATGGCGGCCAACATCCGGAAGATCCGCAAGCCCGAGCCGTACAAGGGCAAGGGGATCCGGTACGAGAACGAGTACGTGCGGAAGAAGGCCGGGAAGGCCGCGAAGGGTGGTGCCGCCTGATGGACGCGAAGACCAAGCGGACCGCGCGTCTGCGTCGTCATGCCCGCGTTCGCAAGACGATCGGGGGCAGCGCCGCCCGTCCGCGTCTGGCGGTGTATCGCTCCAACCGCCACATCTACGCGCAGCTGATCGACGACGTTCAGGCGGCGACCCTGGTCGCTGCGTCGGACACCGAGGTCCAGGGCGCCTCACCGACGGTACGTGCGAAGGCGGTCGGCGAACTGATCGCGGACCGCGCCAAGCAAGCCGGCATCGCATCCGCGGTGTTCGACCGCGGTGGGCGTCTGTATCACGGGCGCGTCGCGGCGGTCGCCGAGGGTGCGCGCGAGGGAGGTCTGCAGATCTGATGCGACGCTACGACGCCAGGAACGAAGACAAGAGCCCGTACGAGGAACGGGTCATCTCGATCAACCGAGTGGCGAAGGTCGTTCGGGGTGGCCGGAGGTTCTCTTTCGCGGCGCTCGTCGTCGTGGGCGACGGTGCCGGTCGAGTCGGCGTCGGCTACGGCAAGGCGAAGGAAGTGCCGTCCGCGATCGCGAAGGGGGTCGAGGAGGCCCGTCGGAAGATGTTCGAGGTGCCGATGATGGGCACCACGATCCCCCACGAGATCGTTGGGGAGGCCGGGGCGGGGGTCGTGCTGCTGAAACCAGCGGCCCCGGGGACCGGAGTGATCGCGGGTGGCCCCGTCCGGGCGTTGGTCGAGTGCGCCGGAATCAAGGACATCCTGTCGAAGTCCCTCGGCTCCTCCAACCAGATCAACATCCTCAAGGCGGCGGTCGCCGGCCTCCAGGCGCTGCGCAAACCCGGGGAGGTCGCTCGCAGCCGCGGCCGTGAGGTCCACCAGGTCGCTCCCAAGCCCATGGTGGATGCGATCGCCGCTGCGGAAGAGCGGACCAACGCGGCCCGCGCGGCGGCCCTGCAGGAGCAGTACGGCGTCACCGAGCCATCGCCCGGAGGCTCGCGATGAGCCAGGTCAAGGTCACACAGGTCCGCAGCGTCATCGGTCGGCCGCAGGATCAGAAGGACACGGTTCGCCGGCTCGGCCTCCGACACATGCACGACAGCGTGATCAAGGAAGACCGGCCGGACATCCGTGGCATGATCGCCAAGGTTCGGCATCTGGTGTCGGTCGAAGACGTGAGCGGTGGCGCGAAGCGCCGTTCGAACGGGGAGGGAGAAGGATGAAGCTGCATCATCTCCGCCCTGCAGAGGGCGCATCGACCGACCGCACCCGGGTGGGTCGTGGCCGAGCAGGGGCCCGCGGCAAGACGGCGGGACGCGGCACGAAGGGGACGGGGGCGAGGAAGAACGTCCCGACCTACTTCGAGGGCGGCCAGATGCCGTACCAGCGGCGCGTCCCGAAGCTGAAAGGGTTCTCCAACCCCAACCGGGAGGAGTACGCACCCGTCAACATCGAGGTGCTCGCCACGTACTTCGACGGGGACGTGACGCCTGAGGCGCTGTACGCGCACGGGCTCGCGCACAAGGGCCGCCCGGTCAAGGTGCTGGGCAGGGGACAGATCGATAAGGCCCTGACGGTGAAGGCGCACGCGTTCTCCGCTGCGGCGAAGGCGAAGATCGAGGCGGCGGGCGGTCGGATCGAGACGCTCGGTGGATGACGTCCGGGTGATCCGGGGTACCCTTATCTCGCCGTGCTGAAGGCGTTCCTCAACTCGTTCAGGATCCCGGACCTCCGGAACAAGATCCTGTTCACCCTGTTCATCATCACGCTGTACCGGTTCGGGTCCCACATCCCGGTCCCGGTCGTCGATACCCGCGTGCTACAGAACCAGGCGAGCTCCGGCGGCTTCCTGGACTTCATCAACCTCTTCTCGGGCGGGGGCCTCAACCGGTTCTCGGTCTTCTCGCTGGGGATCATGCCGTACATCACGAGCTCCATCATCATGCAGCTGCTCACGGTCGTGATCCCCAAGCTTCAGCAGTGGCAGGACCAGGGCGAGGCCGGCGTCAAGCGGATCAACCAAGCCACCCGCTACGTGACCGTCGTGCTCGCCTTGCTGCAGTCCACGGGCCTGGTGTTCCTGTTCCACTCGGGACAGAACAACATCCCGGATCTGTTCCCGGTGGGGACGTTCAAGCCGGCCAACGTCTTGCTGATCGTCCTCACCATGACCGCCGGAACGGCCCTGATCATGTGGCTCGGGGAGCTGATCACGCAGCGAGGCGTCGGCAACGGCATGTC
>VAYU01000101.1 GCA_005884925.1 Actinomycetota bacterium | reverse complement strand
GTCGGGCCGGTGCGAGGGGCCATCACACCGGGGGTCACCCCCATCCCCAGCACGTCCGGCCCGACGCCCCTGGCGGTGACGGCGAAGACCTCGCTGTACGCCGGGTTGATGCTGCTCGTCGCGACCTCGGTGGTCGGGCTCGGCCTCTTCGGCGGTGCTCCTCGCTCGCTCAGGATCGTTGGGCTGGTCGCCGCGCTCCTCACGTTCGCGGGGGCGGTCGGGCTCTTGGTCGCGGAGCAGCACACGGTTGGCGTGCCGATGAACGATCTGATGCGGACCGCGACGGGACGACCGTACCTGTGGCTGGTGGTCGCCACGCTCGCGGCCGCGATCTGCTCCGTGCTCGCCGCCGCGCGTCAGCGGTGGCGCGCCGCCCTGTGGGGGTCGGGCGCGGCGGCCGCCGTGGCGATGGCGATCCGGGCCTCCAGCGGGCACGCGGCCGGCGCGCCCGACCCGCTCTTGCAGCAGGCGTATCAGTGGCTCCACTTCCTCGCGGCCGGCCTGTGGGTCGGCGGGCTCGTGTTGCTGCTCCTGCTGCTCCGGGAGCGGCTCGGCACCGACCGTCCCCCGATGCAGGAGGCCCGGCGGTTCTCCAACCTCGCCCTCTGGTCGGTCGGCGTCGTCGCCCTGACGGGCCTCCTGCGCGCCGTCAGCGAGCTCGGCGGGATGTCGAACCTCCTCGACGGCCTGCGTGCGAGCTACGGCCTGACCCTGCTCGGGAAGATGGCGGTCGGTCTGGTGCTGATCGGGCTCGGTGCCACGAACCGGCTGCGGAACGTGGTGCTGCTGGCCGAAGACGAACGACCCCTGCGACGGTTCGTCACGGCCGAGACCGTCTTCGCGCTCGGCGTCTTGGTCCTGACCGGGGTGCTCACGGGGCTCAGCCCGCCGGTCGCCGCGGCATCCGCGGCGACCGGACCCCCGCCGGTCGCCGGTTCGGCGACCGGCGCCGACTTCGCCACCACCACGCGCGTCTCGCTGACGATGACCCCCGGCTTCGCGGGGCCGAACGCGTTCCGCGCCCAGGTGACCGGGTACGACACCGGCTCGCCGGTGAGCGCCGACGCCGTGACCCTGCGCTTCCAGTCGGTGACGCATCCGGACATCCCGGTCTCGCAGATGCGACTGACCCAGCACATGGACCACCAGGGCATGGGAGCTCAGGTGATGGAGGGCGTCTGGGTCGGCCAAGGGACCGCCGTCTCGGTGATGGGGACCTGGAGGGTCACGGCGCTCGTCCGCTCCGGCGCGAGCACCGTGGAAGTCCCGATGACCTTGATCACGAACTCCGAGGGGACGACCTCGACCGTCGCGATCCCGGGGGCACCGGTGACCACGACGACCTCGTTCCCGGACGGGGTCTCGTTGCAGTCCTTCGTCGAGCGGGCCACCGCGGGCCCCAACCCCGTCCACGCCACCGCGTTCGCGCCCAACGGCAAGGAGCTGCCCCTCAGCAGCGTCGTGATCGTGGTCACACCCGACGGCGGCGAACCGATGCGCCCCCCGATCCAGCGGTTCAGCCCGGGCCACGTCGCGGCGAACACGACGCTCGATGCCGGCGACTACATCGTGGACATCGTCGCGACCGCTCGGGACGGTCGGAGCTACGAGTCGAGCTGGCAGCTCTCGATCGCGCCCGCTCCGGCCGGTTGAGCGGACCTAGCCGCACGCCGCGACGAGCAGCGGGTACACGTTGATCGCGCTCCCGATCACCCGGTAGCCGTAGTAGCTGACGGGCCAGTCGGCAGGGACCGGGAAGAACGGATGGAACTCGAAGTGATCGTGCGGCGTGCCGATCGCGTCGCCGGTGTCGCCGACGTACCCGACCACATCGCCCGTCTTGACCGGACCGTTGGAAAGCGCGGAGTAATGGTCGACGTGAGCGTTGTAGACGTAGCCGTCCTGCCCCGTCACATAGACGGCGTTGCCACCGAGGGTGTTGTACGACGTCCGTGCCACGCCGTCGAAGGGCGCGTAGATCTCCTGTCCCTTCGCCGTCACGACGTCCACCCCGGCATGGAGGTGGTAGTGCCCGGTGTATCGAGGCGCCCCGAAACCGTCGCTGAAATACACGGGTTTCTGGACGGGGCAGATCTTCAGGATGTGCTGGTACTGCGCCGGGAGCGGCACCGGGTCATGGTGACTGGTGCTCGCCGCCGCCGCCTGGGCGGCCGCTTGGAGCTCCTTGGCTCGCTGCTTCTTCACCGACCGGTACGTCTGGAAGTACTGCTCCGCGATCTGCGTGGCCCGCGCCTGCAGGTCCTCCTGCTGCTGGAGATCGGTCGCGATCTGGTCCTGGATCGCCTTCGCCTGGGCGAGCTTGACGCGTCGCTGCGCCTGGAGATCCTCGAGCCTGGCCTCATCGAACAGGAGCTGCTGATGCAGGTAGTCGACCTGTGCAGCCAGATCGGCGTCCGACTGGCTGACGGCGTCCACGTACTCAACCCGGTCCGACAGGTCCACCAGCGACGTCGCCCCCAAGATCCAGTCGAGGTTCGAGGCCGGTCCCGACATGAAGGCCTGGACGGCGCGGTCGTTCAGCTGCGACAGGATCTCGTCGTAGCGAGCCTGCGTGTCGGCGATCCGTCTGCGGGTTTCCAGCAGGTCGGCGGTGATCTGTTCAAGGAGCTGCTGTTGCTTCTCGACCGCCGCGATCGCGGTCTGGAGCCGCGTTTGGATCACCGCCACCT
>VAYU01000102.1 GCA_005884925.1 Actinomycetota bacterium | reverse complement strand
TGCTGCAGGCGCTCAAGGTCACCTACGTGATCGTTGGACACTCCGAGCGTCGCCAGCTCTTCGGCGAGGACGACCGACTCGTGAACAAGAAGCTGCGGTCGGTCTTCGGGCACGGCATGACCCCGATCCTGTGCGTGGGGGAGACGCTCGAGGAGCGCGACGCGGGCGGCACCGAGTCGACCGTGACCCAGCAGGTGCGGCGTGCGTTCGACGGCGTGGACGCCGCGCTGGCGCGATCCATCATCATCGCGTACGAACCGGTCTGGGCGATCGGGACGGGGCGCACCGCCGAGCCCGGCGACGCCGGGCGCGTCGTGGAGCTGATCCGCGGGACGCTCGCGACGAAGTACGACGAGGCCGTGGCCCAGGGGATCCGGGTCCAGTACGGCGGGAGCGTCAAGCCCAGAAACATCCGCGAGTTCATGGCGCATCCGGAGATCGACGGGGCGCTCGTCGGCGGCGCGAGCCTGGACCCCGAGGAGTTCGCGTTGATCGTGAAGTACCGATGACGACCTCGCTGCTGTACGTCTGCCTGGACGGGCTGGGGGACGACCCCATCCCGGAGTTCGACGGGCGGACGCCGCTGGAGGCCGCGGAGACCCCGAACCTCGACGCGCTCGCCGCCCGCGGCCGGACCGGCACGGTCCTCACGGTGGGACCCGGGATCGCGCCGGAATCCGACATCGGTGTGTTCGGGATCCTGGGCTACGACCCGCACGAGGAGCACCCGGGCAGGGGCGTGCTCGAGGTGCTCGGGATCGGGATGGACTTCCACGACGGCGATCTCGCCTACCGCGTGAACTTCGCCACCGCGGACGGGTCGAAGATCATCGATCGGCGCGTCGGCCGGGACCTCTCGTCCGATGAGGCGCACCAGCTCGCCGATGAGGTGAACCGGACCCTCGCGCTCCCCGGTGCCTCGTTCGAGCTCCGCGCCACGATCGAGCACCGGGGAGCGCTCGTGCTTCGATCCGACGACGGCACGTCGCTCTCGGCCGAGGTCACGAACACCGATCCGGCGTACCGACGGGATGGGCACCTGGGGGTCGCGCTCGAGACGTTCGAGCCGTACGTCGTCACCGCCGAAGCCGTGGCCGACACCGAAGCTGCTCGTCGCGCCGCGGCGCTCACCAACGCGTTCGTTCAGGGGTCGGCCGCCGTGTTGGAAGCCTCCGCCGTCAATGCGAAACGCCGAGCCCAGGGGAAGCTGCCGGCCAACCTGATCCTGACCCGCGACGGTGGGGACCGTCGCCCCAGCCTTCAACCGATCAGGGAACGCTTCGGCCTCAAATGGGGGTGCTTCGTCGAGATGCCCGTCGAGCGTGGCATCGCCTTGGCGCTCCGGATGGAGCCGGTGGACGCGCCTCGTTCGGATCCGACCGGGTTCGGGCCCGCGGCCGGCAGCGCGTACGCGGCGTGGGCGGAACTCGCCGCAGACGCCCTCGACGGCTTCCAGGCCCTCTACGTGCACATCAAAGGCCCGGACGTCCCGGCCCACGACGGTCGCTTCGAGGACAAGCGTGCCGTGATCACCACGATCGACCAGGCGTTCTTCGGGGAGCTGCTCCCGCGGATCGACCTCGCTCGTACGATCATCGCCGTCACGGCGGACCACGCCACCTCGTGCATCAAGAGAGCGCACACCGCCGACCCGGTCCCCCTGCTGATCGCGGGTGGACCCATCGACCCCGACGGCTCGTCGGCGTTCGGTGAGCGGGCGTGCGCCGAAGGTTCCCTCGGCCTCCTCCGCGGCGTGCAGATCCTGCCGCGCCTCGTCCAGCTGGCCGGGTGAGATGCCCGGCGGCGCGGGATATCCTGCGGCCGGTCGTTTCGCCTTGTGTTGTCCGCTCATACGTTCTGCCCTACACTTCGGCGGTCGTGAACGGGGGTAGCGGCGTGTGAGCCAGGTCCAACAGACCGAGCCGGCTATCGAGGTCCTCGCACCCGCTGAGGGCCGAACCGAGCAGGTCGAGGGCCGAACCCCGTGGCAGCTCTTCTGGACCCGCTTCAGGCGGGACCGCCTCGCCGTCGGCGCGGCTCTTATCGTCCTGCTCCTGATCGCCCTCGCGCTCCTGGGCCCGGCATTCTCGAAGTTCCTCGTCCATCGCGGGCCGAACGACCTCAACCAGAACTACACCAGCGATATCAGCGTGCCGCTCCTGGGTCCGAGCAAGGTCGCGTGGTTCGGGGTCGACAGCCTCGGTCGCGACATCTTCATCCGGACGCTTTACGGTGCGCGGACCTCCCTGGTGATCGCGGTCATGGCCACGGGGATCTCGCTCGTTGTCGGGATCGCCTTGGGGCTGGTCGCCGGGTTCCGCGGCGGCAAGCTGGACACCTTCATCTCGCGGCTCATCGACATCGTGCTGTCGCTGCCGCTCCTCTTGTTGGCGATCGGCATCGGTGCCGCGTGCGGCGCGTCCGTGCAGGGCTGCCTCGGGGGTCTCGTCAAGCCCGGGATCCCCTTGGTGACGGGGATCATCGCGTTGTTCGGCTGGCCGTACGTGGCCCGTATCGTGCGGGGGCAGACCCTGTCGCTCCGGGAGCGGGAGTTCGTCGAAGCGGCTCGCGCAACCGGCTACGGCAACCTCCACATCATGTTCCGGGAGATCCTCCCGAACATGGTCGCCTCGATCATCGTGGTGGCGACGCTGTTGATCCCCCAGAACATCTTGTTCGAGGCGGCGCTCTCGTTCCTGGCCGTCGGGGTCCCGGCGGGCACGCCCTCGTGGGGCGGGATGCTCTCTGACGCAACGAACGGCGCCCTCTACCGGATCGCGTGGTGGATGCTCTTCTTCCCGGGGATGTTCCTCGTGGTCACGACGCTCGCGTTCAACCTCCTGGGGGACGGCCTCCGGGATGCCCTCGACCCGCGCGCTGGGCGCTGAGCGCTCGAGGGAGGGGAGGACTGGGGGCGAAACCACGAGGTGACCCAATCCCGTATAACACGGGCGGAAGAGGTTCGGGGCGACAGAGAGAAGGGAGTGAAGCCTGTGATCGGTCGCAAACGACTTGCG
>VAYU01000050.1 GCA_005884925.1 Actinomycetota bacterium | reverse complement strand
GTGCTCCTCGATGTGGATCGAGGTCAACGTGTCGTCCTTGACGAGGCGCTCGGAGATGATGATCGCGTCCTCGTAGTTGTGGCCCTCCCACGGCATGTACGCCACGATCAGGTTCTTGCCGAGCGCGATCTCACCCGCCTCGCTGGACGGGCCGTCGGCGATCACCTGGCCCTTGGCCACGCGATCGCCGATCGTCACGACGGGCTTCTGGTTGATGTTGGTGCCCTGGTTGGAGCGTCGGAACTTGACCAGGTCGTAGGTGCGCAGGGTGCCGGAGCGCTCCTTGACCACGATCTGCTCGGCGCTCACGTCCTCGACGACGCCCGCCTCCTCCGCGAGCGAGACGTCACCGGCATCGACCGCGGCGCGGAACTCCACGCCCGTGCCCACGAGCGGCGCCTCGGCACGCAGCAACGGCACGGCCTGCTTCTGCATGTTGGCGCCCATCAACGCCCGGTTGGCGTCGTCGTGCTCGAGGAACGGGATCAGGGCGGCCGGCACGGACACGAGCTGCTTGGGCGAGACGTCCATGTAGTCGACGTCCTCCGGCGAGACCGAGTCCACCTCGCCGCCCTTGCGACGCACGAGCACGGACTCGCTCAGCCGCCCCGTGCTGCTGTCGTAGGGCGAGTTTGCCTGGGCGATGACGTGCCGGTCCTCCTCGTCGGCCGACAGGTAGTCGATCTTGGTGGTGACCTTGCCGCCTTCCACGCGACGGTACGGCGTCTCGATGAATCCGAACTGGTTGATCCGCGCGAAACTCGACAGCGACCCGATCAGGCCGATGTTCGGACCCTCCGGGGTCTCGATCGGACACATCCGCCCGTAGTGCGACGGGTGCACGTCACGGACCTCGAACCCCGCCCGTTCGCGAGACAGTCCGCCTGGACCGAGCGCCGAAAGGCGGACAACGTGTTGGTCTGGTCCATGAACTGCGACAGCTGCGACGTCCCGAAGAACTCCTTGATGGAAGCCACGACCGGTCGGATGTTGATCAACGTCTGCGGCGTGATCGCCTCGACGTCCTGGGTCGTCATCCGCTCCTTGACGACCCGCTCCATGCGCGAGAGACCGATCCGGATCTGGTTCTGGATGAGCTCGCCGACCGAACGGAGCCGGCGATTGCCGAAGTGGTCGATGTCGTCGGGGTCGAAGCCCTCCGCGCCGGCGTGCAGGTTCACGAGGTAGGCGACCGTCTTGAGCATGTCCTCGTAGGTGAGGACGCCCTTGTACTTGGGTGCTCCGGACCCGGTCTCGTCCTTCGCCTGGGGCGCGAGGATCCGGTACCGGAACTGCTCCCATCCCTTCTTGTCGGGGTTGTCGAGCTCACCGGCCGCGCGATGGTGCGCGCGCAGCTGCTTCAAGAGCTCGCCCTCCGCCGGACCGAGCTTCTTGTCGACCTTGTGACGGCCGACCTTGGCAAGGTCGTACCGCTTCGGGTTGAAGAAGAGGTTCTCGAGCAGGGTCTTGGCGCTCTCGGCCGTCGGCGGCTCACCGGGGCGGAGCTTCCGGTAGATGTCCTCGAGCGCCTCCTCCTGCGTCTGGACGTGGTCCTTCTCCAGCGTGAGCTTGACCGAAGGAGCGTCGTTGAAGAGCTTGAGGATCTCGTCCTCGGACCATCCGAGCGCCTTGAGCATGACGGTCACGTTCTGGCGGCGCTTCCGGTCGATCCGGACGCCGACGGTGTCCTTCTTGTCGACATCGAACTCGAGCCAGGCACCACGACCCGGGATGATCTTGGCGATGAAGACGTCCTTGTCCGTCGTCTTGTCCAGCTCACGGCTGAAGTAGACGCCGGGCGACCGGACCAATTGGGATACGACCACGCGCTCGGTCCCATTGATGATGAAGGTTCCGTGGTCGGTCATCATGGGGAAGTCCCCCATGAAGACTTCCTGCTCCTTGATCTCGCCCGTCACCTTGTTGACGAAGGTTGCCTCCACGAACAGGGGCCGCGAGAAGGTGATGTCCTTGTCCCGGCACTCTTCCTCAGAGAACTTCTGCTCGCGGAATTCGTGACGACCGAAGTAGAGCTGGAACTGTTCGGTGAAGTCCTCGATAGGGCTGACCTCTTCGAGGACCTCCTTGATCCCTTCACTCAGGAGCCAATCGAACGACTCCCGTTGGATGGCAACGAGATCCGGTAGCGGTAGGACCTCATCGAGCTTGGCGAAACTGACACGGTTCCGGGTCGGAACGAGCTGGTCAGGCAAATCTAGATCCCTCCCAGGAGGCTCTGGTGCGCGCAGCAATAGGGCGCGGTGGACAGCACGGCAAACGAGCAGTGTACGCACCCCTAAGGCGTGCGTCAACAGCGCCTGCCAGAACCCCGGCTGGGCTGGCCGGCACGGTACGCCTTTCGAGCGCGCCGGTCAACCCGCCAGAGGGCCTATACCCCCCTCAGCCTGGACGGATGCTCGGCCGGTTCAGCCGACGCGAACGACCGAGTCTTCGGCAGCGGCTTGGTCGATGCCACCCATCGAACGCACCATGTCGGCGAACGCGACGCCGAGCTTGCGGGCTTGTTCCTTGGATCCGATGGCCACTCCCCGCTCGCCGAGGACGTTGAAGAACTCCTCCATGGCCGCCCGCTCATCGCCGAGCAATGAGGCCTCGGACACGTTCAGGGCGCGTGCCAACCGGTTCAGCGTTTGGATCGACGGCTCGACGTGTCCGTTCTCGTACCGCGACAGCCGGGCCTTGGGGATCCCCGAGAGCTCCTCGAGCTCGGACTGGGAAAGTCCGGCCGAGAGACGAGCCTCGCGTAGCCGATTGCCGAAATGACGCCCCTGGTCCATGTCTGCCCCCTCGGTCGGTCGCGTGCCCTGCTGCCCGGCGGGGAACCTAACACACAGGGTTGCGCCATGTCGCCGGTGTGCTGCGGCCCAAGGTGTTCGGGGGCGAGGGCCCGGACCCGAGCCCTCGCCCCCGCCCTTCGTACCGGCGGATGGCGCTACTTGACCTCGACGCTCGCGCCCACCGCTTCGAGCTGCTCCCGCGCCTTGTCGGCCTGCTCCTTCGCGACCTTCTCGAGGACCGGCTTCGGCGCCCCGTCGACGAGGTCCTTGGCTTCCTTCAGCCCGAGGCTCGTCAGCGCTCGCACCTCCTTGATCACCTGGATCTTCTGGCCGCCGGCTCCCGTGAGGATCACGTCGAACTCGGTTTGCTCCTCCGCCTCCTCGCCGCCGGAGGCGGCGCCCGGGCCGGCCATCATCATCGGGGCCGCGGCCGCCGCCTTCACGTCGAAGGCCTCCTCGAAGGCCTTGATGAACTCCGACAGCTCGAGGAGGTTCATCTCCTTGAACTGATCGAGGAGCTGGTCCGTGCTCAGCTTCGCCATCGCGGGTTACTCCTTCCCATCCTCATCGGATGATCCAACTGCAGCCGCGTCGGCTTCCGGCGCTTGGTCTCCTGGCGCTTCGGGTTCCGGCGCTTCGGGCTCGGCCGGCACCGTGGCCTTGTA
The DNA here is from genome assembly GCA_005884925.1 of Actinomycetota bacterium. Classification (GTDB taxonomy): domain Bacteria; phylum Actinomycetota; class UBA4738; order UBA4738; family HRBIN12; genus AC-51. The sequence continues at coordinate 8,879 of VAYU01000050.1, read as the reverse complement.
CGCCTCGAGCAGCGACAGGAACCGCGACTGGGCCGAAACGAACGTGGCCGCGGCCCGAGCGATCTCGCCCTTCAAGAGGCCGGCGATCGTGGAGAGCATCACCTCGCGGCTCTCCAGATCGGCGAGCCTGTTGGCCTCGTCGGCCGAGAGCACCTGGCCTTCCATGTACCCGCCCTTCAGCACGAGGGTGGGGAACTGCCTGGTGGCCGTCTTGATCTTCTTCGCGGCGCCCACCGCATCGCCGTCGACGAACGCGACCGCAGACGGCCCGGACAGGAGCTCGGTCAGCTCCAGCCCGGCCTCGGCGGCTGCGCGCTGCATCAACGTGTTCTTGACCACCGCCAAGCTGGCGTCCGCCTCGCGCAGTGCTCGCCGCAACTCGGTGATGTCGGACACGGTCAGACCGCGGTACTCGGCGAACAGCAGCGCCGCAGACCCTTCGATCCGGCGTTTGAGCTCGGCCACCCGTTCGAGCTTCTCGGTTCTCGGCATCGCGCCTCCTCAGAGATGAAAGAACGCGTCTCCGCAGACAGCGGAGACGCGCACGGAGGCTCCGTCTCGGGTTCGCTGCCTCGGCAGGTACCCGGAACGGGATTGTGCGCTCGGGAGCGCCCCTGCTGTCTGCGGCTCGCCAAGGATACGGGGCCCCTCGTCGGCCCGACAAGCCGAACCCGGCCCGGTCCGACCACCGAGGTGCCCCGGACCGGTGATGCTCTCGTTTTCCCAGGTCTCAGGTCTAAAGACCCCTTCGACCTCGGTCGAAAGCCTGAGAGCAACCGTTCCACCAGCGGTTCAGGTCCGCGTGCACGATCGGCACCCGGGCCTTCGAAGCATGGAAGAGGGTGAACGCACGTGCCTGGCGAGATGGACGAGATCGTTGCGGAGTTCCTCGTCGAGAGCTACGAGAGCCTCGACCGATTGGACCGCGACCTCCTCGCGCTCGAACGCGACCCTCACGCACGCGACGTGCTCGCGAGCATCTTCCGAACCATGCACACGATCAAGGGAACCTGCGGGTTCCTGGGGTTCGTCAAGCTCGAACGGATCGCCCACGCGGCGGAGAGCCTCTTGGCGGGGCTCCGCGACGGATCGATGTCGATCACCCCGCAGACCGCCGGTGTCCTTCTGGCAACGGGCGACGTCTTACGCCTGATCCTGCGACAGATCGAGGCGAGCGGCACCGACGGCGAGGACGATCACGACGCGCTCGTCGACGAGCTGGGGCGGCTGCGGGAGGCGCCCCCGGACCCGGCGGCGCCTCCCGCAGCCGCATCCCAGCCGGCATCACGGCCCCCGAGGATGCGGCACGGCCGAGGCGCCGGCATCCGCACCGCCGTCACCGATACGACGGTCCGGGTCGACGTGAGCCTGCTCGATCGGCTGATGACCCTCGTGGGCGAGCTGGTGCTCGCGCGCAACCACCTGGTGGAGATGGCGTCCGACCGAGCGGACCCGGCGCTCACGTCGGCCACGCAGAGCGTCGATCGCATCACGGCCGAGCTCCAGGAAGGCGTGATGAAGACGAGGCTGCAGCCGATCCGAACGGCGTGGGGCACGTTCCCGCGCGTCGCTCGCGATCTGGCCGTGGCGCTCGATAAGCGCGTGCGGATCGAGACGGACGGCGACGACACCGAGCTGGACCGCTCGATCATCGAAGCGATCAAGGACCCGCTGACGCACATCGTGCGCAACGCGGTCGACCACGGCATCGAGGGACCCGAGGTGCGGGTCGCAGCAGGCAAGCCCGACGAGGGCGTCGTGCTCGTTCGTGCCTACCACGAGGGCGGCCAGGTCACGATCGAGGTTGCCGATGACGGCGCGGGCATCGACCTGGATGCCGTCAGGGCGAAGGCGGTCGAGACGGCTTCGATGACGCCTGAAGAGGCGGATCGGATGTCCGAGCGAGAGGCGATCGATCTCCTGTTCCTCCCCGGCTTCTCGACGGCAGATCATGTGACCGAGGTGTCCGGCCGAGGCGTCGGGATGGACGTGGTTCGGACCAACATCGAGCGGATCGGCGGAAGCATCGACATCTCCAGCCGCCGGGGAGAGGGCACGACTTTCAAGATCCGGATCCCCCTCACCCTCGCGATCATCCCGGTGCTCATCGCCACGTCCGGGGAGGAACGCTTCGCGATCCCGCAGGCCAACCTGCTCGAGGTCGTCGGCGTCGTCCCAGGATCGATCGAGACGCTCCATGAGGTCCCCGTCTATCGCCTGCGCGATCGGTTGCTGCCCGTCGTCTCCTTGGCGCACGAGCTCGACCTCGAGCGCGACGAGGAGGCTCCCGCCGGACGCTTCCTCGCTGTGCTCCAAGCCGACGACCGGCGGTTCGGGCTGCTCGTCGATGGACTCAGCGATCCGTCCGAGATCGTTGTCAAACCGCTCGGACCGCAGCTGCATGGGCTGGAGGTCTACGCGGGGGCGACGATCCTCGGGAACGGGCGCGTCGGGTTGATCCTCGATGTGGTCGGACTCGCCGCTCGGGCTGGGGTCATCAGCGACGTCCATGAGCGGCTGCTCGATGTCGAACGACCCGCCGAAGCATCCAGGAATGCCCGAGCACTCCTCGTGTTCGCCGACGCGGCCGGCAGCCGCATGGCCGTGCCGCTGGACCTGGTCGACCGGCTCGAAGGATTCCCTCGCGCGGCGGTCGAGCGGTCCGGCCCTGACGAAGCGGTTCCGTACGGCGACCGGATCTTGCCGCTCCTCTCGCTGCAGGACCTGCTGGTCGAGCGGAGGCGTGCGCCGCGCCGCGGCGGCGAGGAGATGGCGGCCGACCTCCAGGTGCTGGTGCATCGCCGTGGCGACGACCTCGTGGGGCTCGTCGTCGGGCAGATCATCGACATCGTGGAGCAGCCCCTGGAGCTGGAGGCCGCGAGCCGGCCCGGGGTGAGCGGGACGATGTTCGTACAAGGGCGGATCACCGAGATCCTCGATCTGCCCGGCCTGCTCGAAACGCACGAGGAGCGCCTCCGCCTGGACGTCGCGGCGAGCGCGGGAGCCGCGTCGTGAAGCGGCTGGCGACGTTCACGGTCGACGGCCGGTTCCTCGGGGTCGACGTCACGAGTGTGCGCGAGGTGCTGCGTCCCCAAGAGATGACGCGCGTCCCCCTCGCACCACCCCGGGTCGCGGGCCTCATCAATCTCCGCGGCGAGATCGTCACGGCGATCGATCTGCGCGTGGCCCTCGGACGGCGACAGCTGGGCAAGAGCGACCGACCGATGAACGTCGTCGTGACGACCGAACACGGTTCCGTGAGCGTGCTCGTTGACGCGGTGGGCGATGTGCTCGAGGTCGACGAGGACGCGTTCGAGCGGCCGCCATCGACGCTTCGAGGTTCTGCGCGGGACCTGATCCTGGGCGCGTACAAGCTCGACGGGGGGCTCCTCCTGGAGCTTGACCTGGATGCAGCGATCGGAACCACGAGCCCTTCGGGGATCGATGCGGAGGTGGAGGACAGATGAGGTTTGGGCGGAAGAAGGATCGTGACGCGAGCTTCGGGCAGCCGACGTCCCGGCACGCGAGACGGTTCCGCTGGACCGTGAGCAGGAAGATCATGGCGCTCGGCCTCGCGGGCCTCTGCGCGGCACTCGCCGTGATGCTGGTTCAACGGGTGGCGATCCGGTCGCTCGCGTCAGCGAGCGACCGGACGGCGGCGACCGCCGCCGCGGTGCGGGCGGGCATGCAGGCAGACATGATGCAAGGCGCGATCCGGGCTGACGTGTACCTGGGGATGCTCGCGGGAGACCAGGAAGCGAAACTCGACTCGACGACGATCGAGCGTGACGGTCAGACCCTGTTGGGGAGCCTCACGGCCGCGCAGGCACAGCTGAAAGACGACCCGGACATCGTGGCGCGGTTCCGGATCGTGGTGCCGGTCGCGAAGACGTACGTCGAGGGCGCGAGACAGCTCGCGATCCTGACCGGTACGGATCGCTCGGCCGCGCTCGCGCAGCGCGCCTCCTTCGAACAGTCATCGCAAGATCTTCGGTCGATGCTGAGCGACCTCACGGACGTGATCCAGGCCCGGGCGTCACAAGCCGCGAGCGATGCGAACGCCGTCGCGGAGCGCGTCCAGTCGATGCAGGTCTGGTTCACGATCGCGGTCTTCGCGGGGTTCTTCTACGCCGCCCGGCTCGTCTCGCGCGGCATCACGAAGCCGCTCGCCGAGTGCGTCGTCGGGCTCGAATCGCTCGCGCAGGCAGACCTGACGAGCGAGGTCCGTGTCACCGGGTCCGATGAGGTGTCCCAGCTCGGGGCCTCGTTCAACCGAGCGGTGGGCGACCTCTCGACCGTCGTCCGGCGGATCCGCGAATCGGCGTGGACGCTCGCCTCCTCATCGGAGGAGCTGTCCGCGACGAGCACGCAGATGGGCGCTTCGGCGGAGGAGACGTCCGCGCAGGCGAACGCCGTGTCGGCGGCGGCGGAGCAGGTTTCCGCCAACGTGAACACGGTGGCGGCCTCGGCCGAGGAGATGTCGGCCTCGATCCGCGAGATCGCCTCGTCGGCGCACGAAGCCGCCGATGTTGCCGCCGACGCCGTGACCGCCGCAGCATCGACCAACGCGACCGTCCGTCAGCTCGGGGATTCCTCGGCCGAGATCGGCGAGGTCATCAAGGTGATCACGTCCATCGCGGAGCAGACGAACCTCCTGGCGCTCAACGCGACGATCGAGGCCGCCCGAGCGGGCGAGGCCGGGAAGGGGTTCGCCGTCGTCGCGAGCGAGGTCAAGGAGCTCGCGAAGGAGACGGCTGCCGCGACCGAGGAGATCGGCCAGAAGGTCGTCGCGATCCAGGGCGACGCGCATGCGGCGATGACCGCGATCGGCCGCATCTCCGAGGTCATCACGCGGATCAACGATATCCAGGGAACGATCGCGTCCGCGGTCGAGCAGCAGACCGCGACGACCAACGAGATCACCCGGCACGTGACCGAGGCAGCGACCGGCGCCGGAGAGATCGCCGCGAACGTCACCGGTGTCGCCCAGGCGGCGCAGGACACGTCGTCGGGTGCCGCGTCGGCGCAGGCGGCCGCGCAGGACCTCGCGCGATTGGCGGAGGAGCTCAGCTTGACCGTCTCGCGGTTCGTCGTCGAGGGATCGGCGCGGCTCCGTCGGATGCCCGCCGCCCGCGGCGCGGAGGCCGACGCGAGATCCCGTTTCGAGCCCAGTCTGGCCGGAGCGGGTCGGGGAGCGACGTTCGGGAACGGCACGGGAACCGCGTGAGGACGCGGATGACGGAGCGGCACGAGATGGAGGACACGATGCGAGCACTGGTGATCGACGATTCGAAAGCGATGCGGATGCTCCTCAAGCGCGAGCTGGTCGCGCTCGGCTTCGAGGTGTTCGAGGCCGGTGAAGGCCAGGAGGCGCTCTCACGGCTGGCCGAGCTCGGTGCGGTCGACGTGGTCCTGGTCGACTGGACGATGCCCGGCATGGACGGGATGACCTTCGTGCACCAGGTGCGCGCCGAGGCCGCCTACGAGGAGATGCGTGTGGTGATGATCACGTCCGAGAGCGACCCCGCGCAGATCTTCCACGCGTTGATGGCAGGGGTCGACGAGTACGCGACCAAGCCGATCACGCGGGAAGCGCTCGCCGAGAAGCTCGGCCTGGTCGGTCTGGTCGAACAAGACTGATGGGTCGGCCACGCGTCCTGGTCGTCGACGACTCGATCGTCGCTCGCCATCTCGTCTCCACGGCCCTCGCATCCGACGGGTCCGTCGAGGTGGTGGGCGTCGCGGCCGATGGCCGGGTGGCGCTCGCCAACATCGAGCGACTGCGACCGGACGCGGTGACGTTGGACGTCGACATGCCTGTGATGGATGGGTTGGAGACGCTCGAGGCGATCAGAGAGCGCTGGCCGCAGCTCGTCGTCATCATGTTCAGTACCTACACGGCGCGCGGCGCGCAGATCACGCTGGACGCGCTGGCGCTCGGGGCGAACGACTACGTCGTCAAACCCAGCGGCACCACGAGCCCGACCGAAGCGATGGCGCGGATCCGCGAGGAGCTCCTCCCCAGGATCCTCACGTTATGCCCGGACGCGCCCGCGGACGAGACGATCCGTCCGACCATCGTCCCCGAACCCGTCGCGCCCGCTGCCGCGCCCACTGCTCGCATCGACGTGATCGCGATCGGGGTTTCGACCGGAGGGCCGACAGCGCTCGGCACCGTCCTCCCCCAGCTCCCTCCGCGTCTCCCGGTCCCCGTCCTGATCGTGCAGCACATGCCACCGATGTTCACGAGGGTCCTCGCAGAGCGCTTGGACCGCACGTCGCCCGTGCGCGTGGTGGAGGCGGCCGACGGCCATCTGCTCGACGGCGGCGGCGCGTGGATCGCCCCGGGCGACCGCCACATGACGGTCGAGCGCACGGGGGCCGAGGTGCGGATCCGGACGGACGTGGGCCCGCGCGAGAACTCCTGCCGCCCTTCCGTCGACCCGCTGTTCCGCTCCGTCGCCGACGCGTACGGCGCCCACGCCCTCGGCATCGTGATGACCGGGATGGGGAGCGACGGGATGCGCGGTGCTCGTCAGCTCCACGACTCGGGCGCCCGCGTGATCGTCCAGGACGAGACGTCGAGCGTCGTCTGGGGCATGCCCGGGTTCGTCGTGCAGTCGGGGGTCGCCGACGCCATCGTCCCGCTGGACGGATTGGCAGCCGAGATCGTGCGTCGCCTCGAGGTCGGCCGCACCCGGGCGCCGGCGCAGCGACCGGTCGGGGTGGGGCCCTGATGCTCGCGGAACAGGACTTCCGGTACATCCAGGACCTCGTCCGTGAGCGAGCCGCGATCGTGCTCGAGCCCGGGAAGGAGTACCTCGCCGTCACCCGGCTGGATCCTCTCGTACGGCGTGCCGGCTTGGGTTCGCTTTCGGAACTGGTGGCGGCCCTGCGCGAGGAACAGACGTCAGCGCTGCACGAAGAGGTCGTCGACGCGCTGACGACGAACGAGACGACGTGGTTCCGAGACGTATATCCGTTCGAGAGTCTCCGCAGCCACGTGCTGCCCGACCTGATCGAACGCAAGCGGCTGTCGCGCACGCTGTTCATCTGGTCCGCCGGGTGCTCGAGCGGCCAGGAGCCGTACAGCCTGGCGATGTTGATCCGCGAGGACTTCCCCGAGCTGGACCATTGGCAGATCTCGATCGTGGGCACGGATGTGTCGGCCGCGATGCTCGTGCGGGCTCGGGCGGGCCTGTACGGACAGATCGAGGTCAACCGCGGGCTGCCGGCTCATCTCTTGGTGAAGTACTTCCACCGGGTCGGCGTGCGTTGGGAGCTCGACGGCCGGATCCGTTCCATGGTCCGGTTCCAGCGGCAGAGCCTGATGGGGCCGTGGGCGAACCTTCCCCTCATGGACCTCGTGCTCGTGCGCAACGTGATGATCTATTTCGACACGGCGACCAAGCGACAGGTGTTGGGGCGCGTCCGCGACGTGCTCGCTCCCCACGGATACCTCCTGCTCGGATCGGCGGAGACCACCTTGCATATCGATGACGCCTTCCAGCGGCACGGGGTCGGTCCGACCGGCTGGTACCGCAGGAAGCAAGGATCCCCCGTGCGTACGGGGCAGGGATAAGGAGGACGGTCATGGAATTCAGCTCGGAGGACCTCGGTCAGATCGTGAACGACATCTGGACATCGATGCTCGGGTTCCCGGTCCAGGCCAGGAGCGCGCCAACCGAGATGAACGGCACGAGGCACCTGTCGGCATCCGTCCAGATCTCGGGCGGATGGGACGGCACGGTCCTCGTCAGCTGCGCCGAGGGTCTGGCGCGCAAGGTCGCGGCGACGATGTTCGATGTCGACGAGAGCTCGACCACGGACGACGAGATCCGCGACGCACTCGGCGAGGTCGCGAACATGACGGCGGGCAACGTGAAAGCGCTGGTCGAGAGCTACTGCAGGCTTTCGCTCCCGATGGTCGCCGCGGGCCGAGAGCTCGCGATCAGCATCCCCGGGAGTCGCGTCGTCGCGCAGGCGTCGTTCGACTGCGACGACGCGCCGCTCACGATCGAGGTGTACGAGAAGGCGGCCTGATCCCAGGGATCCCTGCCCCCGTGGGAACGGAAGGGGCGCCGCCCGCGGAGCGGGCGGCGCCCCTTCTTGCGTCCGGTGGGGCGCCGGCTACGCCGGCGCCCCACCCCCGTCCGCGCCTTTGGGTTTCGTCGGGTCGATCCGGATGCCCGGGCCCATCGTCGTGGAGACGACGAGGGAACGGATGTATCGACCCTTCGCCGACGACGGCTTCGCCTTGAGGATCTCGTCGACGACCGCGAGGTAGTTCTCGAGCAGCGCGCGCTCCTCGAACGACTTCTTCCCGATCACCATGTGCACGTTGCCCGTCCGGTCGGCCCGGTATTCGATCTTCCCGCCCTTGATGTCCGCCACGGCCTTCTCGATATCGTTCGTCACGGTTCCGGTCTTCGGGTTCGGCATCAACCCACGGGGCCCCAGCACCCGGCCCGCCTTCCCGACCGACGCCATCATGTCCGGCGTCGCGATCGCGGCATCGAAGTCGATCCTGCCCTTGATCACCTCGTCCACCAGCTCGTCGCCACCGACGACCTCCGCACCGGCCTCACGCGCCTCGCGCGCCTTCTCACCCTGCGCGAACACGGCGACCCGGACGGTCCTCCCCGACCCGTTCGGGAGCGTCACGGTGCCTCGGAGCGTCTGATCCTGTTTACGGGTATCGATCCCCAACCGGAAGGAGGCCTCCACCGTCTCGTCGAACTTCGCTCCCGGGATCGACTTCACGATGCCGATCGCCTCGGCCGGGGTGTGCTCCTCGGCATGATCGAAGGCGGTGATGGCCTCGCGGTACCGCTTGCCATGGACCGTGGTCATGCTTCGACCTCCACGCCCATGCTCCT
>VAYU01000049.1 GCA_005884925.1 Actinomycetota bacterium | reverse complement strand
CTGGTCGTCGCGATCGGGAACCCGCTCGGGTTCTCCGGCTCGGTGACGGCCGGGGTGGTCAGTGCGCTCGGGCGCGCCCTGCCCCTCAGCTCGGGCCGCGCGACGAGGCTCGTCGAGAACGTCATCCAAACCGACGCCGCACTCAACCCGGGGAACTCCGGCGGCGCGCTCGCGGACGGCCGGGGAACGGTGGTCGGGATCAACACGGCCGTCGCGGGGATCGGTCTGGGGCTCGCCGTGCCGATCGACGACGCGACCCGGAAGATCATCTCGGCGTTGATGCGCGACGGGCGCGTCCGCCGCGCCTACATCGGGGTCGCTGGCGGGAGCCGCCCGCTGCCGCCGCGAGCCGCCGCCAGCGTCGGACGCACGATGGGGGTCGAGGTCGTGGAGGTGGTTGCCGACAGTCCCGCCGCGCGGACCGGATTCGTTCCGGGCGACATCATCCTCGAGGCGGACGGCATACCGATCGAGGACGTCGCGGACCTCCAGAGGCTGATGGTCGGCGAGGCGCTCGCCGGCCCGATGCGGGTCCTCGTGTGGCGCGGGGCGGACCCGCTCACGATCGAGGTCCAACCCGCGGAGCTGGAAGCGGCCTGAGGTCACGCCCCGGGCGCGGGGCGGCGAACCCACGTTTGAGTTCGGCTCGGGGGGGAGCACGCCAGCTTGACTCGAACTCAGGAGTGGGTTCGTTCCGCGCCCGATCTTGGCCCCTGCGGGTCGAGCGCGCCGAGGAAGGCCTGCGTCGAGGCGATCGCCAGCTCGTTGCCTTTGCGTTCGAAGAAGCCGAGCGCGGTGCGTGCGGCGTCCGACGCCTCGCCGGTCCGACTGGCTGCCCGCAGCACCTCCGCCAGCTCCATCCAGGCTTCCCCTTGGAAGTTCGGCATCTCCGCGTCCGCGATCATCTCCACGGCTTCGCGTGCTAGCCGGATCGCCTGGTCGTGCTCGCTCTTCCCGGAACGCACCAGTGCTTGGGCAGATCGCCCGAAGACCTGCGAAGCGACATCGTCCTCCGCGGCGACCTCGAGGGCGGTCCGAGCGAACGTCTCGGCCTCGTCGAGTCGGTCGAGGCGGCAGAGCGCGCGAGCGAGGTCCGCGGCGGCCAGCGACTTGTGCCCTTCGTCTCCGAGCCGGTCCAAGGTCCCGTACTGCCTCCGAAACGCCTCCTCTGCGGCCACGGCATCTCCCGCCTGCAGCTCGAACTCTCCTCGGAACTCGCACGCGACCGCGACGAAGAACGCGATCCCGATCCGCGCCCCGAGGGCGATGGCGTCATCGGACAGGAGCCGCGCCGTGTCCAGGTCACCCACCATCGCGGCGCATGCGCTCCGATGCACGAGCATGAGGTGCTCGAAGAGCCCTTCCTGTCCGATCTCGGTACCGGCCGCCTCCAGGGAGGCGAGCATCTCGTCAGGCCGCATCGTCCCGAACATCTCCGCAGCCGATCGGATGGCCATCGCGTGCCCCAAGAGCGACCGCTTCCCAGCCTGCCGTGCGTGTTCGACGGCCTGATCGGCCGCCTGCCTGGCGATGTCGAACCTGCACGGCATCCACTCGATCTCGGCGCGTCGGCGCCACGCGGTCGCGAGCCCCGCTTCGTCGCCCGCTTCCTCGAGCGCGGCGATCGCTCCCGCCAACTCTTCGCGGATCTCCTGGGTCGGTTTCCCGTGCGGATCCACCAACTGGTGCGCGAAGCTCCGTTCGAGGCGAGCGAGCCATCCGATCGACACCTGACCCGCCGCGGCCGCCGCCTCCACGGCCTCCTCGGCCGCGGCGAACGCGAGGGGAGCCTCGAAGGCGTTGCCGTATGCCCGCGCGACTTCGTACAGGATGCCGGGGCGGTCAGCGTGCCCGTCCGGGAGCAGGTCGGCTGCGTGCCGGAACAAGATGGCCGCACCCGCATTGTCGCCGCGCTCCGAGGCGCGGCGCCCGCACGCCGCGTAGTGCGTCGCCGCCCGCAGGCCGACCTCGCGTGCCGCATCGGTCAGCGGACCGAGCTCCTCATGCAACCGGTAGGCGCGCTCCAGGTGGTAGGCGACGATCTCCTCCTGTTCCTCGACGCGATCGCCCGCCACGTCCACGATCCACGCCGCGTACCGCTCGTGCAGGGCGGCGCGCACCGCCTTCGGCGCAGCCTCGTACGCGGCGTCGCGGATCAGCAGGTGCCGGAACCGGAACGCGTCCTCGCCGACCAAGAGCGAGCGGTCGGGCCCGATCAGATCGCGTCGGACCAGCCTCATCACCGTGCCGCGCACGTCGGCGACCCGATCGCCGTCGAACATGGCGTTCAGGGCGCCGAGGTGGAACTGCTTGCCTGCGACGGCCGCCCGCTGGATCACCGCCCGCTCGTCCTCGCTCAGGCGGTCCAGACGTGCGGCCAGCAGCGCCTGGATCGTCGGCGGGACGGACACACTCTCCAGGTCGCCGGTCGCGATCCATCGATCGCCCTCGAGCACGAGCAGGCCGTCGTCGATCAGCATCGAGAGCATCTCCTCGACGAACAGCGGCGTGCCTTCGGCCGCTTCGAGTATCCGAACGCGAGCCTCGTCGGGAAGTGCGGCGCGTCGCAGGAGGTTGGCGATCAGCTCGCCGCAGTCCGCATCCGACAGGCGCTCGAGCAAGATCGTCGCGGCGTTGAACTTCCCACCTCCCCACACCGGACGGGCGTCCAGCAGCTCGGGTCGCGCCATGCACAGCACCAGGATCGGGGCGTCGCGCGACCAATCCGCGATGTGCTCGATCAGGTCCAGGAAGGTCGGCTCACCCCATTGGATGTCGTCGAACACGACCGCGAGCGGACCCGCTTGCGCGACCGACTCCAGGAACCGTCGTACGGCCCAGAAGGTCTCCTCGGCGGCGCTGTCGTGCTCCGCGGCGCCGAAGAGCTGCGCGAGCGTCGCGCACGCGGCGCCCTGATCGCCGTCCCCGAGGATCGCGCAGATCTTCCGCTCGATCTCCTCAGGTGCGTCGAAGTCCTCGAGGCCGGCGGCCTCCTTCACGACCTCACCCACCGGAAAGAACGTGATCCCCTCTCCGTAGGGGAGGCATCGCCCGCGGAGCACCGTGGCTTCGCCCTGGACGGCGCCGAGGAACTCGGCGACGAGCCGCGATTTGCCGACACCCGGCGCACCCAGCACCGTGAACAGCTGGCACGAGCGGTCGGCCACGGCCGCGTCGAGCGCTTGCCGGAGCTGGGCGAGCGGCCGGTCGCGGCCGACCATGGGGGAGTCGAGCCGTCGCGCGACGCCCGCGACCCCGGTCGTGACCTCGATCAGCCGGAACGCCGGGATCGGGTCCGATTTGCCCTTCATCACGAGCGGCTCGACCGGCTCGGCGGCGACCGCGTCGCGCACCAGCCGCATCGTGTCGCCGCCGAGCAGGACGGAGCCCGGATCGGCTGCCTGCTCGAGCCGCGCCGCGACGTTCACCGCGTCACCGGTCACGAGGGTCTGCCCCTGCAGGTCGCCGGCAACGACCTCGCCGGTGTTGACGCCGATCCGCGCGGCGAGCGAGACGCCGTGGTCCCGCTCGAGCTCCTTGTTGAGCGCCACGAGGGCTTCCCGCATCTCGCCCGCCGCGCGCACGGCGCGGAGCGCGTCGTCCTCGTGCACGTTCGGCACGCCGAAGACCGCCATCACCGCGTCACCGATGAACTTCTCCACGGTGCCGCCGTGGCGTTCGAGCGCGGCGCGCATCTCGTCGAAGTAGCGGGCCATGACGCGGCGGAGCGACTCCGGATCCAGCCGTTCCCCCATCGCGGTCGAGCCCGTGACGTCGCAGAAGACGACCGTCACGGTCCTGCGGGTCTCGTGCTGCGCCGGCGGAGGCACGAGAGGTGCGGCGCACGCGGGGCAGAAGGCGAAGTCGTCGGGACTCTCACGCCCGCAGTTCCCGCAGGTCAGCACGGGCAGAGCCTACGTGATGCGTTCGGCCGAAGAGAGCGGGGATGATTGGAGCAGTGATCGAAGAGTTCGGTGATGGCGTCGGAGTCAGGTCCTGGGCGTCGATCCTCGATGACAAGACGAGGGAACAGGCCGCGAAGACCGCCTTGCTTCCGATCCTCACGGAGCCGATCGCGTTGATGGCTGACGCGCATCTCGGCTACGGGGCGACGATCGGCTCGGTGATCCCGACCCAGTCTGCCGTCATCCCGTCCGCGGTCGGCGTGGACATCGGGTGCGGCATGGCCGCCAGGAAAGTCGATCTGGAGGCCGCACAGACGCTCGAGCTCGCGGACGCCTGGGTCAAGAAGTGCGAAGCCTCGATCCCGGCCGGGATGGGGCAGAGCAGGTCCGAGCACTCGTCCGCAGCGAACAGGTGGCTGGCCGCACATCCTCCTCCGGCCACCCTCGCGAAACCGCAGCGGGCAGCGGCACAGCTGGGATCGCTGGGATCGGGCAACCATTTCATCGAGCTGACGAGGGACCGAGACGGTGGAACTTGGATCCTCCTGCACTCCGGTTCAAGGGGTCCGGGCAACCAGCTGGCAACCCTCCATGCCAAGGTGGCGATGGACCTGCACGAGCGGCTGGGGACCGCGCTCGACGATCCGGAGTTGTCCTGGCTGCAGAGTGGGACGCCGGAGTTCGACGCGTACATCGCAGATCTACGGTGGGCTCAGGCTTTCGCGCTCGAGAACAGGAGGCTGCTGCTCGAGGCTGCTCACGATCAGCTGAACGGGATGATCGGTGACGCGGTTCGGACGTTGGACGAGGTCAACTGTCACCACAACTACACGGAGCTCGAAGAACACGGCGGCACGTGGCTCTGGGTCACTCGCAAGGGCGCGATCAGAGCCGGGGTGGGCGACCGAGGACTCATCCCCGGCGCCATGGGACAGCGATCGTTCGTCGTGCGAGGGCTCGGCAACCCGCTCTCGTACGAGTCGTGCTCGCACGGCGCCGGACGGGTCCTGTCGAGATCGGCCGCACGGAAGACGCTGTCCGTCGAAGACCTCGAGTCTCAGATGACCGGGCGGTCCTGGCAGGCGTCAGAGGCGAAGTTGTTGCTCGACGAGGCGCCGCAGGCTTACAAGCCGATCGACGTCGTGATGCGGGACCAGGCCGACCTGGTCCAGATCGAGGTCGAGCTGAGCTCGATCGCCACCTACAAGGGTGTGGAGCGGGGACGACGGAAGGGCGCCCGGTGACCGGGCACCCTTCCGTCGCGCCGTACGCCGATCCGCCCCCCTACGGGGTGGGATCGGCGTACGTGCCGCCGAAGATGTCGGAGTTGCCGAACGTCGGCTGGCAGTCCTGCTGCGGCGCCGGACGCGCGACGGTGCCGCCCGTGATGTTGGATTCCCTCCACGCGTCGATCGCCGAGCAGTCGGCGGCGTTCCTCGCGTCGTTCCACACCGCCGCTCCGTACGTCCGGGTCGCGGCGGCGTACACGTAGTCGCCGAGGAACTCGGCCGACAGCGCGTTGGCGCTGCTCCCTCGGGCGTCGCCGGCAACCCCTCGGTTCAGGGTCGTGAACGCGCCGGTCGGCAACGATCCGCCGGTGTCCGCGTGCTTCACGACACCCACCAGCATGTTCGGGTCGGCCGTGGTGGGGTGGTACGGCGTCGTGAACGCGTTGTAGACGACGTACACGTCTGTGCCGTTCGGTGAGATCGCCGGCGCGGCGTAGTACCCGCGATCACCCGCCGACTCGATCGCCCTCGGAGCCGACCACGTCGCCCCGTGGTCCGTCGACTCCGTGAAGTACACGTGCGGCTGGGCGAGGGCGCCGCTCACATACGTCATCACGATGCGGTCGGTCGCATCGGTTCCGGTCGGGGCGCCGTTCGCGATGTCCACCGACGGCCCCGGAGCGAGGTCGCTCCGCGCTCCGGCGACGCTGTCGATCGTGGGCCGGCCCTGCGCCGGATCGAAGACGCCCGGCTGGCTCACCGGACCGGCGACGGCGACCGGATTGCTCCACGAGGTCCCGCCGTTCGTCGACTTCGACATCAGCTCGAACGGCTGATGCCCGCCCTGTGACTTCGTGCCGATGCCGAAGATGTAGGCGGTCCCTTGGCTGTCCGTTCGGATCGTGCACCCGTCTACCGGGTTCTTCTGCCGGTTGTTCGCCGCGGATCCGATCGGGTGCTGCTTCCAGGAGATGCCGCCGTCGTGGGAGACGGCGACCTTCAGGCCGGCGGGAAGGGCGTTCGGCGAGAGCTCCTGGCCCATGAACGCCGCCCAGCACACGTACACCGTCCCGAAGAAGGGGCTCGACGACGCGTTGTCCGCCCAGATCTGCTCCTTGTCGCTGAAGGTGGCGGACGATTGCTGGGAGATGATCTTCGGGCTCGTCCAGGCGCTCTGGGTGCCGGCGGCCGCCGCGGCGACATTATCGGTGCTGGAGACGCCGATCCCGATGAACCCGCGGAAGCTCTCGGGCCCCCCGCCGCTGAGGTTGGCTGCGAGGTTCGCGTAATACAGCCGTTCGCCGTTGGTCCACGAGAAGCCACCGTTGGCGTCGGGTTGCGGCCCGAACGCCAGCGCGGGGTCGCCGTTCGACGCCAGGCCCTGCTCGTAGTAGTTCGGCACGGTCCCGATCGGTCCTACCGTCGGGGTGCACGGCGGATCCGTGTTCCCCACGACGCCTTGGCATCCGCGTGCGGAGAGGCCCGTGTACGTGGGTTGGGTCCAGGTGGTACCGGAGTCGAAGGAGAAGTACACACCGGAGGTGCCGACGCCAGGGGTGAACGGACAGGTCGTGTCGTTGCCGGCGTTGCACGCCTCGAGGTCGATGTTATCGTTGGCGCCGGCGGCGAGGATGTTCGGCTGGTTCGCGTCGATCGCGACCGCAGGCTCGTTCTGCTTGTTCTCCGAGAACGGGCTCGGCGGGCTGCCGACGCTTACCCTCGTGTCGGGGTTGAACGCCGCCGCCGGTGGCGCCATCGACAGCACGAACAACGCTGTCGAGAAGAGCAAGAGAGCCGTTCGTCTCACCATCGCCATGCTCCTTCCGTTCGGGGGTCCGCGGGAGCCGCGGGAGACTCGACGACCGTATCACCGCCCGTCGGATATCGTCGCGACCTCGAGACAGAGCAGGAGTGGTGCGATGCGTTCGCGGGCAAGGGTCGCCGGCTGAGGGCGGACATCGTGGCGAGGATCGCGCTGATCACGGGCGGGGCGGGCGGGATCGGGCGCGCGACGGGGGAGCGGTTCACCGCGGCCGGCGACACGGTCGTCTACGCCGACCGATCCGCGGAGGGATTAGCCGAGCTCGGTTCTGCATCCGACACCCTGGTGGCCGACGTCACGGTCGTGGCGGAGTGCGAGCGGATGGTCGCCGATACCGTCGAGCGCCACGGTCGGCTGGACGTGCTCGTGAACTGCGCCGGCGTCTGGGTCGAGGGCCCGACCGCCCAGATGACCGAGGAAGAGTGGGACCGCACGATCGATGTGAACCTGAAGGGCACGTTCTTCGCCTGCCGGTTCGCGATCCCGCACCTCGAGCGGACCGAGGGCTGCATCGTGAACCTCTCCTCCGACGCCGGACTGGTCGGCACGGCCGAGACCGCCATCTACAACGCCTCGAAAGGAGGGGTTTCATTGCTCACGAGGTCGCTCGGCCTCGAGCTGGCGCCGAAGGGCGTCCGCGTGAACGCCGTCTGCCCGAACGATGTGGAGACGCCCATGCTCGCGGGGCAGGCGCGCGACTACGGCGGCGACGATCCCGAGGGATACCTCGCGGCGCTGCTGGCCGATTACCCGCAGAAGGGTCGTGCCCGGTTCATCCGACCGGACGAGATCGCGGCGCTGATCGTCTACCTCGCATCGCCCGAGGCGGCCCCGATCACGGGCGCGTGCATCCCGATCGACTTTGGCAGCACCGCGGGGTATTGACGGACGCCCACCGCGGGCGCCGAAGAGCTAGGGTCAACCCCGATGGATGAGATCCATGTCTGCGATCCGCCGATGGAGCAGCGGCCTGCCTCGGCGCCGACGGAGTGGCAGTGCCCGGAGTGCTCGACGTGGTGGGACCTTCAGCCCAGCGTTCCTCCAGAGGTGGCTCCGGCGTTCGACTTCCTGACGCATCAGGGGATCGTGCCCGCGAAGTGGGTGCGCAGGGACAGCTGAGGGCGGGGTAGCGGGTTGCGGCGTGCGGCGCGAACCCGATCCTGAGTTCGACCACCGAACGGCGAGAGGCGATCCTACGCGCGGATCCCGAGTGCGAAGCGCAGGGCTCGGTCGAGCGCTAAGAGTTCGTCGCCGGAAAGGGCGCCGATGGCACGTGCCCCGAGGACGTCCTTCGGGATGGTTTGCAGCGAATCACAGCCGGCAACGGAGCGCGTCTGCAGGCCATGCCGGCGGCCGAGCGGCACCTCGCTCGGGATACCTCGGATCGTCCGCGTGATCGGAGCAACGGTGACCGCGGTACGGACGCCGATCGCGGCCGTCCTCGTTACCAGCAGGACCGGTCGCCGTCCGATCGGAGGCGGCAGCGCGGCCCAGTAGATCTCGCCCCGCCGCACGCACGCCTCAGCGTTCGGGCCAGGCGGCGAGCCCGAGCGCACGGAGCCCTGCGAGCTCCTCGAGGTCTTCGGGGATCCGCCGATACGCCGCGGCGTAGCGAAGGTCGGCGACGCCTTCGTCGATGGCCTCGAGGTACAGATCGAGCGCCTGACGGATCACGCTGCTCCGGCTCTGCGCTCGCGCTTCGGCGAGGTGGTCGAGCGCGATGAGCCGATCGTCGTCGAGTTGTACGAGCACTTGTCGTCGAGTCATGCGGGTGACCATACCATATGAACTACCATATGATGCGACCGGGGGCCGTGACGTGCGTCATCCTGATCTGGATCGAGGCGGCGAACCCAGATATGAGTTCGGGCGGACGGCGGGGATCCCCGGTGCGGCTCCGAACTCAGTTGTGAGTTCGACACGGGCACGAGCTGCCGCAGGACGCTTGACGTCCGCGGCCGCCCGCTCCTAGGTTGGACGTCGGGATCCACAACGAGGAGGCGATCGCGGTCGACCCGACCGATCCGGCTCATTGGGTCGCGAGCGCGAACGATTACCAGCTGAAGGTCTCGAACGGCGGACAGGTCGCGGCGTACGTGTTCTCTCGCGCCAAGGTCACGTTCGATGCCGGTGCCACCTGGACGACGCACCCGGTCCCGTTCAAGGGCTACACGGGCACCGGCGATCCCTCGATCGCGTTCGATGACGAAGGGAACGTCTACTTCGCGACGCTCGGGAACGCCGGCAGCAACCTCCCCGATGTCCTCGTCGCGCACTCGACCGACGGCGGCAGGCACTGGACCCAGGTGCGGACGGCCGCGGGCAAGGGCTCGTTCTACAGCACGTCGGTGTTCCCGGACCACCCGACCCTGACCGCCTGGGGCGACGGCAACGTGATCGTCACCTGGATCCGCTACGTGTTCGGACCGCACGTCATCATCCGGACCGCGCCGATGGTGGCGCAGGCGAGCCACGACGGGGGAGCGTCGTGGACCGCCCCGGCGAACATCTCGGGGTCCGATCCGACGTGCGTGGGGCTCACCTCGGCCCACGCCTGCGACCAGACGTGGGGCAACGCGATCGCGGTCTCGCCATCGGGCGAGGTGCTGGCCACCTTCTACGACACGTACGAATACACACCGGACGGCGCCACGAACCTCGGTCGGACGAAGCATTACTCGGTGATGCTGGATCCTTCCACCGGGACGCTGGCCGACGGCCCGAACCTGCCTGATCGGGAGGCGTACGACGGGATCAACGAGGGCGACTTCCCGGTGAGCGTGGACGGCCGCCAGACATTGCAAGACTCCGAGTTCCGGCTGCTCATGCAGGGCAACATCACGGCCGACCCGACGGACACTAGCGGGAACCATTTCGCGGTGGTGTGGTTCGACGACCGGAACGCCGCAGCGCCGGTCCCGGCCGACCCGTACGCTGCCGTGACGAACAGCGACGTGATCGTGAGCCAGACCTGGGACGGCGGCGCGACCTGGAGCTCACCGACCGCGATCGCCTTGCCGAACGATCAGTTCATGCCGTGGGCGGCGTACGACGGCGTCTCCTTCGCGTCGGGTTCTTCGACCGGTCCTACGACGCGGCGAACCACGAGTACGGGTACACGGTCGCGACAGAGACATCGCCGGGGGTCGCTCTCGTTCACGCGGGCGGAGGCGACGTCCGTGCTCTCGGATCCGACGCAGGGGAACGCGTGGTTCGCCGTGAACGTGGATCCCGATCTCCCCCGCGCCTCGCGATTCATCGGGGACTACAGCGGGATCGCGGCGGCGGGCGGCGATGTGGTCGCCTCGTGGACGGACCTCCGTGACCAGGCGTGCCTGTTCAGCGGCTGCGCCGCGGGACAGGGCCAGTACGTCGCCAGGATGCCGTAGCCCGAGGGTCTTCGGGCCTCGACCCGGCGCCAGCGGTTGACACCCCCGACCACCGTATGCCATCGTGGGTGCAATCGTTTGCATCGCTGGTGTTCATGATCCGGGAGGTGCTGGTTGTCCGACGTGACCTCCACGAAACTGGGGTGGATCGGCGCCGGCCGGATGGGAAGCGTCCTCGCTGAGCGACTGCTCCGGTCTGGTCACGATCTCGCGGTCTACAACCGGACGCGTGCGAAGACCGAACCGCTCGAGGCTCTCGGTGCCGCCACGGTGGAAGCCCCCGCGGATCTGGCGGACCGCGACATCGTCTTCACGATGATCGGGGGAGACGCGGACCTCCTGGCCGTGATCGACGGTCCCTCAGGCCTGTTGACCGGTTCCCACGGGCCCGGTCTGCTGATCGACTGTTCCACGGTCTCCTCTGACGCGTCGGGGCAGGTCAGGCGCCGGGCCCGAGGGATCGGCACGCCGATGCTGGCCGCCCCCGTCAGCGGCAATCCGAAGGTGGCGAAGGCCGGGATGCTCAGCCTGGTCGTGTCCGGGCCGCGGGAGCCTTTCGAGACCGCCCGCCCCTACTTGGAGGTACTCGGACGGTCCGTGACGTACGTGGGCGACGGCGACGTCGCGCGGCTCGTGAAGATCGCGCACAACCTGCTGCTCGGGGTGGTGACCCAATCCTTGGCGGAGATCACGGTGCTGGCCGAGCGCGGGGGCGTCGCTCGCTCGGACCTGTTGGCGTTCATCAACGACTCGGTGATGGGCTCGGCGTTCAC
>VAYU01000048.1:2211-19484 GCA_005884925.1 Actinomycetota bacterium | reverse complement strand
GGACGAGCATCGGACGGAAGCGCTTGCCGCCGGCCTGCAGGAGGTAGCGAGCGGTCGCGGAGAGCAGATCCGAGTCGGCGGCGACCGCCTTCTCCAGCTCCTCCTCCACGCGGTCCAGGCGTGTCGCGATCTCCGACTCGATCGCGCTGTCGGAGCTCTCCAGGCCGGGGATCACCCGTCGCATCCGCTCACCACCTCACGATCGACGCCGGTTCCAAGATCCCGGTCAGGATCCCGGGGAAGATGCCGAGCACGACGATCCCGGCCGCGAGCACGCCCGCCGCGATCCGCGGCATGACGCCATCGTCCGACTCGATCCCCTCGGCAGGCTCCCGCATGTACATGTACACGATGACGCGGACATAGAAGTACGCGGCCACGACGCTCGCCACGACGCCGACCACCGCCAGCGGCCAGTTGCCCGCCCCGATCGCGGCGCTGAACACGGTGACCTTCGCGATGAACCCCGCGGTCGGCGGGATGCCCCCGAGCGACAGCAGGAACACGGTCATCAGTGCGGCGAGCCCGGGGCTCCGCCGTGCGAGCCCCGCGTACGCGTCGAGCGATGTCTGCTCCTCGCCGCGGGCGGACACGAGCATCACGATCCCGAAGGCCCCGAGCGTCACCACCGCGTAGGCGACCAGGTAGAACATCGCGGCGCCGATCCCGGTGCTGTTCGCCGCGGTCAGGCCGGTCAGGATGAACCCCGCGTGCGCGATGCTCGAGTACGCGAGCAGGCGTTTCACATCGCGCTGGGCGATCGCGACGACCGACCCAACCACGATCGACACGACGGCCAGCCCGTAGATCACCGGGGTCCAGTCCCAGGTCAGCGGCTGGAGCCCCACGTCGAAGACGCGGATCAGGGCGAAGAACGCGGCGACCTTCGTCGCCGCCCCCATGAACGCGACGACCGGGGTGGGCGCGCCCTGGTACACGTCGGGGGTCCACATGTGGAACGGGGCGGCCGAGACCTTGAACGCGAACCCGACCACCAGCAAGGCCATCGCGAGGAGCGCGAGCGCCTGGGAGCCCGTCTGCCCGGCGAGCGCCTGGACGATGCCGGGGGCCGCGACGCCCACGATCTTCGTGGACGTCGCGGCCCCGTAGGCCATCGCCACGCCGTAGAGGAAGAAGGCTGAGGAGAAGGCGCCGAGCAAGAAGTACTTCATCGCGGCCTCGCTGGCGCGGCGGCGTCCCGTGATGCCGGTGAGGACGTAGAGCGAAAGCGACAGGAGCTCGAGCGCCAGGAAGATCACGATCAGGTCGTTCGCGGCCGTGATCAAGGTCATCCCTGCCGTGGCGAACAGCGTGAGCGGATAGAACTCGCCGCGGAACGATCCCGGGTCTCGGGACGCGTAATGGGTGTAGTAGAGACAGCCGACGAACGCGGCGCCGAGCAGGACGAACCGGGACACGACCGAGAAGCGATCCACCGCGACGGTGTCTCCCAGCACGTAGGACGGTCCGCTCCAATCCCAGAGCGCGTAGGCCGTGACGGCCGCCGGACCGATCCCGACGATCGCGATGGCGAGGTGCGGGACGGGGTCGGGACGCCGGGCGAACGCTTCGTACAGCATCCCGACGATCGCGAACGTGCAGAGCAGGATCTCCGGAAGGATCGGGCGGAACTCGAGCGCCGGCGTCGGGATCACGGCTGCCGTCCCTCGGCCACGGCGGGAACCGCGGCGCTGCCGATGTCCGCACACGTCTGCGATGAGCGGACCCGCTCGATCGCGGCGCAGGTGGCCGGGTCGATCGACCGCGTGAGGAGCTTCGGGTAGACGCCGAACACCAGCAGCAAGGCGAGCACCGGCGCGAGCACCGCCACCTCCCGGCCCGAGAGGTCCGGGAGGTGGCGGTGCTCCTCCCGCAGCGGTCCGTAGGCGACACGCTGGTACGACCATAGGAGATAGATCGCGGCCAGCACCACGGCGATCGCGGACAGAGCCCCGAACAGGTGGCTGACCGCGAACGTCCCCGCGATCACCAGGAACTCCCCGACGAACGAGCTCAGCCCCGGCAACCCGGCGCTCGCGAACACGACGAACAGGAACGCGCCCAGCAGCACGGGCATGACGCTGGCGAGCCCGCCCATGTCCGCGAGCTCGCGCGTGTGCGTTCGTTCGTAGACCATGCCGACCAGCAGGAACAGGGCGCCGGTCGCGAGGCCGTGATTGACCATCTGGAGCACGCCGCCGGTCACCGCCTGTTGCGTGAACGCGAAGATGCCCAGCACGACGAATCCCAGGTGCGACACGCTCGAGTACGCCACGAGCCGCTTGAGATCGGTCTGGATCAACGCGCACAGGGCGCCGTAGATGATCCCGATCACCGCGAGGATCGAGACGAACGCGGCGAAGTACGTGGAGGCTTGCGGGAACATGCTGAGGTTGAACCGAAGCAGTCCGTACGTGCCGACCTTCAGCAGGACACCCGCGAGGAGAACGGAGCCAGCGGTCGGCGCTTCCGTGTGAGCGTCCGGGAGCCAGGTGTGTAAGGGGAAGAGCGGCACCTTCACCGCGAACGCGACGAAGAACGCGAGGAAGAGCCAGCGCGCCGTCTGGACCGGAAGCCCCGCGGCCACCGGCGTGAGCAGCCGGAGATCGAACGTCGGCGGCCCCGGCTGGCCGGATCGTGCATACAGGAAGAGGATGGCGACCAGCAAGAAAGCCGACCCGGCCATCGTGAACAGGAAGAACTTGATCGCGGCGTAGACGCGGTTCGCGCTCCCCCACCCGCCGATGATCAGGTACATCGGGACCAAGATCGCCTCGAAGAACAGGAAGAACAGCAGGAGGTCGAGCGCGAGGAACGAGCCCACGACGGCCGTCTCCAGCACGAGCATCGCGATCATGTAGCGCACGACGTTCGACTCGACCTTCCACGAGGCGAGGATCGACACGGGGAACAGGAACGTCGTCAACAGGACGAGCCACAGGCTGATCCCGTCCACCCCGACCAGGTACTGGAGGCCGAGCGACCGGACCCACGAGACCGCCTCGACCTGCTGGTACCCGCGGAACCCGGTGTCGAAATCCCGCAGGATCAACAGCGAGACGGCGAACGTCGCGAGCGTCGTGATCAGCGCCAGGATGCGGGCGTCCCGATCGGACAGGATGCGACCGGTGGCGGCGAGCACCACCGCGCCGACGAGGGGGAACAGGATCGTCAACGTGAGGAGGTGCTGCCTCATGACCGCACCCCCACGTACACCAGGATCGTGACCGCCCCCAGGAACACCGCGAGGGCGTACGAGCGGACGAACCCCGTCTGGAGATGCCGGCCACCGTCGGCGAGCAGCTTCACCCCGCCGCCGATCGCGTTGACGGCCCCGTCGATGATCCGAGCGTCGAGGACGTAGGCGGTGATCCACGCGCCGGCCTTCGCCGGTTGGACCAGCGCGGTGTCGTACGCGCGGTCGACGTACCAGCCGTTCAAGGCCGCGCGCGGGAGCGGTTCGAGTCGTTCACGGAACCCGACCCAGTCCACGCGGCCCGACCCGTAGATCCACCATGTGGATGCGAGCGCGACGAGGCTGATGACGGTGGCGACGGCCGCGAGCGCCGCGACGGCGACGCCCTGGCCCGCCGGGGTGGGGCCTGTGATGCCCTCGAGGAACCCCGTCAGACGGCCCTCCGGGGTCAGGGTGAGCCACCCGGCCGTGGCGGCGCCGACGGCCAAGACCGCGAGCGGCACCCACAGCACCGGCGGTGCCTCGTGCGCGTCACGAGCGCGGTCGCTCCGCGGCTCGCCGAAGAACGTGAGGAAGAGCACCCGTCCCAGGTAGAACGCGGAGAGGAACGCCGCGATCGAGCCCAGCGCGTACACGGCCGCGCGCCCGGTGTGCTGGGCGACCTCCAGGACGGCGTCCTTCGCGAAGAAGCCCGCCAGGGGTGGGATGCCCGCTTGCGCGAGCGCCCCGACCAGGAACGTCGCGAACGTGATGGGCAGCAGTCGGCGGAGCCCGCCCATCCGTCGCAGGTCCTGTTCGTCGTGCATCCCGTGGATCACCGAGCCCGCCCCCAGGAACAGCAATGCCTTGTAGAAGGCGTGCGCAACCAGGAAGAACATGGCCACCCCGTACGCGCGCATCCCGGCGGCCATGAACATGAAGCCGAGCTGGCTGATCGTGGAGTAGGCGAGCACGCGTTTGATGTCCTGCTGCGCGACGGCGCACGTTGCCGCGAACACGGCCGTGACGACCCCGACGACGAGGACGACCGTCAGCGCGACCCCCGACAGCTCGAAGAGGACGTGGGATCGGACCACGAGGTAGACCCCGGCGGTGACCATCGTCGCGGCGTGGATCAGCGCCGAGACCGGCGTGGGGCCGGCCATCGCGTCGGGCAACCACACGTGGAGCGGGACCTGGGCGCTCTTGCCGATCGCGCCCGCGAACAGCAGCAGTGCGATCGCCGTCGCGGCGTCCTTCGTTAAGACCGTGCCGGCCGCGCCGAAGACGGCCTCGAAATCGAGCGTGCCGAACCGGAAGACGATCAGCGCCAGCCCCACCAGCATCAGCGTGTCGCCGATCCTCGTCGTGATGAACGCCTTCTTCGCCGCCTCCGCGTTGGCGGGCACGTCCGACCAGAACCCGATCAACAGGTACGAGCACAACCCCACGCCCTCCCACCCGAGGTACAGCACGAGGTAGTTCGCGCCGAGGACGAGCATCAGCATGAAGAACACGAACAGGTTCATGTAGGAGAAGAAGCGCCCGTAGCGCGGATCCCCGGCCATGTACCCGATGGCGTACACATGGATCAGGGCGCCGATCCCCGTGATGACGAGGATCATCGTCGCGCTCACGCTGTCCAGCCGGAGATCCGTCCCCACGACGAACCTCCCGACCGAGATCCAATCGAACAGGTGCTGGAGGTGTCGCCGATCCTCGTCGTGATGAACGCCTTCTTCGCCGCCTCCGCGTTGGCGGGCACGTCCGACCAGAACCCGATCAACAGGTACGAGCACAACCCCACGCCCTCCCACCCGAGGTACAGCACGAGGTAGTTCGCGCCGAGGACGAGCATCAGCATGAAGAACACGAACAGGTTCATGTAGGAGAAGAAGCGCCCGTAGCGCGGATCCCCGGCCATGTACCCGATGGCGTACACATGGATCAGGGCGCCGATCCCCGTGATGACGAGGATCATCGTCGCGCTCACGCTGTCCAGCCGGAGATCCGTCCCCACGACGAACCTCCCGACCGAGATCCAATCGAACAGGTGCTGGAGGAACAGCCGATCCTCCGCGGGCTTGGCGACGAGCTGCGACACGACCGCCAGCGACACGGCGAACGATGCGATGACCGACGCGGACGCGAGCCACCCCGCCCACCGACCGAGGCGCCTGCCCCAGAAGAGGTTGATCGCCGCGGTCGCGAGCGGGAGGGCGGGGATCAGCCACAGGGCCCCATGCGGCTGACTCACCATCGCAGTTCCCGCACGTCATCGACGTCGACGCTGCGTCGCCGCCGGTAGATCGCAACGATGATCGCGAGCCCGACGACGACCTCGGCCGCGGCGACCACCATCGAGAAGAACGCAGCACCTGTCCGGTCAGGTCGTCGTGCAACCGTGAGAACGCGACGAGCGCGAGGTTCACCGCGTTCAGCTGGAGCTCCACCGACATGAAGATCAGGAGGGCGTTCTTGCGCGTGAGCACCCCCACCGTGCCGAGCATGAACAAGATCCCGGACAGCATCAGGTAGAAGGCGACGGGGGTCCTCACGGTGCCGCCTCCGCACCGTAGACAGGCATCTCCTCGGTATCCGGCTCACCCGCGGCGGCATCGATCTCGGCCTGCGTCACGGTGCGGGCCTTCCGGTGCGCGAGGACCATCGCCGCGATCGCGGCAACCAGGAGCAACACCGACGTGACCTCGAACGGGAAGAAGTACTGGGTGAACAGGATCTTGGCGACCGCCTGCGTGTTGCCGCCTTCGTTGGCCGTGAACACGGCCGGGGCCTTGGTCGCGAAGCCGACCCCCGCCCGGATCGCCAGGAACATCTCCACGACGAACGCGGCCCCCAGGAGGAACGCCAGCGGACGTTGGACCAACAACCGTTCGTGGATCGGAACGCCGCTGTCGACGCCGAGCAGCATGATCACGAACAGGAACAGCACCATGATCGCGCCGGCGTACACCACGATCTGGACGGCGAACAGGAACGGTGCATCGAGCAGCAGGTAGAACACGGCGAGACAGAAGAAATTGACGATCAGGAACAGCGCCGCGTGCACGGCGTTGCGGACCAGCAGCATCCCGATCGCGCTCGCGATGGAGATCGGCGCGAACACCCAGAAGACGATGTTGTCGAGCGGCATCAGCGGCCCTCCCGGGCAACCGGGTCGGTGCCGAGCGGGGGCGGCGGCTCCAGCAGCTGCTCCTTCGTCCAGATCGCTTCCTCACGGGACGTGAAGGCCATCTCGTAGTAGCTGGTGAGCGTCAACGCCCGTGTGGGACACGCCTCGACGCAGAGGCCGCACATGATGCAGCGCAGGTAGTTGATCTGGTAGTCCTTCGCGTACCGCTCTCCGGGACTCACCGGCTCGTCCGGATCGTTGTCCTCGCCCTCGACCCAGATCGCGTCCGCGGGACAGGCGTACGCGCAGAGCTCACACCCGATGCACTTCTCGAGCCCGTTCTCGTGGCGGTTCAACCGATGCCGCCCGGTGTGTGCGCGCTCCGGCGGCGGCGCGATCTCCTTCGGGTACTGCTCGGTGTTGTCGGGGCGGAACGCCTGCTTGAAGACAGTGCCCAACCCCTTGACGATGGCCCACCAGCCGGCGGGCCGCCGGTCGACGGCCCTGTCGGCAGCCCGGTCGACAGGGCGGTCTTCGGGCGTCGGAGACGTTCCGCTCATGTCGCCAACCCCTCCCTCGATGCCGGCGCCGGGCGCGGCGACTCCAACAGCTGTTTCACCAGGCTCATCACGAGCCAGACCGCCACGATGATCCCGACCGCCATGAATGCTCCCCGTCGATGTCCGTAGCGATCCGGCAGGACCACGATCGCTCCGGTCGCGAGTACCCAGAACAGCCCGAAGGGGATCAGATACTTCCAGCCGAAGTTCATGAGCCGGTCGTAGCGCATCCGCGGGAGGGTCCCCCGGACCAGGATGTAGACGTAGATCACGGCCGTGACCTTGAGCACGAACCACAGGACCGGTCCGAGCCACGCCGCCGCGCCGTGGAACGGCCACCACCCGCGCCATCCACCGAGGAACAGCGTCACGGCGATCGCCGAGACCGTCACGGTGTTGACGTACTCCCCCAGGTAGAACAGGGCGAACCTGATACCGGAGTACTCGGTGTGGAACCCGGCCACGAGCTCCGACTCCGCCTCGGCGAGGTCGAACGGAGGCCGGTTGACCTCGGCGAGCGCACAGATCAGATACACGACGAAGGCGGGGAACTGCGGGATCACGTTCCAGACCTTGTCCTGCTGCGCCACGATCTCCGACATCTTCAGGTGGCCGCTGAACATGATCACGGCGACCAGGGCGAGCGACATCGCGACCTCGTAGCTGACCATCTGGGCGGTCGAGCGCACCGCCCCGAGCAGCGGGTAGTTCGAACCGCTCGACCACCCGGCCAGGACGACCGCGTAGACGCCGATCGACGTCATGGCGAGCACCCAGAGCACCCCGATGTTGAGATCGGCGAGCTGGAGCGGAACGGTGCGACCGAAGATCACCACGGGGGCGCCGAAGGGGATCACTGAGAAGGCGAGGAACGCCGGGATCGTCGCGATGATCGGCGCCAGCAGATAGACGGGACGGTCGGCGTTGGTCGGGCTGATCGACTCCTTGAAGAACAGTTTCAGTCCGTCGGCGAACGTGACCAGGACGCCACGCGGACCGGCCCGCATCGGGCCGGTCCGCGTCTGGAAGTCGGCGATCACCTTCCGCTCCATCCAGATGTACAGGAGCACCGAGATGAGGAGCGCGACGAACACGAGGATCACGCGTCCGACCAGGAGCACCCAGTCGATGCCCGTCATGCGGCGGGACCCGTCGCGAGCGCGGCATCAGGAACGGCCTCGGGGCCCGACCCCTCGTCGACGGCCGCCACGGTGACCGAGGCCGTCGACCGCCCCGAGAGGAGGCTGTTCGCCGCCAGGCCCGGTTGGTTGAAGGGGACGAAGACGGAGCCGGCGGCGACGTGCTCCGTGACGCGCAGCGGCACGGTGGCGTCGCCGGCGGCCGTGGTGAGCCGAACGTCGACACCGTCCGCGAGGCCACGTTTCTCCGCATCCACGGGGTGCATCTCCGCGAACGCGGGATCCTCGAGCGCGGCCTTGAGCTCCTCCGCACCATCGGACAGCCTGCCCTCGTCCACGAGCAGCGGGTAGGTGAAGAGCGTGAGATCGTCGAGCCATTGCGGCGGCCCGGCTCCCGCCCACACGTTGGGCCGCTCCGGCATCGCGCGAGGGGCCAGGAGCGACGCCATCTCTTCGTGGAGCTCCTCGAGGGTCTCGAACCCGAGGTCCGAACCCATCGCGGCGGCCAGTCCCGCGAAGATCTCCCAGTCGGGCCGGCTGATGCCGAGGGCGTCGCGGACCGGCCGGATCCGCTGCGATCTGCCTTCCCAGTCCGTGACGTGGCCGTCCTTCTCGGCCGCAGGGGCCGCCGGAAGGAAGACGCTCGCGAAGGGTTCGAGATCGCCGAGCTCGATGGATTGCACGACGAGCGTGCCGACGTTGGCGAGCGCACGACGCGTGAGCGCCGCATCGGGATGGTCGCGCAGCGGGTCGGCGCCGATCACGAACAGCACGTCGACGAGCCGGTCCGCGCACGCCTGCAGGATCTCCTGGGCGTCCCGGCCGTCCTCGGAGGCCATGATCGAGCCCCACACCGCCTCGACCTCGGCTCGCTCACCGGCGACGCCGAGCCGCCGGCCACCGGGCAGCAGGGACGGATGCACACCGGCACCGAGCGCCCCTCGATCGTTCGCGCGCCTGGTCACGTAGCCGAACCGGGAGCCGGTCTTGCTTGCGACCGCGAGTGCGAGGTCGGCCGCGAGCGGATGCTCGGCGAGCCGTTCGCCCACAAGCACGACGCCGGAGCCGCCCGCGCCGCGCAGTGCGGCCGCCGCCCGCGCCTCGAACGATTCCCCGTCCACGCCCTCACGGATCCGGTCGAGCACGAAGACCTCGTGGCCCGGACGCGTCGGCAGGTGCTCGGCGACGTCGTGCAGCCGCGTGCGTCGCGGATGCACGACGAACACCTTCGCTCCCCGCGCGGCGGCCTTGCGGATCCGCAGATGCAGGATGGGCACCTCCTGCTCCGCATCCAGTCCCACGAGCAGGATCACGGGCGCGTGCTCGACGTCGCGGTACGTCACCGATCGCTCGCGATCGGTGACGGCCGCCGCGGCGACGACCTCGGCCAAACCTCCGTGGAACGCACGGCGATGATCGAGGTCGTTCGTCCCGACCACGGTGCGGGCGAGCTTCGACAGCGCGTAGTAGTCCTCGTCCATCAGACGTCCGCCGGTGAGGAAGGCGACGCGCCCGCTCCGACAGCGTTCCGCGAGCCACGGGAGGATCTCGCCGAACGAGGCCGGCTCCAGCCCGCGGTCGCGGATCAACGGCGTCGTGATCCTTCCGGGAGCGTCGGCATGTCGGTACGCGAACCGGCCCTTGTCGCAGATCCACGCGTCGTTCACGTCGGGGTTCTCCCGCGCCAGCACGCGCACCACCTCACCGCGCCGGACGTCGACCCGTACGTTGCAGCCCGCGCTGCAGTGCTGGCACACGGAATCGCCGGAGGTGAGATCGAACGGCCGGGCGACGAACCGGTACGGGGTCGCGGTGAGCGCCCCCACCGGGCAGATCTGGATCGTGTTGCCGCTGAAGGGCGAGCGGAAGTCCTCCCCGGCCGCGATCGAGACCCGCTCACCGGCGCTCCGGGCGAAGAGCTCGAGGAACCGGTCCCCGCTGATCTCGTCGCAGAACCGCGTACACCGGGCGCACAGGACGCAGCGCTCGCGGTCGAGGCCGACCAGCGGCGAGAGCGGAACGGGCTTCGGGAAGACGCGCTTCGCATCGATGAACCGGCTCTCGCCGGGCCCGAAGGCGAGCGCCTGGTCCTGGAGCGGGCACTCGCCACCGCGGTCGCAGATGGGGCAATCGAGCGGGTGGTTGAGAAGCAGGAACTCGAGGTTCGCGACCTGCGCCTGGCGGGCGGCATCGCTCGTGTTCTGGGTCCGAACGACCATCCCCGGCGCGACCGCGACCGTGCAGGAGGTCTGCAGCTTCCCCTGCCCTTCGACCTGGACGTAGCACTGACGGCAGGCGCCCGCCGGAGCGAGGTACGGATGGTCACAGAAACGAGGGATCTCGATGCCGAGCTGCTCGGCGGCCCGGATGATGAGCGTCCCCTTCGGGACGGTCACCTCCTTGTCGTCGATCGTGAGCGTGATCGGATCGACGGGCATCAGGCCGGCACCTCCTCGAGATGCTCGACCTTGAGCGGACAGCCGCCGAGGCGGACGTGCGCCTCGTACTCGTCCGGGAAATGCTGCAGGCTCGAGTTGATCACCGACGCCGTCCCATCGGCGAGCGCACAGAACGCGCGGAACATCAGGTTCGTCCCCAGGTCGCGCATGATCGGAAGGTCCGGGGCCTGGCCTTGACCGTCCTCGAGCCGCTCGAGCACCCGGGTCGCCCACCAGCTGCCCTCACGGCACGGCGTGCACTTCCCGCAGGATTCGTGCGCGTAGAAGCGCACCATGCGCGTCGCGCAGTCGACCACGCAGTCCGTGTCGTCCATCACCATGATGGCCGCCGTCCCCAACATGGAGCCGGCTTCGGCGAGCGACTCGTAGTCGAGCCCCACGTCCAGATGCTCGGCGGTGAGCATCGGGGTGGAGGACCCGCCGGGGGTCCACGCCTTGAGCGCTCGGCCGCCGAGGACCCCGCCCGCGAGCTCCTCGAGCACGATCCGGAACGACGTTCCGAGCGGAACCTCGAAGTTGCCCGGCCGCTCGACCTTCCCGCTGACCGTGACCATCTTCGTTCCCGGAGACTTCTCCGTCCCGAGCTCGCGGAACCACTCCGCGCCCCGGACGAGGATGTCGGGAACGTTCATCAGCGTCTCGACGTTGTTGATCACGGTCGGAGACGCGAACAGGCCCTCGACGGCCGGGAACGGCGGACGGAGCCGTGGCTGGCCGCGGAACCCCTCCAGCGAGTTGAGCAACGCCGTCTCCTCGCCACAGATGTACGCCCCGGCCCCCCGGTGCAGCACCACGTCGACGCGCTTGCCGGAACCCTGGACGTCGGGACCGAGGTGACCGGCCGCGTACGCCTGGGCGATCGCTCGCTCCAGCACCATGCTCTGCCACAGGTACTCGCCGCGGACGTAGAGGTAGGCGGTCTCGCACCCGATCGCGAGGGCCGCGATCGCCATCCCCTCGAGCAATCGATGCGGATCGCGCTCGACGAGCTCCCGGTTGTTGCACGTCCCGGGCTCCGACTCATCGAAGTTGGCCACCACGTACGTCGGCTTGCCCGTGTCGCGCGGTACGAAGCCCCACTTCATCCCCGCGGGGAACCCGGCGCCGCCGCGACCGCGGAGCCCGCTCGACTTCACCACATCCACGATGTCCGCGTCGGTCATCGCGAGCGCCTTCGACAAGGCTTCATAGCCGCCCTTGGCGACGTAGCCGTCGAGGCCGATCATGCTGGGGTCGTCCCAGTCACGGGTGAGCCGCGGCTCGAACCAGAGGCTCACGCCGACGGGACCTCCTCCAAGCCGGCGAGCGCGCGCGACGCGGCCTTGAAGCTGTCGAACGCGGGGCCGCGGGCCGGCGAGGGAACCTCGCCGGCCCGCAGCCCCGCGACGAGCTCACGCATCCGCTCGGGGCTGACGGTGTCGTGGCTGCAGAAGTTGATCTGCACCGCGGGTGCGAAGTCGCACACCCCGAGGCACTCCTCCTCGTGGACGGTGAACAGGCCGTCGTCGGACAGCTCCGCACCGTGCGCGACCCCGGTCGCTTCGTGCGCCGCCTCGAAGACCGCCTCTGCCCCGCGGAGCTTGCAAGCGAGGTTGGTGCACACGCTGATCACGTGGGTCCCTGTCGGTCGCAGTCGGTACATCGTGTAGAAGCTGGCGACCGCCTCGACCTCAGCGGTCGTGATCTGCAGGAGCGCTCCGATCTCACGGAGCGCCTCGCGCGTCACCGAGCCCTCGACCGACTGCGCCAGGTAGAGCAGCGGCATCACCGCCGACCTCCGATGGTCCTCCGGGTAGCGAGCCAGGATCGAATCCGCATCCGCTCGGAGCGGGCCCTCGAACACCATCAGCGGTCGACGCCTCCGAGCACGGGATCGATCGACGCGACCGAGGCGACCGTGTCGGCGACCAGGTACCCCTCGATCATGGCCGGCAGGGCTTGGAGGTTGACGAACGACGGATCGCGGATCTTGACGCGGTAGGGACGGTGGCCGCCATCGGACACGATCAGGTACCCCAGCTCGCCTCGCGGCGACTCCACCGCGCTGTAGACCTCGCCGGCGGGGACCTCGACCCCTTGCGTGACCATCTTGAAGTGATGGATCAAGGCCTCCATCGACTCCTCCATGATGTGGCGCAGGTAGTCCGGATCGTTGCCGATCCCGTCCGGGCCGACCGAGAGCCGCGGGGGCCAGCCCACCTTCGGGTCGTCGATCATCACCGGGCCCGGGGTGTCCTCGATCCGCTCGAGCGCTTGCCGGGCGATCTTCAGCGACTCGCGCATCTCCGCGAGGCGGACGACGTAGCGGGCGTAGGCGTCGCCCTCGGTGCGCACCGGCACGTCGAAGTCGAAGGAGTCGTAGCCGCAGTACGGGATGTCCTTGCGCAGGTCGGCGTCGATCCCGGTGGCCCGCAGGGCCGGGCCGGTCACGCCGAGCGCGAGCGCCTGCTCGGCGGCCAGGACCCCGACGCCCTCGTTCCGCTCGCGCCAGATCGGATTGTCGTGCAGCAGCGTCTCGTACTCGTCGATCCTGCCGGGCAGCAGGTCGAGCAGGCCACGGATCGTGCGCGGTCCCTCGTCGGGGAGGTCCATCACGACGCCGCCGATCCGGATGTACGCGTGGTTCATCCGCAGACCGGTGATCGCCTCGAAGATCTCCATGATGAGCTCGCGCTCCCGGAAGCCGTAGAGCATCACCGAGACCGCGCCGAGCTCGAGCCCACTGGTCGCGAGCCACACGAGGTGGGACGTGATCCGGTTGAGCTCGCACACGAGGATGCGGATCAAGGTGGCGCGCTCGGTCGCCTCTACGCCGAGCAGCCGCTCGACCCCCAGGCAGTAGGCCAGCTCGTTGAAGAACGGAGACAGGTAGTCGGCCCGCGTCACGTACGTCACGCCCTGCATCCAGGTGCGGTACTCGGTGTTCTTCTCGATCCCGGTGTGGAGGTAGCCGATCACCGGCTTGCAACGGATCACGGTCTCGCCGTCGAGCTCGAGGACCAGTCGCAGCACGCCGTGGGTCGAGGGGTGCTGCGGCCCCATGTTGATGATCATGGTCTCCTGCCGGAGCTCTCCGGTCGTGGGGTCGCGGAACGCCGGGGCCTCGCCCATCAGGCCATCCCTCGCTCGTCGACCGGCGGCATCGTCGCGCCACGGAACCAGGTGGGAACGCCCCCGAGCGGCTGGTCCTTCCGCAGTGGGTAGCCCTCCCAGTCGTCGGGCAACAGGATCCTCGTCAGGTCCGGGTGTCCATCGAAGACGATCCCGTAGAAGTCGAAGGTCTCCCGCTCGTGCCAGTCCGCGGTCGGGAACATCGGCGCGACGCTCGGGATGTGCGCGTCCCCCTCACTGAGACCCACCTTGACCCTGGCCCGATGCTTGTGCCGGAACGATCGCAGCTCGTAGTCCACCCAGAACGCGGGGTCGACCTCCAGCCAGTGGCTCGCCGTCACCGACGCGAGGAAGTCGAGCGCGACGTCCGGCTGGTCGCGGAGCCACGCGAGCGTCTCGAGGAGGTGCTCGCGCTCGACGATCGCCGTGACCTCCCCGCGCGCGACCAGCACGTCGGCGACACGCTCCCCGATCCTGCCGGCCAGGGCCTCGGCGTTCACGCCACTCGCACTCCGCTCACCGGAACGGCTCCGACGTCCGGACCTTCTCCTGCAGCTTCAAGATCCCGAACATCAGCATCTCGGGCTTGGGCGGACACCCCGGCACATACACGTCGACCGGGACGATCGTGTCGACGCCCTGGACGATGGCGTAGTTCGTGAACATCCCGCCCGCCGACGCGCAGACCCCCATCGCGATGACCCATCGCGGTTCGGGCATCTGGTCGTAGATCCGTCGGAGGGGAGGCGCCATCTTCTGCGACACGCGGCCGGAGACGATCAGGAGATCGGACTGGCGCGGAGAAGCACGGAAGAGCTCCATGCCCCACCGGGACAGGTCGTACTGGCCCGCGCCGGACGACATCATCTCGATCGCGCAACATGCCAGCCCGAACGTCGCCGGCCACATGGACTGCTTGCGCGCCCAGCCGACCGCCCGGTCCAACGTCGTCAGCAGGACGCCGCGCTCGACCTCGTCCTCGATCTCCTCGGGCGTCCGCCCGAGGTGCACGCCCTCGAAGCGCTCAACCGGCACGACCGGCCCCCTGCCACTCGTTCACATCCGGCGGCTTCGCCACCTCCTGTTCACTCCGGGTGAAGAGCGCACGCTCGCGCTCGACGACCTCGTCGGCTTCGTTGGGAGCGATCTCGCCGGCGCTCCAATCGAACCCGCCCTTGCGCCAGATGTAGACGTAGGCGACGAACACGAGCCCGATGAAGACGGCCATCTCGACCAGACCGAACAACCCGAGCGAGCGGAACGAGACGGCCCACGGGAACAGGAAGATCGTCTCGATGTCGAAGATGATGAAGAGCATCGCGACCAGGTAGAACTTGACGCTGAAGCGTTCCCCGCTGGGCAACCGGACCGGGTCGTTGCCGCACTCGTAGGCCGACAGTTTCACGGGGTTCGGGCGGTTGGGCCGGAGCATCGACGAGGCCATCAGCGAGCCCACGGCGAACACCCCCGCCAGGACGGCCATCACGACGATCGGCAGGTAGTCGATCAGCACGACGAGACCATCCTACGGAGTGCGCTCACGAGGCCCTCCCGAGCATCGTGAGCGCATGGAAGAGCCGGTCCTGGGCGTCCCCGTCCCGTCCGTCGGTGAGGTTGCCCATCACGCGGAGGGCGAACGCCATCACGCGCCGGTTCGGGAGGAAGTACTGCCTGGCGCGACCCATGATCGCGGGGTTCCCGATCATCTTGGCGAACTGCCGGCCGATGAAGAAGTAGCGCCCGTAGGTGTCGCTGAGCAGCTGCGGATAGCGCATCGCGAGACCGGGTCGGTCCTTCACGAGCGCTTCCGACAGCAGATCGGCCGCGAGCTTCGCCGTCTCCATCGCGTACGCGATCCCCTCGCCGTTGAACGGGTTCACCGCGCCGGCGGCATCGCCGACGACCAGCATGCCGGGGACGGCTTGCGGCGACCGGTTGAAGCTCATCGGGAGCGGCCCTGACAGCAGCCGGCCCCTGGTGGCGTCCTCCGTGAGCCCCCAGTCCGCGGGAAGCATCCGGGCGAACGCCGCGAAGAGCTGCTGTGCGGACACCTCTTCGAAATGCCGGAAGGTGTTGAGGAGCCCGGCGCCCAGGTTGATCCGTCCCCCCGCCACCGGGAAGAGCCACCCGTAGCCGGGGAGGAGCATGTCGCCGTCCCACAGATCGAGCCACGACTCGAACCACGGCCCCGGGTGGTAGGACGTTCGGTAGTAGCGGCGAGCCGCGATCCCCAGCGGCCGCGAGTCGTCGCGGCGGACGCCGGCCGGCCGGGCGAACCGCCCGGCCGCCCCGTCCGCCGCGACGACGAACCGGGCCCGGATCGTGGTGGTGCCGGCGTGCTTGTTCGCGGACGGGCGGACCTCCGCCCCCTGCACCCAGCCGTCGACGATGACGGGGGCGACCGCTTCGGTCCGCTCCATCAGGCGCGCCCCGGCCTTGACCGCGCGCTGCACCAAGAGGTGATCGAACCGGTCCCTCGGCATCACGAGGCCATAGCCCGGGAACGAGGTCAGCTCGGGCCACGGCAACTGGAGCATGGAGCTCCGTGTGTAGACGCGAAGGCCGATCACTTTCTGGAAGCCGGGGTCCTCGGTGTCGATCCCCATGTCGCGGATCGCGGCCACCCCGCGAGGGGTCAGGCCGTCGCCACACACCTTGTCGCGGGGGAACGCGGCCCGCTCGAGAAGGGTGACATCGATCCCGTGGCGGGCGAGGTGGTACGCGGTCGCAGAGCCACCCGGACCGGCCCCCACGACCAGGACGTCCGTGTCGATCGTGTGCTCCGCGCTCACGCGTCCCCCTCCGCGGCCCCACCGCCGGCGGGGCTTGTGAAAAACTTCACAAGCTTCGACGTTCAGGCTACCGCAGGCCGCGCGATCACGTCGCGCCCTGGCGCGCCGCGTCCCGGTGATCCCACGAGCCGACCCTCGCCGGGACGACCCGGATGAATCCGAGCTGTCGAACGTCGGCGGCGAACCGCTCGAACCCGTCGCCGGTGAACATCGTCCGGTACTTGTCGTGCCACGCGGACATCGGTTCGCGGAGGTCGGGATGCTCTGCCGGCAGCAGCTCCGCGACCCCCTCGACGCGCGCCCCCGTGAGCTCGCCCCACTCCCTGCCTCGGTCGATCAACACGCATACCCGGGGGTCGCGGACGGCGTGCTCCCAGGTCTGGTCCCCCACCCGCGAGGAGACCCAGACGGCATCTTCAAGCCACACGAACCAGCGGGGTGCCACGTGGGGTCCCCCGTCGGGTCGCACCGTGGCGATCCGGCAGGTGGCCGCGTCGCGGAACACCCGCCGCAGGAGCTCGACGTCCTCGCTCACGAGCCGCCCACGAGGTCGGCGAGCAGCCCCAGCGCCTGCACGGCGTCCGCGTCGAGGACGTCAGGATCGAGCGCGTCCCGAGCCTCTGCGATCAGCTTGTTCGCGTCGATCATCGCGACGCCGGGCGCCGCATCGCCGTCGCGGAGATCGTCCAGCAGTTGGAAGGCCTCCCCGAGCGGCTCCCCGAAGCGCTCGAGCCGGGTGGCCACCAGGATCGAGGCTTCCGCGAGGGCCGCTCCGATCAAGAGCGGCCCCTCCACCGTGTACGACCCTCCTTTGAGGGACGCGAGCCGCCGCGCGTCCGCGTCGGCGCCGATCAGGCCCAGGTGTGCGCCGGCGGCCATCTCGGTGCGCATCCGGTGGTACCGC
>VAYU01000048.1:0-2124 GCA_005884925.1 Actinomycetota bacterium | reverse complement strand
CCTCGGCCTGGCGCGTGTGCACGGTGGGCCGGCCGCGGCGCGCCGCCGACCCGTCCATCACGTCGTCGTGGATCAAGGCCATCGTGTGCAACAGCTCGAGCGAAGCGGCCGCCCGGAGGATCGGCTCCCCGTGGGACCCTCCCGCGGCGCGGAATCCCCAGTAGCAGAAGGCCGGTCGGATCCGCTTGCCACCGGCCTCGAACAGGCCGATCACCTCGTCGATCGGGTCGGTCGCCCGCGGGTCGATCCATGCGAGCTCCTGTCGGCGAGCGGACAGGAACGAGCGGAGAACATCGTCGATGCGGTCCTGCAGAGCGACCGGATCGGTGGGCGAGAGACTCGATGGAGAAGCCATCGCGGCCAGTATGCCAAGGAGTACCCTGCGAGGGCGAGGGGCGCAGCGGCTGGGCACCTCCTCTATCATGTGGCCCGCCGGTCTGGACCGGTCACCGGACATGAGACGCGCGTTCCGCACCCTCGCCATCGTCACCACCGCGTCGACCGTGCTCCTGATCGCGTGGGGTGGCGTGGTTCGAGCTACCGGATCGGGGGACGGTTGCCCGGACTGGCCGAGGTGCTTCGGCTCGTGGGTCCCGCGCGTCGAGTACCACACGCTGATCGAGTACTTCCACCGCTTCCTCGCGGTCGTCTCGGCGAGCCTGGCGATCGCCCTCGCCGTCGTCGGGGCGTGGTCCCTGGCACGGGCGCGCGACGGCCGCCGGACGCGACCGGTCCCGAGGCTCCCGGCATGGCTCGCGGTTGCTCTTGCTCCCCTCTTCGTGATCCAGGCCGCGATCGGCGGGTGGATCATCGCCACGCACGAAGAACCCGCCGTCGTGACGCTGCACTTCGCGGTCGCGTTCGTCGTGCTTGGGGTCGCGGTCGCGATCACGATCCTCGCCCACCTCGTCGAGCGCGGAGGGATCCGCAGCTACGCGCGGATCACCGCGGTCACCGGGCTCGCCACGTACGCGCTGCTGCTGGTCGGGACGTACGTGCGGGCCGAGGGCGCCGGCCTCGCCTTCCGCGACTGGCCGCTGATGAGCGGCCGGCTCGTTCCCGATCTCGCGCAGCCGGGGGCGGGACCGATGTTCGCGCACCGGCTCCTGGCGATCGCGGTCACGGCCCTGATCGCCTGGTGCGTGGTGCGGGCTCGGACGATGCGGCCCCGCTCCCCGAAGCTCGTCGGGTTGTCGACGCTCGCGCTAGTCCTCGTGATCGCGCAGATCGCGGTCGGGGCGCTCAACGTGGTCACGGAGCTCGCGACGTGGGCGCGCGCCGCCCACGTCGCGGTCTCCGCGTTGATCTGGGCAACGGTCGTGGCGCTCGCGGTCGTCGCGCGACGGGAACCGTCGCGCGACGCCCTCCGCGCCGAGGCCGAGGACGAGCCGGCCCCGGCGACCGCGGATCGCTCGTTCGGAGACACGGTGCGCGCGTTCGCGGCGCTGACCAAGCCGCGCATCATCGTCCTGCTGTTGATCACGACCGTGCCGCCCATGATCCTCGCGGCTGGAGGACTGCCGGGCGCGTGGCTCGTGGTCGCGACCCTGGCCGGCGGGACGCTCGCAGCTGCCTCTGCCAACGCGTGCAACATGTATCTCGACCGGGACATCGACCAGGTGATGCGACGCACCCGGCGGCGTCCGCTCCCTCGCCACGCCATCCAGCCGGAGGCCGCCTTGCGGTTCGGATTCGCCTTGGGAGCCGTGGCGTTCACGTTCCTCGCGATCACGGTGAACGTGCTCGCCGCCACGCTCGCCCTCTCGGCGATCGCCTTCTACGTCTTCGTCTACACGATGTGGCTCAAGCGTTCGACGACCCAGAACATCGTGATCGGGGGGGCGGCCGGGGCCGTTCCCGTGCTCGTCGGCTGGGCGGCCGTAACCGGCGGCATCGCCTGGCCGGCGGTCATGCTGTTCTCCATCGTCTTCCTCTGGACGCCGCCGCATTTCTGGGCGCTCGCGATGCGGGTCCGCGACGACTACGCAGCTGCGGGCGTTCCGATGCTGCCGGTCGTCCGCGGCGAGGAGGAAACGCGGCGACAGATCTTCCTGTATTCGCTCGTGCTGTTCGGAGCGACGCTGTTGCTCGTGCCGGTCGCCTCGATGGGCCCGATCTACCTGG
>VAYU01000047.1 GCA_005884925.1 Actinomycetota bacterium | reverse complement strand
TGTTCGCCGCGGTGGCGATCGACGCCCTCGTGTGACGCGCTCGTCTACGGGGACGGCGTGCCGGAGACATCGCCGGACAACGTGCGATCGATCAAGTCGCTGAGCGTCGCTTCACTGGTCGTCGAGCCGATGATCGAGTACCTGATCGTTCCGGCTCGGTCGACCACGTAAGTCGCCGGGAGACCCGTGTAGCCGAGGCTCGCGGCGAACCGGCCCGACGGATCCTCGATGCTCGGGTACGGAACGCCGTACTTCCGCACCCAGGCCAGCGGCTGGGCGGTGCTGGTCTCCTCCGGGTTCACCCCGAGGAACGCCACACCCTTGCCGGCGTACCGGCCTGCGACGCGGACGAACCCTGGCTGGTCATGCTCGCAATCGAGACACCACGTGGCCCACACGCTCACGACGAGCACCTTCCCGCGGAACG
>VAYU01000018.1 GCA_005884925.1 Actinomycetota bacterium | reverse complement strand
GCTAACCATCGGTTCCCCTTTTCCCCAGGTGGGGCGCCCATCCTCGGAGGGGCGATGGGTCTTCCGCAAATCGGCAGGTCGGAGCCAGTCAGTGCCTCACGTCGGGCTCGCTGAGGGCGGGCGTGGCCAGCGCGAACCACGCGACCAGCGCCGCCCCGAGCGCGAGCACGCAGGCGCTCAGGTAGAGCGTCCGGGCTCCAAGGTGCTGATACACGAACCCCCCGAGCCCCGCGCCGAGGATCGGTCCGATCCCGAACGACACCATCTGTCCGACGGCGTTCCCCGTCGAATAGAGCGAGCGCGGCAGGAGCCTGCCGACGACCACCACTCCCGTCGTGAACAGGAGGCTGAAGCCGATCCCCTCGAACACCGCGAGCACCGACAGGACGGCCGGATCCGACACCGAACCCCACAGCAGGAAGGTCAGGCCGTACACGATGCAGCCGGCCATGTAGACCATCCGCAGCCCGAGCCGCCGTTGGAGGCGGGAGGAGCTCCGCATCACCGGGACCTCCGCGACGCCGCCCAGCGCCGTTCCCAGGCCGATCAGGAACGGGCCACCGCCCTGATCCTCGATCCGCGGGCCGATGAAGTTCCAGGCGGCGTTGAACGCGGTCCATACGAGGACCGCTGCCACGAGGAACCCCCAGAACCGAGGCGCGTGCCGGAAGACGGCCCCGACCGAACCCAACCGGCCGTGCCGCTCGAGGGCATGCGGACGATCTCGGACGACGGTCGTGCTCCAGGCGAGCACGAGGAGGGTGCTCAACGCGTACAGCGGCATCGCCCACCGGATGCCGAACCGTTGCAGGATCGCGCCGAACAACAGACACCCGCTCGCGTAGGTGAGGCTCGACCATCCTCGGATCCGTCCGTAGTCCGACATCCTGTCCTCGCCCAGGTGCTCCAAGGCGATCGCGTCGATGTTCGGCTCCTGCGCGTCCATGAAGAACGCTTGCGCGACCATCAGCAGGGTGATCGCGGGGACGGCCGCCGCGGCGTTCAGCATGAACGCCGCGGCGGCCGACCCCGCGAGCCCGATCTGCAACACCGTGAGTCGTCCGATCCGCGTATCGGAGAGATGACCCCAGATGGGGTTCGCCACCATGCGAGCGGCGGCCGTGAGGGCGAGCACGACGCCGATCTGGCTCTCGTCGAGTCCGTGGTCGTCGCGCAGATACAGCGCGAGGAACGGGAAGAACGCGGCGACCGCGAGCCCGACGGTCAGGTACACACCCTGCACCGCGCTCGCGTCTCGGACCCGCGGTCGATGCATCGCGTCAGCCTAGACTCCGCGCCGTGGCGAAGATCGCGATCATCGGCGCGGGCAGCGTCGAGTTCACGCGGAACATCCTGACCGACCTCTGTTCGTATCCGGAGCTCGCCGGCACGCTCCAGTTCGCGCTGCACGACATCGACGAGGAGCGGCTCGGCTACGCTGAGCGCGCGGCGAGCCAGGTCGTCGCTCGGCTGGACGCCGGCCACGGTGTCTCGGCACACCCGGACCGCGCGAGCGCCTTCGACGGCGCCGACTACCTGATCAACGAGATCCAGGTCGGTGGGTACGAGGCGACGTTGCGCGACTTCGAGATCCCGAAGCGCTACGGGCTCCGTCAGACGATCGCCGACACGATCGGGATCGGGGGCATCATGCGCGGCCTGCGGACGATCCCGGTGATGATCCAGATGGCCGACGAGATGGTGGACCGCTGCCCCGACGGCCTGCTGCTGAACTACGCCAACCCGATGGCGATGGTCCCCTGGGGCATCTGGGCAGGATCCACGTGGCCTGCCGCGCAGACGATCGGGGTCTGCCACAGCGTCCGCGACACGCACGCGTTCCTCGCGTCGCTGATCGGCGTTCCCGAGGAGCGGATCGCGTTCCGGACGGCCGGGTTCAACCATCAATGCTTCGTCTACGGGTTCCGCGACCGGGCGACGGACGAGGATCTCTATCCGCGGCTCCGCGAGGTCGTCGAGGCCGACCCGGAGGGCCTCGGACGTCGCGTGCGCGTCGAGCTCTTCAAGCGGTTCGGGTACTTCCCCACGGAGAGCTCCGAGCACAGCGCCGAATACGTCCCGTGGTTCCTGCCCCACGACGACCAGGTCGAACGCTTCCGGATCCCGGTGGACGAATACCTCCGCCGGAGCGAGGACAACCTGAGGGAGTGGGAGGACGTGAAGACGTCGCTCGACGCGGGCGCGGCTATCGAGCTCGAACGGAACGACGAGCTCGCGTCGAGGTTCGTGTGGGCGATGGAGACGGGGACCGCGACCGAGCTCTACGGCAACGTGCGGAACGAGGAACTGATCGACGGGCTCCCGGAGGATGCGTGCGTCGAGGTGCCCGTCACGGCGGATGCGGACGGCGTGCGCAGGACGCGTATCGGTGCCCTCCCGCACCAGTGCCTCGCGCTCAACCGCACGTTCCTGAACGTGGTGGAGCTGACGGTCCGGGCCGTCGTCGAGGGCGCGCGCGAGCTGGTGTATCGGGCGGCGATGCTCGACCCGAACACGGGGGCGACCCTGACGACGAGCGAGATCGTCGCGATGGTGGACGACCTGATCGACGCCCACGGCGACCTGATCCCGGACACGATCCGGTAGACGTGCTCTGCGGCTGAACGGCGTTCCGCAACGCGGAACGCATCGGATACCATCCCGTCATGCGCCAACGCGCCGCACCGGCCGTCGAGAGCGTCGATCGCGCGATCCGGATGCTCGAGGTCCTCGGCCGGCATGGCTCGGGCGCGTCGCTGGACGAACTGGCGACCTCGCTCTCGTTGCCGAAGAGCTCGCTGCATCGTACGCTCGCCGCGCTGCGTGAGCGGGGCTTCGCGACGCAGCGCGAGGACGGCCGATACCTCTTGGGTCCGGAGCTTCTCCGGATCGCGTTCGACTTCTACGACCGGCTGGACGTCCGCGTCGTGCTGCGGCCCACGCTTGAGCGACTGCGGGGCGAGCTGAACGAGACGATCCATCTCGGCGTGCTCGACGGCGCCGACGTCGTGTACGTCGACAAGCTCGAGCCGACGCAGCCGATCGCGTTGAGCTCGAAGGTCGGCGGGCGGAACCCGGCGCACTGCACCGCGGTCGGCAAGGCGCTGCTGGCGTGGGCGTATCCGACGACCGAGCGGCTCCTGACGTGGGCGCAGGAGCACGCCCCGCTCGCCCGACCGACCGACCGGACGATCGATCGGCCGGAAGCGCTCGCCCGCGAGATGGCGCGGATCAGGACGGACGGCTTCGCGAAGGACATGGAGGAGTCGGAGGCGGGCGTGCGGTGCGTTGCGGCCCCGGTGTTCTTCGGCGCGGACGGGCCCGTCGCCGCGATCTCGATCTCCGCACCGAAGGGGCGCCTTCCCGCGACACGGATGCGCGAGGTCGTCGACTCGTTGCTCCGCGAGATCGCCGCGACCCCGAGCACCTCGCAGGCTGCCGGTTGACATCGGGTGCTCCGCTGTTGACCGGGCGGTATCCGTTCCGTGAAGATACGCGAGGAACGTGCACCGCAGAACAGCGTTCCGTCTGACGGAACGGCCCGGAACGGGAGGCGCGTGGACCCGAACGCTGAGATCAGGACCGACGGGGCGCCGCGAGGGACGGGCGCGTACTCGCAGGCCGTCCGCGCCGGCGACTTCGTCTTCATCTCGGGACAGGGTCCTCTGGATCCGGCGACGCTCGAGGTCCGGGGCGCCACGATCGAGGAACAGACCGAACACACCCTGCGGAACCTCGCGGCGGTCGCCGCGGCGGCCGGAGGCAGCCTGGCCGACGTGGTCAAGGTGTCGGCGTTCCTGTCATCGATCGATCTGTTCCCGGCGTTCAACGCCACGTACGAGCGCATCTTCGCGGCCGAGCCCAGGCCCGCACGCACCACGACGGGCGCGGCGCTCCGCGACATCCTGGTCGAGATCGACGCCGTCCTCTACCTGCCGAACGGGTGAGCATGCACCTCGACGACCTCGATACGCCGTCGCTGGTGATCGACCTCGACGCACTGGAACGTAACATCGGCGAGATGGCTGCCGTCGCGCGCGCGGCAGGCGTCAGACTCCGCCCACATACGAAGACGCACAAGTCCCCCGAGATCGCCCGGACGCAGGTGGAGGCCGGGGCCACCGGCATCACGGTCGCGAAGCTGGGTGAAGCCGAAGTCATGGCCGACGCCGGGCTCGACGACCTCTTGATCGCGTTCCCGCTCGTCGGTGAACGGAAGCTGGCGCGTCTCCGGGAGCTCCTCGACCGCGCGGACGTGCGCGTGAGCCTTGATGCCGTCGACGTCGCCGAGGGCGTCGGTCATGTGGGCAAGGACCTCGGGCGCGACGTCCCGGTGCTCGTCGAGGTCGACACGGGGCTCCACCGGATGGGTCGCGAGGCCGGGGATCCATCGGCGCGGTTGGCGCTGGACATCGCGGGCGTGCCCGGTGTGGACGTCATCGGGCTGCTGACCCACGCCGGTCACGCGTACCGCGCGCGCGACGCCGACGAGCTCGGGGCGATCGCCACGCGTGAAGCGCTCGACCTGGTCGACACGGCGGAGCGATGCGAGCGCGAGGGCCTTCTCATCCGAGTGATCAGCGTCGGATCCACGCCGACCGCTCGGGTCGCGGCGACGGTTGACGGCGTCACCGAGATCCGCCCGGGCACGTACGTCTTCAACGACGTGCAGCAGCTGCGGCTTGGGATCGCGACCGAACAGACGTGCGCGGCACGCGTCCTGACGACCGTCGTCGCCCGCCCGACCGCGGAACGGTTCCTGATCGACGCCGGCACGAAGTCCTTCTCCTCGGACGGGGACGACGGCCCGCCCTTCCCGGGGCGGGGCGTCGTCGCCGGCCGGCCCGACCTGGTGCTGGACTTCATGAACGAGGAGCACGGCGTCGGCCACCTGGTGGGCGACGCCGTGCTCCGGATCGGTGAGCGCCTCGAGGTGATCCCGCTCCACGTGTGCTCCACGGTCAACCTCTTCGACGTGGCGTTCGGGTTGCGCGATCGGGTCGTGGAACGCGAGATCGCGATCGCCGCTCGGGGCAAGGTGCAGTGATGCGCGGCCTCGAGGGCAAGGGGGTCCTGATCGTCGGGGGCACGAGCGGG
This sequence comes from Actinomycetota bacterium, assembly GCA_005884925.1. Taxonomy (GTDB): domain Bacteria; phylum Actinomycetota; class UBA4738; order UBA4738; family HRBIN12; genus AC-51. The sequence continues at coordinate 6,749 of VAYU01000018.1, read as the reverse complement.
ATCGGTCTCGCGACCGCACGGCGGTTCCTCGAGGAGGGCTCGCGCGTGTTCGTGGCGGGCCACGACGAGGCGGAGCTGAAGGAGACGCGGGCCACCCTGACCGAACTGGGCGCGATCGACGGACTCGTCGGCGACGTGAGCGTCGAGGACGACGTGGAGACGATCGTCCGCGGAGCCACCGCGTCCCTGTCGCGGATCGACGTGCTGATCAACAACGCCGGCGTCGCCCACAAGGCGCCGTTCCTCGAGACCGCCACGGAGGCGTGGGACCGGACGATCGCGGTCAACCTCCGCGGGATGTTCCTGGTCGCCCGCGCCGTCGGCCGCCTCATGGCGGCCGACGGCGCGGGCGGCGCGATCGTGAACATGGCGTCCACGAACGCGCTCGGCGGCGAGGAGCTCTACACGGCCTACAACGCCTCGAAGGGCGGGGTCCTCCAGCTCACGCGGACGATGGCCGTCGAGCTCGGGTCCGCGGGCATCAGGGTCAACTGCCTCTGCCCGGGCTTCATCGACACCCCGCTCAACCGGGGGCTCGAGGACGAGACGTGGATCCGGACCTACGAGCGGGAGCACATCCCGCTCGGGCGTCGCGGCCGCGCCGACGAGGTCGCGGCCGCGTACGCGTTCCTCGCGTCGGAGGAAGCATCGTTCATCCACGGTGCCGCCCTGGTGATCGACGGCGGACAAACGGCGGTGATGTGACGTGGCGACACCGCTCGACGAGCTCCGCGAGCTCCCAACGAGCTCTGGCCGCGTGGCCGCGACGTGGCTCGGCCAGGCGGGCTTCGCGCTCCGTTCAGGGCAGACGACCGTGCTGCTCGACCCGTTCCTGTCGCCGCACCAGGGTCGCCGGTACGAGTCGGCACTGCCGGCCGCCTCGGCGACCGGTGTCGACCTCGTGTTCTGCTCGCACGAGCACATCGATCATCTCGACGCGGGCAGCGCCCCCGCGATCGCGACGGCGTCGCCGGGTGCGACGTTCGTCGTGCCGGCGCCGATCGTCGACATGGTCACCGAGGCCGGGGTCGCGGAGGAGCGGGTGCTGGGCGTCCAACCGGGCGAGACCCACGAGCTCGACGGGATCACCGTTCGCCCCGTTCCGGCCCGTCACGGCGTCACGATGGCGGACGCGTACGGCTTCGGCGAAGAGCTCTCCGGCGGGCTGATCCGGTTCGTGGGGTTCGTGCTGGAGATGGACGGGGTCCGCCTCTATCACGCCGGCGACACGATCCACTACGAGGGGATGGAGGCCACGGTCGGGGCGCTGCGACCACACGTCTCGCTGTTGCCGATCAACGGCCGTCACGCAGATCGAGAGGCTCGAGGGATCGTGGGGAACCTCGACGAACGCGAGGCCGCGTGGCTCGCGGCGGCGATCGGCTCCGAAACGTTGATCCCGATGCATCACGACCTGTTCACGGGGAACCTCGGCTCGGCCGCCGACGTCGTCGAGGCCGCCGAGGAGGAGGGCCGCGCGGTGACGGTCCTCGTCCCTCCCCGGGAGACCCCATTCGTCGTGGTGGCGGGGCGAGAACGATGAGGGCGCTCGTCTACCTCGGGCCGCGGCGGATGGAGCTGCAGGAGGTTCCCGATCCCGTCGCCGAGCCCGGCGAGGTGGTGATCGACTCGATCGTGTCCGCAGTGTGTGGGTCGGATCTCCACGGGTTCCGGGAGGCGAGCTCTCGGCGGATCCCTCCCCTCGTGATGGGTCACGAGACGGTCGGACGGATCGGAGCGGTCGGGAAGGGCGTCGATCCCGAGCGCCTCGGCCAGCGCGTCGTCCTGAAGCCCATCCTGTCGTGCGGCCGATGCGACGCGTGTCGCGCCGGCGACATCAACCGGTGCCTCGAGGGGCGGCTGGTGGGTCGCGATCTGGCCGGAGGCTTCGCGGAGCGGTTCGCGGTTCCGGCCCCGGCGGCCGTCCCCATCCCCTCGGAGCTCCCCGACGACGTGGCCGTGCTGACGGAACCGCTCGCGAACGCGGAGCACGTCACCGAGCGGGCCGTGCGCGAGGGCGACGTGGTGTTCGTGATCGGGTCCGGGCCGATCGGCGCCCTCATGGTCCGCGCGGCGTTCCTCCATCGCGCGCGACAGGTCCTCGTCACGGACACGAACCCCGAACGGCTCGCGTTCGCCGTGGCGCAGGGCGCCGAGGAGATCCCGAGCGAGGGCGCGCTCGAGGCGGTCACGACCGCGACCGATGGCGTGGGCGTCGACGTCGTGATCGATGCCGCCGGCTTCGAGGCGACGTGGGCGCTCGGCCTCCAGGCGATCCGCCCGGGCGGACGCATCTTCGAGATCGGGCTCGGCGCGCCCAGCGGGATGGTCGACTTCTTCACCGTGCTCGGCAAGGAGGCGACGATCGCCGGATCGTACGCATGGACCGACCAGGACTTCGCCCGGTCACTCGAACTCCTGGCCGACGGAGCGCTGACGGCGGACGGATGGCTCACGCGGGTCCCGCTCGCCGCCGGACAGGAAGCGTTCGAGGATCTGGCCGACCGCGGGCGGCCGTTCAAGGTGCTCCTGGAGCTGGGATGAAGCTGCTCTCCTACGACGGCGGGTTCGGACGGGTCGAGGACGGCGCGGTCGTGCCGATGGGCTATGACCTCGTCCGCTTCCTCGCGACCGGCACCGTGCAGACCGGTGCCCCGGTCCCGCTCGCCTCCGTCCGTCTCCGGGCGCCCGTCCCACGACCCGGCAAGGTGATCTGCGTCGGTCTGAACTACCGCGATCACGCCGAAGAGTCCGGGCAGCCGATCCCGGACGAGCCGGTGCTGTTCGCCAAGTTCGCCAACAGCGTGACCGGCCCGGGCGAGACGATCGTCGTCCCGCCGGCCGTCGAACAGCCCGACTACGAGGCCGAGCTCGGCGTCGTGATCGGACGCGAGGCTCACCGCGTTGACGAACGGACCGCCCTCGACCACGTCGCCGGCTACACGTGCGTGAACGACGTCTCGGCGCGCGACCTGCAGTTCCGGTCGTCGCAATGGCTCCTCGGCAAGGCGATCGACGGGTTCCTGCCGATGGGACCCTGGCTCGTCACCAGCGACGAGATCCCGGATCCGGAGGCGCTCCGGATCCGGTGCGCGGTCAACGGCGAGACCCTGCAGGACTCCTCGACGGCGCAGATGATCTTCGGTGTCGCGGAGCTGATCGCGTTCGTGACCCGGACGATCGGTCTCGAGCCGGGCGACGTCATCGCGACCGGGACCCCACCCGGTGTGGGGATGGCCAGAACACCGCCGCGGTGGCTCCGCGACGGAGACGAGGTGACGGTGGAGATCGAGCGCGTCGGTGCGCTCACGAACGCGGTCCGGATGGACGCTCCGATGGGAGGTACAGGATGAAACGGCTGTGGCTCGTCGTGCCCCTGGCGCTCGTGGTGATCGCCAGCGCGTGCAGTTCCAGCACCAGCACCCCCACGTCGACCGGGTCGGTCACCGGGCAGGTCACCCTCACGATGTGGATGGGCTACACCCCGCCGCCGCCGGTGGATCAGTCGCAGGAGTACCTGTCGATCCAGGACATGGTGACCCGGTTCGAGGCGGCCCACCCGAACATCCACATCGACCTGCAGTACGTCAACAGCGACAACGCCCTCCAGAAGGCGACGGTCGCGTTGCAGGGCGGCAAGCAACCGGATATCTCCTACCAGTACGGGACGAACATGCCACAGCTCGCCACGGCACCGAAGCTCGTCGACCTGACGCAACGCGTGCAGGATCCCTCGTTCGATTGGAACGACTTCTTCGAGGGTGAGCGAGCGGTCGCGACCGTCGACGGCCGCGTCCTGGGGATCCCGGCGCTCGTCGATAACCTGGCGATCGTCTACAACAAGGACCTCTTCGCCAAGGCGGGCGTCCCGACGCCGGCCCCGGACTGGACGTGGGACGACGTGCGTGCCGCCGCGAAAGCGACCACCGACCCCGCGAACAAGGTGTTCGGGCTGGTGTTCCCCGCCGACGCGAGCGAGACGATGGTGTGGCAGTTCGAGGCGTTGCTCTGGGAGGCGGGTGGCGACATCCTGAACGCGGACAACACGCAGGCAGCGTTCAACTCTCCGGCCGGCGTTCGAGCCGCGACGATGCTCCAACAGATCCAGCAAGACGGATCGCTCTACCTCGACTTCCATCCCGACTCCGGCCAGTACACCAATCTCTTCAACTCCGGGAAGATCGGCATGTTGATCACCGGACCGTGGGACCTCTCCGCGTTCCCCGACGTGAACTACGGGGTGCAGCAGATGCCGTCGTTCGATCCCGGCGGGAGCCACGTCACCATCGCCGGACCCGACAACTGGGTGATCTTCGACAACGGCCCCGATCGGGTGGAGGCCTCGTGGGAGTTCCTGCAGTTCATGGCATCCCCCGAGAACGTCCTCAAGGACTCGCTCGCGACGAGCCACCTGCCGACGCGGGCATCGGTCGAGCAGCTGCCCGGCTTCTCGGCGTTCGACGCGAAGTATCCGGGCGTCGGCACGTTCGCCCAGAACCTGGCGAACATCACGAAGGCGCGGCCCCAGGTCACGCAGTATCCGCAGGTCTCCAGCTTCCTCGGGCTCGCGCTCGTGAGCATCCTTCAGGGCCAGGCCTCGCCGCAGGATGCCCTGAACCAGGCGGCCGATCAGGCGAACGGCGTCCTCGCGGTACCGGCATAGCGATGGCGGTCCGGGAGGCGAACGTCCGTCGCGTGGTCACGTCCGACCATGTCGTCGGGTGGGCATTCGCCTCTCCGGCCGTGCTGTTGATCATCGTGTTCGGGTTGGTCCCGATCGTGTGGTCGGCGCTCCTGTCGTTCCAGAAGACCAACCTGCTCTCGCCGCCGCACTGGGTCGGGCTGGCCAACTACCGCGCGCTGCCCAACGATCCGCTGTTCGAGCAGGCGATGGTCCACAGCGCGATCTACACGGTGCTGTTCGTGCCGTTCTCGGTCGCCGGGGGTCTCCTCACCGCGGTCGCGTTGAACCGCCCCGTGCGAGGGATCCGGATCTATCGAACCGCGGTGTTCGTCCCTGTGGTCGTCTCGACGATCGCGACGGTCATCATCTTCCTGTGGGTCTTCGACCCGAACTTCGGGCTCGCCAACTGGCTGTTGGGGAAGGTGGGCCTCGGCCCGTTCGCCTTCTTCACCAGCTCGAACGGCGCCCTCTACTCGATCGTCGCGATGACGGTCTGGGGATGGATCGGATTCAACGTGATCGTCTACCTGGCTGCCCTGCAGGGCATCCCGCGTGAACTCGTCGAGGCGGCCGAGATCGACGGCGCGGGCACGTGGGGCATCTTCCGCAACGTCACGATCCCGCTGCTCGGGCCCGTGACGCTGTTCCTCGTCGTGTGGTCCTCGATCAATGCCTTGCAGCTGTTCGACGAGGTCTACCTGGCGACCAACGGCGGCCCCGGGACCGCCACCTACGTCCCGGTCTTCTACCTTTACAAGCTCGCCTTCCAAGGGGGGATCGCCGGGTACGCGGCCGCGATCGCCTATGTCTTGTTCGCGGTGATCCTGGTGCTGACGATCGTCCAGCTGCTCATCGGCAAGCGGATGGTGCACTACGCGCCATGAGCGAGATCCAGACGATCGAGCTGGCTGCGCGCGCCGCAGAGGAACCGACGGCGGAGCCGAAGGGCGGCCGGTTCCTGTTCAGCTCCTGGCACCTCGTGTTGATCCCGATCGCTGTGGTGATGGTGATCCCGCTGGTCTGGATGGTGGTCACGTCCCTTCAGACGCTGGAGGAGACGCGCCACTACCCGCCCACGCTCGTCCCGACGTCGCTGCAGTTCCGGAACTACACCGACGTGCTCCAGCAGGCTCCGTTCGCGAGATGGTTCGTCAACACGTTGCTCGTCACGCTCGCGTGCGTCGTGGGGAACCTGCTGTTCTGCAGCTTGGCCGGGTACGCGTTCGCTCGGATCAGGTTCTTCGGGCGCGAGGTCGCGTTCATCCTTATCCTCGCGACGCTGATGGTGCCCTTCCAGGTGGTCATCATCCCGACGTTCCTCATCGTGCGGAGCTTCCACTTGATCGACACCCTGGGGGCGCTGATCCTCCCGAACCTCGCCGGCGCGTTCGGGATCTTCATGCTGCGCCAGTTCTTCCGCACCTTGCCCGTGGAGCTGGAGGAAGCGGCGAGGATCGACGGCGCCTCGCGGCTGGGGATCCTGTTCAAGATCGTCCTGCCGCTTTCGGGCCCGGCCCTCGCGACGCTCGCCGTGATCACCTTCATGTGGACCTGGAACGACTTCCTCTGGCCGCTCATCACGATCTACAACTCGAACAACATGACCATCCAGCTCGGCCTGGCGACGTTCCAGGGCGCGCACCAGTCGAACACGAACCTGCTGATGGCCGCGAACGTGATGAGCATGCTCCCGGTGCTCCTGCTGTTCTTCTTCGCCCAGCGGTACTTCATCCGCGGGATCGCGACGACCGGGCTCAAGGGGTAGCGATGGCCCAGGTGCGGCTGGAGCACGTCACGAAGCGGTTCACCGAGGGCGCCGCCGCGCTCGACGACCTCACGCTCGAGGTCGCCGACGGCGAGTTCCTGATCCTCGTCGGTCCCTCCGGCTGCGGCAAGACGACGGCCCTGCGGTTGGTCGCCGGTCTCGAGAAGCCGACGTCGGGCACGATCGCGATCGGCGGCAGGTTCGTGAACGACGTGACGCCTCGCGACCGCGACATCGCGATGGTCTTCCAGAACTACGCGCTCTACCCGCACATGACCGTGTACAAGAACCTGGCGTTCG
>VAYU01000063.1 GCA_005884925.1 Actinomycetota bacterium | reverse complement strand
TCGACAAGGGCCACAACCGGCTCCAGCGGTTCACGACGTCGGGTGCGTTCCTCTCGAAGCTCGGCGGCACCGCGGCCGGTCTCGACACGGGCCAGTTCAGCGTGCCGCTGGGGATCGCGATCGACTCCACGGGCCGCATCCTGGTGACGGACTCGCTCAACAACCGCGTCCAGGTCTTCGAGGACAAGAACGGTCCGGACACCACGATCACCGGTCCCGCTGCGGCGACCCCGAGCAGTTCGGCGTCCTTCTCGTTCACTGCGAACGAGCCGGGAGCTACCTTCCACTGCAAGCTGGACGGCGGCGTGTACGCGCCGTGTCCGAGCCCGAAGAGTTACTCGTCGTTGGTGGAGGGGCCGCACATCTTCTACGCCTACGCAACGGACTCGCTCGGGTTCGACGGGAACCCGACCCAGTATCCGTGGACGATCGACACCACCCCGCCGACGGCAAGCATCACCGCGGAACCGTCCACGCCGAGCGCCTCGACGACCGCATCGTTCTCGTTCGCGTCGAACGAGGCCGGCTCGACGTTCCTGTGCGCCCGGGACTCCGTCACGTACCTGGCCTGCGCCTCGCCGAAGCTGTACAGCAGCTTGGCCTCCGGCACGCACACGTTCCACGTGAGGGCGATCGATCCCGCCGGGAACATCCAGAGCGTGGCCACCTCGTACTCCTGGGTGATCGACACGACGCCGCCCAACGTTTCGATCGACTCTGGCCCGTCCGGGTGGGTGCAGTCGACCGGCGCGACCTTCAAGTTCAGTTCGACGGATGGGAGCGCGACGTTCCAGTGCAAGCTCGACGGTGGATCCTACGCGGGCTGCACCTCCCCGACCGGCTACTCGAGCCTCTCGGCCGGGCAGCACACCTTCTACGCCTACGCGACCGACAACCTGGGGAACCAGAGCTCGCCCGCGCACAAGACCTGGACGGTGGACACCCAGACGCACCGGCCCGACAACCAGATCGCGACGGGGATCACCTACGTCGGCAACGACATCTACAACGCGAACGGGACGAACCAGACCAAGATCCTGAAGGCGAAGGTGGGCAAGACGGTCACCTTCAAGATCCGGGTCCAGAACGACGGATCCGGAACGGACCCGCTCACGGTCCTCGGCGGCGGGTCGGCCAAGGGGTACTCGGTCACCTATTTCTCGGGGACGACGAACATCACGAGCAAGGTCGTTGCCGGGACCTACAAGGTCAGCCTCGGGGTCGGCGCCTCGGTGGTGCTCAGGATGACCGTCAAGGTAGGGTCCTCGGCCGTGGTTTCACGGTCCATCCTGGTCACGACCTCGGCGGACCACCAACCGACCCGGCTGGACGCCGTCAAGGCGATCGTCAGGCGCGCGTAGCGCGTGGACGCATCGCCTGACCTGGCCGTATACTCGCTTCCTGCCCTCCCGAGGCACGTTCTGCGCGCCCTCGGGACGGGTCCCGACACAGAGGATCAGCTGGAGCGTGGCCAAAGACGATGCGATCGAGGTCGAGGGGACCGTCGTGGAGCCCCTCCCCAACGCCATGTTCCGGGTGGAGCTTGAGAACGGGCACAAGGTGCTCGCCCACATCTCCGGGAAGATGCGGATGCACTACATCCGGATCCTTCCCGGCGATCGGGTGCGCGTAGAGTTGTCGCCCTACGACCTGACCAGGGGTCGTGTGGTGTATCGGTACAGATGAGAGGCACGTCATGAAGGTCAGACCATCGGTGAAGAGGATCTGCGACCGCTGCCGCATCGTCCGCAGGCGCGGGCGGATCCTCGTGATCTGTTCCAACCCACGGCACAAGCAGCGGCAAGGCTGAGAGGGGAGAGCTCCGAACATGGCACGGATCGCCGGCGTCGACCTCCCTCGGGACAAGCGGGTCGATATCGCGCTCCGCTACATCTACGGGATCGGCCCCACCAGCGCGTATCAGATCGTGAGCGGCACCGCGATCGAGGGCGGAACGAAGGTCCGCGACCTGTCCGAGGAAGAGGTGCTCAAGATCCGCGAGTTCATCGACCGGAACTTCAAGGTCGAAGGGGACCTCCGTCGCGAGGTTGCCCAAGACATCAAGCGCAAGATCGAGATCGGTTGCTACCAGGGCATCCGGCACCGCCGGTCGCTCCCGGTCCGCGGCCAGCGGACCCACACGAACGCCCGGACCCGCAAGGGCCCGAAGAAGGCGATCGCCGGCAAGAAGAAGATCGCGAAGAAGAAGTAGCGGAAGAGGGAGCCCGCACCACATGGCGAAGCCGAAGGCGAAGAAGACCAAGCGTCGCGAGAAGAAGAACATCCTGCACGGGCAGGCGCACATCAAGTCGACGTTCAACAACACCATCGTCACGATCACCGACCAGCAGGGGAACACCCTCAGCTGGGCCAGCGCCGGGAACGTGGGCTTCAAGGGCTCCCGCAAGTCCACCCCGTTCGCCGCGCAGCTCGCGGCCGAGAAGGCCGCCCGAGCCGCGCAGGAGCACGGCCTCCAGCGGGTCGATGTGTTCGTGAAGGGCCCGGGTTCGGGCCGGGAGACCGCGATCCGCTCGCTCGCCGCGGCGGGCCTCGAGATCGCCGGGATCCAAGACGTGACGCCGGTGCCGCACAACGGATGCCGGCCTCGCAAGCGCCGCCGCGTCTAGCGGCGGTACCCGGCCGCGAACAGCGGTCGGGAGTTCCGAGAGGTGGGGATGAATGGATGATCCCCCACCGAGGAGGGATGCACCTGTGTTCATCGTCGCGAGACCTCAGATCGCTGAGGACGTGATCTCGCCGATCCGCTCGAAGTTCACGATCGAACCGCTCGAGCCCGGTTTCGGCTATACGGTCGGCAATTCGCTGCGCCGTACGCTGCTGTCGTCCATCCCGGGCGCCGCCATCTCGTCGGTACGCATCGACGGCGTGCTGCACGAGTTCGCGACCGTGGAGAGGGTGACGGAGGACGTCACCGACATCATCTTGAACCTGAAGGAGCTCGTGGTTCGCTCCGATCTGGACGAGCCCACGCCGATCTACCTCAAGGCGAAGGGACCCGCGGAGGTCACGGCCGGCGACGTCGCGCCGCCGGCGGGTGTCGAGATCTTGAATCCGGACCTGCACATCGCCACCATCGGCAAGGGTGGCTCGCTCGAGATGGAGATGACGGTCGAGCGCGGGGTCGGCTACCGGATCGCGGACAAGAACAAGAAGGCCCGGGACCCGATCGGCGTCATCCCGGTGGATTCGATCTTCTCGCCCGTCCGTAAGGTCAGCTACACCGTGGGCAACACCCGCGTGGAGCAGATGACGGACCGCGACAAGCTGATCCTCGATGTCGAGACAGACGGGTCGGTGACCCCGCGTGAGGCGCTCGCTTCCGCCGGAGGGACGCTGCTGGAGCTGGTGCAGCTGTTCAGCGACCTCGCGGAGGCCCCCAGCGTCTCGGTTGGCCCGGCCGAGGACGAGGAGCTGCCGAGCGACTACCAGATCACGATCGAGGAGCTCAACCTCTCCGTCCGCTCGTACAACTGCCTCAAGCGCGAGGGGATCAACACGGTCGGCGACCTGGTCCAGAAGTCCGAGTCCGAGCTGATGGACATCCGCAACTTCGGCCAGAAGTCGATCGACGAGGTCAAGCTCAAGCTCGAGGAGCTCGGGTTGGGCCTCCGGGAGGAGTGAGGCTGCGTGCCGACCCCGAAGAAGGGTCCGCGGCTTGGCTCCGGTCCGGCGCACCAGCGGCTCATGCTCTCCACGCTGGCGAAGCAGCTGTTCGTCCATGAGGGCATCACGACGACCGAAGCCAAAGCCCGGCAGCTTCGGCCCTACGCGGAGCGCCTGATCACGAAGGCGAAGCGGGGGGATCTCACCTCGCGGCGGGAGGTGCTGAAGGAGATCCCCGATCGCGACATCGTGGCAACGTTGTTCCACGACATCGCTCCCCGGTTCGAGGAACGCGAGGGTGGCTACACGCGGATCCTGAAGCTGGGTCCGCGCAAGGGTGACGGAGCGCCAATGGCCAGGATCGAGTTGGTCGAGGGCCCGGCGTAAGCGAGCCCGGTGGCACAACCCGTTCCATCGACGCGGGTGGCGCGTCTGCTGCTCGCGTACGACGGGACCGGGTTCCGCGGCTGGGCTGCGCAGCGCGACCCGTCGATCCGGACCGTGGAGGGTGAGCTGTCCACGGCGCTCGAACGCATCGTGAACGAGCGCGTCAGGCTCTCCGTCGCCGGTCGGACGGACGCGGGCGTCCACGCCCGGGGCCAGGTGGCGTCCTTCGCGACGACGACGGACCTGGCCCCGGAGCGGATCCGCGACGCGGTGAACGCCATGCGTGGCCCCGAGCTGGTGGTCCGGCGGGCCTCGTACGCGCCCCACGGCTTCGATGCGCGCTTCTCGGCCACGGCGCGCGAGTACCGGTACGTGATCGCGACGGGCGTCGTCGCCGATCCGTTCATCGCGAGGTACGTCTGGCATCGTCCCGGCCGGCTCCATGTGCCCTCGATGCGTCGGGCGGGCGCGGCGCTCGTCGGGGAGCATGACTTCGCGTCCTTCTGTCGGAACCCCGGGCGAGGACGATCGATGGTTCGGGATCTCCATCGCGTCGCGGTGCGACGCGATGGAGATCTGGTCGCGATCGCGTTCCGCGCGAACGCGTTCCTGCACCAGATGGTCCGCTCGCTCGTCGGGACGCTCGTGCTGGTCGGGACGGGCCGTGCGGAACCGGATGCGATCGATGGGATCCTGGCGGCGCGCGATCGTTCGGCGGCGCCGCAGATCGCGCCGCCGAACGGCCTGACCCTCGAGCGGGTGTTCTACGGGCGCCCCCGATCGTCGTGAGACGACCGGAGGCCGATGCCCCCGGTCGCCTCACGGCCGCTCAGCAGCAGCCCGGTGGGCAGCAGTCCGGCGGACAGCACGGATCGTCGACCCTCACGGCTCACCCCCTTCCATCGATGGCTATCGATACGTTGACGGACATATCGATAGCTGTCAATATGTGGGAGAGATGCGACTCATCCAGGAGATCGATCAGACCTGTTGTCCGCCGGTGGTTGGGTCGGCGCTTTCCGAGCCCGAAGCCGAGCGGCTGGCGCAGGCGTTGCGGGTCATCGCGGATCCGGCTCGGTTGCGTCTCGTCAGCCTGGTCGCCGCGAGCCAGGGTGGGGAGTCGTGCGTGTGTGACCTGACCGATCTGCTCGGCCTCGGCCAGCCGACGGTCTCGCATCACCTGAAGGTCCTTACGGATGCCGGCATCCTCCACCGCGAGAAGCGAGGGCGGTGGGCGTATTACCGGATCGAGCCCGAACCGTTGGAGCTGCTGCGAGGCGCGCTCGATCCAGGCGCATCCGTGCCGAGGCGATCAACCGACCGGAGGTGAACTGATGGACGAGCTCCGCGAGGAGGTTCGGGTGCGCTACGCGTCGGCCGCGACGGCCGTCGTCGAGGGGCGCGGCGCGGCATCAGATGCCGATGCGTCGGGCTGCTGCACTCCCGAGGAGGGGCTCGGGCCGCAGCTCTACGACGTGTTGCAGCGGGATCTTCTCCCCGAGGAGGCGGTCTTGGCTTCGCTGGGATGCGGGAACCCGACGGTGGTCGCCGAGCTCCGCGAGGGCGACACCGTCCTGGACCTCGGGAGCGGCGGCGGGATCGACGTCCTGCTTTCGGCGAAGCGGGTCGGGTCGAGCGGGGTCGCGTACGGCCTCGACATGACCGACGAGATGCTCGACCTGGCTCGAGCGAACGCCGCGAGAGCCGGTGCCGGTAACGTCGTGTTCCTGAAGGGACTGATCGAGGACGTTCCGCTCCCCGATGACAGCGTCGACGTCGTGATCTCGAACTGCGTGATCAACCTCTCCACCGACAAGCCGGCCGTGATCCGGGAGATCGCTCGCGTGCTGAAGCCGGGTGGGCGGGTCGGCGTCTCCGACGTGGTCGCCGACGACGACCTCACGCCGGCGGACCGAGCGGAGCGAGGCTCCTATGTGGGATGCATCGCCGGTGCGCTGAGCTTCTCCGAATACCGAAGCCTCTTGGTGAGCTCGGGGCTCACCGACGTCCAGGTCGAGGCGACCCATCAGCTCACGGACGGGATGCACGGCGCCATCGTGCGAGCTCGGAAGACTCCGGCAAGCCCGGCCTCTCGGGACAGCGCCAACCTTTGACGCGAGCGCGTTCCCGCAGGTAGCCTGGATGCCCGGTCGGCCCTCCCGGGCCGGCATCTTTCATGATGAAGACCTACTCTCCCAAGCCTGAGCACATCCAGCGCAGCTGGTACGTCGTCGACGCCAGCGGCCAGGTGCTGGGGCGCCTCGCCAGCGAGGTCGCCACTCTGTTGCGCGGCAAGCACAAGCCGATCTTCGCCCCGCATATGGACACCGGCGACCACGTCGTCGTCATCAATGCGGACAAGGTCGAGTTGAGCGGGAACAAAGCACAGGACAAGTTCGCCTATCGACACTCGGGATACCCGGGTGGGATCACCGGGGTCCGGTACGCCGACCTGCTTGCGACCCGGCCGGTCGCGGCGGTCGAGAAAGCCGTCCGGGGCATGCTCCCGAAGAACCGTCTCGGTCGGCAGCAGATCAAGAAGCTCCACGTGGTCGCCGGCGCTGAGCATCCGCACTCGGCGCAGAAGCCCGTGCAGCTCGCGGTCGGCGAGCGCCCGGCCTGGTCGGGGCTGCCCGCCGCGGAGGCGGTCACCCGGCCGGCCAGCCGGCTAGCGGGCCGGAAGGAAGCGACGGCGCCGATGGCGTCGACGCCGACGGCGAGGACGCCGACCACCCCGAAGAAGCCGACGGCGAAGACGCCCACGAAGAAACCGACCGCGAAGACGCCCGCGAAGAAGCCCGCGGCCAAGAAGCCTGCGGCGAAGAAGACAACCGCCAAGAAGCCCACTGCCAAGAAGACGACCGCCAAGAAGCCCGCGGCGAAGAAGCCCGCCAAGACCGAGGAGTGATCTGTCCGTGGCGCTGACCCCAGCCAAGCTCTGGACCGGAAGACGCAAGGAGTCCGTCGCTCGTGTGCGCCTCACCCCGGGGGACGGTGCGTTCACGATCAACGGGCGCACGATCGACGACTATTTCCCGACGCGCGTGCACCGCATGGTCGCCGTTGCGCCGCTGCGGTTGGTCGGCCGCGAGAAGGATTACGACGTCGTCGCCTCGATCCGCGGTGGCGGTGTGGCGGGCCAGGCGGGCGCGGTGAAGCTCGGTGTCGCAAGGGCCCTGATCGAGCTGGACCCCGAGCTCCGAGCGCAGCTCAAAGGGGAGGGGTACCTCACCCGCGACGCCCGCGAGAAGGAACGGCGGAAGTACGGCTTGAAGAAGGCCCGGAAGGCGCCGCAGTACTCGAAGCGCTGACACCCGGCCGGCTCGGCCGACCCCCGAGTCGAATGACCTCTACTGGGTTGCGGCCTCAACCCGAGCGTTGTTCTCCCGCGCGTTCGGACGTCTCGACAGGAGCTTCCTCGTCGGTCAACGCGAAATCACCCGACTCGACCGCGTCCACGATCACGCGGGCTCGCGTCGCGTCCTCCGCCGACACCCAGAGGTAACAAGGGCCCATCCGGTAGGGGCCCTCTCCCTCTCCCTTCACGAGCACGGGGATGTCCTCGGACTCGAGTCGTCCTCGCATCAGCTCGGCGGCGAAGGTGTCCCCGCTGGCATACACGCGAACGAGATCGTCCATGGATCACATGGTCCCACGACGGCGGCGTCGTGCGAACGCTCGTTGTCAGATGGCCGGCCTCGCAGCAGGGATCGCCAGAGATGCCAACATGGTGGTCATGATCCGTCACCCTGGGAACGACGCGAAGGGCAGCCCGGCGGTCCTGTTCGTCTGCGTGCACAACGCCGGGCGCTCGCAGATGGCGGCGGGTCTCCTTGCGAAGTACGCCGGGCCGCGGATCGTGGTCCGCTCCGCCGGAAGCACCCCCGCCGGCGAGGTCAACCCGGCCGTCGTCGAGGCGATGCGCGAGCTCGACATCGATGTCTCCCACGAGTTCCCCAAGGCGCTCACCACCGAGGCCGTCGAGGCCTCCGACGTCGTCATCACGATGGGATGCGGCGATGCCTGTCCCGTCTTCCCCGGGAAGCGCTACCTCGATTGGGACCTTCCGGACCCCTCCGGCCTTCCGGTGGAGGCGGTCCGGCCGATCCGCGACGAGATCGACGTCCGCGTTCGCGCGTTGGCGCAGGAGCTCCTCGGGTAACGTGCCGTCCTGATGGGACGGCTCTTCGGCACCGACGGCGTTCGCGGCGTGGCCGGCAAGGACCTCACGCGCGACCTCGCCTACCGACTCGGTCGCACGGCGGTCGCAGTGCTCGGCCGCCACGGCGCGACGCAGCCGCCGACGTTCGTGGTCGGCCGCGACACCCGCGAGTCCGGTGCGTGGCTCGAGGACGCGCTCACGGACGGCATCCTCGGCGCGGGTGGGGACGTCCTGCTCGCCGGGATCGAGCCCACCCCGGCGATCGCGTTCATGACGGTCGAGCTGGAAGCCTCCAGCGGGGTCGTGATCAGCGCATCGCACAATCCACCGGCGGACAACGGGATCAAGTTCTTCTCGCGCGAGGGGATGAAGCTCCCCGACCATCTGGAAGACGAGATCGAGGCGGATCTCTCGCGGGAGGATCCCCGGGCGACCGCGCGGGGCCGGGTGTCGGGGATCCCGGGGGGCGGGGAACGGTACATCCGTCATCTCGAGGCCGCCGCGGACGCCCGGCTCGACGGGATGAAGATCGTCGTGGACTGCGCGAACGGAGCAGCGTCAGCGGTTGCGCCCGAGGTCTTGCGCCGGCTGGGCGCCGAGGTCGTCGCGATCAACGCCGAGCCCGACGGCCGCAACATCAACGTCGGATGTGGAGCCCTGCACCCCGACGTCGTCGCCGCGGAGGTGCTCCGGCTGGGCGCCGACGCAGGGGTCACCCACGACGGGGACGCCGACCGCGCCTTGTTCGCCGACGCCGAGGGAGCCGTGATCGACGGCGACCAGGTGCTTGCAGCAACTGCCCTGGCGATGCACGAGCGGGGAACGCTCAAAAGGGACGTCGTCGTGGGCACCGTGATGTCGAACCTCGGGCTCGTCAACAGCATGCGCGACGCCGGGATCGAGCTCGTCCAGGTGCAGGTCGGCGACCGATACGTGCTCGAGGAGATGGAGCGCCGGGGCGCCATGCTCGGGGGGGAGCAGAGCGGGCACGTCATCTTCCGCGAGCACGCAACGACGGGAGACGGCCTGCTGACCGCCGTCCGGTTCCTCTCGCTGGCGGCGGCGAACGGCGTGTCCGTCGGCGAGCTCGCCCGTGCGATGCGCCGCTACCCGCAGGTGCTGATCAACGTTCCTGTGTCCGGCCGGGACGCGTCCGTCGATGCCGCTTCGGTGGAACAGGCGATCGCGCTCGCCGAGACAGCGCTCGGCGAGCGCGGGCGGGTGTTGGTGCGGCCGTCGGGCACCGAACCTCTGATCCGAGTCATGGTCGAATCCGAGACGGAGGCGGACTCGCAGCTCCATGCGGAAGCCGTCGCCGATGCGGTCCGTATCGCGCTCGGATGACGGATCACATCGACCATATCCTCACTGTTACGCTGCCCGTCTGATGTGTGGCATCGTCGGCTACGTCGGTCCGGACCAAGCGCTCCCGATCGTGATGGAGGGTCTGCGCCGACTGGAGTATCGGGGGTACGACTCCGCGGGTATCGCGGTCGTCGACGGCGGCCTCGCCGTACGCAAGCGTGCGGGGAAGCTTGCCGAGCTGGAGTCGCTGCTGATCGAGCAACCGGCCCCGGGGGCGACCATCGCGATCGGTCATACGCGCTGGGCGACCCACGGCGCGCCGACCGAAGGCAACGCGCACCCGCACCTCGATTGCGACGGTCGCGTGGCCGTGATCCACAACGGGATCATCGAGAACTTCCAGGAGCTCCGCGCCCGCCTCGAGAAGAACGGTCACGCGTTCGTTTCCGACACCGACACGGAGTGCGTCGCGCATCTCCTCGAGGAGAAGCTGGCCGGGGCCGGTTCGCTGGCCGAAGCGGTCCGGGCGGCGGTCGGCGAGCTGGACGGCTCGTATGCCTTGGTCGTCCTCTCCTCGGATCATCCGGACGAGCTGGTGGGCGTCAAGGTGTCGTCGCCGCTGGTCGTAGCGATGTGGGACGACGGAGCGGCGATGCTCGCGTCGGATATCCCGGCACTCCTCGGGACCGATCACGTCGCTCGCCCGACGATCGTGCCGGTCGAGGAAGGCCGGCTCGTCTCGATCACGCGCGACGGCGTTGCGCTGCTGGATCTGGGGGGAGCCGATGTCCCGCTGCGTCCGATCGAGGTCGACTGGAACGTCGCCGAGGCGCAGAAGGGTGGCTACCCGTACTTCATGCGGAAAGAGATCGATGAACAGCCGGCCGCGATCAGGGACACCCTGGCCGGGCGCGTCCACGCCGGTGGGCTCCAGCTCGATGAGCTGCGTGTTCCCGACGACGCCCTGCGCGAGGTGTCGAAGGTCTTCGTCGTCGCGTGTGGCACGGCGTTCCATTCGGGCCTCGTCGCCAAGTACGCGATCGAGCATTGGACCCGGCTGCCGGTCGAGATCGAGATCGCGAGCGAGTTCCGCTATCGCGATCCGGTGCTCGGCCCGGACACCTTGACGGTGGCCGTCAGTCAGAGCGGCGAGACGATCGACACCCTCGAGGCAGCCCGCCACGCAGCGCGGCAAGGCTCGCAGGTGCTCGCGGTCACGAACACGGTGGGCTCTTCGCTCGCGCGCGAGGCCGATGGCGTGTTCTACACGCACGCGGGACCGGAGATCGGCGTCGCCGCTTCGAAGACGTTCGCGACGCAGATGGTCGCGCAGGAGCTCGTCGCCCTGTACCTGGCGCAGGTTCGGGCGGCGAAGTTCCCCGAGGAGATCGCCGAGGTGCTCGCCGACCTCGATGAGCTGCCGGCCAAGGTCGCACTGGCCATCGCGTCGGAAGACCGCGTCCGCGCGGTCGCCGAACGACTCGCGGACGCGCGCGACGTGTTCTTCATCGGACGCCATACCGGTTATCCCGCTGCGCTCGAGGGCGCTCTCAAGCTGAAGGAGCTCAGCTACATCCACGCGGAGGCCTATCCGGCCGGAGAACTGAAGCACGGGCCGATAGCCCTGATCGAAGACGGCGTACCGGTCGTAGCGATCGCCACGCGCTGCCACGTGTACCCGAAGATGCTCTCCAACATCCAGGAGGTGAAGGCGCGCGGTGCGTCGGTGATCGCGATCGTCACCGAGGGTGATACCGAGGTCGCGCGCGTGGCGGACCACGTGCTGGAGGTGCCGGAGACGCCGGAGCTGCTCTCGCCGGTCGTCGTGACCGTGCCCCTCCAGCTGCTTGCCTATCACGTCGCCGTGCTCCGCGGTTGCGACGTGGATCGGCCGCGAAACCTCGCGAAGTCCGTCACCGTCGAGTAGCGTCCGGGCGTGCTTCGAGCGGCCGCCCGCCTGTCCGTGGTGGTCCTCCTCGCGGCGCCGGCCGTGTTCGTCACCCCGACGCCCTGCTCCGCATGCAGCTGCGTGCTCCGCACCCCGAAGCACCTCCTGCATCACGCGGACGCCGCGTTCGTGGGAACGGTCATCGCGGAACAGCCGATCGACGCCACGACCACCGTGCAGACCTTCGCGGTGCAGGGGGTCTTCAAAGGGGCGCTCGGTGCGTCGGTGAACGTGATCGAGCCGATCGGCCCGGGGGGAGGAAGCACCTGCGGCATCGCCTACCCGCGCGACACCCGGGTCGCGCTCGTGCTGTATCACCAGGGCGATGGGTGGACGACCGACAGCTGTTCGTTGGTCTCGCTGGCCGATCTCGAGGCGGTCGCACCTTCGCCCGTCCCGCCTCGCTCCGGACCGAGCCCATCCTCCATGCCGACCGTCACGCCGCTCCCTCCGGCGCCGTCGCCCGGCCTCGGATGGCAGGCGGCGGTGCTCGGGTTGCTCGTGGGGGTCGCCGGGATCGCGCTCGCGCTGTCGCTCGCGGGTCGCAGGGGGAGAGCCCTCGGAACCGAGGATCCGGGGTCGGTGGACGCGGAAGGCCCGGAGGAGCCGCCCGCCGACCCGACGACCGCCGACCGGGCTGACCCCTCCTGACCGTCGACGGCCGACCGGCTAGCCTTTCCGGCGTGGAGATCGTCGGCCTCGGCGTCGACATCTGCGAGATCGCGCGGATGGAGCGGGCCCTGACCCGCCATCCGACGATGCGGGCGCGCGTGTTCACTCCCGAGGAGACCGCCTACTGTGACGCGAAGGCGCGCCCGGCGGAGTCCTATGCCGGGCGCTTCGCCGCTCGGGAAGCGGTGATCAAGGCGCTGGGGGGGTACCGGGGCCGCCGATGGCAGGACATCAGCGTCACGAGACAACCGTCGGGCGCTCCCGCCGCGCTCCTTACGGGGAACGCGAAACGTCGGGCCGACGCGCTCGAGGTCTCCCGCGTGCTGATCACGTTCACGCACGAGCGAGCGAGCGCGGTCGCGTTCGCGATGGCGGTGATCGACGGATGAAGCCCGTCCTTTCTCCACAAGAAGCGGTCGAGCTCGACCGCGCGACGCAGGCGCGGGGTGTGACGGTCGATGACCTGATGGAACGCGCCGGCTGGGCCGTGGCGAGAGCCTGCGCGGATCTGATCGGCGGTGCCTACGGGCGGCGCGCCGTCGTCGTGTGCGGGAAGGGGAACAACGGCGGCGACGGGTTCGTCACCGCGCGACACCTCGCGCGGTGGGGGATGCGGGTCGTCGCGATCGTGCTGCAGGATCCCGCGAGATCGCGGGATCCTGCAGCGGCCAACCTCCGGCGACTGGCGGAGGCGGGGGTCCGCGTCCGGCGGTTCGATCCCGCGATGCTCGACCGCGAGCTCGATCGCGCCGATGTCGCCGTCGACGCGATCTTCGGCACGGGGTTCCGCGGTGAGCCCGAGGACGACTGGGCCGAGGCGATCGAGGGGCTGAACGCGGCGCTCGTCCCGGTCGTCGCGGTCGATATCCCGAGCGGCGTCGACGGGACGAGCGCCGCGGTCGAAGGGGTCGCGGTCCGGGCGGATCTGACCGTCGCGTTCGGGGCCGCGAAGACGGGCGCCGTGCTGCTGCCCGGCGCGGAGTTCGCCGGCGATGTCCGTGTCGTGGACATCGGGTTCCCCGACGAGCTGATCCCGACGACCGTAGGACTCACCGAGCCCGGGGACGTGGCCGCCATCCTTCCGGATCGCGCGATCGACGCCCACAAGCGGGCGAGCGGAACGCTCGTCGTCGTCGCCGGGTCGCGGCGGATGACGGGAGCGGTGAGGCTCGTCGCCCGTGCGGCCGGGCGGATGGGTGCCGGCTACGTGATCGTCGCGGTCCCCCGCTCGATCCTCGCGTCCGTGCAGACGGAGCTGACGGAGACCGTCTTCGTGCCCCTGGAGGAGACCGAGGAAGGGACGGTCGCGCCTGCGGCGCTCGACGCGGTGCAGACCGCCGTCCGGGATGCCGACGCGCTCGCGCTCGGTCCGGGGATGACGACGAACCCCGACACGAGGACCTTCATCCGGTCACTCGTCCGCGAGTGCGCGGTCCCCTTCGTCCTCGATGCCGACGGGCTCAACGCCTTCACTGGTGAGGCCGATGCGCTGTCGGATCGCAAAGGCGAGGCCGTGCTCACGCCGCATCTGGGCGAGTTCTCCCGACTCGTGGGGACTCCAGATGGCGACCGCCTCGCGGCCGCGCGACGCCTCGCCGCCCGCGCGGACGCGGTGGCGCTCCTGAAGGGAAGCCGGACCGTCGTCGCAGCCCCGGACGGCGCCGCACGCATCAACCCGACGGGATCGCCCGTGCTCGCCACGGCCGGGACGGGGGACGTCCTGACAGGAACGATCGGAGGGTTGCTGGCGCGCGGGGTCGATCCGTTCGCAGCGGCATGGTCCGGCGCGTACCTCCACGGGCTCGCGGGGATCGCCGCCGGCCGCGCGCTGGCGGAGGGCACGGTCGCGGGCGACGTCGCCGAGCGCCTCCCCGAGGCGATCCAGACGACGAGGGGAGACGCGCGGTGAGCGAGCCGCGGTTCCGCCCCACGTTGGTCGAGGTCGATCTCGATCGGATCCGTCACAACGTTCGCGCCCTCGCGCCGCCGGGCGCGGAGTTGATGGCCGTCGTCAAGGCCGACGCCTACGGACACGGCGAAGTACCGGTCGCGCGCGCGGCGCTCGACGCCGGCGCGACCTGGCTCGGTGTTGCACTCGTGGAAGAGGGCCTCCGGCTCCGCCTCGCCGGGATCGAGGCTCCGATCCTCGTCTTGTCCGAGGCTCCGGAGGGATCCGAGGCCGTCCTGCTGGCGCATCGGCTGACGCCGTCGCTCTACACGCGGCCGGGGCTCGAGCGGCTCGCCGCCGCGGCACGGGGCGCCGTGGCGGTTCACGTCAAGATCGACACGGGGATGCACCGGGTGGGGCTCTGGCCGCCCGAGGCCGCACCCGCGTTCTTCCATGAGGTCCGTCGTGCCGGCCTGGAGGTCGAGGGCGTGTGGACCCACCTTGCGAAGAGCGAAGACGACGAGGTCACGACGAAGATGCAGCTGGACCGGCTGGCCGGGGTCGTCGAGTCGGCTCGCGCCGCTGGTTTCGAGCCGCGCTACGTCCACGCCGCCAACAGCGGCGGGCTCCTCCGGCACGCCGAGGCCCATCTGGACCTGGTGCGCCCCGGCATCGCGATCTACGGGATCCCCCCGGCGCCCGGTGTCGGGGAGGGGTTCGAGCTTCGCCCCGCGCTCAGCTGGCGCTCGAGGGTCGCCCACGCCAAGAGATTGCCGGCGGGCGAGCGGATCAGCTATGGACTGCACCACGAGCTGGAACGCCCGTCGTGGATCGCGACGATACCGGTCGGCTACGCCGACGGGTACCCGCGCTCCTCGACGGGCGAGGTCCTGATCCGAGGTGGACGCCGCCGGGTCGCCGGCACCGTGACGATGGATCAGCTGATCGTCGATTGCGGGGACAGCGAGGTCACCGCCGGCGACGAGGTCGTCCTGCTCGGCCGGCAGAACGAGGAGGAGGTCTCCGCCTGGGAGCTGGCCGCGAGCGCCGGGACCGTCGCGTACGAGATCGTCTCGCGGATCGGCGCGCGGGTGCCCAGGGAGTACCGCGGATGAACCGGCGGACCGCGGCCGTCTCGGCGGGCGTGGTGGCGGGCGCGCTCGCCGCCGGGGTGATCGGGGGCGCGCTCGTGCGGCGGCGGCACCCGCGCGACGTCGAGCCGCTCGGTCCTCCACCGCCCGAGGACCTGGGGCCGGTCGAGTCGTTCGACGGCACCCAGATCGCGGTCCGCGCGGCCGGCGACCCGGAGGCGCCCGTGGTCCTGCTCGCCCATGGGTTCAGCCTGGACATGTCGTCGTGGTGGGCCGTCTGGCCCGAGCTCGCGAAGGAATTCCGGGTGATCGCGCTCGACCTCCGGTCCCACGGCGCGAGCGGTCGTGCGGCGCACGGCGACCTGAGCCTGCGGGCGATGGGCCGGGACCTGGCTGCCGTGCTCGAGACGTTCGCGCCCGAGCGCCACGCCGTCGTCGTCGGGCATTCGATGGGTGCGGTCGCGATCCTCGCTCTTGCCGAACAGCGTCCCGAGCTGTTCGGTCCGCGCATCGCCGGGGTGGCGCTGATCGGGGCGGCGTCGTCGGATCTCTTGTGGGGCGCGATGGGATCCGTCACGGAGCTCCTCCGGCCCCGCCTCGGCTCGCTGCAGGCCGCCGCCAGGCGGGTCGATGGGCTTCGCCGGGCCGTCCTCGCGAGCCCGACCGGGCTGAGCGGTGTCGTGGCGCGCGTGACGCAGTTCGGCCCGAACGCGCCGAAGGACGTCGTCGACCATGTGGTCGCCCTGGCCCAGAGCACGGCGTCCGAGGTCTGGACCGATGCGCTCCCGGAGCTCATGGAGATGGATCTTCGGCACGCCGTTCCTCGTGTGCGGGTGCCCGCGATCGTCCTCGTGGGAGAGCACGATCGCGTGACCCCGCCGGCGGGCGCGGTCGCGCTCTCCGGCGCGCTTCCGGAGGGCCGACTCGTCATGATCCCGGACGCCGGGCACATCCCGATGCTCGAGCGGCCCGAAGCCGTGGTGCGCGAGCTTCGCGGGTTCGCCCATGCCGTGCTCCTGCCTGCCGCTCGCTCGCGGCCGCGCCGCAGAGCGCCCCGCGGCCCGAAGGCCAAGGGCTCGAAGGATGAACGGGAGGCCGCCGGATGAGCCGGACGCTTGCAGAGGTGGCTGCCGAAGCGTCGACGTGTACGCGCTGCCGTCTGGCCCAGAGCCGCACGCAGGTCGTCTTCGGGGTCGGGAACCCCGACGCCGACCTGCTGTTCATCGGAGAGGCGCCCGGGTTCCACGAGGACAAGCAGGGGGAGCCGTTCGTCGGTGCCGCCGGCCAGCTGCTCACGCGGATGCTCGGCGGGATCGGTCTGCGGCGGGAGGACGTCTACATCACGAACGTGCTTCGGTGTCGTCCACCCGGGAACCGAGATCCCCTTCCCGACGAGATCGAGTCCTGCACGCCATGGCTGATCGAGACGATCTCGATCGTCCAACCGGTCGTCATCGTGACCCTGGGGAACTTCGCGACGAAGTTCGTGTTGAACACCCAGCGCGGCATCACCTCGATGCGTGGGGGTGTCTACGGCTGGCATGGCAGGAAGGTGATCCCCACCTTCCACCCGGCGGCGATCCTGCACGGCGGTGGAGAGAAGAGCCGTCAGTTCGTGGACCTCCAGGACGATTTCGCGCTCATCCGCACGACGCTGGATGCCGCGGCGCGGCCGGAACCTGTCGCGCCTCCCGCCGCGGCGCCGGTCCCGGCGGCGGCAGCGCAAGACGAACAACTGGAACTGTTCTAGGTGGAGCTCGTCCTGCGAACGGGGACGGCGGACGACACGCTGGCGGTCGGAGCCGCGATCGCGCCGCTGCTCCGCTTCCACGACGTCGTGGTCCTGACGGGCGAGCTGGGTGCGGGCAAGACCACGCTCGTCCGAGGGATCGCGAGCGGGCTGGGCGCCAGCGAGCACGTCGCATCGCCGACCTTCACGCTGGTCCGCGAGTACGTCACCGGGCGCATCCCCATCGCCCACGTCGATGTCTTCCGGCTCGATCGTGTCCAGGATGTCGTCGACCTCGGGCTCGACGAGTTGGAGGACGGTGCCTGCGTGCTGATCGTCGAGTGGGGGGACGCCGTCGAGGAGCTCCTGCCGGACGATCGGCTGCGGGTCGAGCTCACGACCGAGGAGCCAACCGCGGATCCCGAGGCTCGTCGCATCGTGATCACGGCGGTGGGACCCTCGTGGCTCGAGCGGGCGGACGAGCTCGCGATCGCGACGGATCCCTGGAGGCCCGGCACGTGATCGTCGTTGCGATCGAGACGTCGACCCCCCAGGTCTCCGTGGCGATCGGCACGGAGCAGGAGATCCTCGGGCGGATCCAGGTCGCCGGTCGCGCCCGGCAGGAATCCGTCGCCCCGGCCCTGGAACGGCTCCTGGGCTGGACCGGGGTCGACCTCGGGCAGGTGGGTGGTGTCGCGGTCGGCATCGGCCCGGGCTTGTTCACCGGTCTGCGGGTCGGCGTCCAGACGGCCAAGACCCTCGCGCAGGTCACGCGGGCCATGATCCTGGGCTTCACGAGCCTCGACGCCCTGGCGTATCCGGTCCGATTCACCAGCCGGCGGATCCTGGCGGTCGTGGACGGGCGCCGCGGCGAGGTGTTCAGCGCCATCTACAGCGCGGTCCCCGGCGGAGTGATGCGGGGATCGGAGTATGCGATCTCCACGCCGGACCACCTCGCCGCGGATCTGGAGGCGCTGCCCGGCGATGTGCTCGCCGTCGGCGACGGTGCCATCCTGTACCGAGATGTGCTCACGGAACAGCGTGGTGGTGGTCTCGAGATCGCGTCCCCGGCCTTCGCACACCCGGACGCGGCCTCGCTCGTGGAGCTCGCCGCCCCGCGGTTCCTTCGGGAGGAGCACGACCGGCTGTTCGATGTCGCCCCGTTATACCTGAGGAAATCGGATGCTGAGATCGCGTGGGACCGCCGAACCGGCGACCCCTAGGCTCGAGGTCGTGAAGATGCGCCGCCGCCACCTCCGTGGCGTGATGGCGATCGAACGTCAGGCGTACGCGCGGCCGTGGTCTCCTAACCTGTTCGTCGCGGAGATGACGGAGCCGAACAACCGGAACTACCTGGTGGCGAAGATGGATCGAGACGTGGCCGGGTACGCCGGGTTGATCTGCTACGGCGACGAGGCGCACATCACGAACATCGCCGTGGATCCGATGCTGCAGGGACATGGGATCGCCCAACGTCTCCTCCACGAACAGCTGCTCGTCGCGAAGGACATGGGGGGCCGCGCCGTGTCCCTCGAGGTCCGGGTGACCAACTGGCGTGCGCAACGGGTGTACGCGCGGTTCGGGTTCCACCCGGTGGGGATCCGCCGCAACTACTACGCGGAGCTTCACGAGGATGCGCTGATCATGTGGACGGACGACATCCGCGACGCGGCGTACCGCCGGCGCCTCGATGCGATCATGGCGTCGTTGCCCGACGGGATCCGCCCGGCGTGATCACGCTCGGGATCGAAACGTCGTGCGACGAGACGGCGGTTGCGGTGCTCGAGGAAGGCTTCCAGATCCGCTCCAACCTGATCGCGCGTCAGGAGCACCTCCACGAGCGCTTCGGGGGGGTGGTCCCGGAGGTGGCGGCGCGCGCGCACGTCGAGGCGCTCAACCCGCTGCTGGCGGACGCGCTCGAGCGGTCAGGATGCGGCTTCGATGATCTGGACGGCGTCGCCGTGACGACCGGCCCCGGACTGGTGGGCGCGCTCCTCGTCGGGATGGCCGCTGCGAAGGCGCTCGCCCTCGCGACCCGGGCCCCGCTGATCGGCGTCAACCACCTGGAAGGGCACTACTGGGCGAACTTCCTGGAGCACGGTCCGCCTGATCCTCCTTACGTCGCCTTGATCGTCTCCGGCGGACACACGATGCTCGTGCATGTCCCGGAGCTGTTCCGGCACGTCGTGCTCGGCCAGACCCTCGATGACGCTGCCGGCGAGGCCTTCGACAAGGTCGCGCGGCTCCTGGGCCTCGGGTTCCCGGGCGGTCCGGCGCTCGACGCGGCCGCGCGCACCGGCGACCCGCACGCCGTCCGGTTCCCACGCGCCATGGAGGGCTCGGGAGACCTGGACTTCTCACTGAGCGGGCTCAAGACGGCGGTGCTCCGCTACGTCCGCGCCGAGCAGGCTGCCGGTCGCGCGATCGACGTACCGGATCTGGCAGCGTCGTTCCAAGAGGCGATCGTCGACGTCCAGGTCTCGAAGACGATCGCTGCGGCCGAGCGGACCGGTGTGCGCACCGTCCTGCTCGGCGGAGGCGTCGTCGCCAACACACGCCTGCGCGAACGGCTCACGATCGACGGGGAGGCGAAGGGCCTCCGCGTCCTCTACCCGCCACCCGAGCTCTGCACGGACAACGCGGCCATGATCGCGTGCGTCGGCGCGGCGAGACTGGCTCGGGGAGAACGCACGTCGCTGGACATCCCCGCGGACCCGAACCTACAGTTGGCCACGTGACGACCGTCCTGGTGACCGGGGGCGCCGGGTTCATCGGCTCGAACCTCGCCGACCGGCTGCTGGCGGAGGACCACCGCGTGGTGGCGGTGGACGACCTGTCGACCGGACGGATCGCCAACCTCGGAGAGGCGCGCGGCTACGGCAAGGCCTACACCTTCTTCAACATGGACGTGCGCGCCGACGGTCTCCTGCCGCTCTTCGAGCGGCACAAGCCCGAGGTCGTCTTCCACCTTGCCGCGCAGGCGGGCGTCCGGCCGTCGCTCGACGATCCGATGCACGATGCGAGCGTCAACCTGATGGGCACGCTCAACGTGGTGGAATGCGCGATCAAGGTCGGTGCCCGGAAGGTGATCTACGCGGCGAGCGGCGGCACGATCTATGGGGAACCACGCCGGATCCCGGCGAAGGAGACGGCCGCGCAGAGCTCGCACCCCTTGAGCCCCTACGGGATCTCGAAGAAAGCGGCGCTCGATTACCTGGGTTTCTACCAGCGTTACCGGGGGATGGACTACACAGCGTGCGCCCTCGCCAACGTCTACGGTCCGCGACAGGACCCTCACGGGGAGGCCGGCGTCGTTTCGATCTTCGCCTCGACGATGCTCGCCGGTGGAAGCCCGACGATCTTCGGGGACGGCAACCAGACCCGGGATTACGTCTTCATCGATGATGTGGTGCACGCGTTCGTGCAGGCGATGGACCGAGGATCCGGCAAGCTCGTGAACATCGGCACCGGCCTCGAGACCAGCGTCAACGGCCTCTACCGTCTGCTCGCCGACATCATCGGGTTCGATGGCGAGCCGGAGCACGGCCCGTTGCCGCCCGGGGAGTTGCGGAGGAGCGCGCTCGACATCTCGATCGCGTCGTCGGCGCTGGCGTGGAAGCCGTGGACGCACTTGGAGGATGGACTGGCCGAGACGGTCGCGTACCTCAAGGGTGTGTGATGGCGGGTCCCGCGTCGGCCGTTGCCGACCTCGGCGAACGTTTCGAGCAGACCATCGCCGCGTTCGTCAAGGAGCACCACTTGCCGGGCGCGGCGGCCGGCGTCGTCGTCGGCGACGAGCTCGCGTGGTCCGGCGGCTACGGCTTCGCCGACGTCGCCGGCCGCCGCGCCCCCGACGCCGGGACCCTCTACCGGATCGCGTCGATCACGAAGACGTTCACCGGCACCGCGATCATGCAGCTGCGGGACGAGGGGCTCCACCTGGACGACCCGGCAGTCGCGCACCTTCCGGAGCTGCGCGACGCGATCAGCCCGTTCGGTCCCGTGGAGACGGTCACGATCCGGCGTCTCCTGTCGCACGGACCCAGGTTGATGGGCGATCCCCCGGACACCGACGCGACGCCGGGGTCGCTGCGTGACCGCAGGCCGTTCTCGTAGAAGTTCGGCGCTGTGTGGATCGGGCCAACGACAGGCGTGCACGGCTCAACCGTCGGGTCGCAGCCCACCGCGGTCAGCCCCTGGTACGTCGGCTGGACCCACGTCTTCCCGCTGTCGAAGGAGAAGTACACGCCGGTCAGCCCACGCCGAGGTTGAACGTCCCCAGCGGGAACGAGCAGGCGCCGGCCGTCGTCGAGGCCAGTTGCGAGCATGGCTGCATGTCCACCAGCTCGTTCGCGCCGGCCGCGAGGACGGTCGGTCGGGACGCGTCCACTGCGAGCGCCGGTTCGTTCTGGGCGTTCTGCGGGTGGAGGACTTGCGGGCTCGCCACGCTTACCAGGGCGCTGGTGGCGGATGCCGCCTGGGCGGGTGTGGCCGCCAGGGCGAGGAACAGGAGGGGCGCAGCCGCGACCGAGAACTTCTTCATGCGGAACACCTCCGGGGAGTTCGCTCGATCAAGCGATGCCCCACCCTAGGCACCACCGCCCGATCCGCGCAACCACGGCACGCCGGCGCGCGTCCCTACCCGTGAGGGGTTCGTTCAACAAGATCCATCCCGCACATCGGGCACGTGCCGGGTTCGTTCCGCCCGATCTCGGCATGCATGGGGCACGTGTAGACGACCGGTCCGGCGACCGGCGAGGTCGCGTCCGGGGGAGCGCTCATCGCGCGAAGCATCGCGGGGCCTCCGGTCCGCAGGAACCGAACGACCAAGACACCGGCGATCGCCAGGAAGATCAGGTTGAACACGGTCGTGTAGTTCCAGCTCACCGACGCCTCGACCACCTCAGCGCTCCGCTCGGATGGGATCAGCCCTAAGGCGCCGAACACGAGCTCGACGACCAGCCCTGCTGTCGCCATCGTGACGTAGAAGGTCACGAACAGGAACACGGTCATCCGGCGGCCGTAGTACTTCGTGTAGATCCGAAGGATCGGGATCACGATGAGATCCGCGAAGATGAACGAGATGGCGCCGCCGAAGCTGATCCCGCCGTTCCAAAGCACCGCAGCGAGCGGGACGTTCCCGATCGAGCAGACGAACGAGAGCATCGCGACCAACGGTCCGACGAGGGGTCCCCAGAGTTTCGCGACGAGTGGGTGATCGACGAAGAAGAACGCCTGCCAGAACGATCCGGGGACCCACGCGGCCAGCGCTCCCGCGATCAGCAAACCGATGGTGATGTCCATCCAGATCGACGCCCAATCCATCACGAAGGAATGGCTCGTCGCCGTGAATCCCCGGTCCGAGAGCAACCGGGAGACGATCGACCCTTCGGAGAGGCTCATGTCCATCTCCGCGTGGCCTTCCATCCGCCCGGTGCGCCCGCGTTCGGCGTTCGCCCTCGCCTCGTCAACGAGCGAAGGTGTCAGGGCGCGCCGGAAGATCACGGCGAGGATCGCGATCATCACGACGCCCCCGACGAACTCGGCGGCCGTGAACTGCCACGCGATCAGGACCGCGAGCAGGACCCCCAGCTCGATCACGAGGTTGGTGGACGCGAATCCGAAGGCCATGGCCGACGTGAAGTTGGCACCACGGCGGAAGAGCGATCGTGCGAGCGCCA
Source organism: Actinomycetota bacterium (assembly GCA_005884925.1). Classification (GTDB taxonomy): domain Bacteria; phylum Actinomycetota; class UBA4738; order UBA4738; family HRBIN12; genus AC-51. The sequence continues at coordinate 32,087 of VAYU01000063.1, read as the reverse complement.
CGGCCGCGTAAGAGCAGGAGGACGAGGCGGCGCCGAGCCCGGACGCGATGGCGAGCGATCGGATCGAGTCGTCGGGGAGCAGCCTCGTCATCTCGCGCTTGGACACCACGGCCTGCACGATGCCCGAGAGCGTGAATCCAAGGATCAGCGCCCACAGGATCTCCCAGGTCATGCCGATCGCGACCGAGAGCGCGTGGACGATGGCGTCGATCATGCCCTCACGCCCGCAGTAGACGCTGGACCGCGAGGGCCGCCTCGTTCACCTTCGCTCCGGCGTCCGTCCCTTCGGCGAGGCTCTCCGCGACACAATGTCGGAGGTGGTCCTCCAGTAGCGAAACGGCGACCTTGTTCGATGCGCCGGTGATCGCGGTGATCTGCGTGAGGATGTCGATGCAGTACGCGTCCTCCTCGACCATCCGCTGGATCCCCCGGACCTGACCCTCGATCCGGCGGAGCCGGGCGAGCAGCCCATCCTTGTTCTCGTAATAACCGACCATCGGAACCTCCTCGGGTCCCCGCAGCATACCCCGGCGGGGTATGGTCGGCCTCGCTCGAGGGGTGTCCGTCCGCACCATGAACGGCAGAGATCTTCACGCCATTTCGACGTTCCTGAGACGGTCCTCGTGGGAGCGTGCGGCGAGGCCCGTTGCCGGCCTGCGGATATGGCCGGTTGACGACCGACGCCGTGTTGCGTCGATGGGGGCATCCCGTGCAACGCATGTGAACGATCCTGTCCCGCGTCAGGGGCTTCCGCCTGGTTCCTATCCCACGACCCGTCCTGTAGCGTCCGCGCGGTGTTCGGGCTTCCCCTCAGAACGGATCGCGCTTCGCGACGTCCCGACATCGTCCTGATCCAGAAGTCCGCTTCATCCCCTGACGTTCCCACCTCTTCCCATCAAGACCCCGCTGTGACCGCACCGTTCGGACTCAAGGTCGACGGCCGCATCCGCCGACAAGGGAGGGATAGGGAGGCCCGCCGGTCTGGCCGGGTCGCGAACCGAGAGGGGGGAGACCATGCGCAGATCTTGGCTGGTCATCATCCTGGGCGCGCTGCTCATCGTCGAGGTCCTGCCGTCCGCGCATGCTGCGGGCCAGACCTTCTTCACCGATTGCCTGCCGAGCCATCGAGCTCCGGACGATCCCATCGTGTACCCGAAGCAGCCCGGCGCCTCGCATCTCCACGACTTCTTCGGGAACACCACGACGAACGCGTCCTCCACGTACGCGGGGATGCTCGCCGGCGGCACGACCTGCGAGGAGCCAGGAGATACGGCCGCGTATTGGGCGCCAGCGCTGCTGAGCAAGGATGGAACGCTGATCCCGCCCCGACGGATCAAGATCTACTACCGGGACCGACCGAAGCCCGATGCGAAGGTCATCGCGTTCCCGCCGGACTTCCGGATGATCGCCGGGGGGATGGCGAGCACGGGGGTCCTTTCGGGGTGGAACTGCGACGGCACGGGGCTGTCGCCGACGGTGCGGATCGACTGCTCGGGCGGAACGCCGGGTCACACCTACGTCCGGGGCGAGGTCATCTTCCCGATGTGCGGCCAGCTGGACGCAACGGGAGCGATCGTCACGGACTCAGCCGACCACAGGAGCCACGTCGTCTACGGATCGAACAAGACCGGCTGCCCGGCGGATCATCCCGTCCAGCTCCCCGCGATCAAGGTCGATATCCGCTACGGCGTTTCGGACTGCGTCGCGGCGGGGTGTTCCTTGTCGTCCGACATGTCGGGCGATGTGCCCGGCAGCACCTTCCACGCCGACTTCTGGAACACCTGGGACCAATCCGTGCTCGAGCAGTTGGTGCAGACGCAACTCAACTCGTGAACCATCGCGCGGCGTCAACCGTTCGCGCATCAGGATCCCGTGATCGCGGGTCCGGCGCGTCCGTGGGCCGAGAGCCAGAAGGAGGGACTTCGTGCGGAGATCGATGATCCTCACCGCGATCGTGGTCGCAACCTTGATCAGCCCGTTCGCGACGCCCGCCCACGCGGAAAAGATCTTCATCGTCGATTGCCTCTTCGCCCATCGAGCCAAGGACGACCCGATCGTCTATCCCCGGCAGCCCGGCGCATCGCATATGCACGATTTCTTCGGGAACAAGAGCACGAACGCGTTCTCGACGTACCGGTCGATGCTCCGCGCGATGACGAACTGTGGGATGGCGGGGGAGAGCGCCGCGTACTGGGCGCCGACCCTGGTCCGCGGCAACGGGACGATCGTCACGCCACGGCGGATCAAGGTCTACTACCGAGCCGGCCTGCTCTCCGGACGGCGAACGTATCCCTTCCCCAAGAACTTCCGGATGATCGCGGGGGGCGTCAACACCATCGGGAAGTATTCCGGCTGGAACTGCGACGGAACCGCGCTGTCGAAAACGGCCCGGATCGACTGTTCCGGGCGGTCGCCCGGGCATACGTACGTGCGGGGCGAGATCATCTTCCCGATGTGCGGGGAGATGAGGGCCGGGAGGATCGTCACCGACTCGCCCGATCACCGGAGCCACGTGGTCTACGGGAGTCATCGGACCGGCTGCCCGAGGACCCACCCCGTCCAGCTGCCGGCGATAAAGGTGAACATCCGGTACGGCATCTCGAACTGCAAGGTCGCGAGGTGCCACCTGGTTTCGGACATGATGATGCACGCGAGCGTCCCGGGGGGTTCGCTCCACGCGGACTTCTGGAACACGTGGCATCAGCGCCTCCTCGCTCGGCTGGTCGCGACGAAGCTCAACTGAGCCATCGGACCGATCGGACGCGCCCCAAGGTCCACCTCGAGCTCCTGCCCACTTGCCCGCTGAAGGGGCCATCTACGCCGTTCGGCTGATGGTCGGGCGCTCTCGACCGCGTATCGTCCCCCTCGCCCGACAACGAGGTGGACGATGAAGAAGGCGTTGCGTATCGCCCTGTTCGTATCCGTGGTCTGTTCGCTCCTGCCCAACGCGCAGCCGGCCGCGGCGGCAACGAAGGCTTCACTCGTCAGGCTGACGCTCACGTCGAGCTGGCCCACCAAGAGTCCCGATCCCATGGGACTGACCTACAACCCCAGGACGAGGAAGCTGCTGATCTCGGACTCGGAAGTCGATGAGATGCCTTCCCTGTGGAAGGGCAAGAACCTCTTCGTCGCGAAGCGCGGAGGAAGGCTTGTGGCGACGGGGACGTTCAAGAGGTTCACGGTCGAGCCCGAGGATCTCGCGTGGGACAACGCGCACCAGGTCCTCTTCGTCACGGATGACGATCTCGATCGCGTCTTCCGGGTCGAGCGCGGGAAAGACAAGCTGCTCGGCACCCGCGACGACGTGGTCGCCACGGTCCTGCACACGCACCGCTTCGGTTCCTTCGACCCGGAAGGTCTCGCCTGGCGTGGCGGTCGCAGGCCCATGCTGATCGTGTCGGATTCGACGAACCGGCGCGTGTACAAGATCCGCCGCGGCAGGGACAGGAGGTTCGGCACCCGAGACGACATCATCGGGAGCTTCGGGACCCACAGATACGGGTTCACGACGGCTGAGGACGTTGCCGTCAGGGGCAAGCACCTGTTCATCGTCAGCAGCCGGCAGAGGTTCATCCTCGAGACCACGCTGAGGGGCGGCCTGGTCCAGAAGATCGACATCTCAGGCCTCGGGATCGTGTCGGCCTCGGGCATCGCGTTCGCGCCCGGAACAGACGGTGGAAGGAGCCACCTGTACCTGACGGCCAGTGGGGTCGACAACAACGTGAACCCGAACGAGAACGATGGCCGATTGTTCGAGCTCAAGTTCGTCAAGGCCCCCTAGCGGCGGTCGCGCAGCGCTCATGACCTCCGTCGTCGAGCAGGCGTTCACGTAACGTCATGAACGTCGTTCGATCTGGGGATCCGGTTGCTGCGGCTGGCGCTGAACCATCCCCAAGATCTCTCTGAGCTCATCCGGCCCTCGGCCCGATGCTGAGGCGAGCACTTCGATGTCCCCTGCCCGCAGCGTGATCCGATCGACGTCCCCTGACCCGCGGAGGGAAGCAACCTGCTGAACGAAGCCTGAGAGGAGCCCGCCCTCCGCAGGTCCGAGTCGCTCGAGGTGCGTGAGGTCGATCACGAGCTCCGGATCCGCCTGCGCCGCTCGCAGGATCTCTGTGAGGAGGCGGTCGGGCGGTACCCGGTACACCCGGGACAGTTCGCAGAAACGAACCACCGAGATGCCGCGCTCGCCGCGCTCGTATCCCGCGACGGAGGTCGGCTTGAAACGGCCGGCCGATGCGGCCGCGAGTTGCTTGAGGGTCAATCCCTGTGCGAGCCGTGCGCGCCGGAGGGCTCGCCCGATCTCCAGGGCCATAGATGGCATCCTTGCCGTCCTCGTCGTCGCAACAACTCGGTCCTGGGAAGTGCCCGCACTGTAGAACAGCCACGACGTGGCTGCTATCCGGTGAGACGTGACCCCCGAACGTATCTTTCGTGGCCAGCAAGGATGATCGTGTGCAGGGACACCCCCGGGGGACGCGCTCCGCGGTCCGCGGATCGGTCCCTGCCGTCGGGGAACCACTCCGGAAGGCTTCTCTACACGGTGGGTGCTCACCGAACGGACATCTTTCGGCCGCAAGACGCTCATCCCCTTGCGGGAACGCGATATGCGTTGTAGGGTCGGATCTACGCTAATCGGATTAGCCTGATCAACCGGTAGTGTCCCCCGATCAGGGGATATCTCCGAGAGATGTTTCGGTTCGCACGCTTCGGGAAAAAGGGTTTCGGTGTGGTTGCTCATGCCGGGCCAGCTCGGTTCCCCCGGCCGAGGGAGGGACATGCGGAGGGGCATATCTCATTCAGGAACCGTTGAGCGACCGTCGAGCGAGCTCGTAGCGCCCGATCGGTCCGCGATCGAGGACGACGCGGACCCATCGACTCCCCAGCTGGACGCCCGTGCTGAGCGGGAACGGCTCCGTCGCGCGATCGTGTCTCTCGAGGAGGACGTGGAACTCGGGCGTGAGCTCCTGCGTGCGGGGGAGCCGGAAGCGGCCCTCCAGATCGCCGGAGACTCCATCGCCCGCGGATCCGGCGTCCCGATCGGTTTCTGGTGGAGTGAGCATGAGGGTCCGCTCGCGTTCACGGCCGCATCGGGGGTGACCGCTCAAGCGCGTCAGGGGATCCGAGATCGGATGGGAACGATCCCTCCCTGGCCGACGTTGACGGCTCAAGAGCGCTCATCCCTCCGACGGCGGTTCGGCGCTGTCATCGGAGCGAAGCAGGTGAGCGCGGGCCAGGTGGACCGCGCGGTCCTCATGGTCGGGAGCGGGGAGCCGGAGCTCCGGCTTCGGATCCGATCCGTGAGGTCGTTGCTCGGGGACGCTCTGCCCTTGCTCGCTGCCACCGCGAGGGAACGACGGCGGAATACGGAGATCGATCTGGGGCTGGCCTGGACGGCACATGAGCTGTCTGGGCCGCTCCTCAGCATCAGATCAGCGCTGGAGCTGCTCGTCAGTCGGGGAGCGTCGGGAAGTGACGCCCTCTTGACGTTGTCGCTTCGCGAGCTGGAGCAACTGGTGGCAGACATTGAAGGGATCCTCGGTTGGGCGGTCGGGAGTCGCCCGCTCAGCCCGAGCTTCCAGGACGTCACTGAGCTGGTGGAGGCCGCGGTGGATCCGTACCGCAAGGGAAGCGCCGGCCATACGATCGAGGTGATCGCGCCGGGTCCTGCGATGGCTGAGGTGGATCCGACGCACCTCCGGGCAGCCGTTGCCAACCTGGTACGCAACGCTGTCGCGTACTCCGATCCGGGAAGCGTCGTCGTGGTGGAGGTCATCGACGAGGGACCCAGGCTGCGGCTGAGCGTGCGCGATCAGGGCCCCGGTATCCCCGCCGGAGAGCGGGAGTCCATCTTCGATCCATTCGTACGCGGGGAAGCGGGCTCGCGTCGTGGACCAGGCAGCGGTCTGGGGCTCTTCATCACCCGTCGGGTCGTGGAGGCGCACGGAGGCATGGTGTGGGTGGATCCCGGGTATCCGGGTGCCGACTTCCAGATGGTCCTGCCCGTCGATCGAAGGGAGGCGCCACGATTCGCGTCCTGATCGTCGATGACCACGTCCTGTTCGCGGAGGCGATCGGGGCCGCGCTCCACGAAGCCGGGATGAGCGTGTGCGCTTCGGTGACGAATGGGCGTGACGCGATCGCGTACCTCGAGACCGACCTGGCAGATGTGGTCCTGATGGACATCGGACTCCCGGATCGCAGCGGCCTCGCGGTCGGGCGGGAGATCCTGGAGCGGTGGCCGGAGACGAAGCTGGTGGCCGTCACCGCACTCGACGATGCCAGAGCCGTCGATGACGCCCTCGAGGCAGGCTTCCGCGGCTACCTCACGAAGGATACGCCCGTCAGCAGGTTCATCAGCTCGATGGAAGCAGTCGTCGACGGCCAGGTGATCCTTCCCCATCGGCTCGTCACCGGCGTTCACCGCCGCGGGAGCTCCGACGGGATCGCTCTGTTGGTGTCGCAACTGACGACGCGCGAGCGAGAGGTGCTCAGCCTCCTGGTGGAGGGAGCCGACGGAGGCACGATCGCGCGCCGGCTGGGCATCAGCCGGAACACCGTTCGGACACATGTCCAGAGCATCTTGACCAAGCTCCAGGTTCACTCCCGGCTGGAAGCCGCGACCATGGCCGTGCGTCACCACCTCGTCCCCCTTCCCTCGAGCGCGACCGCCAGATATGCGTCCGGTTCCCCGAGCGCAGCTGCCGGTTGACGGATCGTCGTTCCGATCCGGGTTGGTCTTTCCCGGACGGAGAGTCGCGCTTCACGGCGGCTCCGCCATCGGTATTACTGCTCTCATACGAACGCCGTAGCTCCCATACGGTTTCCGGTGCGTGCCCCAGCTTCAGGCGGTCGGTAACGTCGGGCTCGTCAAGGGAACGCTGACGCGAGAGAGGGTGTCTTGACGCAACCACCGGATCGCATCCGGGTCCTTCTGGCCGATCGACATGCGCTGTTCCGTGAGGCGATGCGAGCGGTCCTCGAAAGCGAGGCCGAGATCCATGTGGTGGCCGAAGCGCGCGACGGCTTGGAGGCCGTCTCAGAGGCAGAGCGCTCGCTCCCACATGTTGCGATCCTCGATGTCGACCTCCCGATGTCGGACGGCGCCCGGACGACCGCTACCATCAAGGCCCGCGTTCCTGAATGCCAGGTATTGGTTCTCAGCGCACGAGAGGACTACCGGAGCCTGATCGAGGTCCTCGATGCCGGCGCGAGCGGGTACCTCACGAGGGAATCCCCGCTGGCAGAGCTCATCCAAGCCACACGGGCGGTCCATCATGGGGACACGCTCGTGCCGCCGGGGATGCTCGGCCCGTTGCTGAGCGACCTACTGCGCCGCAAGCGCGATCAAGACAGGGGGTTCGAGAGGATCGCACGTTTGACGAGCCGAGAGCGCGAGGTGTTGGCGCTGCTCGCGCAAGGCTCCGACAACGAGACGATCGCTCGGTCGCTGGTCATCAGCCCCCAAACGGCACGGACGCACATCCAGAACATCCTGGGCAAGCTCGAGGTGCATTCGCGGCTGGAAGCCGCCGCCTTCGTCATGCAGAGCGGTCTCCTCGCCAACCTGGTCAGATCGGACGGTATGCACGTCGTCGCCGCGGCCACCAACGAGGGACATCGATAGCGGCCGAAGTCCCAGGACCGGTCAGCTGCGTTCCGGCACCGACACTCCGCTCTCCATCGCGCCTCGCATGGAATCCAGCGTCTTCTGGAGCCCCTCGCGGAGCGAGACGCCGGGCTGCCACCCGAGAAGCTCACGCGCGAGGGTCGTGTCCGGGCGCCGGACCTCGGGGTCGTCGATGGGACGCTCTTCGAAGACGAGCTCCGACGTGCTCTGCGCCAGGGAGCGGATCAGCTCAGCGAGGTGTCGCACGGAGACCTCCTCGGTGCTGCCGAGGTTGATCGGGCCCGTAAGGTCGGTTCGGAGGACTCGCCAGATCCCTTCGATGAGATCCTCCACGTAGCAGAGGGAACGCGTCTGCGACCCGTCTCCGTGGATCGTGATCGGTTCGTCGGCGAGCGCCTGATGGATGAAGTTGGGAACGGCGCGCCCGTCGTGCCGTCGCATCCGCGGTCCGTAGGTGTTGAAGATCCTGATGATGCGCACCGGGAGGTCGTGGACCCGGTGGTAGGCCATGGTCGCCGCCTCGGCGAAGCGCTTGGCCTCGTCGTAGACGGATCGTGGGCCGATCGGATTCACGTTCCCCCAGTAGCTTTCCGGTTGCGGGTGGATCTGGGGGTCGCCGTAGACCTCCGAGGTGGACGCGAGGAAGAACCCGGCAGCCTTGCGGCGAGCGAGGTCGAGGCCGTTGAGGCTTCCGAGGGCACCGACCCGCAACGTGGCGATCGGATGCTCCTGGTAGTCACGGGGCGAAGCGGGCGATGCCAGATGGAAGACCCAGTCGACGTCACCGTCGACCTCCAGCTCCCGGGTCACGTCGGCTTCCAAGAAGCTGAACCGATCGGCCGCCAGGGATGATGCGAGGTTGTCGCGGTTCCCTGTGAGGAGCGAGTCCACGCAGACGACGGTCCAACCTTCAGCAACGAGTCGATCGCACAGGTGGGAGCCGACGAATCCGGCTCCTCCGGTGACGACGGCCCGCCCGCTGTTCACCACAGTGGCGTAGGCTGCCGCGGCGCGGACGCGGGCTCACTTCCGTCGACCCCACCGCCCGATCGGGACGGTTCAGGGATGACCGGTGGACGTCCCGTCGGGTAGTACCAGAAGCCTGAGCCGACGAAGTCCGAGGGGTCCAACAGGTTCCTCCCGTCGACGATCAGCGGGTACGTCATGACCTCCCGGAGCGCGGCCAACTGCAATCCACGGAACTCCGTCCAATCCGTGCCGATCACGAGCGCATGTGCCCCCGAGGCCGCCTCGTACACGTCGTTCGCGAGTTCGAGCTCGGGTACCTCCTCCTTCGCGCCGCTGGCGGCGCGGGGATCGCAGCCGACCACATGGGCCCCAGCAGCCAAGAGCAGTCGCGCAAGGGCAAGGGCAGGAGAGAAGCGGACATCGTCGGTATCGGGCTTGAACGCGAGCCCCAGGATCGCGATCCGCTTCCCTTCCAGGTTCCAGAGCGCCTCTCGAACCTTCGCTGCGATCGCCGCCACGGCTTCGTCGTTCACGCGTTCAACCTCGCCCAGCAGGGGGAATGGATATCCGAACCGCTCGGAAAGGTGTTTGAGCGCCGCGACATCCTTCGGGAAGCAATAGCCGCCGTAGCCCAGACCGGCGTCGAGGAAGGCACGACCGATCCGGGGATCGGCTCCCATGATGTCGGCGACCGTGGTCACGTCGGCATCGGCGTGCTCGCATACCCGTGCCAAAGCGTTCGCGAAGGAGATCTTCAGCGCGAGGAACGCATTGCTGGCATGTTTCGCGAGCTCGGCCGTCCTGATATCGGTCACGATCAGCGGGGCCCCGGCTTCCAGCAGCGGAGCGTAAAGGCGGCGCAGGACGTCGAGGCCTCGGGCGGACTCGACGCCGACCACGATCCGGTCGGGCTCGAGCGCATCGTGGATGGCCATCCCCTCCCGAAGGAACTCAGGGTTGGATGCCATGTGGAACCGGAGGCCCTTGCCCTCTCGTTGAAGGGTGGTCCGGACGCGGTCTGCCGTCCCGGCAGGAACCGTCGACTTCTCCACCACGACGACATCGTCCTGCGCGTGGCGCGCGATCTGACTCGCGGTTTGCTCCATCGCCACGAGGTTCGCCTCGCCGTCGGCTCGCGCAGGTGTCCCCACGCAGATGAACACGACCTCCGCCTCTCGCAGGGCACTCGGCGCATCGACCGTGAACGCCAATCGACCGGACGATGTCTCGGTGTGCATCGCCTCTTCGAGCCCAGCTTCGTAGAACGGGCTGATCCCCCGAGCGAGGAGCTCGATCTTCTCGGAGTCGACGTCCGTTCCGATGACGTCGTGCCCGATGCTGGCGAAGGTCACGCAGGTGACCAATCCCACGTGGCCGGTTCCGATCACGGTGACCTTCAAGGCGACCCCTCCATCTGCGGTGAGCTTAGGTGGACCCAGGAGCACGGCCGACCGGCGAGGGCGGTACGTTGCCTACGCGCGTCGACGTACCCGTAACGACGTCTGACGCACGCGCGCCGAGATCAGGTGTGGGCGGGTTCCTCACGATCCTCGGGAACGCCGTCCAATGACCAGTCGTCTCTCCGGAGCAGTCGCCGGCCAAGCAGACCACGCCAACGATGGTCGGCACCACCGTAGCCGTTCTCACTCCAAGAGCTCGGCACTCGGTTGAGGAGTCCCCCGACGATCCGGCCGCCGACCTGTTGGATCTGGCGTCGCGATTGGGCGACGCTCGCCTGCGTGCTCGACTGCGCATCCGTGACGAACAGCACACCGTCCACGAGGTCGGCGAGGACCAGGCTGTCCGCGACCGGGAAGATGGGCGGAGCATCGATGATCACGAAATCCGATCGACAGCACTCCTGGAGCACCTCGTCCATCCGATCGGACTGCAGGAGCTCGACGGGCTCGTCGATGGCGGCGACCGGCCCACTGGGCAGGATGTGGAGGTCCGGGAGATCCGTTTCGACGATCGCTTCGTCAAGCGGGAGCGTTCCTTCCAGGACCTGACCGAGGCCCTGCTCGTTGCCGATCCCGAACACGGCGTGGACGCGCGGGTTCCGAAGATCGGCTGAGACGAGCACGACGGACCTTCCGGCTTGCGCCAACGCGACGGCCAGGTTGGCGGCCGTGCTCGTCTTCCCCTCCCCTGGACGGGCGCTCGTGACCAGGATCGTCTTCGCCTTCGATTCCTTGCAGACGGCGAGGAAGTTGGTCCTGAAGGTCCGGTACGCCTCCGCGGCAAGCCCGCGGGGTTCGTCCACCGACGCGAGATGAGCGGATCCGACATGCAGACGGTGCGCCCGAGGGATGGAACCGAGGATCGGAGCGCCGAGCGACCTTGCGACGAGCGGGGGATCCTGGATCCGGTCCCGCGCTTGGTCACGCAGCGACGCGAGGACCACACCGGCCACCAGCCCCAAGAGGAGCCCCAGCGCCAGATCCAGCTTGTGCTTGGGGCTGACCGGGGAGGTTGGCCGCTGCGCGTCCTCGACCACCTGCCCGGGGTCCGAGCTGAGGGTGGCGACCGTCGCAAGCAGATTCTGCGAGGCGAGCCTTGAAGTATCCAGTGAATTGCGCTGCTCCATGAGCGACTGCTGCTCGGGCGAGCCCGTAACCGCCTGGGCGATCTGCGTGTCGAGACCCGCGATCTGGGTGTCGAGGTCGGTGATCTGCGCTCGGATCGTGTCCGAATACGTCTTGATCGTACTGAGTGCCTGATCGTGCTTGAAGGTCTGGTAGGCCTCGGCGAAGGCCTGCGCGCCCGCTTGCGCGGCCTGAGGGGTATGGGCCGAGTACGAGATGCCGAGGATCTGGCTCGTGTTCGGATTGCTCACGGAGACGCCATCGAGGACGTCTTGGAGGGTGCCGCCGATCGTCGCGCGGGCGACGTTCGCGACCTGTGCCGATGTGACCAGCTGCATCTCGGTCGGCATGTCCACTTGGTCGAAGGGGTTCGGTTGGAGCGGCTGGACGAGGGTCGGGCGGACGAGGAACTGTGCCGTCGCTTGGTAGACGCTCGGGCGAGAGTAGGAATAGATCCCGGCGAGCACGACCAGGAACGCGGCAACCGCGAAGATCAGCCACTTGTGGCGGCCGACCTTGCTCATGAATTCCCGGATGTCGACCGTTGGCTCGGGGGGGGTCGCGCGAAGCTCCCTCGGTGCGACGGTCATCCGATCATGATCCCGTCTTCCGTTCTCGGCGTAGATAGGCGCTCCTCCGCATCTACGGTGCCCGGGGTTGGAACCGTCAAGGTAGTGCGCTCACGAGGCGACACCATCGTGCGAACGTCGTAGGGGCGCTACGTCATCGTGCCGGTGCTGCCGGCAGTGAGCCCGCATAGCCTCCAAGCACACACCCCGAGTCCGTGGAGCATGCATGTCAGCGGGAACGAAACCGGGCGCCAACTCGTCCGTCGGTGGCCCTCCGTCTGCGTCGTTCGACCGCGTCCGATCTCGGTCCAGCTGGAGATAGCGCCATGCGTGCGGGTGACGTCGCGGGCATCGATCGGCCTGTCCCCGGCGGGGACGGGACGACCCTGCGTGAGATGGATGCGCAGGGCGCAACGCTCGAGCTCGTCTCGTCCCTCTGCCGCGGACTCGAGGAAGCGGGGATCCGCTACTGCCACTGGAAGAGCAACGAGTCCCTCGTTCGGTCCGCGACTGGGGAGAACGATCTGGACCTCCTCGTGCATCGCTCGGACGCTCGTCGGTTCGAAGAGATCCTGCGAGATCTGGGGTTCAGGGACGCCCAACTCCCGCGCTGGAAAGAGCTGCCGGGCGTCTATCACTCGTACGGCGTCGATCCGAGATCCGGACGCTTCGTGCACATCCACGCCCACTATCAGCTGGTCGTCGGCGATGACATGACCAAGAACTACCACCTGCCGATCGAGGTCCCGTATCTGGCTTCGGCTCGACCGGAAACGCCGTTCATGATCCCCGCTCCCGAGTTCGAGCTTGGCCTCTTCCTGCTCCGCATGGTGATCAAGCATTGCACCTGGGATGCGTTCCTGACCCTCCAATCGTCGTTATCGGGGAGCGAGCGACGAGAGCTGGACGACCTCCTTGGGCAGGTGGATCTCGCGGATGTCTGGGCCCTGATGGGCCGATATATCCCGTTCGTCCCTCGGGAACGCTGGAACGGTTGCCTGCGTTCCGCGCAACCCGGCGCCTCGGTGTGGTTCCGGGCCAAGACGGCGAGCCGGGTGCAAGCCGACCTCGCCGTCTGGGCTCGCCGGCCGCGTGCGGTCGACACGTACCTGAGGATGTGGCGACGGTTCCGGACGCTGGCTCGTCGCAAGGTGTTCCGGCGCGGGCCGGTCCCGCATCGGCTCGCCGGGGGTGGGGTGCTGATCGGCATCGTGGGAGGGGACGGAGCGGGGAAGACCACGGCGCTCGAGGGGCTCACACGATGGCTCGCGAAGGAGAACTTCTTCCCGGTCACGGTGCATATGGGCAAGCCAGGATGGTCCCTGCTGAGTGCAACGGTGAAAGGCTCGATGAAGGTCGCGGCCGCCGTGAAACGGCGACCGACCTCTTCCGCGTCGAGCCTCCGATCCACACTCGCGACCGACGGTGGATCGATGGATGTGCGCGACCACGCGCGTCTGGTCTGGGAGGTGCTCACCGCACGAGACCGATCCCGAACCTACCGACGGGCTCGGCGGCTCGCATCGAACGGCGAGATCGTGATCTGCGACCGGTATCCACTCCCGCAGGTCTCCGGCATGGATGGGGCGGTGACGGCACGAGCGAAGGACCCTGCTCGCTTGGGTGGCTTGGCGAAGTCCCTGGCCGCTCGGGAGAAGGGGTACTACGAGCGGATCACCTACCCCGACATCCTCATCGTGCTCCGCCTCAACCCAGACATCGCGGTGCAACGGAAGGCCGGCGTGGAGCCCGAATCGACCGTGCGTCCCCGTTCGCAGGAGATCTGGCAGCTCGATTGGGCGGACACGCCGGCGATCGTGGTCGACGCCGCAGCATCGCAGGACGAGGTCCTCGCTGAGATCAGGTCCCTGATCTGGTCGAGGCTCTGACCGTGCGCACGCAGCCGCGAGGCATCCCCGATGACGGATCCCCGACCGTCGAGCCGCCGGAGCATCGGAGTGTTCTGGGACGGGTCATCTCGCGGCTGATCTCCGACGGGAGCCTGACCAAGAAGGCTTCGCTCAACGCCGCGGCATCGACCGCGGAGCAGGTTGCGCGGATCATCGCGGGTCTGCTGATCAGCCCCTTCCTGCTCACCAAGCTCGGCGACTACCTGTTCGGTGTCTGGCAGTTCCTGCAACGGCTCATCGGGCACGCCTCGCCGGCGAGCGGCCGGCCTGGGGAGGCGCTCAAGTGGACGATCGCACACGAGCAGCGATCCACCGATTACGACTTCAAGCGCCGGCAGGTCGGCAACGCCCTCGCGGTTTCGATCCTGTTCCTCCCGATCCTGGCGGTCATCGGCGGGGTGCTCGCGTGGATGGCCCCGGTCTGGCTCGGGGCTCCGCAGGGCCTCTACCACACGGTTCGTCTCGCTGCCGGGATCCTGGTCGTCGACGCGATGCTCTTCAGCTTGTTCTATCTCCCGCAGTCGGTCCTCCAAGGCGAGAACCTCGGCTACAAGCGGCTGGGACTGACGGTCGTCCTGGTGTTCATCAGCAAGAGCCTCTTGGCGGTCGCCGCGTACCTGGGTTGGGGCGTCCCCGGACTCGCCGTGGCGGACCTGACCGGGACCGTGCTGTGGGGCGTCGCCTACGTCTACATCGCCAAGTCACGGGTGGGCTGGTTCGGGATCGCGCGGCCTCGCTTCGACGAGATCCGCGGCTTCATCGGGCTCAGCTGGTGGTTCCTCCTGTGGAACCTCGTGATGACCGTCATGCTCGCGAGCGACGTCGTCGTGTTGGGCATCGCGGGATCGCCCACACTGGTGACGACGTACACGTTGGCCCGGTTCGTCCCGCAGGCCATCGTCGTTGCGGTCGCCACGATCATCTTCGCCATCATGCCCGGACTCGGGGGGCTCGTCGGGGTCGGTGATCTCCCTCGCGCGATCAAGATCCGCAACGAAACGATGAGCCTGGTGTGGCTGTTCAGCATCGCGACCGGCGCGGCGATCCTGATATGGGAAGAGTCGTTCCTCCGGCTGTGGGTGGGGCCGCAGTACTACCCGGGAGCGGCGGCGATGCTCATGATCGTGCTGGCCGTGCTGCAGTTCTCGCTCATCAGGACGGATACCAACATCATCGATCTGACCCTGGATCTCCGTCACAAGACAGAGTTGGGCGCGTTCTCGGCTGCCGTCTCGGTCGTTCTCGGTTGGCTCTTCCTGGGCCCGTTCCACTGGGGGATCATCGGCCTCGTGATCGGCTTCATCCTGGGTCGCATGATCCAGAGCATCGGCTATCCGTTCATGATCGGTCGGATGTTGGGGATCCCGCCGGAGGATCAGCTACGCGGGGTCATCCGGCCGGCGCTCGCAACCGCGGCGATCTTCGTCGTCGCGACCGCGCTCGGAACCGTCGTGCATGCGCACTCGTGGGCGGTGCTGGTGCTGGGTGGCGGGATGTCGGCGATAGGCGTCGCCGTGCTGGCCTACTTCGGTGGGTTGTCGGGATCGATGCGGCGGACGGTGTGGCGGCGGCTGCGGAAGGTCGTCCGGCTCATATGAGTGCGCCCGGTGTGGCGACCAAGGCGAAGCAACGGGTGGCGATCTTCACCGCCAACATGGGCGGCGGCGGGGCCGAACGGGCGATGCTCAAACTCGCGGGAGGGATCGCCGGTCACGGATATGACGTCGATCTGGTCCTCAGCCGCGCTGAGGGCCATTACCTCCAGGAGGTACCCGACTCGGTTCGGATCGTGGACCTTCATGCGCGACGCCTCCTCTCGAGCATCCCCGGCCTCGTGCGCTACCTCCGTCGCGACCGCCCGAACGCGATGCTCACGTCCATGAACTACGTGAACATCGTCGGTATCTGGGCCAGGACGCTTGCGCGGGTGGATACCAGGTTGATCGTGAACGAGCAGAACGCGCTCTCGCTCGAAGCCGCGCACTCGCCCCGCCGGCGACACCGGCTGATGCCGCGACTGATCAAGCGCTTCTATCCATGGGCCGACGGCGTAACGTCCGTCGCGCGGGGAACGGCGGACGATCTCGTCAGCACGGCGGGTGTGTCCCCGAACCTGATCGAGGTCGTGCACAACCCGATCGTGACCACGGAACTGCGAGAGCTGGTGGCGGAGCCGCTGGGCCATCCTTGGTTCGGCCCCGGGCAGGTCCCCGTGGTGCTCGGGGTAGGACGGCTCGCACCGCAGAAGGACTTCGGGACGCTGATCCGCGCCTTCGCTCGGGTGATCGTGCGACGTCCATGTCGGCTCATGATCCTCGGGGACGGGCCCGAGCGGGCGTCCCTCGAGGCGCTCGTCGCCGAACGAGGGGTTACGGGATGGGTCGATCTTCCTGGTTGGATCTCCAACCCGTACCCGTACATGGCGCATGCGGGCGTCTTCGTGCTTTCCTCCCGTTGGGAAGGGCTTCCTTCGGTGCTGATCGAGGCGCTCTTCTGCGAGGTTCCGGTCGTCGCCACGGACTGCCTCAGCGGTCCTCGGGAGATCCTGGAGGGCGGCAAGTACGGCGCGCTCGTCCCGGTCGGGGACGAGGAAGCGCTCGCTGCGGCCATCGAGACGGCGTTGGCGGGTGAGCTGGCGCCACCGCCGGCGGAGAGCTGGGAACCGTACGAACAAGAGACCGTCGTGAGGCGCTACCTGGAAGTCCTGGTGGGGGGGTAGCGATGCGGAGGGTCGTCTACGCGCTGTCGCTGGTCCTGATCTTCACGATCCCGTGGGAGGGAGCGTTGCAATCGGGGCTGGGAACCATCGCGACGGTCATGGGGATCGTGGTGACGGTGCTCTGGGTCGCGCTGATCGCGATGACCGGGCAGATCCGCAGGCCGATCACCTTCCTCTACGTGACGTGCATCTTCGTGTTCTGGATCGCGCTCACGGTGTTCTGGAGCGCCGACCCCGTGAACAGCATGAGTGCCGTCCTTCGATGGATCGAGTCCCTCGTTTTCACCTTCACGCTGTGGGACCTCTACCGGACCCGAACGGAAGTCTTGATGGGCCTCCAGGCATACGTGCTCGGCTCCTACGTCGCCATCGCGGGAGCCTTCGCGAACTACCTCGGTTCGCATGCCTTCTACACGCACTACGAGCGCTTCAGTCCCGGCAACACCAATCCGGACGGGTATGGCTTCACGGTCGCCCTCGGCGTCCCGATCGCCTGCTACCTCGCCGCGGCTCCCGAGACCTCGAGGCGAGCCCGGGCGATCAACCTGGCGTACCTGCCCGTGGGCTTCGTGGGCATCGCCCTGTCGGGAACCCGGACCGCCTCGGTGGCGGCAGCGGTCGGTCTGCTGTTTGGCCTCGCCCTTCTCACCCGTCTGAAGGCGTCCACGCGGATCGCGGTCGTCGCGCTCCTGGCGTCGACGATGTTCGTGGTGTTGCCGATCGTTCAACCGTTGAAGTCGTTCCAGCGGCTCGGGACGACGGGAACCGACCTCAGCCAAGGCGACCTGAACGGAAGGACCGCGCAATGGGCTCAAGGCTTCGTCGCGCTCTCCGATCATCCGTTCTTCGGGGTGGGCACCGACCAATACCGTTCTGTGAACACCCTCGACAAGGTGGCCCACAACTCCTATCTGTCGGTCATGGTCGAGCTCGGTCTGGTTGGCTTCGCGATGTTCGCCTCGATCCTGTGGATCGCTTTCCGATACGCCTTGATCCAGCCGAAGTGGGACAGGAGGTTCTGGGTCACCCTGCTCGCGGTATGGGCGATCGGCGCTTCCACCCTGTCCTATGAACATCGGAAGACGACATGGCTCGTCCTGACGCTCTGCGTGGCGGCCGGATCGGTCGTTCGGGAACCCGCACCACCAGAGCGTGAGGAACCCGACGCGTTCGCGTCGGTCCCGGTTGGCGTCCTGGGCCGGTCCGGATGACACTTCCGACGTTCGTTGGGATCGGGGTTCCGCGCGCCGGAACGACCTGGCTGCACACGTTGCTGTCCGGGCATCCGGACGCGTACCTCCCCACACGGCGGAAAGAAGTGCGGTTCTTCGACCGCCACTTCGACCGAGGGGTCGAGTGGTACGAGGGATTCTTCTCCCCTCCGGAGGGAGCCGGCGGATACCGAGCGATCGGCGAGATCTCTCCGCAGTACCTCTACGGCCAAGAGTGCCCGACGAGGATCGCGACGGTGCTGCCGTCCGCGAAGCTCCTCGTGATGCTGCGGCATCCGGTCGACCGCGCGTACTCCCAGTACGGGTTCCTCTTGCAACGGCGCAACTACCGCGGGTCGTTCGAAGAGTTCCTGAGGACCAGACCGCGAGCCCTCGAGATGGGCTATTACAGCGGCCATCTGCGGAGGTACCTCGATCGCTTCGATCGGGGACAGATCCTGCCCATCGTCTTCGAGGAAGCGGTCCGGGGCGGCGAGACGGTCCGTCGCGATCTGGCCGGCTTCCTCGGCATCCCCGAAGGTGGATTCCCGGCAGCAACCGAACGCGTGAACGCGAGCACCATGCCCAAGTACCCGCGGATCGCGAACCTCGCCGTCAGGACCGGCCGACGCCTGAGGAGGCGGCACCTGGAGTCGATCGTCGATCTGGGAGGTCGATTGGGTGTTCGCCGGTTCATGACGAGCGGCACGCAGGTTCCGCGATTGGATACCGACCTCAGGAGCGACCTCGGCCGGCGGTACGTGGATGAGTTCGATGCGCTGGAAGAGATGCTGGGCATCGATCTGAGCTGTTGGAAGGATCGGCCGGCGAAACGGAGGACTGGCGATGCCGCGCCGGTCTAGGACACGACCGAACGGGGATCGATCGCTCGACGTGTTGATCGTGTCCCAGCCCGCCGACTACGGCGTCGCGATCTACGTCCGGGAGCTGGCGGGATCGGCCGTGGAAGCCGGCCACGACGTGACCGTGATCAGCCCCCCGGAGTCCCGAGGGCCCTTGGCCAGCTGGGTCAAGAGCGTCGGAGCGCGGCATCACACGCTCGACATGGCCCGCAGGCCCGCCCTCCGTGATCCCTTCGACGTCTTGACCCTCCGCCGCCTCGCGCGAGGGCGCGACGTCCTGCATCTGCATTCGTCCAAGGCGGCCGCGCTCGGGCGCGTCGCGGCAGCGACGCTGCCGCGGCGCGCCCGACCCGCGGTCGTGATGACGCCCCACTACTGGTCGTGGCTCGTCGGCGGCCGGCTGGAGGGCCTCTACCGGTGGATCGAGCGGCTCCTGGCTCGCCGCTGCGACGTGATCGTCGCCGTCTCCGAACGGGAAGAGGTGGAAGGTCGCTCGGTGCTCGGCGCGGACGCCCGACTGCTGTTGATACCGAACGGCGTCGATCGAGCGCACTTCTCCCCTGAGGGACCGTCTGCGGCCGGGGACGTCGGCCATCCGCTGATCGTCTGCGTGGGAAGGCTGAGCCAGCAGAAGGGTCAGGACGTCGCGATCCGCGCACTCGCGCTGGTGAGCGATCGCACGTCGAGGCTCCGCCTCGTCGGGGGGGAGAGCACCCCGGGGCACCGCAGGCAGTTGGAGGAGCTCGCCACCTCGCTGGGCGTCGAGGAGCGGATCGAGTGGCGCGGTCCGGTGGACGACACCGCCCCCGAGTACCGCGCCGCCGACGTGGTCATCGCGCCGTCTCGGTGGGAAGGGATGTCGCTCGCATCGCTGGAGGCACTGGCGTGCGGTTCGGCGATGGTCGCCACCGACGTGTCCGGGAGCGAAGCCCTCGGGTCCGCAGCCTTGATCGTGCCTCGAGAAGATCCCGGCGCGCTGGCCGGAGCGATCGACGGACTCCTCCTCGATCCCGGGAAGCGGGGAGCGCTCGGGCTCGCGGCGAAAGCGCAGAGCCGGCCGTACGACGTATCCGTGACCATGCGTCGGAACCTCGATCTGTGGACCGATCTCGTGCATGGAAGAGCCTGGGAAAGACGTCCGGAGGACGGCTCGGGAGCGGTCGGGTCGACCGCGCCCGGGACGCCTTCCGCTTCAACAGGGACGTGGGCGACGGATGCGTGATGCGGCCGACGACACGCTCGCGCCCGTCCGGTACGTGAGCGTGCCCGGGAGCCCCTACACGGGTTCCACCCTCTTGGGGATGCTGATGGCCAATCACCCCGCTTGTACCTCGATCGGGGCGGCGACGGGTCTCACGGCCAAGGTGGATCTGGACACGTACCTGTGCTCGTGCGGCCTGCTGTTCACCGAGTGCTGCTTCTGGCATCGCATCGCCCGACGGACGGAGGAGCTCGGGTACCCGGTGACCGTGTTCAAGACGAACTTCTGGAACACGCATGTCCGGGTCTCGGGACGCCGCTGGCTCAACGGGATCGTCGTGAGCTCGCTCGGGGATCCCTCGTTGACGGCCATCCGCGACGCCACGGTCGGCAGAACCCCTCCGGTTCGCCGGCGCGTCTCGGAGGCCAGGGCATCCACGTGGAGCCTGGCTCGGTCGGTCCTCGAGGAGACAGACAGGAGCGTGTTCGTCGACACGGCGCGCGATCATCAACGTCCGCGCTATCTCGCAGGCGCACCTGGCCTGCGGCTCAAGGTCATCCATCTGGTCCGCGACCCGCGGGGCAACGTCGCCAGCATCATGAAGCACACCGGCGTCGACGTCGGGCATGCGGCTCGCCAGTGGCGCCACTACAACGTGGAGGCCGACCGCGTCGGTCGCTCGTTCCCCCGCGAAGCATGGATGCGCCTGCACTACGAAGAGCTGTGCTCGCAACCGCAAGAGACGCTGGACCGCGTCGCGAGGTTCATCGGGGTGGAGCCCATCCCGGTGTCCGATCACCTGCAGCCATGCGAGCGTCACGTGATCGGCAACTCGATGCGGCTCAGCGGGGTGGAAGCGATCCGCGAGGACCGCTCGTGGATGGAGCGACTGAACGACGACGATCTCCGCGTGATCGCACGCGTGACCGGTGCTGCGAGTCATCACCTCGGGTACGAGTGGCCATGAGCGACTCCCGCCGGCTCCTCGTGTTCCTCCACATCAACAAGACGGCTGGCACGACCGTGCGATACATCCTGCGCAGCTCGTACGGGGCTCGGCATTGCGACGTGGAGCCATGGCACGGCGCCTGGACGGACCCCCCGTTCTCGACCCCCGACCTGCAGCGCGTCCGTCGGCTCTACCCGAGGCTCACCAGCATCGCCGGCCATCGCGTGAGCGGATACGTCGACCTGGAGGAGCCCGGGACCGAGTTCAGGTACCTGACCTTCCTCCGTGAACCGATCGCGCTCTGCGCCTCGCGCTTCCAGTACCGCCTCGACCACCGGAAGAGGACCGACCTTTCCTTCGAGACATGGATCCAGAAGGACTGGGTTCGCAACGCGCAGACGCAGCGGATCGGCGGAACCGCGGATGCGAACGACGCGATCTCGATGATCGCCCGGAAAGAGATGTTCGTCGGGCTCACCGAGTCGTTCGACGACTCCATCGTCCTGCTGCGCGCCCTCCGCGCACCTGACCTCGACATCCGCTACGCGCCGGTGAACGTCGCCAAGAGCTCGCGTATCGCGAAGGATCTTCTGGACGATCCTCGCACCCGGGCGATGATCGTCGAGGCGAACCAGGCCGATCTCCAGCTCTACCGGCACGTGAAGGAGGAGCTCTTCCCGGCGATGGAGCGCGGATACGGTCCGTCGCTCGCCGATTCCGTCGCAGCGTTCCGTGACGGTCAGGCGAAGCGATTCAACCGGCGACATCTGGCCATGTACGGACTCAAGCAGCGCTTGGTGCTCCAGCCGGCGATGAAGCTCTACCGACGGTCGAGCAAGCACGAGGTCGTCGACGTCCCCCACTGAGCCTCGGGCATCGGACCGTCAACGCTCCAGCCAGAGGCTGAGGTCCCTCCCGATGAGCTCGGCGGTCTTGGAGATGTCGTCTCGGAACCGCTCGCGCAACTCTTTCGCGAGCTCGTTCGGCAACCGGGGCGCGCGACGCAGGTTCCGCGTCCGTGTTCGCCGCGCCCAGTCCGCCGCTCGCTTCGGGATCCACGGATCGACCGCTCTCCTGAGCGAATCGTTCGTGAAGACACGCTCGAGCAGCATGCTCGCGGGCATCCCGCCGACGTTGTGAGGCGTGTCGAAGTCGGGCACGAAGCTGTCATCGGCCCCCAGGAAGCGATAGAGGTCGCGGACCAGTCCAGCCTGGTCGGCTTTGAGGTCATCGAACAGGAAGACGTAGATCCGCTCGGGCGGGAACACGTCGAAGTATCGACGCAGCGCCTCGTGGTACATGCTGATCTGCATCCAATGGGAGTCGGGACGCGCCCAGGCAGCCGACGGCGTGAGCTCACGTGCAGCGTCCAACCGGCGTCCGCGCGATCGGAGGTACATGAGATAATCCGAATACGCTCGATCGACGGGGTCGCGGAGCCCGCAGATGATCCGGGCGTGGGGGATCGTGTCCCGGATCCGACCAGCCGACTGTGGACACTCGAGGTAGATCGGCGACGCCTCGCCGACGGCACGGGCGTCCCCCGCCCCTTCGAACGATCGCTCGTACGCGTCGATCGTCCTGATCGGGAAGTGATGGAGCTCGGGGTCGCCGTAGAGCAGGTGGCCGCCCTCGTCGAGGCCGTACGCGAAGTAGTTCGTCTCCTTCACACGGCTCATGAACACCTGGGGATGGTCGCCGAGGTACCAATACAGCGCCGTCGTCCCCGCCTTCGCCGCGCCGACGACGATGAAATCAGGAAGCGTCATGGTGGGCTCGGATCGGACCCGTCGATCGCCTCCCGGATCGCGTCCTTGATCTCGATCACGACGCTCTCGAACGCTCGGTCGGTATCGATGCGATGGATCACGGAACCGTCGAAGCGGAGGTCCGCACTGATCGCATGCCGCAGCCGCACGTAGCCTTCGGGCTCCCGTTTCTGTCGGTGAGCGTTCCGAGCGAGCGTGACTTCGAGCGGGGCGGAGAGATGGAACACGATGTCGGGAGCAGGGATGTCCCGATACAGCCGACCTTCGACTGCAGTCAGAACACGGCGAGCCGATCGTCGACCGGGGGGCAGGGGGAGATGCCCGAGCTGCGGTCCGTCCGGAGCGCCGCCCGTTCCCGAAGGGTACCGGTCACTCAGCACGATCGTTCCGCGCGACGACCGCTCGAGGGCTCCGAGGATGAGCGCGCGCCGCTCGTACGCCAACATGACCGAGCGGAACGCGAACAGGAGCGGATAGCTCCCTCGCGTCGGGGGATCCTCCTCCATCTTGGCTTCGACCCGTAACAGCCGCTGCTCGGGGAACAGGGTCCGGAACGCGGGTAACAGGACATGGGGGAGGAAGGTGACCCACGTGCTCGGCGGCTTCCCCGCATGGATCCGCCGGACCTGGTGGTCTCGACCCAGCCAAGCCTCGACCTCGTTCAGGATCGTGGACTTGCCACTCGCCTCGGACCCCACGAACGCGATCGATCGGACCTGCTTCGGTGGCGTCTCGGCGGCCCCTATGCCCGTGCCCGCGAGGACCCGATGCACCCCCTCCTCGAACCCCTCGGGGGAGTCGTGCGTGATCTCCACGGTCAGGAGACGGTCGCGGACCGGCTCGCGCGCCGCCAGGCGTTCGAAGAGCTCCACGGCGCGCGCGAGCCGGTCCGCGACCTGGTTGCGGCTCCGTCCGGCCAGCTCACGGCGCGGATCCGGACGTCGGATCGCACGTTCCACCAGTAGATCGAGCGGAGCCCTCACGTAGACGACGCGGTCCGGCATGGGAACCAGACGAGCGAAGCGGTCCAGATCGACGTCTCCGTACGGAGCATCGCTGTACACGAACAGTTGGTACGCGGAGAGGAGGACCCCTTCGTCGACCAGGACCGTCCTCCGGTCGGACGCGCGGCGAGCCAGCTCGTGCACGCCGACCTTCCGGACGATGTTCAGGCGGTAGTTGTACTTCGCGAACGTGGATGGCGCGTAGCGCCGGAGGCGGTCGAACGCGAAGCGGACGAACGCTCCGTCGCGCCCATACGCTCGGACGAACGACGGGAACGAGATCACGTCCGCGGCGAGATTGATCGTGCTGGGATCGGTCATCCACCTGAGGCCCGCGCGGTCATGCACCAGATCGACGGACAGGATCGCGCGACGAGAGGCGTGGCTCCGCCGACGAACCTCCTTCGCGAGGCTCGTCTTCCCCGCCCCGCTGCACCCGATGAACTCGACGATCATCGGTGGGTCGCCGCCGGTCGTGCCGTCTCCAGATACACGGCATCGGTGGCGGTACGCATGATGGGCAACGTGAAGCGCGCGCTCACGTGCGCTCGGCACCGGCGACCGATCTCGCGCCGCTCGTCCGACGACATCGCCCGGTAGCGCCTGATCTCCCTCGCGAACCCTTCGACGTCACCCGGCTGGACGAATGGGATGAACCCGGCGTCTTCGGCGAGCTCTCGGTGGGGCGGGATGTCGGACAGGATGACCGGGCATCCGGCAGCCATCGCCTCCAGGACGGCCACCGGCAGACCCTCGCCATTCGAGGTGGAGACGAAGACATCGGCTTCGGCACACGCGACGAACACCTCTTCTCGCGGGATGAGGCCTCGCAACGTGACGCGGTCCCGAAGGCCCGCGCGGTCGATGCGGGCTTCCAGCTCGGTTCCGAGCCGTCCCCCACCGATGAAGATGAGTCGACCGGGGTCGTCTCGGTCCATGCTCCGGGCGAACGCATCGAGCACGGCGAACGGGTCTTTCACCACATCGAGACGACCCACGGAGAGGACGGTGAAGCGCCCATCCTCCCTGTCGACCGGGGCGGCCGCGATGGCGCGGTCCACCCGGTCGATGTCAGCTCCGTTCTGGACGACCCTCGATCGATCCCGGACGAGCCGCTTCAGCGCCCGCGGCAAACTCTCGTACGCCGACCCACTGCAGAAGATCACGCGATGGAAGGTCACCAGAGGGACGACCATCAACGCCTTGTCCCGAAGTCGGTAGTCGTAGAACGAATCCTGGACGGTATAGACGAGCGAACGCCGGAGCCGGTGCGATCGACGCCGAGCGAGCACCCCGAGCAGCAACAGCACGCCCGACTGCGGGGCGTGGGCATGGATGACGTCGTAGTCATCGGTGTCCAGCGCCCGCCCCAAGCTTCGGTAGAACCCCCTGAGCGTTCCGTCGCCAGCGAACATCGTGATCTCCGGAGGTGGGGTCAATCGCGGCGCGAAGTAGGTGCTGATCGAGAGATCGCGTTCTCCGATCAGCGGGAGACAGTGCTCGTTGTACTGACCGTTGGTCTCGCCGAGCATCAGGATCAGATGCAAAACCTTGAGCCTTCGCACGGCGGCATCCTGCCGGTCGATCGGGACGGGTCGGCCGTCGCTATCGAGCATGTGCCATCAAGCGGGGCAGGAGCTCCGTCGCGAGCTGCTCGGCGGTGGCTTCCTCCGTATCGAGGCGAAGCACCTCCGGCGCCCCCCAAGCCTCGATCCGACCGAGCACCGCGTCGAACGAGCAGCGGTACGTGTCGAGGAACCGGTGGCCCTCCTCGACCCCCTCGCCCTTCGTCTTGTGGAGCTGAGAACGCCCGTTGATCCTCCGCCACAGGACATCGTCGGACGCGTCCAGCCAGACGATCG
Source organism: Actinomycetota bacterium (assembly GCA_005884925.1). GTDB lineage: Bacteria > Actinomycetota > UBA4738 > UBA4738 > HRBIN12 > AC-51. The sequence continues at coordinate 6,846 of VAYU01000063.1, read as the reverse complement.
CGCTGAGCTCTCCAACCCATAGCCGAAGCATGTCCTCCCACCACGCATCGAACGCCGGCGTGGCGGTGAACGGCTTCCCTTCAGCCTTCAGACGAACGAGGGCGTAGATCGGGCCCTGGTCGAGCACGGTGATTCCGCCGCGGCGGCGCATCTCACGACGGAGGACGGTGCGCCACTGCGTCACGTAGACCAAGAGCTTGTACTCCGGCCACGTCACCTGAGGCGATCGGCGGTCGCTCGCGAGGATCGGCAGCAGGCGCGGGGTCGCCCTCGCAACCCGGAGGAGGTGGGATGGCAGCCGCGCGTGGATGAAACCGCCCACGGTGAACTCGGGATCCTCGCACATCGACCGCGTGAGGGTGGACTTCCCCGAACCCGCCACGCCTGCGACTTCGACCAGGCACGGCTTCGGCAGCGTCGGAAGGCGGGACCAGCGACGATGATCGATGGTGATGCCCACGATGCCGTCGAAACCTCCCTCTCGGCCGGAGATGCTCGTGCTTCGATGGAAACGGTACGCGGGCGCCGCGCTCGCGGCCATCTGATGAACGCCGTACCTGGGCTACGGTCCCCGGTCCAGGGCGCATCTTCCGAGCTCGCCGGCTAACGGTATCTTCGCCCATCGACGCGCACGAACGTAGCCTCGGTACATCGGATGCGTGGCGTGAGATCCGACACGCACCAGCGTCGGTCGCGTCCTCCCGATAGGTGCCGGCGGCTCGCATCGTCTCGGTACGTTTCTTACGGCGAAACGCGCATGCGCTGGAAGGGGCCGGACCGCCACACTCGGTTCTCCGGACCGCGGAGGGGCGTATGGAGAGCGCGATCATCGGAACCTCGCTTCGTGCACCCCGCGGCGGAGCGTGACGATGGCTGTTCGCGAACCCCTCGAGGTGGTCTTCCAACCTCCGCGCGCCCTTCGGTTCCGCCCTCCTCTCTCGAGTCTCCTTCCTGTCGCCGACGCGGTCGCCCTCGGGATCGTGTACGTCCTCGTGGGGTTCCACCCCGTCGCGATCGTGTTCGCCGTGCTCACGTTCCTGATCCTCAACAGCGACTCGTCTCGCATCTTCAGGATCAATCCCCGCCTCGGCGACGACGCAGCCTGGTTGATGGGTCGCGTGGCCGTCTCCCTCCTACTGCTGATGTCGGTGGTGGCGGTCGCCAAGCTTCCCCTGGACATCCGCGCGCACCTGAGCAACCTCACGGTGATCGCGCCGCTCTCCGCGATCGCCGTGATCATCGGCCGGGCGGCCGCGTACGCGTTGGGTCGGGCGGCGAAAGCGCGAGGCGTCGCCTCCGAGCGAACCCTGATCGTCGGGGAAGGCGAACTGGCGATCGGGCTGGCGAAGACCCTGCTGGACCATCAGGAGTTCGGGTTGCGGCCCGTCGGCTTCCTGGGTCGGGTGCAGGATGGATCGGCGATCCTCCCCTTCCTCGGCGAGTGCACGGAACTCGATCACGTGGTCCACGAACATTCCGTGAGCCGCGTGCTCGTCGCATTCGGCGACACCAACGATAAGGATCTCGCGACCGTCCTTCGCGCCAGCGAGCGGACGCCCGCGGAGATCCACGTCGTTCCTCGCTTCTTCGAATTGAGCGGGATCCCGCAGGGGGCAGCCGTTGACGACGTCTGCGGTATCCCGCTGTTCCATCTCCGCCGGCCGGCGCTACGTTCGGCGGCCCGGCTGGAGAAGCGCGGCTTCGACCTCGTTGGATCCACGCTCCTGCTCCTGCTCACCGCGCCGCTCCTCGCGATCGCCGCCCTCGCCGTCCGTGTGTCGAGCCCGGGTCCGATCCTGTTCCGGCAGAAACGGGTCGGGCTCAACGGTCGGATCTTCGAGATCGTCAAGTTCCGGACGATGCGCGTGAACGATGATTCCGACACGGCATGGTTCTCGGGCGAGGACGACCGGGTAACCGGGGTGGGGCGCATCCTGCGGATGACGAGCATCGATGAGCTGCCGCAGCTGTTGAACGTGCTTCGGGGAGAGATGTCGCTCGTCGGTCCCCGACCGGAGCGACCCCACTACACCGACCAGTTCGCGGCCACCGTGTCCCGCTACGACGACCGACACCGAGTGCTCGGCGGGATCACCGGATGGGCACAGATCCACGGTCGATCGCGTGGCTTGGACGCCGTTCCGGAACGCGCCCGCCTGGACAACTACTACATCGAGAACTGGTCGGTCTGGCGGGACCTGGTGATCATCGTCCGGACGATCGCCGTGCTGCTCCGAGGCGACGACGGCTAAGGCGTCGTCTCGTTCGAGGAGAGGTGGCCGAGGCCTCTCAAGGCTTCATCGATCCGGCAGGACCCGAACTCCGTGACGAGGCGCCGGAGGTCGCGTCGCGTCCGACCTCGCCCCGTGTAGGCGCGGAACCGGAGGGTCCTCGGCATCCCCGCGGGGGGAACCTCGTCCGGGTCGAGCTCCCAGGGGTGGAAGTAGAACGTGAACCATGGGTTGGAGCGCAGGTGCTTCGCGACGCCCCACCGGAACACCGGATAGGGGATCAAGCGGAAGTACGCGCCGCCCGCCCACGGGACCTGGACCGTCGCGATCGGGACGCGGGTCATCTGGATCTCCAACAGGCCGGGCCGGATCTCCGTCACCGGCGCCCCCGGTGGGACCGTTGCCGAGATCTGCCCGTACCGATCATGTTGCGTGAACCCGAAGTAACTGGAGTCGTACCGGTAACCGGTCTCGGCGACCAGATCGAGGACGAGATCGCTCACCGAGAAGTTGGGCGCACGGACACCGAGAACCTCGGAGCCCGCTACCTGTTCGAGCCGGTCCTTCGACCGGCTGAGCTCCCCCTCGATCTCATCGGGGGTCAGCTGGTTCAGGTTCCGATGGAGATAGGTATGACTGGCGACCTCGTGTCCGTCGTCCACGATCCGTCGCACGACCGCGGGGTAGCGTTCCGCGACCCACCCCAGGACGAAGAACGTCGATCGGGCCTGGGTGGCTGCAAGGATATCCAGGAGCTCGTGAACGTTCGGTTCGAGCCTCGACTCCAGCCGATCCCAATCATGCGTGGGGAGGCTAGCCCGGACGTTCTCGGCGTGGAACCAGTCCTCGATGTCGAAGGTCGCACAGAACCGCTTCTGCTGGATCGCGGGAACGGCTGCGTCATCCAGCTCCGGCTCCATGCCTCTTCCTCCCCGTCCTCGAGGGATCGCTCGGCTCTCGTTCCGCGGAAGCCTAGAGGAGCCTTCACCCCGTGCCACCCGGGGTACACCTACACCGCGTGCGCGATGTCGGCCCGCCGGCTCGGACCTCTAGCCTCCTGGTTCCAGCGCACCCCCGTCGCTGCCTGCTGCCGTCCGGTAGCGGATGTGGCGAGGCGCGGAGGACTTCGTGGAGCCACGACGAGCCGGCGGTCCTCAGCGATAGCTCGGTGGCATCTGCTCAACGCGCGATCTGGCCGCTGCCCGCAGACGACGGAGGGATCTCCTCCTGGTCGGACACCGGCATCACATGTCGAGTTCAAGCCGACGCGAACTTCAACACCGGGGGCGGAGCCCATCTCGTGCAACTCGTTTCGGGGGCCGGCGGGCATTCCATCGCCGGCGTCTCGAAGACCGCCCGGGGCCAGGATCGCGTGGTCCAAAGGGGGGAACCACGGGGCTGCTCGCGTTGACCCTCAGCGGCGCGGCCGGCGGCGACGCGGCGACGAGCCTCAGCTGGCAGTTCCAGGACGTGCCAGGCGCGCCCTGCGCTCCGGCTCCGTGGCCTGCTGACCTGCCCCGCGAGATTTGCGTACGTCATCTACACCGGTTGCGCGATGTCGCACCTACGGTCTCGGACCTACGGTGCAGTGAACGAGCGCGCGCCGCCGCGTGAGCTTCCCTTTTGTGCTTGCAACCTTGAGTGGCGGCGAGACATGGGGGGAGTCGTCGTGTACCAGCCATCCGGAGCCGAGCGCGTCCCAACCTGTCGGGATGGATCGTGATCGTTGCACCGCGGAGGCCGCTCGCATGGCTCGGTGTCTTCTCGCTGCTCGCGGCCGCGACCGTCCTGGTTCCCGTTTCGGCGCAGGCCGCGAGCAACTGCGGTACCTCGAACGGCCACACGCTCTGCGTCACGGCTGCGAGCTCCCTGACCGGTGAGCAGACCGTCACCGTCACGAACTCGCCCAACAGCGGCCTCGTGTTCGCGACGTGGGTCCCGTCGGGTGGGACCGGGGTGCGGCTCATCCAGATGTATGCGCCCTCACCGGCGACGAGCGACTATTCGTTCGTGTGGCCGACCCAGAAGTACCTGGACGGTTCGGGCACCCTCTCACTGCAGGCAGGTTCGGTCGGTTCGGCGGCCGTCATGATCGCCGTAACCTTGAGCAACGGCAACGCGACGGACTTCCAGCACAACCCGAACGACTGGACGAGCTACCGCCCCGCACCATGGACGGGTCCGGACGACCCGCACATCTTGGCAACAGGTGACGGGCCATCGAACGAGGTGGTATCGAACGCGTTGGCGAACAGGATCGCCGCGGTCGATCCGCCACTGTTCCTATTCCTCGGTGATATCTACGAGACGGGGACGTTCACGGAGAACCTGAACCACTACGGGGTGTCGAACATCGATCGCCCCGGACAAGGGACGCTCTGGGGGGCGACCGCGGATACCACCCAGCCGACGCTGGGGAACCACGAGAAGGTCAACATCCCCGCGTGGACGGACTACTGGCACGGTCACCCTCTGTACACCTCCTTCACGTGGGGTGGCGTCCTGTTCTTGGACCTGAACTCGAGTCAGAACATGACGGTCGCTCATGCCGAGTACAACTTCGCTCAGAGCGTCCTGACAGCTTCGAACGTGCCCGCCTGCGTCGTTGCCTTCTTCCACATACCCGCAGTCACGAGCAACACGACGATCAACTCCAACGAGAGCGATATGTGGAAGCTGTTGGCGAACAACGGCGTCGACCTCGTCATCAACGGGCATCAGCACAACATGGAGGAGTACAAGCCCCTCGACGAGAACTTCACGGCGGGGACAGCCGGAGCTCACATGGTCGAGCTGGTCTCGGGGTCGGGCGGTCACTCGCTCGCCGGTAACTCGAACGTCCTGCCCGGGCCTCGGATCGCGTGGTCGAAGGGCAAGACGGCCGGACTGCTGGATCTGACGCTCAACGGTGCGGCGAACGGGAACGTCGCAACCAGTATCGGTTGGCAGTGGCAGGACACTAACCTGAACGATCTCCATGACGGATCGGTCGACTGCGGCACCGTAGGGAACCACGCGCCGGTCGTGAACGCCGGCCCGGATCAGACCGTCAAGCTCCCGGCCTCGGCCACGATGCAGGGCTCCGTCACGGATGACGGGCTCCCGAACCCCCCGGCGGCCGTCACGAGCACGTGGTCCCAGGTGAGCGGTCCCGGTACCGCCACGTTCACCGACCCAAGCTCCCCAACGACGACCGTGTCGTTCGATGCTGCCGGGACCTACGTGCTCCGGCTGACGGGGGACGACAGCGCCCTGCAAGCCTCGGATGACGTCACGGTGACGGTGTTGCCTGAAGGCGTGACCACGCTCACGGTGCCCATCGGCGCTGGTTCGGACGACGCCGAAGAATCCGCCGGAGCCGTCGCACTGGCGAACGCGGCTCTCAAGATCGTGAACCGCGCCGGCGTGAACCAGACGGTGGGGCTTCGATTCGCCGGACTCCCGATCCCGAAGGGCGCGACCATCCAGAGCGCCTACATCCAGTTCCAGTGCAGGGTACAGACGACCGGAGCCACGTCGCTCACGATCGAGGGGCAGGCGGCCGACAACCCCGGCACCTTCACGAAGACCACCAACAACATCTCCTCGCGTGCTCGAACGTCGGCCAACGTCGGGTGGGTCCCGGCCCCGTGGGGGACGGTCGGTGCTCAGGGACCCGACCAGCAGACGCCGGGACTGACGAGCGTCATGCAAGAGATCGTGAACCGAGCGGGATGGAACTCCGGCAACGCCATGGTCTTCATCATCACCGGCACCGGAGTCCGCACGGCCGAATCCTTCGAAGGCCTCTTCGCGCCCGTCCTGTACGTGACGTACTCGTAGATCCCGGAGCGGGTCCCCGTCCGCGTTCCCGTCGCGTTGCCGGTTGGCACTCGCCTGGCTATCCTGTTAGCACTCAAGGTCGGGGAGTGCTAACGGAGCCCAGGCCGGACGGCAAGGAAGACCGAAGGAGGAGGTAGTCGAGGATGGCGGACTTCAAGCTCAAGCCGCTGGAGGACCGGATCGTCGTCAAGCCAAGCGAAGGCGAGGAGACGACGAGCTCGGGCCTCGTGATCCCGGACACGGCCAAGGAGAAGCCCCAGGAGGGCACGGTCGTGGCGGCGGGTCCCGGCAGGTGGAACGACGACGGCACCGGCCGCGTCGCGCTCGACGTGAAGGTCGGCGACACGGTTATCTATTCGAAGTACGGCGGCACCGAGGTCAAGGTCGACGGCGATGAGTACCTCATCCTGTCCGCTCGTGACGTGCTCGCCGTCGCAGGCAAGTAAGGGAGGCCCACGTTGGCTTCGAAGCTGCTGAAGTTCGGTGAGGAAGCACGGCGCGGCCTGGAGGCCGGCGTCGACAAGCTCGCCGACGCGGTCGCCATCACGCTCGGCCCGAAGGGTCAGAACGTGGTGCTCGACAAGAAGTGGGGCGCACCCACCATCACGAACGACGGTGTCACGATCGCCAAGGAGATCGAGCTGGAGGACCCCTGGGAGAACATGGGCGCCCAGCTCACCAAGGAGGTCGCCACCAAGACGAACGACGTCGCAGGTGACGGCACCACGACGGCAACGGTGCTCGCCCGGGCCATGGTCAAGGGCGGGATGAAGAACGTCGCCGCCGGCGCCAA
>VAYU01000062.1 GCA_005884925.1 Actinomycetota bacterium | reverse complement strand
GTCGAGATGCTGGTCGGTGTCGCGGTCGACCCCCGGTTCGGCCCGGTCGTGGCCTGCGGCGCCGGGGGCATCGAGGCGGAGCTCCTGAACGACGTCGCCGTTCGCGTGTCGCCGCTCACGGACCTCGATGCTCGAGAGATGATCCGTTCGCTCGCGACCTACCCCCGTCTGGACGGCTACCGCGGCACCCCGAAGGCGGATGTGCCGGCGCTCGAGGAGCTCGTGCTCCGGGTGAGCGCGATGGCCGAGACGCATCCGGAGATCGTCGAGATGGACTGCAACCCCGTGATGGTGCTCCCACGGGGAGCGGTGGTCGTCGACGCTCGTGTCCGGATCGAACCCGTTCGATCCGGACACGACCTGTGACGGCGGACCTCGACTTCGCTCACTGATGCACGAGGTCACCGTTCATCCTCGGGACGCACAGAGCCTCCGTACGATCGCGGGGCCCGATGCCGGCCGTCGCTACGAAGAGCATCTCGCCGCGGCGCGCGGGCTCCTGGAGGGTAGGTCCGTCTGGCACGTGAACTCGACGTCCGAGGGCGGTGGCGTCGCTGAGCTGCTCCGATCTTGCCTGGGATACCTGGCCGACGACGGGATCGACACGCACTGGGCCGTGATGGACGGCGACCCCGAGTTCTTCACGATCACGAAGCGACTCCACAACCGGCTCCACGGTGTGCTCGGCGATGGCGGTCCGTTGGGCGACGCGGAGCGCGGCCAGTACGACGAGGTCACCCGTTCCAACGCGACCGACGTCGGTCGAACGGTCCGAGCGGGCGACGTCGTCGTCGTCCACGATCCGCAGCCGCTCGGGCTCGTCCCGATCCTCCGGTCGCTGGGCGCGACCGTCATCTGGACGTGCCACATCGGGGCCGACACGCCGACCCCGCTCGTCCACTCCGCATGGGACTTCCTCCTGCCAGACGCACGAGCTGCGCAGGCGGTCACGTTCTCCAGATCGGCGTACACGTGGAAGGGTCTCGACCCGGAACGCGTCCGCGTGCTCCCACCCTGCATCGATCACGCGTCGCCGAAGAACGTTGCGATCGATCCGGAGCGGACGTTCGCGATCCTCGGTGCGGCCGGACTCATCTCGAACCGACGCGACGGAGGCGACGCGATCTTCGCGCGGAGCGACGGGACACAGGCGCACGTCTCCCACCGGGCGCAGATGACCGAAGACGCACCGCTGCCACCCGACGCACCCCTGGTCGTCCAGGTGTCGCGGTGGGACGCCCTCAAGGACCCCCTCGGGGTGATCCGGGGATTCGCGGACGAGCCCGGCATCACCGACGCCCATCTGATGCTCGCCGGACCGATTCCGGGATCGGTGGTGGATGATCCGGAAGCCGCGACGGTGCTGCGGGAGGTCAACGAACTGTGGGAAAGCCTCCCGGGGCCGCACCGCCGCCGTGTGCATCTGGCGAACCTCCCCACCGAGGACACGGAGGAGAACGCCGCGATCGTGAACGCGCTCCAGCGCCATGGCGATGTGGTGGTCCAGAAGAGCCTGGCGGAGGGGTTCGGGTTGACCGTCACCGAGGCGATGTGGAAAAGGCGTGCGCTCGTCGCGGGCAAGGTCGGGGGCATCCGGGATCAGATCGAGGACGGCGTGAGCGGGATCCTGGTGGACCCGCGGGACCTGACCGCGTTCGGGAACGCCGTCGAGGCGGTGCTCGAGGACCCCTCGCTGGCTGCCGGTCTCGGCGCGGCGGCGGAGCGCCGGGTCCGGGACCGCTACCTCGCTCCCCACTACCTCGGCGCGTACCTCCAGCTGTTCGCCGAGCTCGCCTGAGCCCTGCGCGGCCAGGATGGCCCGTCCGCGTGAGCGTCAGCCGGCGACCGTTACCGAGATCGTGTGGTCGCCGGTCGCGCCGTTCGGCACGGGATCGGCTTGGGTCGCGGTCTGCGTCGCCCCGGTGTCGTCGGTGGCCCGCACGGCGAGGGTGTGATCGCCAGGTGACGCGTCCCATGCGAAGACCCATTGCCGCCACGTGTCGATCGTGTCCTCGGCAGCCAGTCGAGCGGGCCGCCACGCGTCGCCGTCGACGCTCACCTCCACTGTCGAGATCCCTCGATGCTGCGCCCACGCGATGCCCGCGACGGTGACACGACCGGCCGCAACCGTGGCGGACTGCTTCGGCGTGTCGATCCGCGACTCGGTCTTGATCGGTGCCTGTTGGGCCCAGCCGCGACGGACCCAGTACGCGTCGTAGGCGCCGAAGGTCGTGAGCTCGATGTCGACGAGCCACTTCGTCGCCGACACGTACCCGTACAGTCCGGGGACGATCATGCGTACGGGGAAGCCGTGTTCGAGCGGGAGCGGCTCGCCGTTCATCGCGACCGCGAGCATGGCGTCGCGACCGTCCATGACCACGGCCGTCGGCGTGCCCACGGTGAACCCGTCGACGGACCGGGAGACGATCTGATCGGCGGCGGGGTCGACACCGGCCTCGTTCAGGAGGTCGGCGAGCGGGGCGCCGATCCACCGCGCGTTGCCGATGTAGCCACCGCCGACCGGGTTCGAGACACACGTCAATGTCACGTCACGCTCCATCAAGGGTCGCGCCAGCAGGCTCGCGTAATCGAGCGAGACCTCTTTGCGGACCATGCCGTGAACGCGCAAGGTCCATCCCTCGGCGGTGACCGATGGGACGAGGATCGACGTGTCCACCCGGTAGAAGCGGTCGTTCGGCGTGATGAACGGTCCGACGTCGGCGATGTGAAGGTCGGCGCCCGCCGGCGGGAGCGGAGCGACATCGGCGGGCGCCGGGATCCGGACGGCGGCTCGGGAGGCGCTCGCCTCGGCCCGACGGATCAGGAACCGGCCGGCGAGCCCGGAGACCGCCGCGAGTCCGGCCGCGCCGGCGCCGGCGAGGAGGAATCGCCGCCGATCGAACGACGCCGGCGCGATCGCCTCGGCATCGCCGGCTCCCGTGACCGAAGTGGCGAGTCCGGCCGAGCGGCGGAGCCGCCAGAACGTGAGGAGCCCTGCAACGGTGGCCGCGGTCGACGGGACGGCGGCCCCGAGCCCGTTCTCGGGTCGCGCGACGGCCGCCGTCGCGCCGACCGTCCCAAGGGCCACCAGCGCAACGACGCCGACCCTCGGCCGCTGCAGCGCAACGACGCCCACGATGATCGACACGATCGCCACCACCGCGCCGATCCCGGCCACGAGCACGGCCTTGTCGTTCGTCCCGAACGTCCGGATCGCGTAGCTCTTCAACCATTCGGGCGAGGCATCGATGGCCGTGCTGCCGACCGCGATCACGGGGCTCGAGGTTCCGCCGACGAGGCCGGCCGTCAGGTGGCCGACCCCCAGGGCCACGGCCGCCGAAAGCAGGCCGATGGCGCCGCCGATCATCGCTCCGGGACCCGCCCGTTCCTGCGGCGGGCGTCCCGCCGCCGGAAGCGGCTCCGTCGACGTGTTGAGTGCCACCGAGCCCACCGTACGCGTTACCGCCCCGAACGTTACGCGGACCGTCCGAGCGAGCTTCCTTATCCTGTGGCAGAGGCGCGGCGCCGCCCGGCGTCGGGATCGGAAGGATCGACGCGACGTGAGCAGTGAGCAGCCCATCGGCGTGCTGGTGATGGCCTACGGGACCGCGGCAGGACCCGAGGACATCGAGCGGTACTACACGGATATCCGGGGCGGGCGGCCTCCGTCACCGGAGCACCTGGTGGAGCTTCGGTCGCGGTACGCGGCGATCGGGGACAGGTTCCCCTTGCTCGATATCACGCGAGCACAGGCTGCCGGCCTTGAGGCCGCGCTCAACCGGGACGCTGTCGGGAGGTTCCGGTGCTACCTGGGGATGAAGCACTCCCCGCCGTGGATCGCCGACGGGGTCGCCCAGATGCGCGCCGACGGGATCGGACGCGCGGTCGGGATCGTCATGGCCCCGCACTGGTCGGCCATGTCGATCCCCACCTACGCGGAACGGGTCGAGGCCGCGACCGCCGTCGGCGGTCCGGCGTTCTCCTTCGTTCGCAGCTATCACGACCATCCGGCGCTGATCGAGCTGCTGGCCGGCCGGGTTCGCGCCGCGCTCGACGAGCTCCCGGCCGTCGCGCGCCAGCAGGCGACGGTCATCTTCTCGGCACACAGCCTTCCCATCCGAACCGACGAGGACGGATCGAACCGATGCCTCCGGTGCCATGATCCGGTGTGCGCTTCCGGATGCCGCTACGACGCCGGCCTCCGCGAGACGGCCGAGCTCGTGGCCCAGCTCGCGGGGCTCGGTCGCTTCACCACCGCATGGCAGAGCGCGGGCCGAACCGCGGATCCGTGGTGGGGGCCACCGATGGAGGAGCTGATCCGCGATCTCGGTGATGACGGCGTGCCCGCCGTCGTCGTTTGCTCGGCGGGATTCGTCGCGGATCACCTCGAGATCCTGTACGACCTGGACATCGAGGCGCGCGCGATCGCCGAGGAGTTCGGGATGGCGTTCGCGAGGACGGAGATGCCGAACGCCGACCCAGCATTCACCGCGATGCTCGCGGACGTCGTCCGCCGGCACCTGGCCGAGCAGGAAGCACGGATCCCGTGAGCCGCCGAGTGGTCGTCGTGGGTGCGGGGATCACAGGGCTCACGGTCGCCTATCGGATCTCCCACGCGCCGGTCGCCGCGGAGGTGCTCGTGGTCGAGACCGATCCAGAGCCGGGCGGCGTGATCAGGTCGGTTCGGGCGGGCGATCTCGAGCTGGAAGCCGGACCGGATTCGTTCCTGGTCCGGAAACCCTGGGCGATGGATCTGTGTTACGAGCTGGAGCTCGAGGGCGAGCTGGTGCCGCAGGGCGCCACCGCGTCGCAGATCCTCACGCCACGAGGTCTCCTTCCGGTCCCGCCGGGTCGCCTCGGGGTCCCCGCCTCGGCGATCGCGGTCGCGCGATGGAAGGGGATGTCCGTTACCGCTCGACTGCGGGCGATGGCAGAACCGGTCGTTCCGCGCCGGCACGGCGACCGGGACACGTCGGTCGGGGCCCTCCTTCGCCGGCGGCTCGGTCGGGGCGCGACGAAGGCGCTCGTCGGACCGCTGCTCGCGGGGATCTACGCCGGAGATATCGATCGCCTGAGCGTGGAAAGTGCCTTCCCCGAGCTGGCGCGGTGGGAGCGAGAGTTCGGGAGTCTTCGCGCGGGTGTCCGTGCGAAGACGTTGCCGGTCCGGCGGGTCCCCGCCGGACCGGCAACCCCCTTCGCAACGATCCGCGGCGGCCTGCATCGTCTCCCCGACGCCCTGGCCGACGCACTCGGACGAAGCAGGCTCCGCATGGGGTCGACCGTCGTCAAGCTCGGACGCGAGGAGCATGGCCCCTTCCGCGTCGTGACCGCAGACGGCGAGGATCTTCCTGCCGACGCGGTCGTCCTCACCACGCCGGCCGCGACGTCGGCCGATCTCCTGGCCGAGGTCGCGCCGGCAGCCTCCGAGCGGATCCGGGAGATCCGGTCCGCATCGACCGCGATCGCGCTGTTCGTGTATCCGAAGGGCACGAACCGTCTCCTGCCGGAGGCATCGGGGTTCGTGACGCCGCGGGGATCGATGCCGATCACCGCGGCGACGGCGGTGTCGAAGAAGTGGCCGCGGCAGGCGTTCGGTTCGCGGGCCGTGCTTCGGGCGTTCGTCGGGGGAGCGGGTCTCGAGGATGAACTCGATCATGCCGACGAAGAAATCCTGTCGTCCGCGCAGCGGGCCCTCGCGGCCGCATACCGACTGTCGGCGGAGCCGGAGCACGCGGTGCTCGTTCGCTGGCCGGGGTCGATGCCCCAGTACGCCGTTGGACACCTCGACCTCGTGAGTGCGATCGATGCCTCGCTCCCCGCCGGGCTGTACGTCGCCGGCGGCGCCTACCGGGGGATCGGCATCCCCGACCGGATCCGCGAGGCCGGAGCGATCGCCGATCGCGTCGTCCGACAGGGCTAAGCTGGCCGCTCGTGCGGCTCGTCACCTGGAACGTCAACTCGATCAAGCAGCGGCTCCCTCGGGTGCTGGCCATGATCCGGCGGCACGAGCCCGACGTCATCTGTCTGCAGGAGACCAAGGTCGAGGATCAGCTGTTCCCGACGATGGAGCTCGTCGCCGCCGGCTACGAGTGCGCCATGTTCGGTCAACGCGCGTACAACGGGGTCGCGCTCTTGTCCCGGGTGGGCCTGAAGGACGTTCGCTACGGCTTCGATGGCGACCCGATCCCCGGGCAGGCTCGGGTCGTCTCGGCGCAGACGGGTGACCTCCGGGTTGTCTGCATCTACGTGGTGAACGGCCAGGCCGTCGGCACGCCCGCGTACGGTACGAAGCTGGCGTGGCTCGACGCCTTCCGCGTGTGGATGGCGGCGACCTTCGATCCGGCTGATCCTCTCGTGATCTGTGGGGACGTCAACATCGCGCCCGACGATCGCGATGTCTGGGACCCGGTGCTCTGGCGCGGCTCCATCCTGGCCAGCGAGCCGGAACGCGCCGCCGTCCGCGCGCTGGAGGCATGGGGTCTCACGGATCTGGGCCGCGCCGCCGCGGGCGATGTGCCCGGCCCGTTCACGTTCTGGGACTACACGGCGGGTGCCTTCCACAAGGGATGGGGGTTGCGGATCGACCTCGCCCTCGGCACCGCGCCCGTCGCCGACCGGCTCGAGTCCGTCATGGTCGACCGCGATGAGCGCAAGCCCACGTACGGCGAGGGGAAGCCCTCCGATCACGCCCCACTGATCGTGACGCTCCTTTAGCGCGGTCAGGCGGTGAACCGCCGGTCGAGATCGGCGAGTCGCGTGGCCAACGTGTCCAGGAGACGAACGGCGATCCTCGGTTGCTCCAACAGGATCGCACGCAGGTGGATGCCGGAGAGGGTGACGACCTCCATCGAGGTCTCGGCGACGACGCTCGCCGAACGCGGCGCCGTCGTCAGGATCGCCATCTCGCCGAAGGAATCGCCCGGGCCGGCGCGCCCGATCGTTCTGCCGCGCCGAACGATCTTGGCCTGACCCTCCACGACGATGTAGAAGACCCGCCCCGGGACGCCTTCCTTCACCAGTTCGTCGCCGGGCCCGAACGTCCGCGCCCCGCTCACCTTCGCGATCCTCCGGAGCTGGCTCTTCGCGAGACCGTCGAAGAGTGGCGTATCCGCGAGCAGGGCCAGGCGCTCCGACGATCGCGCTCGACGGTCGCGCCCATCGGTGCGGCCGGTGGGCTGATGCGTCCACGGGATCCGGGGCTCGCTCATCGCTACACCATCTTCTCGGGGACGACGGCCTCATCGTATTCGGCCTCCGTGAGGTACCCGAGCGACAGGGCCGCTTCCTTCAGCGTCGTTCCGTCGTGGTGTGCCTTCTTCGCGATCTCAGCCGCCTTGTCGTAACCGATCTTCGTCGTGAGCGGCGTCACGAGCATCAGCGAGCGGTGCACCAGGTCCTCGATCCGAGCTCGGTCAGCCTCGAGCCCGTCGACGCAGAACTCCCGGAAGGTCCGGCACGAGTCGGCCATCAGGACCGCGGAGTGCAGGAGGTTCTTGATCATGACCGGGTTGAAGACGTTGAGCTCGAAGTTCCCCTGCGACCCGGCGATGGTGATGGTGGTGTCGTTCCCCATCACCTGCGTGGCGATCATCGTCATCGCCTCCGACTGCGTCGGGTTGACCTTGCCCGGCATGATGGACGAACCCGGCTCGTTCTCGGGGAGCCGGAGCTCGGCGATCCCCGCTCGAGGCCCGGAACCGAGCCACCGGATGTCGTTCGCGATCTTCATCAGCGACGCTGCAAGGGTCGCGAGCGCGCCGCTCATGAAGACGATCGCGTCGTGCGCGGCGAGTGCCGCGAACGTGTTGGGGGCTTGGACGAAGGGCAGACCCGTGAGGGCCGCGATCTTCGCGGCGCAGCGGTCCCCGAACCCGTCGGGAGCGTTCAGCCCGGTCCCGACCGCCGTGCCCCCGATCGCGAGCTCGTACAGACTGGGGAGCGCGGACTCGATCCGAGCGATGTCCGCGTCGAGCTGCGCCACGTACCCGGAGAACTCCTGACCGAGCGTGAGCGGGACGGCATCCTGCAGGTGCGTGCGCCCGATCTTCACGATGTCGGCGAACGCCTCTGCCTTCGTATCGAGCGCGTCGCGGAGGGCGCGAACGCTCGGCAGCAACCGTTCGACGATCACGGTCGCACCGGCGATGTGCATCGCCGTGGGGAAGGTGTCGTTCGACGACTGCGACATGTTGACGTGATCGTTCGGATGGATCGGCGTCTTCGAGCCGATCTCGCCCCCCAGCAGCTCGATCGCGCGATTCGCGATCACCTCGTTCGCGTTCATGTTCGTCTGTGTCCCCGAGCCCGTCTGCCAGACGTAGAGCGGGAAGTGGTCGTCGAGGGATCCCGACGCCACCTCCTCGGCCGCCGAGACGATCGGCGCGCCGAACCCGGGATCGAGGAGGCCGAGCTCCATGTTGACCTGCGCGGCAGCCTCCTTGAGGACCCCCATCGCGTGGATCACCTCGCGAGGCATCCGGTCCGCGTCGGGCCACCCGATCGAGAAGTGGTGGAGCGAGCGCTGCGTCTGCGCCCCCCAGTACCGGCTCGCGTCGACCTCGATGGGGCCGAACGGGTCGGTCTCGGTCCGGTACTCCGTCATGCCAGGAGCATCGTAGCGGCAACGGAGTGCCCGACCCGGCCGGCTCCCGATCGCTCCCACGCGGATAAGGTGGGGATCGTGGACGTGGCGCGGGCGACGGACGGGGTCTTCGAGCGTGGCGACGCCGGACGGTTCACCGGTGAGGTCTGGCTGCGGGGCACCGTCACGGCATCCGACACGACCAACATCGGGGTGGTCCACTTCTCGCCTGCCGCACGCACCCACTGGCACCGCCATCCGGGGGGACAGTTCCTCTACTGCGTCACCGGTCGTGGGCGGGTGCGGACGCGAGGGGAGCAGGGGCACACGCTCGAGCCGGGTGACGTGATCCACGTCAGCCCGGACGAATGGCATTTCCACGGTGGGGGCCCGGAGTCTCCGCTGGTGCATGTTGCCGTGAACGGCGCCGGAACCCCCGAGTGGGGCGAGCCCGTGGCGGACGCCGAGTACGACGAGGGATTCTGATCCGCCAGGAGCGTCGATCCGACAAAGAAGAGCAGTCGTTCGGTCACGTGCCTATGCTCTGATGTGCGGGGCGGTAGCTCAGTCGGTGAGAGCTAAGGACTCAGTAGCCGAGCGGCCTCGTGACGCACAGTCACGATCTATGCCAACGTGACGCTACCTGCGTTTTCACCGAACCGGCCCGCGCTCCTGACGTGTCTTGACGGCTTCTGACGGCCCCTCCAGTAGCACGGGTGGCAGCACGGCGTAGCCTCAGACCGTGCCGACGCCGGAGACGTTGACGTGCAACGCCTGTGATCACGAGGGTAAAACCTGCACGGGAGCACCTGATCCATATCGCCATCGGGCCTCCGCGAGCTGCTTGGCGATCTCGGCTAGGTCGGAGGCCCCTTCCACCTTCACGAAGACCTTCTTCGGAGACTTCGTCTTCATCAGCTCGCCGTCGCTCATACCTCAGCTTTCCCCTTTGATCGTTCACCGACGATGCTAGACCGCGTGTCGGACAGCGCGAGGTCGAGACAGAGCGAATGGAGCTAGGGCGTGCCGCGATTCCGAGCACCGATGCTCTGGCGCACGAGGACTAGGGCCGCGGTGAGCACGGCGACCAGGAAGACGAGCGTGACTAGATCCGGCCTGCCAGAAGGATTCGGCGTCGGAGACGTGACGGCAGGAACGGAGGGCGAGGGCGGACGCGCGGCAGACTGGAACATGCCGAGCTTCCTCAGCAGAGCGGGGATCTCCTCGCTTGCGTCGAGCGTTCGCCATCCGGCTGGAACGACCCATCGGCGGTTTGAAGATCGTGTCCTGAGCACGGTCCTGGACAGCACATGTGCGACGGGACCGTTCGCCGCGGAGGGATACACCTCTGCGACAAGCGGTCGATCCAACCCGGACTCATCGGCGATCGTGACCGTGAAGGCATCGCTCAGATCTCCTGCTGGCCCCTGCTGGGTAACCACCGCCTGTGGCGTCAGGTGGAGCCAACGGATGAGCTGTCCGACGTCACACACGTACGCGTCAAGCTCGCTCCCCCCATTTCGCAGCACCCCAACTCGGTACCTCGCGTCGCACGTGCTTCCGGCGTCGGCGTTCGACGTAGCGATTCCGGCGATCGCTGAGGCGAGCAGGAGGATCGCATCGATGCGATGAAGCCAACGCATCCTTCCTCCGAGGCTAGCCAGGGGTCGTGGTCCGAGCAAGGCATCAGACGACACCTTCCACCGGGGGAGATGAGACGTGAGGCCGCGGCCGCTCATCCGCCGCCGTCCGATCCTCGCCGACACCGGAAGCGGCCGAGTCGTGACACGATTTCGTAGCACGCCGGTAGCACGGAGCCTTCCCGCCGGGTCCGCGACGGCGCGTAGACTCCGTCTACCAGCGGAGATGTTGGACGGGGCGGTAGCTCAGTCGGTCAGAGCAGGGGACTCATAATCCTCCGGTCGCAGGTTCAAGTCCTGCCCGCCCCACCACCGACGCCCCACCAGGGACGGTGTACCCCCCACCAAGGAAGCCGCGGCATGAAGATCGCGCCCCTTCGGGCGCTCGCGCTCGACGAGGCTCTTGACCTCCGGCACGCGTCGCGAAACGGACGGCATCGTCTGGGTCAAGAACTGCGGCTGCCGCGACAACTGATTCCTTCGGACGACGGGAAGGAGCGCGAACATGAGCAAGGTGGTGGTGTTCGAGAGTCTTTCACTCGACGGCGTCATGCAGGCTGCGGGACGCCGGACGAGGACCCTCGCGATGATTTCGAACACGGTGCTGGGCGACGCCCTAAGCCGACCCGATCATGCGGCAGGGAACGGGCACGGCCGGTGCGCTGCTGCTGGGCCGACGGACCTACGAGGACTTCGATCCGTGATGGTGACCTATCAGCCGGCAGCCTGATCCTCCTCACCCAGGGATACGTCCCGCTGGAATAGGTAGTGTCGATCGGAAGGAGCGCCATGAGCGCGAAGAGTGCCACTCAGGGAGGTCCTTCTCTGCGTCAGGAACCCTGACGAGCGGGGAGATCCATGAAGGCGATCGTCCAGGACGAGTACGGCTCAGCTGATGTCCTGAAGATGATGGACATCGAGGTTCCGGTAGCCGGGGATGACGACGTGCTCGTGCGTGTTCACTCGGCCGGTGTCGAGATCGGCGTCTGGCACGTCATGGCCGGTAAGCCGTACCTGCTGCGCATCATGGGCTTCGGGCTGCGGAAGCCCAGGGTCGCCGTCCGAGGCCGCGACGTCGCCGGGGTTGTCGAGGCAGTCGGGAAGAACGTGACCCGGTTCCAGCCGGGCGACGAGGTGTTCGGTACCGCCGACGGCTCCTTCGCTGAGTACGCGTCTGCGCCGGAGGCAAGGCTCGCGCCGAAGCCCGGGAACGTCACGTTCGAGCAGGCGGCCGTCGTGCCGATCTCCGGTGGCACCGCTCTCCAGGGGCTCCGCAAGGGGAACATCCGGCCGGGGCAGAAGGTCCTGATCGTCGGCGCGTCCGGCGGCGTGGGCTCGTTCGCGGTGCAGATCGCCAAAGCGTTCGGAGCGGAGGTCACCGGCGTGTCCAGCACGGAGAAGATGGACTTCGTCCGATCGCTGGGCGCGGACGACCTGATCGACTACACGCGCGAGAACTTCGCGGATGGGACGCGGCACTGGGACCTCATCCTCGACACTGGGGGGCGTCGTTCGCTGTCGGACCTCCGACGCGCGCTCACGCCAAAGGGAACGCTCGTGATCGTAGGCGGCGAAGGCGGCGGGAACTGGCTGGGTGGGTTCGATCGGAACCTCCGTTCAGGCTTGGTGTCCATGTTCGTTCCGCAGCGGCTGATGATGCTGGCTTCCAAGGAGCTCGGCGAGGACTTCGATGCCCTCCGGGAGCTCATCGAGGCAGGCAAGGTCACGCCGGTCATCGACAGGACCTATCCTTTGAGCGAGGCGCCCGAAGCGATCCGCCATCTGGAAGAAGGACACCCTCGAGGAAAGGTCGTCATCACCGTCTGACGCAGGGTTCGGTCGGTCGCGTCGCGGGTACACCGATCAGGGGAGGGATCGGATGAGGCTAGGCGACGATTGTCCGGTGTGCCTGGAGCGAGGTCTGAGGCGACCGGCGTATTACCCGAGCGAATCACCGACGGTGCAAGGCATGGTGTGCTGGGATCACCGCTACGGCTCAGGTGTTGAGTCGGAACGGAACAGAGAGCGACTGAGCCAGGCCGCCGCAGAGCGACGGTCACAGGCCGCGCTCCGTCAGCGGATCCACTTCTTCCGGCGCCGTCCTCACCGCTGACGGTTCGGATCCTCCGCGCGACGTCGCCAAGCGAACACGGCGCGCGGGCGACCTCTTCGAGCTCGTCAGGGGAAGGCGTCCAGCCGGAACCCGATGCGAGCGTCGGGAGGTCGCTCGCGAGGCTCATCCCCGCACCGCGTTCAGGACGTCACCTTCGCACCGCGTCGGGCCGCGGCCCGAGGCGGCATCGCGCCACGTCTGCAAGAACGGGACAAGGAAACTGCCCAAGAGCCCCTCCTGCCCGGTGATCGGATGCACGCCGTCGCTCCCCAGCAGGTCGGGCGGGACGAGTCGGTCCCAGTCGAGGATGGCCCCGTTGGGGATGGCTCCCACCATCGTGACGATCGTGCGGTCGATCTGGTCGGTGACGGGCTGCGGCCCGTGCGCGGTGACCCACACCAACAGATGTGCGCTGCCGACGGCGGCAAGGATCCGCTGGGCGTTCGCCGCGAAGCTCTCGGCATCGAGGTCGTTCACACCGAGCTCCACGACCACGACGTCGGGGATCGTCGGGAGCGACTCGGCAGGCGTGATCCCGCCGGAGGAACCGCGGCCGATGACCGCGTCCACGGTCACGTTCCAGTCCTGCAGACGGGCGATGATGTCGGCTTGCCCGCCGTCCAAGATCGAGTCGCCGAGCAGGAACGCCGTGGGAGGGCTCGAGAGCGCTCCGTCGGCCGGGAGCGACAGCCAGCGCTCGATCCGTCCTTCGGCCTCCACGTAGAGCCGGTGGCTATCCCGGGTGGTCCAGATCCTGCCGATCTCCGCGATCCCGATCGGAAGGGCGTCGGTCGGCACGGCGGCCACGGACACCGCGTACGGGCCGCCGAGGAACCGGCGGCGGACGCCGGCCACGTCGGCGACCGCCACCGGCGGATCCAGGGACGGGTCGCAGCGGTAGACGACGAGGTTCGACGGCGACACGCAGTTCCCATCCGCGGCGCGAAGCGTCTCCACCCTGATCGTGGACGCGGGGTCGAGCTGCACACGGCAGGCGTCGGCGGCGCGGGCGGCCGCGCCCGGCGCGGGCGTGAGCTCCGGCTGCGCCGACGCGGTCGCCCGCGCCGCCGCGAAGTTGTCGCATGCCGTCAGCGTGAGGAAGGCGGCCAAGAGCGCGGGTACCAGGGAGGAACTTCGCATGACCTGCAAGGAATCGTAGCGGGGGAGCGTCGGAAGCCTGATCCCTCCCCTCCCGGCGACCCGGCGGCATCGTGGTTCGGACCGGCGCGGCCCGGGAAGATCCGGACCGACGGCGGATCGACCGCCATGGTCGGCATGGCATATGATCTGGTCGTTACCAAGGCGTCACGCTCGACGGAGGAACCGGGGATGATTCGAGCCACGAGCGCAGTGCCGATCCATCAGGTGGTCCTGTCGAACCTCTGCGACCTGCAGGCGCGGCTCCGGGGCGATCCGGCGACGCTCGTCCTGGCGCGTGGCCCCGCGCATATCGACGATGGGGCCGTTCCCATCGATCACGCGTCGCCCGCGCCCTCGGACGATGTCGTGCTCGCGGAACGGCGTGTCGCGGAGCTCCACGCGCGGCTGGCCGAGCTCGAACACGAGTTCACGAGCGTCGTCGACCTGCAGCACGCGATCGATCGTCGGCTGCGCGACCCCTGATCCGCGCGCCCGTCCTGCCGCGCGCGTACCGGGTGGTACGTTCGGTCCCGTGGAGCTCGACGTTCATCCCGACCTCGCCGAGCTGTCGTTCCTCCTGGGGACGTGGAGAGGATCCGGTCGAGGCGAGTACCCGACGATCGACCCGTTCCCCTATGAGGAGGAGGTCGTGGTCGAGCACGTCGGCGAACCCTACCTGCTCTACCGTCAGTCCAGCTGGAGTTCGGATGATCGGGGACCGCTCCACCTCGAGCGCGGCTTCATCCGCCCCGGTAGCGCTCCCGGCGAGGTCGAGCTCTGCCTCGCGCACCCGCTCGGCCTGACCGAGATCGCCCACGGCAGCGTCGACGGTCCGACGCTCGAACTCTCGACGGATCGCGACGGCGTCGTCGGCCGGACACGGACCGGCCTCGAGGTCACGGCCCTCACCCGCGCCTACCGGGTGGATGGCGACCGACTCGCGTACGAGCTCTTCATGGCGACCGAACAGACGCCGAACACCCTGCATCTGCGTGGCGAGCTGCGGAGGCTCCCGTGAACGCGACCCGCTACCTGGACCGGGCGTGGCTCGTCTGCTCGATCGTCGGGATCACGATCGGGGCCGCGATGTGGATCGCCGGCGCGCACGACGGTGCGAAGGTGGCGTGGGCGATCACCACCGTGATCGGCGGCATCCCACTGGTCCTGGATGTGGTCCGTTCGATCGCCAAGCGGGAGCCCAGCGTCGATTTCATCGCGCTCCTGGCGATCGTCGCATCGCTCGGCCTCGGCGAGTACCTGGCGGGCGCCGTGATCGCGTTGATGCTCTCGACCGGCCAGGCGCTCGAGTCCTACGCCGACCGGCGCGCTCACCGCGAGCTCTCCGCGTTGTTGGAGCGAGCTCCGCAGTTGGTGCACCGGTACGAAGACGGTGAGTTGCGCACGCGCCCGATCGGCACGGTCGTGTTGGGGGACCGGCTCTTCGTCAAGACCGGAGAGGTGGTCCCGGTCGATGGGGTGCTGGAGGGCGACGCCGTCCTCGACGAATCCGCGCTCACGGGCGAGTCCCGGCCCATGGAGCGGCCGCGGGGCGATCTGGTCCGCTCGGGAGCGTTGAACGCCGGCGTCGGCTTCGACCTGCATGCGACCTCGACCGCTGCGGACAGCACCTACGCCGGCATCGTCCGGTTGGTGGAGGAGGCGGAGCGCCAGAAGGCGCCCGCGGTCCGTCTGGCCGACCGGTACGCGCTCATCTTCGTGCCGGTCACGCTGGTGCTGGCGGGGGGAGCGTGGGCGATCAGCGGCGATCCGATCCGGGCGCTCTCCGTGCTGGTCGTCGCCACGCCGTGCCCGCTGATCCTCGCGGTCCCGATCGCGGTCGTGGCGGGGATCTCGCGGGCGGCCAAGCGAGGGATCATCGTCAAGGGTGGCGGGGCGCTCGAGACCCTCGCGCGCGGCAAGACCCTGCTGTTCGACAAGACCGGCACGCTCACGTCCGGGATCCCGCAGGTGGCCGATGTCGAGACGTTCGGTGCGATCGACGCGGGCGAGCTGTTCCGACTGGCCGCATCGCTCGACCAGGTGTCGCCGCACGTCCTCGCGACGGCCATCGTCCGCGCCGCCCGGGAGCGAGACCTGGAGCTCTCGTTCCCGGAAGACGTCACCGAGCGCTACGGCGCCGGGATCGGCGGTGTCGTGGATGGTCGGAAGGTGTCGCTGGGCAAGGCGGGCTTCGTGACCGGCGGGGGGCCACTGCCACGCCGGGCCCGGGAGGTGCGTCGCCGCACGATGATGGACGGATCCTCGTCCGTGTTCGTCGGCGTGGACGGCGAGGTGGCCGGCGCGCTCGTGATCGACGACCCGATCAGACCGGACACGCCGCGCGTGATCCGTGCGCTCCGACGTTCGGGGATCGAGCGCGTCGTGATGGTCACCGGGGATCACCCGGACGTGGCGGAATCGGTCGGCGCGGCCCTCGGCGTCGACCGGATCCTGTCCGAGCGTGCCCCCGACGAGAAGGTCGAGGCCGTCAAGGCCGAACGCGAGCACGGCGTCGTCATCATGGTGGGGGACGGGCTGAACGACGCCCCCGCACTCGCGGCGGCCGACGTCGGGGTCGCGATGGGAGCACGGGGCGCGACCGCGTCATCCGAAGCCGCGGACGTCGTGCTCGTCGTCGACCGCCTGGATCGGCTCGTCGAGGCGATCGCGATCGCGCGACGGTCGCGCGCGATCGCGGTACAGAGCGTCGCGATCGGGATGGGACTCGCGTTCGGGTTCATGGGAGCGGCGGCGATCGGGCTCTTCGGCCCGATCGCCGGCGCGCTGATCCAGGAAGGGATCGACGTGATGTCCATCCTGAACGCGCTACGGGCGATCGGCGGCGACGGTGGGCAGGGCCCTCCGGGCCCGTCCACCGACGTCGCCGATCGCTTCCGGCGGGAGCACCGCGAGTTCGCTCCCGAGCTCCAGCGGCTCCGGTCGGTCGCCGATCGCCTGGAGCAGATGTCCGGCGCCGAGGCCATCCGCGAGCTGGAGACGGTGCGGGTCTTCATCGCCGAGCGGCTTCCGCGGCACGAGGAGGAGGAAGAGGCCGCCGTCTATCCGATCGTCGCCAGCCTGATGGGCGGCGAAGACCCGATGTCCAGCATGGCCAGAGCGCACGTCGAGATCTCTCACCTGGGCCGGATCTTCCAGCAGCTGCTCGAGGACCTGCCGCCCGAGGGCCCTTCACCCGACGACCTGCTCGACCTCCGGCGGGTTCTCTACGGCCTCCACGCGATCCTCCGGTTGCATTTCGCGCAGGAGGAGGAGGCCTACGCGTGGTTGTCGTCGGGCGAGCCGGTGCCCGTCGGCTGATCGCGCTCGAGTTCGGTCAGGTCCACGTCGTGCGGCCGTTCACGCGGATCGGCGGCCAGCGTGACCCGGAACGACGCCCCTCCGCCGGTCCGCTCCTGCACCCAGGCGCGACCGTCGTGCAGCTCGGCGAACCGGGCGACGAGGGCGAGCCCCACCCCCGAGCCCGCCCCGGCGCCCGCCCCCTGGCGGAAGGTCTCGAAGATCCGCTCGCGATCGCCGGGCGCGACGCCCGGACCGTCGTCCTCGACGATGAGCATCGCGCCGTCGTCCGTCCGCTCCAGCCGCACCCAGATGCGCGAGTCGCCCGGCGTGTGCTTCACCGTGTTGCCGAGCAGGTTCTCGACGATCCGCTCGACCATCGCGGCGTCAGCCTTGACGGTGATCGGCGCGACGTCCATCGCCAGACGACGCTCCGCGACCAGGTCGGAGTTCGCGACGATCTCGCGGATCAGCGCACCGACGTCGATCGGCTCGAAGTGCGTCTCCGCGAGCCCCCGGTTCAGACGTTCCAGATCCAGGAAGTCCGCGACGATCCTGTCGAGCTTCCGCGCGTTCGACGCGATGCGACGGGCCATGTCGCGGGTCTCGTCCTGGGTGATGTCGATGTCGTCGCGCTCCATCGTGACGGCGAGACCGAGGATCGCGGCGAGCGGTGTGCGGAGGTCGTGCGAGACCGCCTGGAGGAACGTCGTCTTCATCTCATCCTCGACGCGGAGCCGCTCCGCCTCGGTCCGCTCGCGTTCCAGGTCACGCTCCAGATCCTGCGTCCGTCGTTGCTCGGTGACGTCGATCAGCACGCCCTGCCAGTAGACCGGCCGCCCTTCGTCGTCGAGCACAAGCCGCGCCTGGTCCTGCACCCAGACCTCGTGACCGTCGCGCGCGATGAGCCGATAGGTCGCTGCGTGCGGCTCACCACGCGCGACGCTCCCCTCCATCATCGCGCGGTCATCCGGATGCACGAGCTTCCTCCACAGGTCCTTGTCGGCGTACCACGCCTCGGGCTCGTACCCGAGGATCGTCGCGGTCTGCGGGCTGATGTAGACCGTGGGACCATCGTCCACCGGGTCGATGTACGCGATCGCCGGGATCTGCTCGACCAGCGTGCGGTAGCGCGTCTCCGCCTCCGAGAGCTGACCGGTCGCCTCCTTGAGGGGAGTGATGTCGATCATCACCCCCTGCCAGTACGCGGGTTCGCCATCGGGCCCACGCATCATCACGGCCTGGTCGCGGAACCACACGATCCGGCCGTCGCGTGCACGCATCCGATACTCGCTCAGGAACGGCTCGCCGCTCAGCTCGGTCCTGCGGTTCTCCTCGATCACGTACGGCCGATCGTCCTCGTGGATCGACTCGAGCCAGACGCCCGGATCGCGGATCCATTCCTCGGGGGTGATCCCCACGAGCTCCTGGACCCGTGCGTTGATGTAGACCAGTTTGAGGCTGTCGCCGGTGACTTCCTCGCGGTAGACGATCGCGGGGATCTGCTCGACGAGGGTTCGGTACCGGTCCTCGGATTCGCGGGCCCGATCCTCGGCGTCGCGCGCCGCGGTGATGTCGTACATGATCCCCTGCCAGTACAGCGGGCTGCCGGCCCGGTCCCGGATCAACGCGGCCTCATCACGGAACCAGCGGATGTCGCCGGTGCGCGTGTACATCCGGTACTCGGCCCGGAAGGGACCGCCCGTGCGCTCGATGCGCTCGTACTCCTGGCGGACGCGCATCCGGTCGTCCGGGTGGAACTGGGCGGCCCACGCCGCAGGGTCTGCGATCCACTGCTCGGGAGGGAACCCCAGGATCTCCTCAACCTGAGGGCTGACGTAGAGCATCTCCCCGATGCCGTTGTCCTGACGGGTGACGGATTCGAGGTAGACGATCGCCGGCAGGTTCTCGACGACCCGCTGGAATCGCCCCTGCCGCTCGTCGCGCTCATGCTCGCGCGCCTTCTGCGCCGTGATCTCGACCATCAGGCCGCGGATCACGGCCGGCGAGCCTTCTTCGTCCTTGACGGCGTGCCCGACGTCCCGGATCCACACCCACGCGCCGTCCTTCGCGAGGAGCCGGTACTCCTCGTCGAACGGCCCCCCGGCGGTCGCGATCCGCACGAGCCTTCCGACCATGCGGTCGTGGTCCTCGGGGTGGAGGTGGTCGTTCCAGAATCCCGGGTCGGACAGCCACTCGGCGACGCCGTAGCCGAGGATCTCCTGGACCGCCTGGGAGACGAAGGTGAACGTCATCGAGGTCGCGTCCGCCTCCCAGGCGATCCCGTGGAGGTCGGCCATCAGGGCGCTCACATGGCGCAGCTCGGAGCCGGAAGGGATCATCGGGGGATGTGGCATCGTCTCCTGCCGAAGTCTGACAGCGACCTCGCCTGAGGCGCCACCACCAGAACGGCGTAGCCGGTCACCCGGCCAGGGAACCCCCATCCGACCGAGGGTCCGAACCCGCGTCGAACCCCTCGGTGCCCAGGCGGATCAGGTGCGCGTGCCCGAGCTCGTCGGAGCGATCGGGGACCACCGTCGCCCGGTAGGGCAACGACTCGAGCGAGCGCCTCGCCGCCGCGGGGACGCCATCTTCGATGACGATCCGCGGCGGCGAGGCCGCCTCCGGGCGCTCGAGGATCCAGCGCGGCGCCGCGACCGCGTCCGCGGGCGCGGCGCCGCCCACCAGGTGGAGCAGCGTTTGCGCGTTGATCTGAGGTTGCGCGTACCCGCCCATGGACCCCGCGACCGCCGCCAGACCGTGCTCGTCGTGGACGATCACGGGCATCAGCGTGTGCGCCGGGAGCTTGCCGGGCTCGAAGGCGTTGGGGTGCCCCGGCTCCAGGGTGAAACACGCGCCGCGGTTCTGCGCGACGATCCCCGTGGTCGGTTCGCAGATCCCCGACCCGAACCCCCAGAACAGGCTCTGGATCAACGACACGCCGAAGCCCTCAACGTCGGCTGCGACGAGGGCGACCGTGTCGCCGCTCGGGCGTGCGGGCAGCCTCGCCGGGAGCTCCAGCCGGATCTCGTCCGCCAGGGACGCGAGATGCCCGTCGTCGAGGAGCGTCGACGGGTGCACGGTCATGTGCTCGGGGTCGGCGAGGTGCCGGTCTCGGTCGCGGGCGGACGAGGCGAAGACGCGAGCGATCGTGCCCGCCTCGGGGCCGTGCGGATCGGCGTCGACCCGGAGCCGTTCGAGCAGCGCGAGGATCTCCAGCAGCACGAACCCCTGCGAGTTCGGCGGGACGACGGAGACGTGGAGGTCGCGGAACGCGGCGGTGAGCGCTGGGAGGACGAGCGCGCGATGCGCCGCCAGATCCTCGATCGCGATCGGGGAGCCGGCGTCGTTGAGCCCGCCGACGTAGGCCCTGCCGATGTCGCCCCCGTACAGCGCTTCGGGGCCGCCCTCCGCGATCCCGGCGAGCGTGGCTCCGAGCGCGCCCTGGTGGACCGTCGCACCGGGTGGTAAGGGGATCCCGTCGGCGAAGAAGATCGCGGAGAGCCCGGGATCATCGCCGAAGGGTTCGTCCGGCGCGGCGAGGGTCTCCGCGAGCGCGCGCGCGACGGGCACGCCGTCGATCGCGAGCTCGATCGCGCGCGAGAACGCGCCGTCCCACGGGAGGACCGCGCCGGTGCCGTGCAACGCCCGCCACCCGGCGACGGCGCCCGGCACCGTGATCGGGATGGGGCCGCGGATCGGCATCGCGTCGGCGCCCGCGACGGCCGAGGGAACTGCCGCCGCGGGAGCTCGTCCGCTGGAGCTGACCGCGAGGGTCTGGCCGTCGGGCCGCTGCACCAGGGCGAACAGGTCGCCGCCGACACCGCACATGTGTGGGTAGGCGACCGCAAGGACCGTGGCGGCGCGGAGCGCAGCGTCGACCGCGTTGCCGCCGGCCTCGAACGCGGCGGCACCCGCGCGCGTCGCCTCCTGGTGCGGCGTGGCGATCGCCCAGGCCGGTCCCGAGGCCGATCGCTTCATGGGCGCGAGGTTACCCGCGGAGCGTCAGGCCGCGATATCCGTCCGCGAAGCCGACCTCGCGGAGCAGGGGCGCGGCCGCGTGGTCGCCCGCCGCCGCTCCGTCGATCTGACGGAGCTCGATCCGACGGACCCGGCCGTCCTTCACCAGCGCCGCGAGCGCGTCGGCCCAGCGCGTGGCGTCGGCGCCGAACGTCACGAGCGTCTTCGCCCCTCGCTCGAGGAACGCCGCCGGCTCGCCGTCGACGAGCACGACGTAGGCACCCGCGCTCCGGCTGGGTCGGCCGCCGCTCTCGGGCCACGCGAGCGCGGCCCCGTACGGCTGCGCGGGGTCGGCCGCCGCGAGGGTGACGACCTCGCCACCGCCGGTTCCCTCACGGAGCGTGCGGAGACGATCGACGGCACCCGGATGGGCGAACTGCGCCCCACCCAGCCCGGCGACGAAGTACCCGCGCCGGACCGCGCCGGCTTCCTCCATCAGCTTGAGGACGGGGTACACGGCGGCGAACCCGCCGGGCGTCCCCTCGGCAAGGGTGGCCTCGCGCGTGACGACGCCGTGACGGTCCAGGAGCTGGGTCGCGAGCGCGTGGGCGCGCTCCGTCGCGCCGGGGATGTCGCGGACCACGTCGGTGACGAGCGACCACCGGCCGGCGCCCGCGGGCGGGCCGGCCCGCCGCAGCGTCCCCGGACGGGGACGCTGTCCGCGGCCCGCTCCGCGCGTCGATCGGCGCCGCGCCCCGGCGCCCCCGATCGACGCCCGGAGTGGCGCGAGGGTGTCGTTCGTGACCTCGCCCGCCCACACCAGGTCCCAGAGGGCTCGCAGCAGCGCCGCCTCGTTGGCGGTCCCGGCGGCGTCGACGAGGTCGGGCCAGAACGAGGCACCGCGGGAGGCGAGTCGCTCCCGGATCCCCTCGTGGAGCGGGCCGGCCGGCCGGTCCTCCGGCGCCGGGACGCTCGGCGCGAGCAGGCCGGCGCGGTCCCGGAACAGCAGCGACACGCGGCCGTCGGTCGCGCCGAGCGCCCCGGCCCCGACCCACACCAGATCCCCGCTGGCGCAGAGCGCGTCGAGGTCCGCGGGCCGGAAGCCGCGCACGCGCGCGGGCAGGACGTCGCTCTCCAGGATGGACGCCGGGATCGCGGTTCCCTGGAGCCTGGCGATCGCCTCGGGCAGGGCGTCGGCGCCGCCGCGCGGGCGGTCCGCCCCCTGCCACGCCGGCAGGAAGCGCGCGAGCGCGGCGGCGCCGACCGGTTCGACCTCACGCCGTAGCGCCGCCAGCGAACGCGCACGGATCCGGCGCAACACGTCGACCTCGCACCACTCGCGTTCGATCCCGGTGGGTCGGAATGCCCCCTGGACCACACGACCTTCGATCCGGAGCCGCTCGAGCGCCTCGCGCACGCGGTCCGTACCGGCGCCGAGCCGGGCCGCGATCTCCTCGGTCATGCAGGGACCGTGCGTCCTTGCGTAGCGCGCGACGAGGTCGTCGAGCGGCCGATCGACGGCGGCGGTGAACGCGCCCGGCACCCCGAGCGGAAGGGAGACACCGAGCGCGTCGCGGAGCCTGGCGGCGTCCTCGGCGGCGGCGAATCGATCCTCGCCGGCGACGCGAACCGAGATCGCGCGACCGTCCTCCAGCACGCGCGCGAGCATGGCGTCGGCGTCACCGTCGGTCCGGGCGCGAACCTCGTCGCGGCGGAGCGGGCCGAGGTCACGGAGCAGGTCGTGCACGCCGTCGGCGTGGCGCGCGTGTCGCCCGGCGGGGAGTCGTTGCAGCTCGAGCTCTACCTCGTCGAGCGCTCGTGGGTCCAGGAGCTCGCGGAGCTCGTCGGTGCCGAGGAGCTCGCGGAGCAGGTCGCGGTCCAGCGAGAGGGCGGCCGCGCGTCGCTCGGCGAGCGGGGCGTCGCCCTCGTACATGTAGACGGCGATCCAGCTGAAGAGCAGCGATTGGGAGAACGGCGAGGCCTTGTCGGTCTCGACCGCGACGAGCCGGGTGGTGCGCGCGCGCAGGTCGGCCATCACCTCGCGGAGCGCGGGGACGTCGAAGAGGTCGCGCAGGCATTCACGCGTGGTCTCGAGCAGCATGGGGAAGCCGGGGTAGCGGCCCGCCTGCCCCAGCAGATCGGCGCTCCGTTGCCGCTGCTGCCACAGGGGGGTGCGTCGTCCGGGGAGCCGGCGTGGGAGCAGCAGGGCTCGGGCCGCGACCTCTCGGAAGACGGTGGCGAACATGGTCGTTCCCGTGAGCACGCCGACGACGGCCTCTTCGATCTCATCGGGTTCGAACACGAGGTCCTCGACCGGGATCCGTTCGACGGCCTCGGGGAGCCGGAGCACGATCCCATCGTCGGACCACAACACCTGGGCGCCGGACCCGAGACGCTCCTGGACGCGGGCTTCGATCGCGAGCGCCCAGGGTGCGTGCACGCGTGAGCCGAACGGGGACAGGATGCACACACGCCAGTCGCCGAGCTCGTCACGGAAGCGTTCGACGACGATCGTCCGGTCGTCCGGGACCGCGCCGCCCGTCGCCTCGGCCTGCTCGTCGATGTAGGCAACGAGGTTCCGCGCGGCGCGCTCGTCCAGCCCGATGTCCTCGCGGAGCCGGCGAAGGGCGTCGTCGCGCCGCGCGGAACGCAGCTCACGGGTGAACCGGCCGATCGCGCGGCCGAGCTCGATCGGCCTCCCCGGACCGGGCGCCTTCCAGAACGGGAGCTTCCCGTGCTCGCCCGGCGCGGGGACGACGACGACGCGGTCACGCGTGATGTCTTCGATCCGCCACGCGCTCGCGCCGAGCAGGATGACCTCGCCGCGCCGGGACTCGTACACGCACTCTTCGTCCAGCTCACCGACCCGCGTGCCATCCGGCATGAAGACGCCGAACAGGCCTCGGTCCGGGATCGTGCCGCCCGAGACGATCGCGAGGCGCCCGGCACCTTCGCGCGCGCGAACCACGTTGGACGCCCGGTCCCAGACGATCCGAGGTCTGAGCTCCGCGAACGCGTCGGAGGGGTACCGGCCCGCCAGCATGTCGAGCACCGCGAGGAACAGGTCCTCCGAGAGCTCGGCGAAGCTCGCGCACCGCCGCACCGCATCGAAGAGGTCCTCGACGGGCCACTCGTCGACGGCGGACATCGCGACGACCTGCTGCGCGAGCACGTCCAGCGGGTTGCGCGGGTAGCGGGTCGACTCGATGTCCGCGCCGAGCATCCGTTCGGCGACCACCGCCGTCTGGAGCAGGTCGCCCCGGTACTTGGGGATCAGCTTGCCGACGCTGGGCGCGCCGACCTGATGCCCGGCCCGCCCGATGCGCTGGAGCCCGCCGGCGACGGTCGGTGGCGCCTCGACCTGCGCGACGAGGTCGACCGCGCCCATGTCGATCCCCAGCTCGAGCGAGGATGTCGCGACGATGCCTCGCAGTCGCCCCTCCTTCAGCGCATCCTCCACCCCGAGGCGCTGCTCGCGAGCGATCGATCCGTGATGCGCCCGGACGAGGTCCTCGTCCGCGAGCTCGTTCAGCCGCGATGCCAGCCGCTCGGCGCTCCGCCGGTTGTTCACGAACACGATCGTCGAGCGATGCGCGCGGATCAGGTCCAACAGGACCGGGTGGATCGAGGGCCAGATCGAGGTGTGGTCGGGCACGTCCGTGAGCTGCGGCTGGGGCGCGTCGACGGGCCGGATGCTGAGATCGGCCATGTCCTCGACGGGGACGATGATCTCCAGGTCGAGCGTCTTCCGCCGGCCCGCGTCGACGACGGCGACGTCGCGCGGGCGGCCGGGAGCCGCGAAGCCGCCGAGCAGCCGCGCGATCTCCTCGAGCGGTCGCTGCGTGGCGGACAGGCCGATCCGCTGCGGGGCCTCATCCGTCAGCTCCTCGAGCCGCTCCAACGAGAGCATCAGGTGGGCGCCGCGCTTGGTCGCCGCGATGGCGTGGATCTCATCGACGATCACGGTCCGAACGCTCCGGAGCGTCTCCCGGGCGGAGGAGGTGAGCATCAGGTACAGCGATTCGGGCGTGGTGATGAGGATGTCGGGCGGATGGCTCACGAGGCGGCGCCGCTCGCGGGCGTCGGTGTCGCCAGTGCGTACGCCGACCGTGGGCACGTGGGCGAGCGTCAGCCCGCCGCGTTCCGCGGCGTGCTGGATGCCCGCGAGCGGCGCCCGGAGGTTCTTCTCGATATCCACGGCGAGCGCCCGGAGCGGGGAGACGTAGAGCACGCTGGTGCGCCGGTCTCGGCCGGGGGGCGGGGTGGTCGTCAGGCGGTCGATCGCAGCGAGGAACGCTGCGAGGGTCTTGCCCGAGCCGGTGGGCGCCAGGAGCAACGTGTGGCGCCCCTCGGCGATCGCCTTCCAACCCTTGGTCTGCGCGTCTGTCGGCGCCTCGAACGAGCCTTCGAACCAGGCACGCGTGGCGGGAGAGAACCGAGGGAGGGACACGTCGATCACACGCTACCCGCTGACGCCGACATCCGAGCGGGGACGGGGGGCGACATGGGTACGATGCCACACCATGTCGCGCCGCCCCGCAGCGATCGTGCTCCTCCTCGCGGTCGCGATGTGGCCGACCGCCGCGTCCGCGCAGGTTTCCGGTTCCGTGTCCCCCGTCGATCAGGTGGTGTTGCGCGGCGACGTCGTCGTCGCGCGGGGCCAGGTGGTCGGGGAGATCGTCGTGTTCAGCGGGAGCGCGACCGTCGCCGGCGTGGCTCGCGGCGACGTGGTGGTGCTCGACGGACCGATCACGATCGCGGGCCAGGTCGGCGGGGACGTGATCGCGCTCCATGGATCCGTGCGGCTCCTCGCCACGGCGCAGGTCGCCGGGAGCGTTCGCGCCGGGGGCGATGTTCGACGAGCGGATGGCGCCCAGGTGAGCGGGGGGATCCAGCGCGGTGCCCGCTTCACCCTGGCGGGTCCCCTCGATGCGCTCGGCCCGCTCCTCGCGTCGGCCGCGATGGCGGTGTCGATCCTCATCGCCGCGCTCGTCCTGCTCCTGTTCGCGCCGCGCGGGGTCGATCGCGTCGCGGCAGCCGGGCGCACATCGCCGTTCGCCTCCGCGGGCTGGGGCCTGGTGTCGGTGATCGCTCTCCCGATCGCCTCGATCGCGGCGGGAGCGACGATCCTCGGGTTGCCGCTCGCGCTCGCGCTGCTGCTCGGCATCGGCCTGCTCTGGCTCATCGGGATGGCGTGGGCGACCTGGATCGTCGGGCGCGCGCTCCTGAAGGAGCCCCGAACACGCTGGGCCTCGCTCTTCGCCGGATGGGGGGTCGGCTCCGCGATCGGGCTCGTGCCGTTCGTCAACGTCGCCTGGTGGACCCTCGGGAGCATGTTCGGTTTTGGGGCGATGGTCGTGGCCACCTGGCGTGCACGGTCCACGCGCGAGCCGAGCGAACGACGGCCCGCCGTTCGGCGCCAGCGCCGGGAACGTGGCGGCCGCCATCGGGAAGGACGGATCACCGTGCCCGCGGAAGTCATCTCGTTGCCCGAGACCCCGCTCGCCGAAGACTGACGCTTGACCGGTACGCTCGCTGACGATGGCGCGTACCTTCCTGTTGCTCGGTTCCGGCGAGTTCGAGCCGTGGACGCACGATGCGGAGTCGCGGGTGCTCGCCGATGCGACCGGCGACGGGACCGTCGTGATCCTCCCGACCGCGAGCGCGACCGAGGGCGACGTCGTGTTCGACCGGTGGGCGCAGATGGGGCTCGATCACTACGCCGAGGTCGACCTCCCTGCCGAGGTGCTACCCGTGAAGCGACGGGAGGACGCGTTCCGCGAGGAGCTCGCGACCCGCGTCGAAGCAGCCGCTCTCGTCTACTTCTCCGGGGGCAAACCACAGCACCTCGCCGATGTGCTCCGGGACACGCCGTTGCTCGAGGCGATCCTCCGTGCCATGGACCGCGGCGCCGTCTGGACCGGATGCAGCGCGGGAGCGATGGTCGTCAGCCGCGCGCGGGACGGGGCCCGTGGGAGCTCGTGGCTCTTCGGTCTCGGCCTCATCCCACACGCCTCGTTCGGCGTCCATTGGGATCGTGCGGCGAAGATCCCCGGCCTGGCCTGGTGGATGACGTCGCGACTCCCCGACGCGACCTGGTTCGTCGGGATCGACGAGCGCACGGCGATCCTCGGGGACGGTGAGCGCTGGGAGGTCTTCGGCCGCGGCGGGGTCGACGTTCGAGGGCCCACCCACCGCGAGACCTTCCGCGCCGGTTCGACGTTCGTCACCCCGGGCTGAGCATCCGGCCGTCGGCTGCGGTCACAGTCCCACGCCCCAAGGCATGGATCGTCGAGCCGCGGGAACCATCGCGGCGGCCGGCGCCGTCGAACGGCGGTCCTCGCACGAAGGGGAGAGGCCATGGCCCGAACACGTACCGTCCGCCGTCTCGTGGTCGCCGGGATCACCGCCGTCCTCGTGCTCGCTCCCGTCGGGAGCGCGTTCGCCTGCGGCGCCCTCCTGGCGCCGAACGGAACGATCAGCCTGACCCGCACCACGACGCTGGCCGCCTACCACAACGGGATCGAGCACTACATCACGTCGTTCGAGTACGCCGGAAAGACGAGTGGGGACGTTGGATCGATCATCCCGCTGCCGGGCATCCCGTCGAAGGTGATCAAGGGCGGGGGCTGGACCTTGCAACGGCTGGTCCTCGAGACGAACCCCCCGGTCTTCGCGACAGACGGCGCCGTCGCGGCGGCCTCGGCCGCCCCCGAGCACGCCGTCGTGATCCTCAAGACGAAGATCGACTCGCTCGACGTCACGGTGCTCAAGGGCGGTGCGGTCGCCGTCGGCACGTGGGCGACCCAGCACGGGTTCTTCCTCCCGCCCGACGCCCCGGAGGTCCTCGATTTCTACGCGCAGCGGAGCCCGATCTTCATGGCGGTCCGGTTCAACGCGAAGCGCGCGGCGGCACAGGGGGTCCTGGAGGGTGAGGGGACCCCGGTCGACATCGTGATCCCCACACCCAACCCGTGGGTCCCGCTCCGCATCCTCACGCTCGGACTGAAGCCAACCCAGCTCGTCCAGGCCGACGTCTATCTGCTCACCGACCGTGCGCCCGCGATGCTCCCGCACGCGGAGCGGCCCAACGGCGACCCCGATCAACAAGGGATCGTGAGGCAGGTGAGCGAAGCCGCCTCCCAGAGCCTCCTCGCGGACCTTCGATCCGACCGACGGATGGGGTGGCTGCCCTCGAGCGGCCTCTGGCTCACGTACCTCAAGATCAACACTCCGGCGAGCGCACTCACGAACGACCTGGCGATCGACGCGAGCGGGTACGGACATCCGGACCCGGTCGCGGCCGGGTACGCGCCGGTCACGCCGTCCCTTCCCGCGGCGTGGCCGGTCGCGTGGGTCGGCGTCCTCTCGCTCGTCGTCCTCGGGTTCGTCGTCGCCGTGGGCCGCCGGGGGATCGTGCACCAAGCCGCGCGCTGATGGTTCGCGCGCGGGTTGCGGCGATCGTGGCCGGGCTCGTGTTGGTCGGCGCGCTGGTCGCATGGAGCAACGCCGGTTCCACCGTGCGCACCGTCGACATCACGATCCACTTCTCCCACTTCGACGCGTCGTCGATCGCCGTCGCTCCGGGAGAGACGGTCCGGTTCGTGATCCACAACGAGGATCCGATCGACCACGAGTTCATCGTGGGCGATCGGTACGTCCAGCTGATCCACGAGTTCGGCACGGAGCCCTCGCACGGCGCGAAGCCGGGCGAAGTGTCGGTGCCCGCCGAGACCACGGCCGAGACGACGTACACGTTCCCGACGACACCCGGCGGCCATCTCCAGTTCGCATGCCATCTCCCGGGGCATTACGCCTACGGGATGCACGGCAGCATCGTGATCCGCTGAGCGGCATCACGACGGGTGGTAGCGTCCGCGCCCGTGAGCGGTGCGGACCTGGTGCTCGTCGGCGACGTCTGCCCGGTCGATGCGTCGGGGCGGCGGGCGCGAGCGGTCGCGATCGAGGGCGACCGGATCGTCGCGGTCGGCACCGAGGATGAGGTGCGCGATCGGGTCGGCGCCGCGGACGAGGTCGTCCGCGGCGCCTGCATCGTGCCCGGGTTCCAGGACGCGCACGTCCACGCGGCGTTCGCCGGCCGGATCCTCCTGAACGTCAACCTCGATGATCTGGCGACGAGGGACGCGTACCTCGAGCGGATCGCGACGTTCGCAGGCGAGCATCCCGACTTCCCGTGGATCGTGGGAGGTGGCTGGTCCAACCCGGTATTCCAGGCGACCGGTGGTCCGCGGGCTGCAGACCTCGATGTCGTCGTCGCGGACAGGCCGGTCTTCCTGATGAACGCCGACACGCACGCGGCGTGGGTCAACACGAAGGCGCTCGAGGCCGGTGCGATCACCTCGTCGACGACCGACCCCTGGGATGGCTACTACGTGCGCGATGCCGATGGCATGCCGACGGGCTGCCTGCAGGAGGGCGCGGCGTACTCCTTCTGGTCGGAGGTGGTGCCGCGCGCTTCCCTCGACGACTGGCGGGCTGCGATCCGCGTGGCGCAGGACCGGTTGCACGCTCTCGGGATCACCGGATGGCAGGACGCATGGGTCGAGTCCGATCTCCTCCGCGCCTACCGAACACTCGACGACGGGGGCGAGCTCCACGCCCGCGTCGTCACCGCTCTCTGGTGGGACCGGCATCGCGGGGTGGAGCAGATCGAAGGGTTCGTGGACCGGCGTGCGTGGGGGAGTGGCGGCAACGTTCATGCCTCGACCGTCAAGATCATGTTGGACGGCTGTCCCGAGACATGCACGGCGTCGATGCTGGCGCCGTACGAGGGAACCTTCGGGCAGGAGCACGACCGAGGGATCCAGTTCGTCGATGCGGAGGTTCTGAACGAAGCGGTGGGACGGCTCGACTCCCTGGGGTTCCAAGTGCATCAACACGCGCTCGGTGACAGCGCGGTCCGAAGCGCTTTGGACGCGCTCGAGACGGCGCGTCGTGCGAACGGAGCGAACGACCTGCGGCATCACATCGCCCATCTCCAGGTGCCGGATCCCGCGGATGTCCCGCGACTCCGAGAGGTCGGCGCCGTCGCGAACATGCAGCCGTTCTGGGCACAGCCCGATCCGCTGATCGAGACGATGACGAAACCGCGCGTCGGCGACCGGGCCGACCGCCTCTACCCGATCGGCGACCTGCAGCGGACCGGCGCCATGCTGGCCTTCGGGAGCGATTGGCCGGTCTCGACCCCGGATCCGTTCTTGCAGATGGAGGTCGCCGTGACGAGACGCGCTCCGGGTTCGTCAGAAGGCCCGGTTCTCGTTGCAGCACAAGGTATCGACCTGAACGCCGCCCTCGCGGCCTTCACCCGCGGGTCGGCGTTCGTGAACCACGACGATGATGCCGGCTCCATCCAGCCCGGGAAGCGAGCCGACCTGGCCGTGCTCGACCGCAACCCGTTCGACGGCCCGGCGAACCGGATCGCCACGACGCGCGTGGCGATGACGGTCGCAGCGGGTCTCGTCGTGTACGACGCGACCTGATCCTCACCTCTGCGTGATCGAAACGTGTCCGTCCCGGAGCATGACGCTGAGCTTCGTGCTGTTGGATCCCAGGCTCACGCTCTTCCCGTCCACCGTCAGCGTGACGCCGCTGCCATGCCCCAACCACACCAGCAGGTCGTGCTTCGCGTGGAAGACGAGCCGCTGTGGTGGATACGTCTGCGACGTCAGCAGCCGTCCGTCGCCGGTGACCTGGATCCACGTCGGGGTGTCGAACCCCATCGTCGCGGTGATCCGGGTCGCGGACGGCTGGCCCGGTTCTCCCTTCGATGCCGGAGGCGTGTGCACCGGGACCGACGGCGAGGCGGCGACATGGATCGGCGCAGCCGGTGCGGACGGCGACGTGGCGAGCCGCCATGCCCCGAACCCGACGATCGCGATGATCGACACGAGGGCGAACAACCAGCCCGGCACTCGCCGACGCTCAGGGATCGGCCCGAGGAGGGAAGGCGGATCCTCGAGCTGCTCACTGATCAACCCCAGGTCCTCGACCTCGACCAGACGCTCGTCGAGATCGCGGAACCCGTCGGGTCGCGTCGGCACGACCGTCGTTCCGCAGAACGTGCACTTGGATCCGTGCGACGACGGCTCCAGGTGCACCCATCGGAGATACGCGCCACAGACCGGGCAGTCCATGACGAAGCCATCTTGGGCCCGCCGGTTCTCCCGGTCGGACCGCGTCATAACCATCGACACCACCTCCTGCTCGGCTCAGGCGGTGGCTTCGCTCGCCCTGGGAAGGTCTATCCGCGGGCGAGGGAAGGCACCCACGAACAGTGCGATTGTGCGACTTCTCGCGGGAACTCGCTTGCGGGTGCTCTGACCTGCGACGACGAGCGGCTCGTCAGGCCATCCAGGCTTCGATGCGTTGTTCGACCTCTCGGAGCCGAAGCACGAGCTGCTTCATGATCGAGATCCCGACGGCCGGATGCTGGAGCAGGAACGTCTGGAACGCTTCGGCCGGGACGCGCAAGGCGGCGACCGCCGAGACGGCACGGACCGTCGCCATCCGCTTCCCGGGGGCGAGCAGGGCCATCTCTCCGAAGACGTCACCGGGTCCCAGGACATGGGAGCGGCCGCCGACCTCGACACGAGCCTCGCCTTCGGTGATCACGTACATCGCGTCGCCGCCGTCGCCGGACTCGAAGATCGCGTGGTCGGGCTCGAACGTGACCGGTTCTCCGACCCGCACGATGCCCTCGACGTCGTCGGTCGTGAGACCGGCGAACAGGCCCTTCGCTCGGAACGGGGTCGTTGGTTCGCTCATCCAGTCCTCGATCTGGTTTTGGCGGCGAGCAGTCTAGCCGCGCCGCGAAGCGTATCCTTGCGAGCCGTGAGGCCGTCCGACGGACCCCACGAGCCGAGCGATCGACCGGCGTGTTGGCGCTGCGGCCGTCCCACCTACGATCCCGACAAACGTTCGGTGCCGTGGGCTCGAGCGGTCGTGGGCGGACGACAGGTGCTGGTGTGTCCCGAGTGCCAGCGCGAATCGGGATGGACTGACGGTCTGGACCGGTGCGAAGCGTGCGGTGCGACGCGCCTGTCGTTACAGCTCGGCGACGTGGTGTGCCGCGCGTGCGGTCACACGGCAACCGCACGCGCGGGCGCTTAGCTCAGCTGGAAGAGCGTCGCCCTTACAAGGCGAAGGTCGGGGGTTCGAGTCCCTCAGCGCCCACCAAGAGGCGGCGGTTCAGGACGCGTCTTGCGTACCCGCCCACGCTCCGTGTCCCGCGTGGGGGGACGTGACGAACGACACATGATCTGAGCGGGCATGCGGCCCGTAGTACCCGGTGTGGGTGGAAGGGTCCACCCCGATGACGCAGGAGGTGGCGACGATGCAGAAGAGCACCGGGTACAGTCGCAGGACTTGGAAGAAGTGGCTGGCGATCTACGCGATCGCTGGTGCGATCGTCTACCTGATCGTGTATCTCCTGTTCTTCGCTCACAGTGGAGGCGGAGGAGGAGGCTTGTACTGAGGATAGGTTGCCGGCGCTTGCTTGGACGCCGTCACGTCCCTAGCCTCGGATGGATGACAAGCGGGCGGGATCAGCCGACGCCTTCACCCGAGGGGGTTCCTTCCTACGCGAAGGTGATGCGAGGGCGGACGCTCGATATCACGCTGACGGTGTTGGGAGCAGCGGTGCTCGTGGGCAGCGCCCTCCTCGCCAAACGCGGTGTATACGGGTGGGAGGTTGGCATCTTCCAAGCGATCAACGGTTTGCCCGGCAGCCTTCGCCCGTTCCTGTGGGTGCTCAACCAATACGGGACCGCGATCACGATCCCCATCGCGACCGCCGTCGCTCTTGCCTTTCGGAAGTGGGTCCTTGCCGCGGCGCTCGCGATCAGCGGAGTGACGGTCTACGTGCTGGCCAAGATCATCAAGGAGTACGTGGATCGAGGCCGTCCCTCGGCCCTCGTGGAGGGCGTCGTGGAGCGGGAGTCGTTCTCGCCGGAAAGCCTCGGGTTCCCCTCTGGCCATGCCGCGGTGGCATGGGCGATCACGATCATCGTCCTGGCCTGGTTGGGGCGACCCTGGCGGATCGTCGCCATAGCTCTGGCGATCGTGGTCCCGGTCGTCCGCATGTACCTCGCGGCCCATTTGCCGCTCGACCTGATCGGCGGGGCGGCACTAGGGGTACTGGTGGCGTCGGCAGTGATCCTGCTGCTCGGCGCGCGCAAACCAGCGAGTGCGCACGATCCCTGATCTCCCGGGCCGAACCAAGCTCTCTCTTCGACGCTGACGATGGCTGCGTCGCACGATGCAGCGGGGCACCACGAGTCTTGCTCTGCGCCGTTCGAGACGGAAACGCCGTCTAAGGAGACCGGAGGCACGAACGCCCGGCCGTGCCGTCCTCGCTTGGCGAGGAGTAGGGTCGCACGGTGGAGGCGGCCCACACGGCCGAGCGAACCCGGAAACCTCTCGGGTGGAAGAAGATCTTCGGCTACATCGTTTCGCTGATCATCGTCATCGCGATCTTCACGTGGGCGATCCCGAAGTTCGCGAACTACCGGGACGTGTGGGCGGCGATCAAGACGCTCACCCCTCTCGAGACGTGGTCGCTCGTCGCCGCGACTCTCTTCAACCTCGTCACCTACTGGTGGGCGAACCAGGCCGCCCTTCCGGGTCTTGGCATCGGGAAGGCCGCGGTCCTCACGCAGACGACGACGTCGGTCGCGAACACGCTTCCGGCGGGCGGCGCCGTCGCGATCGGGCTGACCTACGCCATCCTCGACTCCTGGGGGTTCACGGGAACGAGCGTGGCCTTGTACGTCGGCGTGACAGGTATCTGGAACATCTTCACCAAGCTCGGGCTTCCGATGCTCGCGCTCGTGTTCCTCGCACTCAGCGGGCACCTGACGCCAACGTACATCCTCGCTGCGATCCTCGGCCTCGTCGTGTTAAGTGTCGCGGTCGGCCTATTCACGCTTCTGTTCCGGAGCGAGGCGTTCGCGATCAAGATCGGGAACTGGCTCGGTCGCGTGGCTTCCTGGTTCCGGCGCCTATTGCGCAAGCCGCCGGTCACGACGTGGGGCGATGGCGCTGCACGCTTCCGGCGGGACACGATCGCGCTGGTCGAACACCGGTGGTTCCGGCTGAGCTGGACGACGGTCTTGAGCCAGTCGGCATTGTTCATCGTGCTGCTCATGTCTTTGCGACACATGGGCATCTCCGAGCAGGAGGTGTCGACCGCCGAGGCGTTCGCGGTGTTCGCGTTCTCCCGCCTGCTGTCGGCGGTCCCGATCACCCCCGGCGCGGTCGGCGTGATCGACCTCGGATACATAGGGGGGCTGACCGCCTTCGACAGTGCGGAGAAGGCCCAGATCGTTGCGGCGGTCCTGCTGTTCCGCGCGCTAACGTACGTGGTCCAGATCCCGATCGGCGGCTTCACCTACATCATCTGGCGCGTCAAGTCCGACTGGCGGCGCGCTGAGGATGCGGCGGCGCAGGGCGAGCGCGTGAAGATCTACTTCGCGACCTGAGGGATGCGTGCGGTCCGGCTCGGACGACTGTCACCGTTCAGATCCTCTGACATGCGGAGGCTGGAGGAGTAGCGTCGCAGGAAGGCCGTGCATGATGGCGGGAGGTCGTGGATGAGGCCGAGACGTCCGCAGATCTCAGCTGTGCTCTTGAGCCCTGGCATCCGTCCCGCACCAGTCCGACCAGCCGGGCCTTCGAGGAAGCATTTCCGATGAACCGTAGGGTGCGCTGTGGCTGAGACGCATGTCGATCCTGCACCCGGTCACGAACGCGTCACTGTCGAAAGGCGGTCTATCGACTGGATCGTCTGCGCCGTCGGGCTCGGGGTCTTCCTCATCTGTGCCTTGATCGTCCACAACGGGACGACGAGCTCCCTCGAGCAGAAGGTGTTCCACTGGATCAACGGGTTGCCCGACATCCTTTCATCGCCGATGAAGCTCGCTCAGTTCCTGGGTGTCCTCGCGGTTGGACCGATCGTGGCGGTGGGCGCCGCTGTATTCCGGAGATGGCGCCTCGCGCTTGCCGCGATCCTCGTCACGGTGGGGAAGCTGGCCGCGGAGAGGATCGTCTGGCACTTCATCCAGCGCTCGCGGCCTGGGACGACGATCCCTGACGCGATCGTGCGTGGGAACACGCCCACCACGGGCGTTGCGTTCGTCTCGGGACACGTCGTTCTCGTCACGGGGTTGGCATTGGTGCTCACCCCTTACCTGCGCGGGAGATGGAAGGTCCTGCCCTGGGCTGTCCTTGCCCTTGTCGGGTTCGCCCGGATCTACCTGGGGGCACACGCGCCGCTCGACGTCCTGGGCGGTGTCGGTCTTGGTCTTGTCGTTGGGGGTGCCGCGAACCTGATCGTCGGTGTCGAGAGGAAGGAGATGGGGTCAGACCAACCTGCAATGGTTGTTGAGCATCCGACCGTCTCATGAGTGGTCCTTCTGTGGACAGACCGCCACACGCAGCAGCGTCTGCCGAACGCG
This sequence comes from Actinomycetota bacterium, assembly GCA_005884925.1. Lineage (GTDB taxonomy): Bacteria > Actinomycetota > UBA4738 > UBA4738 > HRBIN12 > AC-51. The sequence goes on along the minus strand of VAYU01000062.1, from coordinate 35,789 downwards.
TCGTGGTCGTGCCGGAGGTGCACCACCGGCAGCGCCGGCCGACGGGAGCGCCGCCGCCCCTGCCCAAGAAGATCGGCCTGACCGGCGTGCTCTGGCTCGCGGCTGTCGTCGTCATCGTGGTCTCGGGCGTCGTCTGGCTCCACTCCACGACCGGTCCGCTCGATCGTCTCGACACCCCGATCATCCGGTTCGTCACGTCGGCGCGGACCCCGCGGCTGGACTCGCTGACCAACAACCTCAACTCGGTCGGATCGAAGTGGGGGCTCGCGATCCTTGGACTCCTCACCGTGGCGCTTGCCGTCGCCTTCCGTCGATGGAGGCATCTGGTGGTTTTCCTCGTGAGCCTCGCCGTGCTCGAGATCGTCCTCCCGGGCCTCTACATCACGGCCGCGCGCCCGCGTCCCTACGGCGTTACCGCGATCGGTCACTGGGAGGGGTTCTCGTCGCCGTCACAGCCTGTCGCGGCGCTCGCCGCCGTGCTCATGGGGTTCATCTACATGCTGGTGGTTCCCGGCCGCCCGCGTTGGTATGCGAAGCTCGCGATCGTCGCCATCCTCGCCGGGGTGGCGCTGAACCGCATCTACCTCGGCGTCGATCACCCGACTGATCTCGCGTTCGCGGTCATCCTCGGCGTGGCGATCCCGGTGGCGCTGTTCCGCGCCTTCACCCCGAGCGACGTCTTCCCTGTGCGGTACGGACAGCGCGGCAAGTCGGCGCACCTGGATGTCGGTGGCCGCCGGGGCGAGGCGATACGGCGGGCGATGCAGGAGCAGCTCGGGTTCACCATCCTCGAGATGAAGCTCGTCGGGCTCGAGGGCTCCGGTGGGTCGACCCCGCTGAAGCTCCTCGTCAGGGACGAGGAAGGCGTTGAGCGGTCGATGTTCGCGAAGCTGTACGCGAAGAACCACGTCCGTGCCGACCGCTGGTACAAGCTCGGCCGGCTGATGCTCTACGGGCGGCTCGAGGACGAGACGCCGTTCAAGACGGTCAGGCGATTCGTCGAGTACGAGGACTACACGCTCCGGCTCCTGGGTGAGTACGGGTTCCCGACACCGGCGCCGCTCGGCATCGTCGAGATCACCCCTGAAAGCGAATACCTCATCGCGATGGAGTTCTTCGATGGAGCCGAAGAGATAGGAGACGTCGACATCGATGAGCAGGTGGTCGACGAGGGGCTCGCGATGATCAGGCGGATGTGGGACGTCGGCCTGGCACACCGCGACATCAAGCCGGCGAACCTGATGGTGCAGGAGGGCCATCTCCGGTTGATCGATGTCTTCTTCGTGCAGGTCCGGCCGTCCCCGTGGCGGCAAGCCGTCGACCTCGGGAACATGATGCTCGTGCTCGCGCTCCGCTCGGACGCGCAGACCGTGTACGAGATGGCCCTCGCGTACTTCACGTCCGAAGAACTGTCCGAAGCGTTCGCCGCGACGCGCGGCGTGGCGAGCTCGACGCAGCTCCGCAACTTCACGAAGCGAGATGGACGCGACCTGCTCGAACAGTTCCGCTCGCTCGTGCCGGAGCGTCGGCCTGTGACGATCCAACGCTGGAGCTTCAGGCGGATCGGGCTGATCCTCCTCACGTTGCTCGTGGTGTTCGCCGCCGGCGCCTTCAGCCTCTCGCTGTTCTTCCCGAGCCGAGGCGATGTCTCGACGCCCTCATGCGAGACGAACCGCACGATGATCCTGATGGCGCAAGCCGTGCCCACCGCCGAGCAGCTGCCGTGCATCCGGTCGCTTCCCTTCGGGTGGAGCCTCGCGGGAGCCACGATCGTGCGCGGCCGTGCGACGTTCGAGCTCTTGGTGATGGGTGGGGGAGGGGGCGCCGGCGTCCAGTTGCAGCTCGGCCAGGGTGGCGGGACCCCGGTCGTCGACGTGACCCTGACCCCGACCTGCCCCGTGATGAGTGACGACCCGGCGATCCAGGCGATCGAGGTCCGTGGCGGGTGTGTCACCTACCGTTCCTCGCTTCCTCCCGTCCCGTCATTCGAAGCCGAAGGCGGGTTGTCATACGTCCCTCGATCACAGCTCGTTACGTTCGTGGGGCAAGAGGAAGACTTGGTGCTGTGCGGCGCCGGCGCGCCGTGCCCTTGAGAGATCGGCGAAGCTGAGCGGTGTTCTGGCTGCCGATCGTGGCTCCACACTCCGATGTGCCAGCCAGGAACGTGAACGGTCCGGCCTCCCTGGAGCAAGCGGCGTGACATGTCGGCGTGGGGGCCTCAGGACAAGCACCTACAGTTCGAGGCTCGGATGCGATTGCCCAAGAGTCAGTCAGGCGGAGACGCTGAGGTGGCCCACGATCTGGGTTCCTCCGCGCGTAACGACCGCATAACAACTCGCAGGTACTCCCAGGTATTCACGGGTACTCGGGTCAAACTCCGGAATGCCTGCTCAAGCGCCTGACCAGCAGCTCCGTCTCGCCCTTACAAGGCGAAGGACGGGGGGTTCGAGCCCCTCAGCGCCCACCGGCTCTGTGCGCGCACCAGTGTCTACTTCGCTTTTCCGGCGGTCGCTCGCGGAGCGCAGGATGGTGCCAGTTCCGGGTGCCAGCCGGCCTCCCCCTTATCGCGAGGGCCGGGTCGAGTAAGTCTCCCGACGAGAAGTCCTGTCGGTGAGTCTCGACTACGAAACAGACCGGCGGTGTTACGTTGGGATCGTGACAAGGAAGCTGACGATGGTCGCGGTTGTCCTCCTGTTGTTCATCCTGATCATCCCCCTAGGGATCAGCCTCGCGATGGGTGGTTGTCCTGAGTGCCCGACGGCGGGAGTCCCTATGCTCGTATCGTCGTGCGCGATCCTCGCTGCGGCGGTCCTGATCTTCGCCATAACGATGTTGTCCGGCCTCATCTCGGAGGTCGCTGGATCGCCCGGGTTCATCGTCGTTCGCCGTCTCGACCGTCCACCCCGCTCCTTCTGATCGGCCCTTGAGGTTGCGCCACCGCGCGGCCTCTCTCTCGATCATAAGGAGGAGAACGTGCGAACGCTCCTGCCCTTCCTGCCGGCTCTCCTATGCGCCGGAACGATGGTCGTGTGCGTCCGGATGATGTCCGGGAAACACGATCCGCCCACATCACCGGAGTCCGAGTCGAGCATGTCGAGCGAGGCGGACCCTGAGCCTTCTGTGCGGGCCGACCGGTAGCTGGCGGGCCGGCAGAGTCTTCTTCGTCGGATCGGTGCTCCCGTGATCACGTCATGAACGCGAGAACGAGGGGGGTCGTCATCTGGCTCGTCATTTTGTCGGTCTTCTCCCTCATCGTCGGGATCGCGGCGGCCGAGTACAGGTCCCGCCAGACGCAGGGCGTGCTCGGGTTCAGCGTCGCCGACTACCAAGCAAAGGCGGAGATCCAACAGGGGTCAGCACCGGACTTCACGCTTCCCTCATTGCAAGGCGGAAGGCCGATCACGCTTTCTTCCTTACGAGGTCACGTTGCGGTCCTCAACTTCTGGGGCTCGTGGTGTGCCCCGTGCCGGATCGAGGCACCGGGCCTGGAGCAGACCTGGCAGGATTATCGATCCAAGGGCGTGCGCTTCGTCGGGGTCGACGAGCGTGACGACGATGCGGCGGGCCGAGCGTTCGTCTCCGAGTTCCGTCTCGGTTACCCGAGCGTCACCGACGCCAGCGGAAGGCTAGCCGCGCCCTACGGTCTGTTCGGGATGCCGACCACCTTCGTGATCGATGCGCAAGGCCAACTACGGTATCGGTTCGTTGGGTACCTGAACGCGGACATCCTGCGATCGACCCTCGAGACCGTGGTTCAAGGACCGAGCGCATGAGCGTCCTCGGACCCTTCGCCCTGGCGTTCGTCGCGGGCCTGATCTCGTTCTCCTCCCCGTGCTGCCTCCCGCTGATGCCCGGCTACGTGTCGTACGTGAGCGGCGTGGCCACGACACGTCCGAAGGCCATCCTCCTCAGGAGCCGCACGATGCTCGCCGCGAGCTTGTTCGTCGCCGGGTTCGTCGTCACGTTCACGCTCATGGGGGCAGCGGCGTCCGGTCTCGGTTCGCTGATCCTCTTCCACCGGTTGATCTTCATGAGGATCGCCGGGGTCTTCGTGATCGTCATGGGACTCGCGACGATGAGGGTCCTGCGGGTGCCCATCCTTTATCGGGAGCGGCGACTCGACCTGACCAGGGTCCAGTCCGGCCCTGCGGGTGCGATGCCGCTCGGCATGGCGTTCGCGATCGGATGGACACCGTGCGTAGGGCCCGTGCTGGCCGCCATCCTGGCGGCTGCGGCAACCGTAGACGGCGCGTGGCGCGGGGCAGCCCTGCTGTTCGTCTACTCCCTGGGCCTCGGTGTCCCGTTCCTGCTGCTTGCGTTCGCGGTGGCAAGGACCGGGAAGCTCTTCGCGTGGCTCCGCAGGCACGGATGGGCGATCGAGCTCGTCGGTGGGGGAGTCCTCATCCTGATGGGTGTGCTGATGATCGCCGGACAGTGGGTCCGGCTCTTTACACCACTCATCCGGATATTCGCTCGGGAGGGATGGCCACCGCTATGAACCGTCGGGGGAAGGGCATGATCCGGCGCCTGCGACGCGCCCTCGTGCTCGGTGCGATCATGGTTGTGATCCTGCCGGCGACCGCATCCGCGCACGCCGGGTTCGTTTCTTCGACGCCGCAGCCCGGAGCGATCCTGGGCAGCGCCCCCGGTCAGGTCAGCGTCACGTTCTCCGAGCCTCTGAACGCGCGCCTGTCGCGGGTCGCCGTCCGAACGCCCGATGGGTCGTCGGTGGCAGGCAACGTCGTCGGAGACGACGGGATGGTCGTCGATCTCACGTCGGGGCAGCCCGGCGTGTACGAGGTCGACTGGACGACCGTCAGCCTGGTCGACGGGCACACGCTCTCCGGTTCGTTCCGGTTCGGGGTCGGTGTCTCGCCAGGCGCCGGCGCGGTGAGCGGGACGACCGATGCGCCGACCGGCTGGGATCTACTGATCGCGGTCGGACGCCTCGTCGAGGACACGAGCCTGCTCCTGGTCATCGGCCTCCTGCTCCTCGGTCGCCTCGCACGGAGGGATCCGCCGATCACGTGGGTCAGGACGCCGACCCTTCTCGTGTTCGCTCTTGCTTTCGCCGGGGGCGTCGCGGTCACCCTGGGCGAAGCGCTTCGCGCGGCGCCGTCCCTAGGGGTCGGAGCCGTCGTCGCGTACCTCACCACCGGACTACCGGGATGCTCTCGACTCGCGAGGGTGGTCCTCGAGGGTGTCGGGATCCTCGCCGCGTGGCGATGGACTCGTGCTCAGGCGCCGCTGGCTGTCGCGGCGACCATCGCGCTGGCGGCCGCGGGACATGCCGCCGCGATCCAGCCCCGCGCGTGGGGTGTGACGGTCGAGGCCGTCCATGTCCTTTCGGCCGGACTCTGGGCAGGCGGGATCCTGGCCCTGGCGCTGCTGCGACCTCCCGATCGGTGGCTCGGCGAAGGGGGCCGCACGCTCCTCGATCGGTTCACGCCCGTCGGACTGGCCTCCTTCGCGTTTACGGTCGGCACGGGCGCGATCCGCGGCGTCCAGGAGGTGGGTGGCTGGGCCCGGCTGTTCGGCTCCCTCTACGGGCTGGTCCTCGTTGTGAAGATCCTCCTGGTGCTCACGATGGTCCAAGCCTCGGTGCTCGCCTGGCGCAGGATCGCCATCTTTCCCAAGGGCGAAGCGTTGGCCACTGCGCTCGTGATCGGGGCGGCGGCCCTTCTATCCGCCTTCCCGCTCCCTCCCGCCCGACAGGTCGAAGCAGCCGTGGGCCACACGCTCGCCCCCACCTCGGCCGCGCCCATCCCCGCCAGTGGCGCCCTCACGCTTGGGGCGCACGCCGGGCCCGTGCTCGTCGGTCTCACCCTCTCGCCAGGAGCGCCCGGTTCGAACGAGATGACGATCTACGTCCAGAGCCTGGATGGTCCCGCCGCGACTGCCGCCATTCCAGTCAAGGCAACCGTGAACGGCGAACCCATCACGCTCACACGATGCGCCGACACGTGTCGGAAGGGCCGGGCGAAGCTGCGCGGAGGTGATCGTGTCACGGTCGACGTCGGCACACCCGCGGGTGGCCGTGCGGTCTTCCGCATCCCCAACCTCCCCGCGCCCTCAGGTGAGCTTCTGCTGAAGAAGATGCAAACAACGATGGGCGCCCTGACGACCTATCGGCTCGACGAGACCCTCACGTCGGGGCTCGGGACGACCGTTGACTCGACCTATGCCTTCGCGGCGCCCAACTCGTTCGAGTCGCAAGTCCGCGAGCCCGGCAGCTCGGGCCGAACGGTATGGATCGGCGACACGAGGTACCTGCGAGAGGACAACGGTAGCTGGCAGGTCGAGAAGGGAACGCCATTCCTGCCGGTTCCGACCTATATCTGGGATTCGTTCAAGCCGTACCGGGACGTGCGGATCGTCGGGAGCGCCGTGGTCGATGGGATGCCGAGCACGGAGATCGCGTTCGCCGGCGGAGACCAGGAGCTGCCCGTCTGGTTCGACCTCTGGGTCGACGCCAAAGGGTTCGTCCATCGTGCGCAGATGCGGGCCCCCGGACACTTCATGGACCACCGGTATTACGACTTCGACGCGCCGATCACGATTGCGCCGCCGACCGGCCCGGGTGCCACGGGGTGATGTTGGTGCCCGGGCGCCGGCTGACGAACGCCAGGCGCATCCTCCTCGCGCTCGCGATCGCGACGGGACTCCCGCTGGCGCTCCCGATGGCCGCGTTCGCCCACGCCGGTCTCCTTTCGTCGACCCCGGAGCCGGGCGCCGAACTGGCTTCGGCTCCGGGCGCCGTGACGATGCGGTTCTCCGAGCCTGTGAACGTTCGGCTCTCTGGCGCGTCGGTAAGCACACCGGGTGGGAGCGATGTGAGCGGCACGGTCGTCGGTCCGGAGGAGATCGCGGTGCAGCTCGCGACGGATACCCCCGGGGAGTATCGGGTCTCGTGGACCACGGTCAGCCTCCTGGATGGCCACACCTTGTCCGGATCCTTCGCGTTCGGGGTTGGGGTGCCGGTCGATCCCCAGACAGACGAAGGTGTCTCCACATCACCTCGGACGACCGATCTACTGATCTCGATCGCCCGCGCCGTCGAGGACCTCGGGCTCTTCCTCACGACCGGGCTCCTGCTGCTCGGGTGGTTGGCGCGGCGGGAACCTCCGCTCGGTTGGGTCCGTTCGCGTCCTGTCGTTCCGCTCACGGTCGCCGCCGCCGCGGGGATCGCGGTCGTGTCGGCGGAAGCGATCTCCGCGGCCCGCGGTGTCTCACCGGGCGCCGTCGCGTCCTACCTCACGACGGGCGTGTCCGGCGTCGCGCGCTTGATCCGCCCGGCGCTCGAGCTCTTCGCATCGTTGCTGGCTCGGCGGCGCTCGAGGTCCACGGCGTGGGCGGTGGCGGCTTCGATCGTTGCGCTCGCCGCAGCGGGACACGCCGAGGCCGTGCCGTGGGGCGTCTCCATCGAGGCGGTGCACGTCGGAGCGGCAGCGGTCTGGGCGGGCGGAGTCCTCGCCCTCGCGTTGCAACACCCGCCGGGTGGCTGGTCAAGCGTGGAGGGCCGCTCCCTGCTCCGACGATTCACGCCCGTTGCGCTGGGGGCGTTCACGCTCACCGCGATGGCCGGCCTTCTTCGAGGAGCGCAGGAGGTCGGCTCGGTCCACGAGGTATTCGCCTCTTCGTACGGTGTGACGCTTCTCGTGAAGAGCCTGTTCGTCGTCGTGATGGTGGCACTGTCCGTGCTCGCCTGGCGGCGCCGGCTCGTCGCACCGAGGCTCGAGTCTGCTTTGGTGCTCGGGGTCACCGCAGCAGCCGTGCTCCTCGCCGCGTACCCGCTGCCTCCGGCTCGATCGAGCGAGGCCGAGAAAGCCGTCGGCATGGCGGCTCAGGGACCGGGCCTGCCCGAGGCGGGCGATCTCACGCTCGGAGGCCGCGCCGGGACGACACTCGTGGGTCTCACGCTTAGTCCCGGCGAGCCGGGTCGGAACGACCTCTTCGTCTACGTGCTGCCGCTTCGAGGCGAGCGAGCTGTCCCCGTCGATCTGTCGATCGACGAGCGAAGCGTCGCGCTCGATACGTGCGGGACAGCGTGCCGCCGGGCGGCCGTGGATCTGTCTGGCGGGGACCGTATCCAGGTGCGCGTCGGCGGCTCAGGGATCAGCGTCGCATCCTTCAACGTGCCAACGCTGCCAGCCGCCGACGGAGCACAGCTCCTCGCGAAAGCGGAGCAACGCATGCACGCACTGACGTCCTATCAACTGAACCAATCCCTCGACTCCGGAACCGACACGCTGCGCACGGTGTACATGTGTCGCGCTCCGGACCAGATGCGGGCTCGTTCGACAGGCGGCTTCAAGATCGTGTGGACGGGGGGGACCGAGTACATCGAAAGGGCGCCGCGTGCTGGCTGGATCGTGGACCGCGGGGAACCACCTTTCCCGGTGCTCTCGTTCGTCTGGGATTATGTGCCGGACCGCATCATCGATCCCCGGATAGTCGGCACAGCACACGTCGATGGGGTAGACACCACGATCCTCTCGTTCTACGGACCGCTTGGAAGCGCCGCCTATTGGTTCCGTTTGTGGGTCGATCCGACGGGGCTCGTTCGACGCAGCGAGATGCGTGCCCAGGGCCATTTCATGAACCAGCGGTACTCCGCCTTCGACGCACCTATCTCGATCGGACCACCGGAGGGAGCGAACGCATGAAACGACAGATGTTGGTCGCCGCGGCCATCGCCTTCTCGTTCGTGGGAGCGGGGTGTACACGGCAGACCAGTTCGTCGAGCTCGGAGGCGACCCCGATCGCCGTCGGGGACACTGCCCCCACGTTCTCGCTCAGGTCCGCGAGCGGCGGCACCGTTTCGCTGTCCGACTACGTGGGGAAGCCCGTGTTGCTCTACTTCAGCATGGGCCCTGGCTGAGGTGGCTGCATGCAGCAGGTGGTCGACCTGCAGAACGACGAAGCGTTCAAGAGACTCGGTATCGAGCTGCTCGCGATCTCGCCGGATCCGGTGACCGCCTGGCAGAAAGAAGGCGGCGCACTGGATGTGACGGTTCCGATGCTCTCGGACATAGGTAACACGGTCTGGCTGAAGTACGGGACCCCCGCTTGGATGATGGCGACGAATGAGCCAGGCCACACGTTCTTCCTCGTCGGATCCGACGGAAAGATCGATTGGGTGAGGGACTACGGCGCCATGGAGCACGGCGGCGTCATGTACGTAAAGCCGGCAGAGATCGTCTCCCAGCTCAAGGACGTTCTAGCGAGCCCGTAAACGCGAACGCCCGGCCAAGGCGCTGTGGTTGTTCGCGATCTTCGGCGGTAGTTCTCCCTCGACCGTCAGATCGGCCATCGAGACCCGCCCGCCAGGTCGCAGGATCCGCTCGATCTCCGTGAGCGCCTGCTTTTCGAGCGACGATGTCGGCAGGGCTAGGATGACCGCATGACGAGCCTGCTTCAGCGCGACGTCCTCGTGATCAGCCAGAAAGCCAAGCTGATCGAGATGACCAACGAGTACCGGATCCTCGATCCGGAGGGCGAAGAGGTCGGGGCGATCCGCGAGGAGGGTCAGTCGAAGGCGAAGAAGCTGCTCCGCCTCGTGAGCGACGTGGATCAGTTCTTGACGCACCGGCTCTCCGTCTATGAGGCCGACGGGACGAAGCTGCTTGAGATCGTCCGTCCCGCGAAGATCTTCAAGTCCACGTTGCAGATCCGCGACGCGGGCGGAACGGCCCGCGGAGCCATCGTGCAGGAGAACGTGATCGGCAAGAAGCGGTTCGCCCTCCGGGGACCGGCCGACGAACCGCTCGGATCGATCGACGCGGAGAACTGGCGCTCGTGGGATTTCGCGATCCATGACGCGGGCGGGACGGAGATCGCGCGCGTGACCAAGACGTGGGCCGGCTTCCTACGCGAGGGGTTCACGACGGCCGATCATTACGTCCTGGAGATCACCGGGCCGACGTCACCGGACCTGCGCTTCTTGCTCGTGGCATCGGCAGCTGCGCTCGACACCGCGCTCAAACAGGACGACGCCGGCGGGTGGGGCTTCGGCGGCATCGATCTCTCCGACCTCATCCCCTGATCCGCGCGATGGATGAACGGGGCGACCCTCGCGGGCCGCCCCGTTCAGCCGTTCCTCACACCCGAGTGGAGGAACTAGGTGCGGACCTCGACGTCGGTGAAGACGTCGGTCTCTCCGACCGTCACCGCTATGTCGCTGGCGCGGCCGCCGGTCCATGTCGGATGGACGACGTTGTCGTTCGCCGCGAGCCCGTTGTAGTCGCCGATGAACGCACCAGCGGCGAAGAACCAGCCACATCGCCACGGATCGACCGCTCTGGTCAGCCGCGATCCACGGGAAGAACTGGTTGTTCCTCGCGGGGGTGCCGTTGCTCAGGCTGATCGGGATCGCGTTCGACCACGTCATCCCGCCGTCGTGCGACAGGCTCACGTCGATGTCGCCGTTCCCTTGCCCCCGGATGTAGTTCGTGTAGACGAACGCGAGGGTCCCCGTCACCCCGCTGTAGGCCAATGCGACGGTGTTCGGCGTGCGGAAATGCGTGTTCGGGATCTGGTCCCCCAGGTCCGGGTTGTCGGCCCACTGCCCGGCCTTGTTGACCTTGACGGCGGACGAGAAGCTCGCGCTCCCGTTCGTGGACTTCTTGAACCGCAGACCGTGATCGAGCGACGTGTTGCACTCCTCGAGGACGTAAGCGATGTCAAGCGCCCCGTTCTTCTCGACGACCGGGACCGAGAACTGGTTGGCTGAGGAGCCCAGGCCACCCGCGCCAGGGCTGTCGGCCACCACGTTCTTGTGGGTCCAGACCGTCTGGGAGGGGTCTTGGGGGGGGACCGAGGCCGCGAACGATACCGCCGGACCAACAGACGGGATCAGGAGAGGAGATACGCGATCGGCGCCAGCACCATCGCCAGGAGCGCCAGCCCCACGAGCGCGTTCGACACCCAGCCGGAGCGCCAACTGCCCATCGTCCCTGGATCGTTGCCGAGGAAGAGCATCAGCAGGATCAGGGGCGGTGCGGCGAGGCCGTTCAAGATCGCCGGGAGGTAGAGACCTCGGATCGGGTCGATACCTGCGAAGTCCATAGCCAGGCCCACGACCATCGCCCCCGCGATCACCGAGTAGAAGCCACGCGCCTGCCTGAAGGTCTTGCCCAGTCCCTCCTCCCAGCCGAAGGCGTCCGCGAGCGCATACGCGGTCGAGCCGGCCAGCACGGGGACGGCGAGCATCCCGGTCCCGACGATCCCGAGGGTGAAGAGCAGACTCGCGAAGCGCCCGGCCACGGGTTCGAGCGCACTCGCCGCCTCAGCTGCGGTGTGGACGTTGGTGATCCGGGCCGCGTGCAGGGTTGATGCCGACGCCACCATGATCGCGAACATCACGAAGACGGCCGAGGTCATGCCCGCCGCGACGTCCCCACGCATCGCACGCACGTGACGCCGATCCAGCAGCACGCCGGGCTTGGTCCCCAACTGCTCCTCCTCTTCAACCTCTTCGCTCGCTTGCCAGAAGAACAGGTAGGGCGAGATCGTGGTTCCCAAGACGGCGATGATCGCGCCGAGCTCTGCTCGGTTCATCGTCGCCGACGGGACGAACGTTGCCCGAAGCACCCCTGCCCAGTCGACGTCGATGACGAACAAGACGCCGACGTACGCCCCGAGCGAGAGCGTGAGCCACCGGAGAACGCGGGAGTACGTCCGGTAGGGGACCGCGATCTCGAGGGCGAGCATCACGGCGGTCATCGCAACGATCACGGCCGTATAGGGGACGCGAACGAGCAGGCGCACCGAGGAGGCCATCGCTCCGAGATCGGCGCCGATGTTGAAGAGGTTCGCCGTGGCCACCAGCGCGACCGCCCCGATGAGAACGCCGCGCGAGTAGCGGCGGGCGATGCAGGAGGCGAGCCCATGTCCCGTCGCGAGCCCGAATCGGGCGGCAAGCTCTTGGACCCCGGCCGCGAGCGGCAGTGTCACGACCGACATCCACAGGAGGCCAAAGCCGAACGCCGCGCCGACCTGCGAGTACGTGCCGATTCCCGACGGATCGTCGTCGGCGGCGCCCGTGATGAAGGCGGGGCCCAGACGTGAGAAATAGCCGAACCCGCGGATCCGTCCGCGACGGCCAGAATGGCGGGTTCGGACGGCCATGGCGGAAGCGTACGCCCGAACCGACGTCGGGCTGCGTTGCGCTCGGGTGCCCGCTACGGCTTGACGAGCGTGATCCTCGTTCCGTTGCTGTCGCCGTCCGGATCGTGGTTGGCCGCCGGCTTGTAGGCGCCGGCGGCCGAGACGACCTTCGTGACGGTGAACACGATCGAGAGCTTGGACCTCGCGAGCTTCCGGCCGATCCGGCAGAGGCCGTTGATGTTGGCCGTGCACGTGCCGGTCGTGCCGTTCGGCCACTTCCCGGTCACGATGGCGCCCGCGACGCTGGCGCGGTCTTGGTTCTCGACCAGGATCCGCGCCTGTGCGCGCCATCCTGTGGCGAGCAGCGCACTCGTATCGTCCAGATCTCCGACGTGCACGTTGGGCGGTGGAGGAGGAGGCGGAGGCGACCCGCCGCTGACCGGTCCGTGGAAGAGGTCGATCGCGAAGGATCCGCCCGCGCCGTCGTGGTCCGTCGGGAAGTTCGGATCGCCAGGGAACGGCTCGATCCGGATCGAGTAGGTGCCGGCGACCGTCGGCATCGCGTGCAACGTCTCCTGCCGGCCGAGACCGCACTCGTCCCCGGCGGCGCACGTGCTGGCGTCGAGCTCTGCTCCGTTCGGGTCGACCAACCACGCATCGAGGTCCGGGTTCCACTCGAAGAGGAAGCATCCGAGAGGCCCGACGTCGAGCACGCAGTACGGCGCGCCGTCGACCGTGATCGTCGCGGCGATCGGCGCTCCGAGGTCCCCGGCTCCGAGCGTGAACGTCTCGGTGGTCGTTCCGAAGTTGGGGACCGAGCCGGTGAGGCGCTGGTAGGAGGGGAAGGGCGTCTGGCCGGTAGCGCCGGCGGCCTGCGCGACGGCCTCGTAGCCGTCGAGCAGGCCGGCGCCCCACTCGTTGTCCTTGCCCGGAGGGCCGACATCGAAGGCGGTGCCTTCGATGTCGGCCCGCACGTTCGCCTGGGTCCACGTCGGTTGCTTCTGTCGGAGCAGGGCCGCGAGACCCGACACGAACGGCGTCGCGAATGAGGTGCCGGTGCCCTGCGGGCCCGCGACGTAGCCGGACGCGGAGCCGGCCGCGGCGGAGCCGATGTTCACGCCCGGCGCCACGATGTCGGGCTTCGTCCGGTTGTCCAGGGTCGGACCACGGCTCGAGAACGGCGCGAGGTAGGGGCCCTCGGCGTGGTACGGCGCGCTGACAGGCGCGGACCAGTCGGCGGTCGCGCCGACCGTGATCGCCTCGACCGCCGAACCGGGTGAGGCGATCGTGCCGGGGAAGTCGCCGGCGTTCCCCGCCGCCGCGACGACGATCTTCCCCTTGTCGAGGACCGCGGCGTCCACCGCCTGGGAGAGCCCGTCCAGGCCGTCGCTCGGGACGTCGGAGCCGAGGCTGAGCGAGATCACGTCGACGCTGGCCCGATTCGCGCACCACTGGATCCCGAGGATGCCGAAGGAATCGTCGCCCGATCCGGTCGCGTCGAGGACCTTGGCCGCCGACAGATCGGCCGCCGGAGCGACCCCCTTCATCAGCCCCGCGGTCGGACCGCCGATGCCGTCGCCGACGGCGATCGACGCAACACTCGTCCCGTGGCCGTAGTCGTCGTACGGGCTGGGCTTGCCGTTGATGTAGTCGACCCATGGGATCGGCGCCTTCGAGTCGAGCTGCTCGTGGTTCGGGTCGACGCCGGTGTCGACGACGCAGACCTCCGTCCCCACGCCGGTCGCCGAGAAGGTGTTCTGCGCGGACGTGACCCCGAAGTCGCGGTTGGCCGCGTCATCGAGCGCGTGGATCGTGAAGTTCTGCTCCACGCGCAGCATCCCCGGGCGGTGGGCCATCGATCGGATCTGCCCCGGGGTGAGACGGGCGGCGAACCCGGGGATCAACGAGAACATCGTGTCCACGCGCCCGAGCTGCCGGCGAGCGCCCCGCATCGAGCCGCGGTCGGTGAACGTGGCGACGACATCGATCCGCGTCGCGGGGTTCGCGTGCGTCAGCTTCGCATCGAGCCCGTCCGAGAGGTGGTCACCGTTCCGATCGACGAGGGCGTGGCCGTGCGCGGCCGCATGATGTGCGCCGTGAGGGGCCGCGGCGGCCGGCGCCGCGATCGGGACCGCTAGGAGTCCCGCGGTCGCGAGCAAGGCTACGCCGCGCCGCTTCACCCAGTTGTGCATCGGTCCGAGCCCCTCGGGACGGAAGATGCACCAGTGTCCCCGAGCGATCTGGGCCGCGCAATCCGTCGATGGTCTCGGTCCGCGATCGGCGCCGGAGGCGCCGTTCAGGGGACATCGCCTCGGCCGTCGACGGCCGGGAACTAGTTGCCGTGCTCGTACTTGAACGAGATGGCGACCCTGGCGCGGTAGTGCGTCACGTGCCCGTCGTCGATCGTGACATCCAGCTTGACGACCTCGCCGATCCGGAGGTCCCGCAGCGTGGCCGACGCGGTCTCCACCGCGTGTTTGGCGGCGTCCTCCCACGACTCGGTGCTCGTCCCGATCACCTCGGTGACCCGGTAGATGCTCTCGCTCATGGCACCCTCCCTCGGCGGCGAAGGTTCATCCTCGCACGAGTGCGCCGAGGACGTCCGTACACTCGCTCCATGTCCGTCCCAGCCCTGCACGTGTACGAACGGGTGGGCGGGTTGCCCTTCTTCGAGCGGCTCGTCGACCGGTTCTACGAGGGCGTCGCGGCCGATCCGGTGTTGCTGCGCCTGTATCCCCACCCGGAGGATCTCGGTGCCGCGCGCCGCCATCTGTCGCTGTTCCTCGCCCAGTACTGGGGCGGACCGACGACCTACTCCGACGAGCGAGGACACCCGAGGCTCCGGATGCGTCACGCTCCATTCGCGATCGGTCCGGAGGAGCGAGACCACTGGCTCACCCACATGCGCGCGGCCGTCGCGTCGTTGGACCCGGAGCCGGATATCCGGCGGGCGCTCGAGGAGTATCTCGAGACGGCCGCCGAGTCGATGCGCAATCGCTTCTGAGATCAGGTCCTGCTGAGCCCGGGCGGGATCGATCCCATCCGGCCGGCCTGGTAGTCCTCGATCGCCTCGATGATCTCTTCCTTCGTGTTCATCACGAAGGGCCCGTACCAGGAGACCTGCTCGCGGATCGGCAAGCCACCGAGCAACAGGACCTCCACCCCTGCGCGATCCTTCTCGTCCTGCGTGGCGTCGGACCCGAGCTCGATCGCGGCACCGCTGCCGAACACGGCGAGCTGACCCTCGTGGATGGGGCGGCGCTCGGCGCCGACGTTCCCACGCCCGGACAGCACGTACGCGAGCGCGTTGAACTCGGGGCGCCATCTCGTCCGCAGTCGAGCGCCGGGGGCCAGGGTCGCGTGGGCATAGGTGATCGGCGTCCGCGTCGCGCCGGGGCCGCTCATCCCGCCGAGGTCGCCGGCGATCAGCCGGACGACCGCCCCCGCGTCCTGGGACGTCACGAGCCCGACCTGTGCGGGTTCGAGGTCCTGGTAGGCCGGCGGCATCCACTTCTGTGCGGCCGGGAGATTCACCCACAGCTGCACGCCGTGGAAGAGTCCGCCTCCCTGCAACAGATCCTCCGTCGGCATCTCGCTGTGGACGACGCCGGAGCCCGCCGTCATCCACTGCGTGGCCCCGTCGGTGATGATCCCGCCCCCGCCGTAGGAGTCACGGTGGCGGATCTTCCCGTCCATCATGTAGGTCACGGTTTCGAACCCGCGGTGGGGATGGTCGGGCGCTCCCTTGGCCTCGCCGGGCGCGTATTCCACCGCTCCCATGTGGTCGAGCATCAGGAACGGATCGGCGAGGCTGAGGTTGATGCCGGCGGTCGCTCGCCGCACCTTGAACCCCTCCCCTTCGAGGAACGACGGCGCGTCGACAACGTCGACGACGGGGCGTGCCGGCTCGCCGTCGGCCGGATCGACGCGGGGAAGGATCGTGGTGTCGGCGGGCGTCAGTGCGGGCATCGCGGAGCCTCCGTTCGGTCTGTGCCTCGCGGAACGGCGCGCCGGGCCTCACGTATTCCCGTCAGACGTTCGCTCACGAGCGCCGGCCTCGAGCGCCTCCGCCGATCAGCCCGATGTCGATCAGGACCCCGACGAGGATCACGAGGGTGCCGGCCGCGGTGATCGCGCCGGTCGCGGTCGAGAGATCGTTGCGCGCCACGGCGTAGGCAAGCGTCGTGGTCGGCGCGACGAAGAACCCGAGCGTCGGCCAGAACCACGTCCCGTAGGCCGTGGAGAGGTAATCGGTGAAGATCCACAGCACGAAGACCACGAACCGGGGCGTGATGAGCGCGAGGATCGCGAACAGGCAGCCCATTCAGACCTCCTCTCCTGGGTGGGGCCGGACCGCCGCGACCTCGTCGCGGCGGTCGCGCCCCACCAGCACGACGTACCCGACGATCGCGATCGTCGCGAACGAGAACCATTGGAACGCGTAGGACAGGTGGGGCCCGTTCGTGAGCGGTGGAAGGGGCGGCGGTTCGGGCAGGGCCCCCTGCTGCGGCGGGCGTTGGGTCTGCAGGAGCAGGTAGACCGGCAGGACCGGATAGGGGAGCTGCGCCCCGATCTGCCCCAGATCGACCTTCGTGATCCGCTCCACGGGCGATGGGGTTCCGGTCGGGACCGCGACGGCGTCCGGCGGGAACAGGACGCCCGCGACCGTGACGGTGCCGGTCGGCGCGGAGGCCTCGCCCGTGACGGGGACACCCTGATCCAGCGGGATCCAGCCGCGATCGACCACGAGGCCCCTCCCGTCGGCGAGCCGCAGCGGCGTCAACACCTGATCGCCGGGTTCGCCCTGCACCGAGGATCGCCCGTACAAGAGCACCTCGTGGGCCGGGTCGTAGGTCCCGGTGGTGACGGTGGGGCGGAAGCGGAGCGACGTTGGGTCGTTCGTTCCGGCGAGCAGCACGGGCAACGGGCGAGGAGGCGCCGCCTCCGCGGCCGAGATCTCGGCGTTCGCCTCCTTCCGTCCGTCCAGGCGGTGGAGCTGCCAGAGGCCCAAGCGGATGCAGGTGAGGACGATGACGAGCGTGACCGCGGTCAGCACGATCGTTCGCAGACGAGGTGGCTGCACGCGCCGAGCATAGCCACGGGGGCTTGGGGCTCGGCCCGCGCCGAGCTCGGGCCCCGAGCGCTCAGGTTCCCTTCGTCTCCTGGATCGTGTTGCCGCCGTCGACCACGATGAGCGTGCCGGTCACGTAACTCGCACGCTCGCTGGCGAGGAAGGCGATCACCTCGGCCACCTCATCGGGCGTTCCGGAGCGCCCGATCGGCGTATGCACGCCCGCCGCTGCTTCCTCCGGGAGTTGCGAGCCCGTGGCGATCCACCCGGGGGCGACGGAGTTGACCGTGACGCCCGCATGGCCGACCTCGAGCGCGACGGTTCGCATCAACCCATCCATGCCGGCCTTCGCCGCCGCGTAGCCGGCCGAACCGAGATCGGTCGCGATCGACCCTGTGACCGAAGAGACCATCACCACGCGACCCCAGCCGCGATGGACCATCCCGGGGACGGCGGCGCGCGTGACCGCGTAGGCCGTGTCCAGGTTGAGCCGCAGATCGAGGTCCCAGGCCGCATCCGAGAGCTCGAGGAAGGGCCCGCCGGGCTGTCCGTCCATCCCGACGTGCACCATGCCGGCGTTGTTGACGAGCACGTCGATCCGGCCGAACGCCTCGATCACGGCGTCGACCATCTCACGCACCTGCCCGCGGTCCGTCAGGTCGGCGACGAATCCTGCGGCCCGCGTGCCGGCGCTGTGTAACTCCGCCGCGCGTTCGTGGATCCGCTCCGTGGTCGAGCAGAGCGCGACCGCGGCTCCCTCCCGCCCCAGGATCTTCGCCGTTGCGAACCCGATCCCGGTGGGGGAGCCGGCTCCGGTGACGAGGGCCACCTTCTCCGCAAGCTCGGCTTCCATCCGGCCGAAGCCTACCGTCAGCCTCGAGCGGCCAACGACTGAGGTCGTTGTTTCGTCCTACCAGCGGTGCGACGCTCACGCCGTCGACCGGGCCGAGGGGACACGGGATGTTCGTGCAAGCGACCGATCACGGCAACAACGGCACGTCGGGCGGTCCCTTCTTCCTGTGGTTCCTCATCATCTACGTCTTGTTGGTGATCCACTACGACGGGATCTTCACGAAGCCGGCAAACCGGCTTGGGCAGCGTTCATCCCGATCTACAGCACGATCGTGCTCCTGGAGGTCGTCGGGCGGCCCGCGTGGTCGATCGTCTTGTTGTTCGTCCCGATCGTGAACATCGTCATCCTCATCATCGTGCTGAACGACCTTTCCGAGAACTTCGGTCACGGTGTCGGCTTCACGCTCGGGCTGCTCTTCCTCAGCTGGATCTTCCTGATGATCCTGGCTTTCGGCTCGTCGACCTACCGAGGTCCGGTCGCGTCCCCGGCCGCGACGGCACCACCGCCGCCGCCGATGCCGCCTGCGTAACGCCGTCGTATCGGCCTCCATCAGCTAGGCTCCGCAGCCGATGGGGACCCCCTCGGGATTGCTCGACCTCCAAGCGATCGATACCGCGATCGATCGGCTCGATGCCCGCAAGCGGGCACTGGAAGGCGAGGGTGAGCTCGCAGCGGCGCGCGGCCAGGCGGAGCTCGCCGAGCGCGAGCTCGGCGAGCTGCGCCTCGCGATCGATACGTTCGATCGCGACGGCGCCAAGCTCGAGCACGAGATCGATTCGCTCACGCGCAAGGCCGCCGACGAGGAGAGCCGTCTCTACGGCGGGGCCGTCGCGAACGCGAGGGAGCTCGGATCGATCCAACACGAGGTGGACAACCTCAAGAAGCGGAGGTCCGAGCGTGAGGACGAGCTGCTGGTCGTGCTCGAGCGGCGCGAGGACGTCGAACGACGGGCGAAGGAAGCGGAGGAGCGTGCGACCGAGCTCCGAAGCGCCGTCGACCACGTGGCGGGGAACGCGACGCGCGAACTGGAGTCGGTCGGCGCAGAGCTGGTGACACGCCGCGAGGAGCGAGCGCGACTGGCATCCGGGATCGACCCGGAGCTCTTCGAGCTGTACGAGGATCTGCGGCCGCAGAAGAAGGGGGTCGCGGCCGTCGCCCTCATCGACGGCGTGTGCCAGGGATGTCACGAGAAGCTCTCGTCGGTGGAGCTCGACCGCGTCAAGCGGACCGAGGGGATCGCTCGCTGCGAGTACTGCCGACGGATCCTCGTGCTGTGACCAGGCTGATCGTCTGGTGCGACGGTGCTGCGCGCGGAAACCCGGGTCCGGCCGGAGCCGGATCGCAGCTCACGACGCCCGACGGCGAGATCGCCGCGGAGATCTCCCAGGGGCTCGGGGAGACCACGAACAACGTGGCCGAATACACGGCCGCGATCCTCGGACTCGAGCGTGCCCGTGAGCTTGGCGCCACAGACGTGCTGCTGCGGTCGGATAGCCAGCTCCTGATCAACCAGCTCACCGGCGTCTACAAGGTCAAGACCTCCCACCTGCAGCCGCTCCACCGGAAGCTGCGGCAGCTCGCGTCGGGGTTCGAACGGATCCGGTACGAGCACGTCCCGCGCGAGCGGAACACCGAGGCGGACCGGCTCGCCAACGAAGGGGTCGACGCGTGGCTCGCCTCTCGCGGCCGCTGACGCGGTACCGTCAGGGTCGGAGGAGCCGGCCGGGCGGCCGCGCCCTGCGTCCATCACCGGACCGGGGCGAGGAAAGTCCGGACTCCACAGGGCAGGACGCTGGCGAGAGCCAGGCGGGGGCGACCTCGCGAAGGGGCAACAGAAAGCAGACCGCCCCGGCGCTCCGGCGCCGAGGTAAGGGTGAAACGGTGGGGTAAGAGCCCACCAGCGCGGCGGGCGACCGTCGCGGCTCGGCAACCCCCGTCCGGAGCAAGGCGAGCAGGGAGCGTTCGAGGGCGGCCCGCCCGAGCTCCCGGGTAGCCGCACGGCGCGGGCGAACCGCGACGCGGCGGGCGCGCGAGCGCTCGACCGAGAGAGATGGTCGCCGGCGGCGCATCAGCGCCGCGCACAGGATCCGGCTTACAGGCCGGCTCCTCCACATCACGGATACGCTCGGCCGATGCCGACCGTGCCCACCCGCGACGAGCTCGAGGCGGCACGGAGCCGGTCGGTGCCCGACGTGCTCGGTCCCGGGCTGGTGATCGTGTTCGTCGGCATCAACCCCGGGCTCTTCTCCGCGGCCGTCGGGCACCATTTCGCCCGGCCCGGCAACCGGTTCTGGAAGGCGCTCTACCTGGCCGGGATCACCGATCGCATCTGGGTACCCTCCGACGACCGGGAGCTCCTGAGCATCGGGATCGGTATCACGAACATCGTCGGCCGGCCGACAGCCACCGCTGCGGAGCTCTCGGCGGCCGAGCTCCGGGAAGGGCGCCGAGCGCTCGGAACGAAGATCAGGCGGTTCCGTCCCGCCGCCGTCGCCATCCTCGGCGTGACGGCGTATCGCACCGGCTTCGAGCGCTCGAAGGCTTCGCTCGGCCTGCAGGACGAACGCTTCGAGGGCGCAGGCTTGTGGGTGCTCCCGAACCCGAGCGGCCTGAACGCTCATCATCAGCTGCCCGATCTGGCCGACGCGTTCGCGCGCCTCCGAACCGCGGTGGCCGACGCCACCTGAGACCGCCCGGTCGCCGGTCGGTCAGCCGGTCGGCAGCGCGACACCGATCGTCGATGCCCGTCGCAGCTGCGCACCCGCGTGGTAGCTGGATCGAACCAACGGCCCCGCCTCCACGTGCACGATCCCGAGCTCTTCGCCGACCCGCTTGTGCTCCTCGAACTCCTCGGGCGTCACCCAGCGGTCCACCGGGAGGTGGTAGGTCGTCGGCTGGAGGTACTGACCCATCGTGAGGATGTCGACGCCGGCATCCACCAGGTCGCGCATCGCGCTGGCGACCTCGTCCGGTCGCTCGCCCATCCCCAGGATCAGGTTCGACTTCGTGACCTGCCCGGGACGATGGCCCTTCGCGAACCGCAGCACGTCCAGCGTGCGGTCGTAGCCGAACGCCGGCCGGATCCGATCGTGCAGACGGCGAACCGTCTCGAGGTTGTGGGCGAACACGTCCGGCCCGGCATCCAGGACGGTCGCGATATCGTCCGTGCCGCCCTTGAAATCCGAGGGGAGCACCTCGGTGCCGATCCCCCGCACCGCTTCCTTGATCGCACGAACCGCGGCCGCCCACACCGCCGCGCCGCCATCGGGCAGATCGTCCCGCGCGACACCGGTGAGGACGACGTGGCGCAACCCCATCGCTCGGACGGCTTCAGCGAGCCGGCGAGGCTCATCCTCGTCGACCGGGTCGGGCTTCGCGGTCATCACGTCGCAGAACCCGCATCGACGCGTGCACTTGACTCCGAGGATCAGGAAGGTCGCCTCGCGCTCCTCCCAGCACTCCCCGATGTTGGGGCACATCGCCTCCTCGCACACGGTGTGCAACGACGCGTCGCGCATCAGTCCCTTGAGCTCGGCGTAGTTGGGCCCCGTCGCGAGCCGGACCTTGAGCCACGGCGGCTTGCGGGAGCCGCGCGCGTTCACCCCGGGCCCGTTCGTCACCCCGACGATGGGCAGGTGCAGACGACGGCCCGACGGGTTGTGGTCGCGTTCGGCCATCGAGCCGAGTGTACGCTCGGGCCGTGTCACCGACCCTCCGCGCCGCAGCGCTCATGGCCGCCGTCGCGCTCGCGGCGACGGGTTGCAACGGTTCGGATCACGCACAGGCCGCGTCGCTCTGTGAGGACCTGCGGAACCTCCGAGCGACGGTGAGCTCCCTCGAGGCGCCGAACACCGACGCGACGGTGGGCGAGGTCCGCGGCGACATCGAGAAGCTCGCCAGCACGATCGGGGCGGTCGACGGATCCGACGCGGTCCCCGACGCGATGGGCAAAGCCCTCTCGGACGCGCGCGACGACTACCGGGATGTCTTGGACGGGATCGGCGACGACGATCCCTTCTCGGAGGCCGCCGCCGAGGCGGCCGCGCCCGCGCGCCGCCTCGGCGGCGCCTACGACGAAGTGGTCCAGCACCTCGAGTGCGACCGGACGCCGTCGGGCTGAGAGCCCTATGTCAACCTGTCAGGCGGCCTCAAGCTTGTTCAGGCCGCCATGGATGGTCGGGTCGTAAGGAACGCCCTGTGTCCAACACCTCCAGATCACGCGGACCCATGCTCTAGCTACGATCCGGACCGCGTGCGGGTGCCTGCATCCGCGCGAACGCGCTCGGTCGTAGATGTCGCGAGCCCAAGGACTCGCCTTCACGCTGTCTTGGGCGAAGTCGACCAGCGCCGAGCGCAGGTGCTTGTCGCACCCCCGTCGGAAGCTCACGCTGTGTCGCTTCCCCGAGGCGCGCGTGGACGGCGCCACCCCCGCCGCCGCCGCAAGCGAGGCCTCGTCAGGGAACCGCCCACGGCGATCGCCGATCTCCGCGAGCAGCAGCGCCGCCCGGTTGGTCCCCGCCCTCGGCAGCGACCGGAAGATATCCCCGTCGGGGTGCAGGTTGAGCGCCTCGGCGATCCGGTGATCGAGCTCATCGATCTGGACCCGGATCGTGCGCTGCAACCCCACCAGTTGGATCGTCACCACCGCGTGGCCGACCCCGGCCTCTTCCTCGAGCCCCACGGGAGCCTCCCGCAGGTGCGCGATCAGGCTCGCCGGCGTCTTGTTCCCGCAGTAGCCGACCGACCGCAGCCACGCCTGGAGCCGCCGTTCCGATAGCCACGCCGCCTTATCGACGGTGGGGAACCGCTCGAGGAACGTGAGCGAGATCGGGCTGTCGAGCTGGGCGAACAGCCCCACGGCCCCAGGGAACGCGTGCTGCAGGTTCGCGAGCAGCTGGTTGTGCACCGCGATCCGGTGCCCCACGAGGTCCTTGCGGGCTCGAACGAGCGCACGCAGCGCCCTGGTGTCATCTCGGTCCGGCACGAGCGATCCCATGCGGTGCCCGTCGGTGCGAACCGCATCGGCCAGCACGTAGGCGTCGAACCGGTCGTCCTTGTTGCCCGCGGTCCCGTGACGCAGCCGGAACGCCCGAACCTGCCGAGGGGAGATCACCACGACCGGCACGTCTGCGTCCAGCAGGGCTTGGACGACCGGCCCGTCGGGTCGTTCGATCGCGACGCGCTCCACACCCCACCGGCGCAGCCGCTCGGTCATCGCGGTGAACTCGCGAGCTTGGTGCTTCACATCGAACCGATCCAGGACCGCTCCCTCCTCGTCGATCACGCACACCGCTTGGCGGTCCCACGACCAGTCCACGCCCGCGTGACGCGGACCCACAGATGGCCTAGCGTCCATCTGGCTCCTCTCCTTCACTCGGGGGAAGCACCCGGTCCGGTTCGGGGTCTGCTCGCCGGTCGCTCACTGATGGGCGCTCGAGGCGCATAGCCCTATCGCCAGTCGGCAGGCCCCGGGCCCGCCGGGCTCGCGCTTCTCAGCCAGGCCCTCGACGAGCCAGTTCAGGTTGGCGATGCACCGGCGAACCCCGGGTGTGCCAGCAGACTTACATCTGCCGGGTCAAGGGTGAAGCAGTGAGGTTCAGCCGACGTCGGCGCGTGACAGCTGCGCCTCGCCCTCGTCCTCACCGCCGTCCGGGGGAACCGGGGTTCCATCACGCTGCCCGGGGAGGAAGACATGGAACGACGCTCCACCGCCGTCGCGCTCGTCGACCCACGCGCGCCCACCGTGCAGCTGGGCGAACCTGGCTACGAGCGAGAGCCCGATCCCCGTCCCGGGCGCGTGCGGGGATGCGGTCGGACCCTGACGGAACGGCTCGAAGATCGCTCCGCGGATCTCAGCCGGAACGCCTGGGCCGTCGTCCTCGACCGTGAGCGCGACGCCGCCGTCCCGCGCGATGACCTTCAGCCAGATCCGCCGGTCGGGTGCCGTGTGCCGTGCGGCGTTCATGAGCAGGTTCTCGACGATCCGCTCCACCTTTGCCGGGTCGACCGGGATCACGACCGCATCGGCCTCGGCGACGACCTCCCTTCCCGTCAGGATGTCGAGGCTCTCGACGGTCCGTCGCGCGAGCGCACCGACGTCGGTGACGCGGTACTGCGGCTCCACGATCCCCCGGTTGAGCCGGTCGATGTCCAGGAGGTCCTTGAGCAGCCGGTCGAGCTTCGACGCGTTCTGGGCCAATCGCCGGAGCAGATCCCCCCGGTCGGCGTCGGGCATCTCCGGTGTTCGTTCGAGCGTGAGGGACAGTCCGAGGATGGACGTCAGCGGGCTCCGCAGCTCGTGGGAGACCGCCGCGAGGAAGGTGTTCTTCATCTCGTCGAGCGCGCGCAACCGCTCGGCGGCGTCCCGCTCCCGCTGTTCGCTCTCGCGGAGGGCCTGCTCGGCCAGCTTGCGCTCCGTGATGTCGAAGATGACGCCCTGCAGGTACAGCGGCGTGCCGTCGTCGGCATGGAGGAACGTGGTCTCGTCGTGCACCCAGATCGTGCGACCGTCGGGCGTGTGCAGGCGATACTCGGCGCTCCACGGCATCCCCGAGGTCGCCGCGAGGGTGTAGCTGGCGCCGACGGCATCGCGTTCGCTCGGATCCATCAGACGGAGCCAGAGCTCGGGGTCCTGCAACCATCGCTCGGGCGTGACACCCGCGATCTCGAGGATCTGGGGGCTGACGTAGACCGACTCCATGCTGGCGTCCGCCCGGTCGAGATAGATCGCGGCAGGGACGTGCTCGACGATGCCCCGGTAGCGCTCCTCGGCTTCCCGGAGCCTTCCTTCGGCGGTCTTCTCCCGGGTGACGTCGTGCATGACCCCTTGGGAGAACAACGGTGTGCCCTCTTCGTCGCGGATCACGACCGCTTGGTCGCGGACCCACATCCAGGTTCCGTCCCGGTGTTGGAACCGGTACTCGACATCGAACGGTTCCAAGGTCGTGGCGTGAGCCCGAACCGCATCCAGCGTCCGCTCGAGGTCGTCAGGGTGCAGACGGCTCCGCCAGAGCCGATCGATCGATCGCCACTCATCGGGTCCGTACCCGAAGATCGTGGCGACCTGCGGGCTGACGTAGACGGGGATCGAGTCCTCGCCCAAGGTGTCGATGTACGTCACCGACGGCAGCGTCTCGATCAGCGATCGGTACCGGCGCTCGGCGTCGTGCATCGCCTGTTCGGCCGCCTTGCGCTCGCCGACATCGATCAGGAAGCCGTGGCTGAACCGCGGCCGACCATCCTCGTCGCGAACGATCGAGGCCTGGTCGCGTAACCACCACACCGTGCCGTCCTTCGCCGTGACGCGATGCTCCACGTCGAGCGGCTCGCCGTCCACGTAGTGGCGGCGTTCCGCCTCGGCGACCCGCTCGCGGTCGTCCGGATGGATCATCTCCTGCCAGATCCACGGGTTCGCCTTCCACTCCTCGGGCGTGTACCCGAGGATCGTCTCGACCTGCGGGCTGATGTAGATCGTCGGCCAGAGATCGGGGTCGGCCGGGTCGAACTCATCGAGGTAGGTGACGGCGGGGATCTCCTCGACGAGTTGCCGGTAGCGCTCCTCCGCCTCCCGCAGTTGCGCTTCGGCCGCCTTCTCCGCGGTGATGTCCTGGAGCACCCCGTGCCACAGACGCTTGCCGTCCGGGCCGGCGACCACCATCGCGTGGTCGTGTAACCACGTGATGGTGCCGTCGGCCCGGACGACCCGGTACTCGACGTCGAAGGGGTCGCCCGTTCGGTTCGTTCGCTTCGACTCCACGAGCACGCGCTCGCGGTCGTCGGGGTGGAGCATCCGGACCCACAGGCCGGGGTCCATCAGGCGTTGTTCGGGGGTGTAGCCGGTCAGCCGTTCGTACTGCGGGCTGATGTAGAGCGCGGTGCTCAGATCGTCCGTCGCGTCCGTGTAGATCGCCACCGGAAGCTGCTCGACGAGCGTGCGGTACCGCTCCTCCGCCTCGCGGAGGCGTTCCTCCGCCTGCTTGCGTTCGGTGATGTCGTAGATCACGCCTTGCCAGTACAGGGGGTTGCCCTCGCCGTCGCGCAACAGCTCGGCGTCGTTGTGGATCCAGATCACGCGGCCGTCACGCGTGATCGAGCGGTGATCGACGCTCCAACGGTCACCGGTATCCTCGTGATCGGCAGCCATCACCCAGGCCCGATCATCCGGATGGATGCTCTTCTCCCACAGCCCCGTGTCCCGTGTCCATTCCTCGGGCGTGTACCCGTAGACCGCTTCGATCTGCGGACTCACGTAGATGTCCTCCCCGGTGAGGGCGTCTTCGACGTAGACGATCTGAGGGAGCCGCTCCACGAGGCTCCTGAAGCGATCCTCTGCCTGTATGAGGGCGCGCTCGGCCGTTCGCCGAGCCGTCACGTCGTAGAACACGCCTTCGGCGTAGAACCGGCCGTCGGTGAGCACCGAGACGGCCTGGTCGTGCACCCAGATGACCCGTCCGTCCCGGTGGATCATCCGGTACTCCATGTCGAACGGCATGCCGACGTGGGCGGTCCGCTCCCATTCGTCGAGGACCTCGTCCCGATCGTCCGGATGAAGCATCCTCGTCCATGTCTGCAGATCCCCGAGCCAGTCACCGGGGCTCACGCCGACGAGCGCCTCGATGCCGGGCCCGACCCACCGCTCGCCGACCTCGCCTTCGCGCGTCGACTCGATCATGTAGGCGACCACCGGGAGATCCTCCAGGAGGGTGCGCCACCGTTCTTCCGCTTCACGCAGCCGGTCCTCGGCGTCGTGACGCTCCGTGATGTCGAGCATCACGCCCTGATAGATGAGACTGCCCCCCGGGTTCTCCGCGACCGGATTGGCCTCGTCCCGCAGCCAGCGCCACGATCCGTCGGCAGCGCGCATCCGATACTCGTCGACGAACGGTCTGCGCTCCTCGACGGCGTCGCTCCAGGCTTCGAGCACGCGCGCGGCGTCGTCGGGATGCGCGTGATCGTGCCAGGCGGCCGGGTCGTTCATCCAATCCGCCGCGTCGTATCCGAGCACGTGCTCGATCTGCGGGCTGATGTAGGTGGCGGGCGCGACGCCCGGGGCGTGCGCTGCGTCCCAGACGTAGGCGATCGCGGGCACCCGCTCGACCAGCGTCTGGAACTGGCGTTCGGCGGTGAACGCTCGAGCGTCTGCCTCCTTCCGGGCCGTGATGTCGTACATCACTCCCTGCGACAGGGTCGGACGGCCTGTTTCGCCGAAGGCGACGTAGTTGGCCTCGTCGCGGATCCACACGAGCTGCCCGTCCGCCCGGTACGAGCGGTACTCGGCCACGAACCGCGCCCCGGTGACGTCGGAATCCGCCGACGACGCCAGGACCCCCTCACGGTCGTCGGGGTGGATCATGGCCACCCACTCGTCGGCGTAGCGCTCCGGTGAGACGCCGAGGAGCTGCTCCACCTGCGGGCTCACGTAGAGGTGGTGGTGCGTCGTCGGGTCCCAGCTGTACGAGACAGCGGGAGACCCTTCGATCAAGGCCCGCAGGCGGGCGTCGGCAGTCTCCCGGAGTCGCTGCTCCCGGTCTGCGCGAGATGATCGGCGGAGCGCCAGGACGGCCGTGCCGATGAGCGCGAGGAGAGCCAGCCCGAGCGCCTCGCCGCGACCCCCGGACGCCAAACGATCCTGCAGCCGCCCGAAGATGCCGAGGGCGCTGCCCACGACGAAGAGCACGGCCACGGCCACCGCGACGATGAGCACGTCGCGCCGCCCGTTCGGCCGCCGAGGGGGACTGGAGGGCCGCACACGTTCGCGCACGTCCCACCCGTTATCGGGCGGCGAAGGAGACGTCTGAACTCCCCGAGGGCCCTCCCATCCGCGGGCGGGAGCGTTCCGGGGGAGGCGGCCGGGCTGACCCTGGCGGGCGGGTCAGAAGTGCGCGAGGTCGCGCATGCCGACGAAGATGTGATCCGGCTCGGGCTCCATGTAGTAGTGCTCGAGCGCCGCCGCGAAGGGCATCGCCGGGATGTCCGGGCCGCCGATCCGCACGATCGGCGCGTCCAGGTCGAACATGGCCCGTTCGGCGATCGTCGCGGCGATCTCGGCGCCGGCGCCGTAGGTCCGGTTGTCTTCGTACACGACCATCGCGCGGGCGGTCTTGCGCACCGATGCGAGGATCGTCTCCATGTCGAGGGGCGCGAGGGTGCGCACGTCGACGACCTCGGCATGGATCCCTTCGTCCTCCTCGAGCCGGGCGGCAGCATCCAGACAGCGGTGAAGCTCGTAGCCGTAGCTCACGACGGTCAGGTCCGTGCCTTCGCGTTTCACGTCGGCCAGACCGATCGGGGTCGTCTGCGGGGCATCCGGAACGTCACCCTTGATCAGCCGGTAGCACTTCTTGTGTTCGAGGAACAACACGGGATCGGGGTCGGCGATCGCGGTGTGCAGCAGTCCTGCTGCATCGGCGGGGGTCGACGGCATCACCACCTTCACGCCCGGGATGTGCGAGTAGAACGCTTCGATCGATTGCGAGTGGTAGAGGGCGCCGTGGATCCCGCCGCCGCACGGCGCTCGGATGACCAGCGGGCATCCCCAGTCGCCGTTGGTCCGGTAGCGCATGCGCGACGCCTCGGAAAGGATCTGGTCGAACGCCGGATGGATGAAGTCCGCGAATTCGATCTCGGCGATCGGCAGCAGCCCGTGCAGCGCCATCCCGATGGCGACCCCCACGATGCCGGACTCGGCCAGCGGCGCATCGACCACGCGTTGCTCCCCGAACTCGGTCATGAACCCCTCGGAGACCTTGAAGACGCCGCCACGCGCGCCGACGTCCTGACCGATCAGCACGATGCGGTCGTCCGCCGCCATCTCGTCGTGGAGGGTGTCGCGGATCGCGGTGACGAGGTTCTTCTCCGTCACGCGTCGTCCTCGGCGAAGACATGACGGGTCGCCGTCGATGGATCCGGATCTGGTGCGTCCCAGGCGGCCGTGATCGCCGACTCGACCTGGGCCCTGACCTCATCCTGAACGGTCTGCAGAGCGGCGCGATCGGTGATGCCGGCGTCGATGAGGTAGGTCGCGAACCGTTCGATGGGGTCGTGATGCTTGCGCTCCTCGACCTCCTCGCGTGACCGGTAGGTCTTGTCGTCGTCGTCCGAGGTGTGGGGGAGGAACCGGTACGTCTTGCATTCGATCAGGGACGGTCCTTCGCCGGCGCGAGCACGCTCGTGTGCATCCTTCATCACGCGATAGCAGGCGAGGACATCGTTGCCATCGACCACGAACCCCGGGATGCCGTACCCATCGGCGCGGCTCGCGACGTCCGCCACGGCCATCTGCTTGGACTGCGGCACGCTGATCGCGTACTCGTTGTTCTCGCAGACGAACACGACCGGCAGGCGGTGGATCGCGGCGATGTTCAGGCCCTCGTGCCAGTCACCCTCGCTGGTTGCCCCCTCCCCGAACCAGCTGGCGACGACGGCATCTTCGTTCCGATACTTCATGGCGTAGGCGATCCCCGCCGCGTGCGGCACCTGTGTCGAGATCGGCGAGGAGTGGCTCACGATCCCGAGCTCCTTCGAGCTCCAGTGGCTCGGCATCTGCCGTCCGCCGGATGTCGGATCCGTCGCCTTCGAGAACACCCCGAGGAAGATCTGCTCGGGGGTCATCCCCGCGACCAAGACCACTCCGAGGTCGCGGTAGTAGGGGACCCAGATGTCCGTGCCCTTGCGCATCGGCCAGGCCGTTCCGATCTGGCAGCCCTCGTGGCCGGAGACCGGGACGACGAAGGGAGCGCGTCCCATCCGATTCTGTCGGAGCGCGGCCTCGTCGATCAGCCGAGCCGTCAGCATGGTCCGGTGCATGGCCAGCAGATCGTCGACGGCGAGGCCCAGGGACCCGTGGGCCGTCTCGGTCACCTGCGCGGACACGTCGTGCCTCCTCGCACCCTGCCGGCGAGTCTACACCGGAGGCACGACCGACCTCTGCCCGGCGTCGCGGGCCGGCGTCGCGGGCCGGCGTCGCGGGAACAACGCCGGCGGGTCGAGGCGTTTCCCACTGAAGGGCTGCTCGTGGCGCCCGGTCATCCGAAGGGAAGGAACTCTTTTAGCATGAGCACGACCATGGAACATGTCGTCGACGTGACGGACGAGACGTTCGAACGGACGGTGATCGAGGGTTCGAGCGACCGGCCCGTCGTCGTCGATCTCTGGGCTGAGTGGTGCGGTCCCTGCAGGACGCTCGGCCCGATGCTGGAGAAGGTCGCATCCGAGCGAGAAGGCGCGTTCCTGCTCGCGAAGCTCGACGTCGACGCGAACGGCGTCGGTCAGTCATTGCTCCAAGCGGTCCGCTCCCAGGGTATCCCGACCGTGGTCGCCTTCCGCGACGGCCAGCCGGTCTCGATGTTCATCGGCGCCTATCCCGAGGAGGAGGTCAACCGGTTCATCGATTCGATCCTCCCGACCGGAGCCGAGCTCGACGCGAAGGAGGCCGAGCAGGCCGCCGAGTCGGGTGACGCCGCTGGAGCGGAGCGCGGGTTCCGTGATGCGCTCGCCGAGGACCCGGACAACGAGGACGCAGCGCTGGGGCTCGCCGAACTGTTGATCGACCGCGGCGAGTTCGAGGAGGCCCGAACGCTGGTCGAGAAGCATCTCCCCGCGCCCGAAGCCGAACACCTCAGTGCAGCGATCGAGGTCCACGACTGGGCCGAGGAGCCGGGCGACGGAACGCTCGCGGTCGCGAAGCGTCTCGCGGCGGCCGGCGATTGGGCGGCCGCGCTCCCCGGCATGATGGCGGCGCTCGGCGAGGACCGTGACGGTGCCCGGCAGGCCTTGATCACGGCATTCGCGGTGCTCGGGGACGAGCACGAGCTCGTCCCCGAGTACCGGCGTCGTCTGGCGTCCGCGTTGTTCTGAGGCCGAAGGAGACCGCCCGACGATGCCCGACCTGCACGGTTCGATCAGGGACTGGTGGGATGCGGACGCGCGCCACTACGACCGGTCGGTCGGTCACGCGATCTCGGACCCCGTGGAAGCGGCCGCCTGGAGGGCGGCGCTCCGCCGCCTTCTCCCGGCGCCGCCGTCGCGGGTCCTGGACGTGGGCGCCGGCACCGGCTCCCTTTCGCTGCTCGCCGCCGACCTCGGTCACGAGGTGACCGCGCTCGACCTCTCGGAGGGGATGCTCGACCGCGCGCGCGTGAAGGCGGAGGAGCGAGGAGCGGCGATCTCGTTCGTGGTCGCGAAGGCCGAGTCGCCACCCGAAGGCCCGTTCGATGCGGTGATCGAGCGACACGTCGCGTGGACGCTTCCGGACCCCGTCGCGGCCTTCGGAGCCTGGCGCAAGGTCGCGCCTTCCGGGCGTCTCGTCCTCTTCGAGGGTTCGTGGGGCGGGGAAGGTCCGCTCCACAAGCTGAAGGACGCCGTCGCCGGCGCGCTCCATCGGTTCCGGAGGGACGCGGACGATCACCACGGGCCGTATCCCGAGGACGTGGTGCGCCTCCTTCCCCTCGGCGCTACCACGACGCCGGCGCCATTCGTGGACGCTGTGCTCGCGGCCGGCTGGCGAGCGGTGCAGCTCGAGCGGCTCCTCGACGTCGAGTGGGCCGCGGAACAGCGGGAAGCGTGGCCGCTCGGGGCGCTGATGAGAAGCCCTCGCTACGCGATCGTCGCCGAGGCTTGAACCTCAGGTCATGCCGCTGGTCGCACGCGGCTGACCCAGACGTCCGTCCGGTACGCGAACGCGACCTCGTCCGTCGGGACGAGATGCCGGACCCCAGCGGCGACCCGCTCCCGCTCCTCAGCCGGGAGGGTCGCGATGAAGCTGATCGACAGTACGCGCGCCACGATCCGCTCGCGCGTCGTGGCGTGCAGGTACGGGAACGACGTGAGCTCCGGCGGCAGGAACGCGTCGCTCGCGTCGAAGGCGGCCTTCCACCGGAGCGAACGATGGCTCGGCGTGTCGCCGCGGTACGGCTCGATCAGCTCCGTGAGCTCCCGGATCCAGGGGACCGACTCGTCGCGGACGTTCCACACGAGGGCGATCGGCGCGGCGGGCAGCAGCACGCGGGCCAGCTCGGTGAGAGCACGGTCGCCATCGAACCAGTGGAAGGCTTGCGCGGCCACCGCCGCATCGATCGAGCCTTGCCCGAGCGGCAGGTCCTCGGCCACGGCGTCGAGCACCTCCACATCCGGGAGGTTGCGGCCGAGGGCCCCTCGCATCGCGGCGAGCGGCTCGACCGCGATGATGCGGACCCCGGAAGGCGCCAGCAGGCGCGTGAGTTTGCCCGTCCCCGCTCCCAACTCCAGCAGCGTCCGTCCCGGAGCCAAGCCCAACCGGTCGTCCAGGAACCCGATGGCGGCATCGGGGAACTCAGGTCGTCCTCGCTCGTAGTCGGCCACCACTCGTTCGAACGCGAGTGCGGATGGATGGACCCGCGCCTCAGACGGCATCGGCAACCTGGAACGGCGAGAGGATCTCGCCGGGCGCGGGCTCGAACGAGAGGTCGAACACTTCAGCCAGGTGCCGTTCGGCGAAGGGCAGGACATCGGCGACCGCCACGCGGCGGCCCAGCCGGTCGGAGAGCGATGTCTGGCCGTGGCCTGGGAGGCCGCAGGCGACGATGCCGCGGAACCATGAGAGGTCGGTTTCGCAGTTCAGGGCGAACCCGTGCAGCGTGACGCGCGCGCGCATCAGACGGACGCCGATCGCGCAGATCTTGTCGTCGCCGACCCACACGCCGGTCTGGACGTCGGCTCGCCGCTCGGTCGCGACCCCGACGTCCGCGCAGATGCCGATCACCGCTTCCTCCAGCCGGCGGAGGTAGTCGACAGCGTCCGGTCTGGATCCGAGCCCGAGGATCGGATAGCCGACGAGTTGCCCCGGACCGTGGTACGTGAACGAGCCTCCTCGGTCGATCATGCGGACCAGCCCGCCGCGTGCTTCGACCTCGTCCGGAGACCACAGCAGCTCGTCGATCTTGGCGCGACGTCCCGCGGTGAAGACGGGAGGGTGTTCGAGGAGGATGACGGTGTCCGGGATCTCGCCGGCGAGCCGTCGCTCCGCCAGTCGATGCATCGCCGCGTTCGCGACGTCGTACGGGACCGTTCCGGGTCGGATCAACCAGGCGGGCACCGGCATGGGATGGGCGCCCTTAGACGCCCAGGTCCCCCGCGAAGTCCCAGCTCTCGAGGTTCTGCTTGACGCGCGCGAGGAACCGTGTGGCCAGCTCGCCGTCGATCACCCGGTGGTCCCACGACATCGAGAGGTTGACCATGCTCCGGATCGCGATGGCGTCCTCGATCACCACCGGGCGTTTCACGATCGCGTCGAAGGACAGGATCCCGACGTTCGGCTGGTTGATGATCGGGACGCTCGCGACGGATCCGTACGGGCCCGGGTTGGTGATCGTGAACGTCGCCCCCTGCACCTCGTCGGGCGTGAGCTGGTGGGAGCGGGCACGTGCGGCCAGGTCCGCGATCGACCTGGCGACCCCGATCGTGTTCATCCCGTCGGCGCCTTTGACGACCGGGACGATGAGCCCGGCGTCGTAGCTGACCGCGATGCCCATGTTCACGAAGCGGTGACGAACGATGTTCTCGCCGTCCAACCGCGCGTTGACGTCGGGGTACTCCAGCAGTGCGTCCACGGTGGCGCGCACGACCATGGGGAGGTAGGTGATCTTGATGCCGTAGCGTTCCTGGAACGCGGCCTTGACCCGCTCACGCAGCTTGACGAGGTGGTCGACGTTGACCTCCACCATCGTCCAGGCCCGCGCCGTTCCCTGGGTGGAGGCGAGCATGTGCTCGGCGATCGCCCGGCGGATGTGCGAGATGGGAACGACCTCCTCGCCGATGCCCGCGCTCGGCGCGGGCATCGGTTGCGCAGGCGCGATCGCCGGCGCGGTCGCACCCGCGGTCGCGGGCGCGACCGGCCGCGCGCCACCGGAGGAGATGACGGCCATCACGTCCGCTTTCGTGATCCTTCCGCCGGTCCCGGTGCCCGGGATCTGCGCGAGGTCGAGGTCGTGCTCCTTCGCCAATCGGCGGACGAGGGGGGAGAGGATCTGCGAACGCGGACCCCGATGACGGAGCCGCAGGCGTGGGTGGGGGAGCCGCAGTCGCTGCGGCCGCAGGTGGGGCGGCTGACGACCCCTCTGAGGAGGACGCGGTCTGGGAGGGTTCCGGAGCAGCTCCCGCAGGCTCCGCGGCCGACGGATGGGGTGAGGAAGCCGCGCCACCGGAGGCTCCGCCAGCATCAGCGGCAGGCGCCCCAGCCTCCTCGATCTCCATCAAGGGCGTCCCGACGGGAACGGTCGCGCCCTCGTCGACCAGGATCTTCCGGACCGTGCCCGCCACGGGCGAGGGGACCTCGGTGTCGACCTTGTCCGTCGAGATCTCGAACAAGGGCTCGTCCCGATCGACCGAGTCTCCCTCCCGCTTCAGCCACTTCAGGATCGTCCCCTCGACGATGGTCTCGCCGAGCTGCGGCATCTGGATCGAAGTCACCTCGTCCTCCTCACCATCCGGCCAGCCGGTCGACGGCCGCCTCGATGTCGGCGATCTGCGGCAGGAACGCATCTTCCAGTGGAGGCGAGAACGGGACGGGCACGTTGGGTGGGGCCAGCCGCACGACGGGCGCGTCCAGGTGCTCGAAGGCCTTCTCCGCGATCACGGCCGCGACCTCCGTCCCGATCCCGAGGAACCGGTACGACTCGTACAGGACGAGTGCCCGCGACGTCTTCTCGATCGAGCGCAGGATCGTCTCTTCGTCCAGCGGATAGACGGTGCGGAGATCGACGATCTCCGCCGAGATGCCGCGATGCGCGAGCGCTTCCGCGGCCTCGAGCGCTTTGTGCACCATCGCGCCGTAGGTGATGATCGACACGTCCGAACCCTCGCGCTTGACGTCCGCCGATCCGATCGGAACGAGGAACTCAGGGTCTTCGGAGACCTGTTCCTTGATCCGGCGATAGATCCATTTGTGCTCGAGGAACAGGCTCGGGTTGTCGTCGCGGATCGCCGACTTGAGCAAGCCTTTCGCGTCGGAGGGGAACGCCGGGCACATGATCTTGATCCCGCCCGCGTACGCGTACCACGGCTCGGGATTGATCGAGTGGAAGCTCGAGGCGCGCACCCCGCCCCCGCTCGGCCCGCGCAGGACGACCGGCAGCGGTACCCCGGCACGGTAGTGGTACCGGGAGAGCACGGTCGTGATCTCGTCGAAGCCGCTGGACATGAAATCGGCGTATTGGAACTCCGCCACCGGACGCAGACCCTCCATGGCGGCGCCGACGGACATGCCGACGATCGTCTCTTCCGCGATGGGCGTGTCCATCACGCGCTCGGGCCCGAACCGCTCGATGAACCCCTCCGTGACCTTGAAGGCGCCGCCGTAGACCCCGATGTCCTCGCCGAGCATGAAGACGCGATCGTCGCGCTCCACCTCCTCCCAGAGCGCCTCCGCGATGGCGATCAGGTAGGTGGCCTGCCCGTCCTCGCTCCGTTTGCCCCGCGGCTCGGCGCCGTGGCCGGCCGCGCCGGCTTCCACCTGCTGCGTCGCCATCAGCTCGCCTCCGTGCCGCCGGCGCGGCCGGGCTCCCCGACCCAATAGCCGTCCTCGACCCACCAGCCCTTGATGACGTCTCCGGGCTCGGGGAACGGCGACGCCAGGGCGTACTCGTGACCCTCCTCGAACTCGCGCTCCACCCGCGCCTGGATCTCCGCGACGTCCTCGTCCGTGACGATGCGCTGGTCCTTCAGGTACTGCTCGAAGTTCTTCACGGGATCCTTGGAGAGCATGTAGTGCTCCAGCAATTCCCG
>VAYU01000039.1 GCA_005884925.1 Actinomycetota bacterium | reverse complement strand
ACGGCCCGGCGCAGCAGCTCCCGATCGCCGTCGAGATGGTGGAGGCGGTGGCCGGCAACGTCCCGGTTGCCTCACAACCCGTCGGCTACGCGACGACCGATGACGCGGCCGACTTCACTTCGTGGCCGGAGTTCCCGTACGGGCTCACGGCGAAGACCCTCGCTCGCGGGGACCTGGCTGCGTTCGCCGCCGATGCGCGCGATGCGGGTGTCCGCTACATCGGCTCCTGTTGCGGTTCGGTCGCCGAACACGTTCGCGCGATGGCCAAGATGATCGGGAAGCTGCCCGCCGAAGAACGCGAGTGGAAGAGCCCGACCGGCCAAGCGATGTCTGCGTACGAGTACTACGCCCACACCGAAACCGAGGTCTGAAAGGCCTCAGCTATCGAGGTTCGCCTCTTCCGTTTCGGGTTCGGCTTCGGGCAGCTGGATGTGGCGTTGCTTCTCGGCCTTCACGACCTCGCTGAGACGCAGTTTCGAACGGAGCGAGGTGATCTCCCATTCGAGCTCGGCGACGCGCCGTTTCATCGCGCGCCAATTGTCCGAGCTTCCGCGGATGAGACCCATCCCGATCACGAAGAGCGCCGCGGCAAGTGCGCCGAGCGCGAATGGGACGATCACGACCGCGACGCCGGACACCGTGACGTGTGAGCCGAAGAGGGCGATCGACTGGTTCGGTGCCGTGAGCAGCTCGTTCTCGGCGATGTAGTCCGCCACCACGCCGGCCGAGGCGAGGCTCAGGACGATCATGAGCACGCCCAAACCTGCACCCTCCCCTAGCCGTTCCTCGCTCCGACCGTACCCCTTCTACCGTAGTTCGGCTAGCCCTACCTCCAGGTGACTAGTCATCCCGGGCCCGACCCATAGGGAACCGCGCGGGGAACTTCGCAACCCTTGACCCCTGCGCCGGCCCCCACCGCCTGCCGACCATGGGCAGAAGAGACGACGATCAGGAGGACATCATGACGACGATCCAGCGCAGCGCGACCCTCGCCACCCTCGGACGGCGCCACGGGAGCGACCTTCGAGACCGCATCGCCGACGGAGGCGCCAGGCGTCTTCCCGGCGGCTCATCGCTCGACGTTGATGCGAGCGTGATCGTTCTCGACCTCCAAGAGCTGGCTCGACGGCGCCTTTCCTGAGCCGAACGACGGCGCGGTAGCATGGGCTGCCTGCGCCGGTAGCTCAATGGATAGAGCATCTGACTACGGATCAGAAGGTTGGGGGTTCGACTCCCTCCCGGCGCGCTGGTGACTCCTTAACCGCCCGGTCAGACGCACGATAGTCTCGAGCGACGTGGATGAGCGGCCGGGCCTGAGCAGCCGCATCGGGCTCCTCCGACCGATGCGTCACCGCGATTTCCGATTGCTGTGGATCGGTCAAACGATCTCGATGATCGGCGACGGCACGTATTACGTCGCCGTCGCCTGGCTCGTCTATCAGAACCTGCACGGATCCCCCGCGGCCTTCGCCGCCGTGGGCGTCGCTTGGTCCCTGCCCCAGCTGCTGCTGCTGCTCGCGAGCGGTGCGTTGTCCGACCGGATGGACCGCCGCCATCTGATGATCGCCGGCGATCTGTTGCGGCTCGCGGCGATCACGTCGGTCGGCTTCCTCACGCTCGCCGACCTGATCACGATCCCGATCCTCGTCGGCTTGGTGGTGTTCTACGGCAGCGGTCAGGCGCTGTTCGCCCCGGCGTTCTCCTCGATCGTGCCCTCGATCGTGCCGGGAGACGTCCTCGTCGAGGCGAACTCGGTCGGGCAAGTGGTCCGGCCGTTCGCGATGACGATCGTCGGTCCCTTGCTCGGCGGGTTGTTGCTCGCGATCGGTACCGGCTGGGCGTTCATCTTCGACGGCCTCACGTTCGCCGCGTCCGCCGTGAGCATCTTCTTGATGCGAACGCGCAAGACCTCGGGAGAGGGCACACACGAGCCGTTGATCCCCCAGATCAAAGAGGGGATCGCTTACGTCCGGAGCGAGACGTGGATCTGGGCGGCGCTCGTCACCGCGACGGTGAGCCTGTTCTGCGTGTGGGGACCATGGGAGACCCTGATGCCGTACGTGATCAGCCATGACCTCGAAGGGAGCGGGGTCGATCTGGCCCTCGTGTTCGCTGCGGGAGGTCTGGGATCCGGGCTTGTCGGCATCCTCGCGGCGCAGCGCGGCCGGCTCGGCCGCCGTCCGATCACCGTGATGTACCTCGCGTGGGCGCTCGGGATGCTGATGACCGCGGGGTTCGGGCTGATCACCGCGGTGTGGCAGGGGCTGTTCGTCGCGTTCGTTGCCGAGGGGTCGATCTCGCTCTTGATCGTGCTCTGGTACACGATGCTGCAACGGCTCGTGCCCGAGCACTTCCTGGGCCGCGTGATGAGCCTGGACTGGATGATCTCGATCGCCGGGCTCCCGCTGTCGTTCGCCGTGGTCGGCCCGCTCGCGAACTGGATCGGGACCGACCGGACGCTGATCCTCGCCGGCGTGGCGGGCGCCGTCGTGACGATCGCGGCTATGTTCATCCCGGGAGCGCGCGGCCCCGAGCGGGACGGCCGGCTCGCCGAAGCTGCGCGAACCCGGGCGTAGACTCGAGGGCATGGAGTACACCCACGTCGGCCACCTCGGTCTGGTCGTGAGCCGGCTGTGTCTGGGGACCATGAACTTCGGGCCACACACGCCCGAGTCGGACTCGTACACGATCATGGATTCCGCCGTCGCGTACGGGATCAACTTCTTCGACACGGCCAACGTGTTCGGCCGACACCTCGGCGTCGGCGCGACCGAAGAGATCATCGGGCGATGGTTCACCAAGGGTGACCGTCGTCGCGACAAGGTCGTCCTTGCGACGAAGGTCTACGGGACGATGGGGGACTGGCCCAACGAATCGCGCTTGTCCAAGCTCGGCATCGTTCGGCAATGCGAGGAGTCCCTCCGGCGGCTGCGCACGGACCGGATCGACCTGTACCAGATGCATCACATCGACCGCCAGTCCTGGTGGGACGAGATCTGGGAGGCGATGGAGCAGCTCAAGCGTCAGGGCAAGGTGCTCTACGTCGGCTCGTCCAACTTCGCCGGGTGGCATATCGCGCGCGCGAACGAGATCGCGGGGTGGCGGAACACGCTCGGCCTCGTCTCCGAACAGTCCCCGTACAACCTGATGCAGCGCTCGGTCGAGCTCGAGGTGATCCCGGCGATCCAGGAGTACGGCATGGGCCTGATCGCGTACAGTCCGCTCGCGGGCGGTCTGCTCGCCGGCGCCTTGGAGAAGGTCACCGAGGGCCGCCGCTCCCAGGGGTACATGGTCGGGGAGATCGACTCGAACCGTCCGAAGCTGGATCAATGGGAGACGCTCTGCAAGGAGCTCGGGCATCGTCCCGCGGACGTCGCCCTCGCGTGGCTGCTCCACCAGCCGGCCGTGACCGCTCCCGTGATCGGACCGCGCACCGAGGCCCAGCTGCTCGGCTCGATGCGCGCGCTCGGCATCGAGATGTCCGAAGAGGTGCTCGGCAAGCTCGATGAGATCTTCCCCGGACCCGGTGGCCCCGCGCCCGAGGCCTACGCTTGGTAGACGAGCGGACCGACATCCGCACCAGCTTCGTCGGGATCCTCGGGTACGCGGGAGCTTCGGCAGCACTCGTTGGCCTCTCGATCGCGATCGGGACATCGGCCAGCACGATCGAGCGGGTCACGGCGGATGTCGCGAGCGCCGTCGTGTTGGTTGCCGCGGGTGCCTGGGTCGTCGGTGGACACCACGAGGCGCACGAGCGGATGCGGAGCATCCTGTGGTTCGCGGCCGTCGCGATCTGGGCGGGCGCGGCCGTCGAGCTGTTCACCCAGGGACCCGAGGCCATCGTGCTTCACGGGAAGTGGCTCGTCGTCGTGACGGCGCTCCTCGCGGCGATGCTCGCGCTCCCGCTCTGGGTCCTCGTGCCACGGAGCCTCCAGCTGCTGGCGGTCGTCGCGTCGGTGCAGATCGGATCCGCCGCGGCGGTGTATCCGGAAGGATCCGTCTTCGGGGTCAGCGTCCCACAGCTCCGGTGGCCGGCGATCGCCACGATCGTCGTCGGGTTGGCCACCCTCGCGTCAGGTGGGTTCGGGTTCGCCCGACCGAAGCGCACCGCGATGGTCCTCGGCTCGATCGCGATCATCGGCGGGACGCTGTTCGTCGACGTCGATGTGCTCCGACAGGCGCCGTCGGACCTCTCGCTGTGGCTCGCCCTGGCCGCATCGGTGGCCGTGCTCCTGGTGGGTGACTTCGTGGCGGATCGGGCGATCTCGGGGATCGGGATCGCCGGCCTGGCCGGGGCGGTCGCCGAGATCGTGCACCGCACGGTCGTCGATCGGTCGACCGCGGTGGCGCTCGTCGCGCTCGGCACGGTCGCACTCGTTTCCTGCGTGATCCTCGCCCGCGCGTTCAGCCACGCAGCGCC
Source organism: Actinomycetota bacterium (assembly GCA_005884925.1). Lineage (GTDB taxonomy): Bacteria > Actinomycetota > UBA4738 > UBA4738 > HRBIN12 > AC-51. The sequence goes on along the minus strand of VAYU01000039.1, from coordinate 7,159 downwards.
GACTCGACCTCCCGAGCCGCCTGTATGACGGCCGGGGCGTAGGCCTTCGCTCGGAGCGGCGCGATCCGGCTGGCCGGGCCCGAGACCGAGATCGCCGCCAGGATCGCATCTCCCGGCCCGAACACCGGCGCGCTCACCGACGCCACACCGGGCGCTCGCTCGCCGAAGCTGTCGGCCCAGCCGCGTCGTCTCGTCGTCGCGAGTTGCTGGGCCAGCCGGTCCGCGTCGGCAGCCTCGGCGGTCGGCCCCCAGGCGAGGAGGACCTTCCCGGCCGACCCCTGGGTGAGCGGAAGGACCGCGCCCACGTCGACGATCGTCCGGAGCTCGTGTTCGGAGGCGACGGCGTCGACACAGATGCGTCGATCGCCGTCGCGGACGAACAACTGGGCGCTCTCGCCGGTGGTACGCGCGAGTCGCTCGAGGGCCGGATGCGCGAGCTCCCGGAGCGGGAGCTCGCGCATCGCGGTCGTCGCGAGCCCCAGCAGTCGCGGGCCGAGCGCGTAGCCGAGCCCGCCCACGTGGAAGACGTAGCCGTGCTGCTCCAACGATCGGATCAGGCGGTGGGCCGTGGTCCGGGTCAGCCCGGTCACCCTGACGATGTCCGTGAACGACCGTGCTCCCGCTTCGACGGCATCCATCACGGCGACGGCACGGTCGAGGACCCCGACGGGTGTCTCGGGACGAACGGATGACGCGGCGGGTCGCCCCTCGCTCACCTGCTGGCGATCCCTGAGGCCGAACGCGTAGCGCGTGTCGGCCTCGTCGCGCTTCCCATCGGGCGACCTCGGCAAGCTGTTATCCTCCGCATGTTCCAGATATCGGAACTCAGTTCCATTATATGGAACAACCTCTCGGGAGATCGCGAGGGTCCGAGGCGCAGGGAACCAGGAGGAGGCGCACGATGCCCCAGACGCTCGCGGAGAAGGTGTGGGAGCGCCACGTCGTTCGTCGTCACGACGGCGAGCCGGACCTGCTCTACGTCGACCTGCACCTCGTGCACGAGGTGACGAGCCCGCAAGCCTTCGACGGGTTGCGTCTGCATGGCCGAACCGTCCGTCGTCCGGATCTCACGGTCGCGACGATGGATCACAACGTCCCGACCACGAGCGGCCCGGTGACCGACGAGGTGAGCGCTCGCCAGATGCAGGCGCTCCAACGCAACACCGAGGAGTTCGGTGTCACCGTGTACCCCTGGGGCGCACCGGGTCAGGGCATCGTGCACGTGATCGGGCCCGAGATGGGCTACACGCAGCCCGGGATGACGATCGTCTGCGGCGATTCGCACACGTCGACGCACGGGGCGTTCGGCGCGCTGGCGCTGGGGATCGGGACCTCGGAAGTGGAGCACGTGCTCGCCACGCAGACCCTGCCGCAGTCCAAGCCGAAGTGGATGGCCGTGACCGTGGAAGGGGAGCTTCCACCCGACTGCAGCGCGAAAGACGTCATCTTGGCGATCATCAGCACGATCGGGACCGGCGGCGGCGTCGGACGGGTGATCGAGTACCGCGGCTCCGCGATCCGAGCGCTCTCGATGGAGGGCCGGATGACGGTCTGCAACATGTCGATCGAGGGCGGAGCCCGGGCGGGGATGGTCGCCCCCGACGACACCACCTTCGCGTACGTCGAGGGCAGACCGCATGCCCCCAAGGACGCCGCGTGGGAGCAGGCGCTCGACCACTGGCGGTCGCTGACGACCGATGAGGGAGCGACCTTCGATACGGAGGTCACGCTGGATGCGGCCTCGTTGCAGCCCTACGTGAGCTGGGGCACCACCCCCGCCCAATCCACCACGATCGACGGGTCGGTGCCGATCCCGTCCAGCCCGGAGGCGGAGCGAGCGCTCACCTACATGGCCCTCGAACCCGGCACGCCGATCCGTGAGATCCAGCCCGACACGATCTTCATCGGTTCGTGCACCAACTCGCGGATCGAGGATCTCCGAGCGGCCGCCGAGGTCGTCCGCGGCCGGACGGTGAAGGACGGACTCCGTGCCCTGGTCGTTCCGGGGAGCGTCGCCGTCAAGCTCCAGGCCGAACGGGAAGGGCTGCACGACGTCTTCGAAGCCGCCGGCTTCGAGTGGCGCGGCGCTGGATGCTCGATGTGCCTCGGGATGAACCCCGACATCCTGGGGCCCGGTAACCGCAGCGCGTCGACCAGCAACCGCAACTTCGAGGGCCGACAAGGAAAGGGCGGCCGGACCCATCTGGTCAGCCCTCGGGTCGCGGCGGCCACGGCGATCGCCGGCCACTTCACCAGGCCGGAGGACCTCTGACCGTGGAACCCGTCACCCGGATCGAGGGTACGGCGCTCCCGCTGGATCGCGCCGACGTCGATACCGACCAGATCATCCCGGCGCAGTACCTGAAGCGGGTCGAGCGGACGGGCTTCGGGCCCTACCTGTTCGATGAGTGGCGAAAGGACCCTGCGTTCATCTTGAACGACGAACGCTACGCAGGGGCGTCGATCCTGCTCGCCGGCCCCAATTTCGGGGCGGGGTCCAGTCGTGAGCACGCCGTGTGGGCGATCGAGGACCACGGCTTCCGCGCGGTGATCGCGCCGAGCTTCGCCGACATCTTCCGGAACAACGCGTTGAAGATCGGCCTGCTCCCGGTCGAGCTCGCACAGGAGTCGGTCCGCGCGCTGATGGACGCGGCCCTCGACGACGCCACCACGAGGATCGTCGTCGATCTGGACGCACGGACAGTCAGCGCGCCCGGGGTGGACGAGACGTTCGCGATCGATGACTTCACGCGGTGGCGGTTGATGGAGGGGCTGGACGAGATCGGGCTCACGCTCCAGCACGACGAAGCCATCGCGCGATACGAGGCGTCTCGCGACGCCTGGCTGCCGACCGCGTAGGTCTTCAGTCGCTCCCGCGCGGTTCGCCGAGCCCCGCCCTGGTCAGCGCGTCGGCCTGCGTCTGCACCGTGAGCGCGGCCAGCGCCGGCGAGCGCCCCACCGCCACATGCTCCGGATGGGACAGGCGCCGCGCCTTCGTCGGGAGGCGGACGAGCTCGTCCTGGAACCGATGCTGCAGCCGCCGGAGGGGAGGATCGGGGCGGAGGCGGCTGCCGTCCTGCATCACCGGCTCGAGCAGCGGCTCCCATCCGTAGGCGGGCGGATCGTCGTCGCGGAGGCCGAGCACGTCGCCCTCCTCGCCGCCGCTCCGCCAGATCTGCTTGGGGCCGGGGGGGCTCGCCTTCGCCGTGGAGAGCTTCATGGAGGCGCGACCGTCGTACTGCACCAGCTTGTAGACCGTGTCCAGGTACGGCGCGTCGGCCGACACGCCCATCTGGGTCCCGATCCCGAACGCATCGACCGGCGCGCCCGCGTGGACCAGCTCGGCGACCTCGAACTCGTCGAGCCCGCCGCTCGCGAAGATCCGCGCGTTCGACAGGCCTTCGGCGTCCAGGATCGCGCGGGCGGCGCGCGCGAGGTTGTCCAGGTCGCCGCTGTCCAAGCGGATCCCGACCCGGTCCGTGATCCCGAGCTCACGTGCGACCGCGATCGCGGTCCGGACGCCGTTCAGCGTGTCGTACGTGTCCACGAGGAACGTCGTCCTCGTCGGGTGGTCTTCCGCGAACGACCGGAAGGCGAGATCCTCCGATGGGAACGCTTCGATGAACGAGTGGGCCATCGTCCCGGCGACCTGCAACCCGTACGTCTGCGCCGCCGCGACGTCCGACGTTGCCGCGAACCCCACGATCGCCGAGCTCCGAGCCGCGGCCATCGCCGCGTCCATCCCGTGGGTCCGACGGAACGAGAAGTCCACGAGGTCTCGACCTTCGGCCGCGAGGACGTAGCGGGCGGCCTTCGATGCGAGCGTCGTGTGCAGCGTGATCCGGTTGAGCAGCGCGGTCTCCACCAGCTGCGCGACCGCGATGGGCGCCGTGACCTCGAGGATCGGCTCGTCGGCATGGACGATCGTCCCCTCCGGAACCGCCCACACCTCGCCGTCGAACCTCACGCCGGCGAGGTCGGCCAGGGCTCGATCGTCGAAGCCGATCGTGCCGAGGTACCGCAGGTCGTCCTCCTCGAACGAGAAGTCCTCGAGGAGGTCGAGACAGTCCTGCAGCCCCGCCGCGACGAGGAACCCTCGATGCTTCGGAAGCTTCCGGACGTAAAGGCTGAACGTGGACGGCCCCGTCATCCCGCGACGGAGGTAGCTCACCGCCATGTTGAGCTCGTAGAGATCCGTGCGGAGACCGCCGGGCATGGGCCGAATGTAGCCCACGTGGGACGATGCGGTCGTGCCACCCGTCGACATCACGCGCGAGCGGTTCGAGGAGCTGGTAGGCGAAGCATTGGACGGGTTGCCGGCCTGGGTGCTCGAGACGATGGACAACGTGACGGTGCAGGTCGAGGACCTCCCGCCACCGGGACAGCCGGGCTTGCTCGGCCTCTACCGCGGCATCCCTCTGTCGCAGCGCGGTCGGGGGTATACGAACGTCCTGCCCGACACCATCACGCTCTACCGTGCGACGATCCTGCGCTCGGCGGGCCTGGACGAAGGACGACTGAAAGCCGTGGTCGCGCACACCGTCGCGCACGAGGTCGCCCACCACTTCGGGATCAGCGACGAACGGCTGCTCGAGATCGATGCCTACTGACGAGGGATGGATGCGCCGTGCGCTGGAGCTCGCCAGCCGGTGCGCGGAGCACAGCGACGTCCCGATCGGCGCGGTGGTGGTCCGCGAGGACCGCGAGATCGCGGCAGCCGGCAACGAGCGCGAGCTCCGGGCGGATCCCACCGCCCATGCCGAGATCCTCGCGCTCCGCCAGGCGGCCTCGGTCGGGGAAGGCTGGCGGCTGGACGGATGCACGCTGTATGTGACGCTCGAGCCGTGTGCGATGTGCGCCGGAGCGATCGTGCTGGCCCGCCTCCACCGTGTCGTGTTCGGGGCGGCCGACCCGAAGGCCGGCTTCGCGGGATCGCTCGGGAACCTCGTGCAGGACCCGCGGCTCAACCACGAGGCGACGCTGGTCCCCGGGGTGCTCGCCGGGGAGTGCGGGGACCTGCTGCGCGCGTTCTTCCGCGAGCGTCGTTCCCGCTGATCAGCGGGAACGACGCTCGCGCATCACGGCGTCCAGCCGCGCCGCGACCGTCGGCATCTGCTCGACGATCGAATCGAACTCGCGCGCGCCCATGACCGCGACGCGCACCGGTGTGCTCGCGACGACCGTCGCCGTGCGACGTTCGTCTTCGAGCAGCGCGATCTCCCCGAAGAAGTCACCGGGCCCGAGCGTCGCGAGCGGTGCGCCGTCCTTCGTGACTTCGACCTGGCCTTCCAAGACGATGAAGAACTCGTGCGGGAACCTTCCCTCCCGCAACAGCGAGTACCCGGCCGGGAGGTCGACCGAATCGGCCCACCGGGCGATCTTCTCGCGGTCCTTGTGCCGGAGATCGGCGAACAAGGGGATCCCCTCGAGGTCACGTGCGTCCACGGCCGCATCGTGCCACGGGCGAGCAGGAGGCGCCACCGACGCGTTGCTAGACTCGCCCCGGAGGCGTGCCGGAGCGGACGAACGGGACCGCCTCGAAAGCGGTTAGGGGTCTAATCCACCCCTCGCGTGTTCGAATCACGCCGCCTCCGCCAAGCGTCCGGGTGAGCCCTGGTTCTCGGTGGGGGCCGAACCCCAGCCGACCACCGACCGAGGGGAAGTCCACACGTACGACAGCCCGATCCTGGATCCGCCGGACGCCGACCGGCTGGAGCGGCTGCGGACCGAGCGACTCGCCCGACTGCAGGGATCGATGCGCGCATACGACGTGGCGGCCTGCGTCCTCTTCAACGAGCCGAACGTCCGATACGCGACCGGCGCCAGCGCGATGCCGGTGTATGCGATGAGTACCTTCGTGCGCTGTGCGGTGGTGCCGCAGGAGGGCCAGCCGATCCTCTTCGAGCATGCGAACTCCGTGCATCGCTCACGGCATCGGGCGCCCGACGTCCGCCCGATGCACGCGTGGGAGTTCTTCGACGACCCGGTCGCCGAGGCGGTCGCGTGGGCGGATCTGGTGGTGGCCGCGCTGCGGGAGTTGGGTGTGACGGGCGACCTCATCGCCATGGACCGTGCGGGGACCGCCGCGTACCTGGCGTTGGAGTCCCGCGGGATCAAGCTCCGCGACTCGGGATCGGTGACGCAGCGAGCACGTCAGGTGAAGGGGCCGGTCGAGCGCTCGCTCTTCGACCTGAACGCTCCCGTGATCGAAGCAGAGCTGCGGACGGTTGAGGCCACGCTCGTGCCGGGGGTCTCGGAACGCGAAGTGCTCGCAGAGATGGCGCGGGTACTGCTGCGTAGCGGCGGGGAGTACCTGGCGACCAACACGGTGTGCTCGGGCCCCAACACCAACCCCTGGCGCGCGGAGGCGACGGATCGTCGGATCCAGCTCGGCGATCTCGTGTACGTCGACACGGACTCGGTCGCGCTGGAGGGCTGCTTCTTCTGCGTCTCCCGAACGTTCGCGGTGGGTGAGCCGAGCGCCGCACAGCGAGCGACCTATCGCGCCGCTCAGCGCTGGGTCGCGAGCATGGAAGCGCTGGTCCGCCCCGGTCTCACGTGCGCCGAGCTCGCCGTGATGGCCCCGCCGATCCCCGAGCGGTTCATCCCCCAACGCTACGAGTGCATGATCCACGGGATCGGGTTGGAGGAGGAGAACCCGAGCGTCAGCCATCCCTTGGATGCGCAATCCAACCCCGATTCGGTCCTCGAGCCCGGCATGGTGCTGGTGGTCGAGGGCTACTTCGGGGAGGTCGGCGCCGACCACGGCGTCAAGCTCGGCGATCAGCTCGTCGTCACCGAGGACGGTGCGCGGACGGTCGTTGCGTACCCCTGGTCCGACACCTTGCTCGCCGGCTGACTGGAGCGGCCGCGCTATCGGTCGATGTGGAAGCGGAGGCTCGTCCTCGCTCCGACGTCCTGGACGCCGAACTTCTCGAGATGGACACGCTCAAGGTCGACGTCCTCGAAGAGGCGACGACCGGCGCCGAGCAGGACCGGCCTCACGTCGATCGGTCGGTGGCTCGTGGGTCAGCACGAAGATGGGCACCTGGAACTCGTAGGTGCCGACGTACGAGTCCGGATCCCCCATCTCGAAGGCCTGCCTCCCCATGAGGACCGCGCCGGTCTCGCGGATCATCGCCTGCATGTAGGCGGTGTT
>VAYU01000038.1 GCA_005884925.1 Actinomycetota bacterium | reverse complement strand
AACCGGGTAGATGGACGCGGCCTTCGGATCGTGGTGGGAGCGGGCCGTCTGCCGGGGGCAGGACGCGGCCTACTTCTTCGCTCCGTCCTACTTCGAGAAGCGAGCCGAGAAGAACGCCCGCGAGGCGATCGCGAAGGCCCTCTGCGTTCGCTGCCCGGTGCGTGAGCCCTGCCTGGAGTTCGCCCTGCACACCCGCGACCCCCATGGGGTCTGGGGCGGCATGAACGAGATGGAACGACGAGCCCTCTTGCGCGCCCGGGACCGCGACACGACGGAGCAGCGCGAAGCCGTGTGACCGGGCCGCCGCCGGGCGTGGGAGGATGCCCGGCATGGACGACGAGAGGATCCTCGACCGGCTGCGCGAGTTGGACATCGAGCTGCCGCCGCCGCCGCCCGCGATCGCCGCGTACCTCCCGTGCGTCGTTCACGGCTCGCTCGCCTTCGTCGCCGGGCAGATCGCGATGAACGACGGCGTCGTCCTGCACCCCGGATCGCTCGGGGAACGCGTGAGCCTCGACGAGGGGGTCGACGCGGCGCGACGGGCCGCCCTGCAGGCCCTCTCGGCCCTGCGCGACGCGCTCGGGGGGTCGTTCGAACGGCTCGAGCGGATCCTGCAGGTGACCGTGTTCGTCGCGTCGGTGCCGAGCTTCGTCGACCATCCGAAGGTCGCCAACGGCGCCAGCGAGTTCGTGGCGGAGATCCTCGGCGACTCCGGCCGGCACGCGCGCGCGGCGGTCGGCGTGCCGTCGCTCCCGCTCGGCGCTCCCGTCGAGCTCGTGATGACGGCCGCCGTGCGGTCGGCGTAGCGCTCAGTCGTCGCGGGGGAACCGGAGATCACCCCGTCGACGGGTGATCCCCTGGCCGTCGAGCCATTCCGCCAACGGGACCGCGAACCTCCGGCTCGTCCCGAGGGCCTCGCGGAGCATGCTCACGGTGACCCCGTCCGCGGCGTGCTGACGCACGAGGGCGGTCGCCCTCTCGACCAGCGACGGCGCGACGACGAGCTCCGGCGAGATGCGGATGACGGTTCCCGCGCGTGACGCGGCGTCGATCACGTCGCGAGGGATGCCGGCGCGGAGCAGCTCCTTGACCGAAGGAGGCTGCGCCGCGTGCTCGCCCGAGATGCGCTCGAGGAGCGTGCGGACGTCGTCCGCACGCTCCTCGAGCGCGACCCGGTGCGTGGCGAGCCGAACGGTGGTCGAGGTGCGCACGATCGATCCTTCGGAGGCGAGGAGATCCAGCAGCGTGTCCGGCAGGCCGGCGGCACGCGGCGCGCCGGCACGGCGGGCCGCGTCGCCGGCGGCCTGCCGGACCACGCCGAGCGGCGCGCCTTCTTCCAGCGGCTGGACGCGGTGGAAGTCGGACAGCAGGTCGCGCACCGCGTCGCGCACCGCCCGGCGCACGGCCGGCGCGACGCACCATCCGTCGTGCGGGTCGGGCGGTTCCCCGCCGGTGAGGAGCACGACGTCCTCGGCGCGGACCGCGCCGCATTCCTCGACCAGGAGGTCCGGGAGCTCCTCGCCGGTGGCCGCCGCGCGCCGCGCGAGGAACGAGCGGTGCCGTGGATCGGCGGCGCGCGGCGGCCCGACGTCCAGGACCGTGCCGCCGCCGACCGTGCGCTGCCGCCCGGATTCGCGCACCACGAACCGGTCGAAGACGTCGAGCACCAGCGGCTTAGCGGTGCGCACGCGCGCGAACGGCTCGTCGAGCGGCCGGATCTTCGCGTCGACCTCGGCCGCTCCCGCGTAGACCTTGAACGCGCCGCGGGCCGGGATCCGTTCGAGGTCGCGCACCGGTCGGATCGCGACGTCGAAGACGGTCGTGGGGCGCCACGCTCCGGGTTCGCCGAGGACGTCCCCGCGGGCCAGCTCGTCGCGCTCGGTCCCGGTGAGGTTGGCGGCCACCCTCGTCACCGGGCAGACCCGCGACTCGTCGTGCTTGTGCGTCTGCAGGCCGCGCACGCGCGTGCGCCGCCCCAGCGGGTAGGCCTCGACGGTCTGCGACGCGCTGAGGCATCCGCCGGTGAGCGTCCCGGTCGCGACCGTACCCGCACCCTTGATCGTGAAGACGCGATCGACGAACAGCCGCGTGCGCGCGGGCTCCGGCGAGGGCGCGGTCGCGAGGAGCGTGTCGAGCGCGACGACGAGCCTGTCGATCCCCGCACCGGTCTCGGCTGAGACGGGGATCACGGGAGCGTCAGAGAGCACGGTACCTGCGACGCGATCGAGCACCTCATCGGTCGCGATCGCGAGCGTCTCCTCATCGACCAGGTCGCGCTTCGTGAGCGCGACGACCCCGCCGGACACCCCGAGGACGTCGAGGATCTGCAGGTGCTCCTCGGACTGCGGCTTCCATCCCTCGTCCGCCGCGACGACGAACAGGACGAGGCGCACGGGCCCGACCCCCGCGAGCATGTTCCCGACGAACCGCTCGTGCCCGGGGACGTCCACGAACCCGATCTCGCGACCGCTCGGGAGCGTGCACCATGCGTATCCGAGGTCGATCGTGAGCCCGCGACGCTTCTCCTCGGCCCACCGATCGGGGTCGATCCCGGTCATCCGCGTGATGAGGGACGACTTGCCGTGGTCGACGTGCCCGGCCGTCGCGATGACGCGGAGCTCGCCGCTCACGTCAACCCTCGTCGTCGAGGTCGTCGCCCTCCAAGGCGTAGAGGACCGCGCGGGCGAGATCGTGCAGCTGCTCGTCCGTGACCGTGCGGACGTCGAGCACCACGTTGCCGTCCTCGACCCTGCAGAAGACCGCTGGTGAGCCGCTGCGCAGCCGGGAGGCGAACGCCGGTGGATCCGGAGCCTTCACCCGCACGCCCCACGACGGGAGCGAGAGCCCTGGCAGCGAGCCTCCCCCGACGACCGACTCGCACCGCACGACGTGTGCGCCCTCGAGGTCGCCGCCGATCGACCGGGACAGGCGATGTGCCCGCTTGGCCAGCAGCTCGTCGCCGGCGTGCATCATCGCGTGGACCGGGACCTCATCGTGGCGACCGGTCGCGTGCAACCGGAGCGTCGCCTCGAGTGCCGCGATCTGGAGCTTGTCGACCCGCATCGCTCGGGCGAGCGGATGGGCGCGGAGCCTGCGGATCAGATCGGCGCGCCCGAGGATACAGCCGGCCTGAGGACCCCCGAGGAGCTTGTCGGCGCTGCATGTGACCAGGTCGGCGCCGTCCGCGAGCGCGCCTCGGACGCTCGGCTCGTCGCCGGGGAAGCTGCGCTCGTGGTCGAGCAGTCCCGACCCGACGTCGTAGAGGAACGGGATCCCCCTCTTCCGGGCGAGGGTTCCGAGCTCCTTCGCCGAGACCTCGGCGGTGAAACCGACGACCCGGTAGTTGGACGGGTGGACCTTGAGGATCGCCGCGGACCGATCGTCGAGGGCGTTGCGATAGTCCGCCAGCCGGGTCCGATTGGTGGTTCCGACCTCGACCAGCCTCGCGCCCGACGCCTTCATGATGTCCGGGATCCGGAACTCTCCGCCGATCTCGATCAGCTCGCCGCGGGAGACCAGGACCGATCTCCCTTTGGCGAGTGCGGCGAGCACGAGGACCACCGCCGCGGCGCAGTTGTTCACGACGAGGGCGTCCTCCGCATCGGTGAGCGACGCCAGGAGCAGCTCCGCCCGGCTCGACCGCCGCCCGCGGACCCCGCTGATGCGATCGATCTCGAGGTCGGAGTAGCCGCTCGCCGTGCGGGTGATGGCGCGGATCGCCGATCCGGCGAGCGGCGCGCGTCCCAGGTTGGTATGCAGCAGGACCCCTGTCGCGTTGATCACCGGGGTCAGCCCGAACACCGTGTCCGCGGCGCGCCCGATCGCGACCGTGAGGATCTCGTCGTCCGATGGAGGTGTGGTGCCGTCCGCCGCGGTCGCTCGGAGCTCGCTCAGCGTTGCGACGAGCGTCCGCTTCAGCAGGGCGCGGCCCACGGTCGCCGATGCACGTTGTGCCGGCTCTGACCGCAGCAAGGTATCGACCGACGGCACCTTCCTGCGGACATCCTCCGCCATGGTCGCGAGCCTACAGCGGTAAGATGCCGCCCGATGTCCGACACCGACGTCCGTCCGGCGTTCCAGAGCTCGGACCTCATGAACATGGTGCGCGGAGGCGGGGTGGACATCGTCCCCGCGGGCGAGTTCGCGACCGAGGAGATGATCCTCAACATCGGTCCACAGCACCCGTCGACCCACGGGGTGCTCAGGATCGTCGTCGAGCTCGACGGGGAGGTCATCACCCGGGCCGAGCCCGTGATCGGATACATGCACCGCGGCGCAGAGAAGCTGGCCGAGTTCCGCGACGCGCGTCAGACGCTCGTGCTGATGAATCGACACGACTGGCTGTCCGCGTTCAACAACGAGCTCGGCTGGACGATCGCCGTCGAGCGACTGGCCGAGATCGAGGTTCCCGATCGCGCACAGTGGATCCGGACGATGTTCGCCGAGTTCAACCGGATCATGAACCACCTCGTGTTCATGGGCTCGTACCCGTTGGAGCTTGGCGCGATGACGCCGATCTTCTACTCGTTCCGCGAGCGCGAGATGGTGCAGGATCTCGTCGAGTCGGCGACCGGAGCACGGATGCACCACTCCTTCGCCCGTGTCGGCGGACTGAAGGACGATCTGCCTCGCGGGTTCCTCAAGCGGGCCGGCGAGGTGCTCGTGGCGCTCCGACGTCTGCTGAAGGACTACGACCAGCTGATCATGGGCAACGAGATCGTCTTCAAGCGATGCCGCGACGTCGGTCCGATCCACCCGAGCATCGCGGTCGCGTACGGCTGCTCCGGCCCGACGCTGCAGTCGACGGGCGTCGCCATGGACCCGCGGAAGGACACGCCCTACGAGAAGTACGGTGAGGTCGAGTTCGAGGTACCCGTCGGCGCGCGTGGAGATTCGTACGACCGACTGTGGGTGTTGGTCCAGCGGGTCCGACAGTCGTGCGACATCATCGAGCAGTGCCTCGACCGGCTCCCTGCCGGTCCGTATCGGACGGGCGGCCTGCTCAACAAGGCCATCAAGATCCCCGAGGGCGAGATCTACGTCCGCACCGAGAACCCCCTCGGTGTCCAGGGCTACTACGTGGTGGGCAACGGGAAGAAGGAGCCGTACCGGCTGAAGATGCGGACCGCGAGCTTCTCGAACATCAGCGTGCTCCCCTCGATCCTTCCGGGCACCCTGGTGCCCGATCTCATCGCGATCCTCGGCTCGATCTTCTTCGTCGTCGGCGACGTGGACAAGTAGCGCGACGCGGCTGTCGCCGCGTGCTGTCGGCTTCGGCGTTCGGAAGGTAGGTTTCTTCCCCTCATGGCGCTCCCTTCGTTCACCGATGATTTCCCCGGCTGGTACCAGGAGGTCGTCCGTCAGGCCGATCTGGCGGAGAACTCGCTCGTCCGCGGGACGATGGTGATCAAGCCCGCCGGGTATGCGATGTGGGAAGCGATCCGCGATGCCCTCGACGTCCGGTTCAAGGAAACGGGGCATCAGAACCTGTACTTCCCGATGTTCATCCCCCTGCGGCTGCTGGAGCGCGAGAAGGAACACGTCGAGGGGTTCGCGCCCGAATTCGCGATGGTCACGCACGCGGGAGGCGAGGAGTTGGCGGAGCCGCTCGTGGTCCGGCCGACCTCGGAGACGATCATCTGGGACACCTACGCGAAGTGGGTCCAGAGCTACCGCGACCTTCCCCTTCTCTACAACCAGTGGGCGAACGTCGTTCGGTGGGAGCTCAGACCGAGGCTGTTCCTTCGCACGACCGAGTTCCTGTGGCAGGAGGGTCACACGGCGCACGAGACCGAGGAAGAAGCCTGGGAAGAGGCCAGGCGGATGCTCGAGGCGTACCGGCAGGTCGCCGAGGACGTCATGGCGATGCCCGTGTTCCTCGGGCGGAAGACCCCCGCGGAGCGGTTCCCGGGTGCCGTCGAGACGTTCACGATCGAAGCGTTGATGCGCGACCGGAAGGCGCTGCAGGCCGGGACCTCGCATTACCTGGGACAGAACTTCGCCAAGGCGTACGGGGTGCAGTACCTCGGTCGCGACGGCGAGCAGCATTTCGCCGAAGCGACGTCGTGGGGTGCGTCCACGCGGCTCGTCGGTGGGCTGATCATGGCCCACGGGGACGAGAAGGGGCTGCGGCTTCCGCCCCGCGTCGCGCCGATCCAGGTGGTGGTCGTCCCGATCTTCCGGAACGACGAGGAGCGGGCCCGCGTGCTGGGCGAGACGCAGCGGCTGGCAGAGACCTGGCGAGCCGCCGGACTGCGCGTCAAGGCGGACGATCGCGATGACCTCCGGCCGGGATACAAGTTCGCCGACTGGGAGCTCCGCGGCGTCCCGGTCCGTGTGGAGATCGGCCCGCGTGACCTCGACGCTTCACAGGTGACGATCGTGCGGCGTGATACCGGCGCGAAGTCGGAGGTCGGCCTCGACGCGGTCGCGGCCACGCTCACCGGGTTGCAGGACGAGATCCAACGCGCGCTCTTCGACGACGCGCTCGCGTTCCGCGACGCACACACGACGCGCGTCCGTTCCTACGACGAGCTCCGGGATGCGATCGAGGATCCGGGCGGATTCGTGATCGGCGGATGGTGTGGGGACGCCGTGTGCGAGGCCAAGGTCAAGGCCGAGACGAAGGCGACGATCCGGTTCTTGCCGTTCGAACCCGAACCGGCCGACGGGCCTTGCGTGGTGTGCGCCCAGGCGGCCGTGGACACGGCCGCCTGGGCGATCGCCTACTGACCTACGTCTGGCGGTTGACCCACACCCCGCCCGGCCCGGTGTAGGAGTTGCCCTCGCCCCAGGTCGCGATCGTCTTGCCCGCGGACGTGATCGCCACCTCGCCATAGTCGCCGTACGGCTCCAGGAAGCCGTTCCGGGTCTTGTACGACGCTCCGCTCGTGACGTCGGAGATCTTGACGGGCGCCGTCCACGTCGCGCCGCCGTCGGCCGAGCTCCGGTACCAGACGTTCCAGGCGTCGAAGTTGTCGCCGTTCGTCTGCATGTACCAGGCTCGGACGTCGCCGGCGCCTCGTGACTCGACCGAGGGGAAATCGCCCATCTCGCCGGCGGTCGAGAGCGCCTGGCGCGTGGACCACGTGACCCCGCCGTCGGTGGAGCGACGCGCCCAGACCGTCTCGTTCCCCTGCGAGACGGTCGCGCCGTCGTACAGGACGACGAGGTTGCCGTTCGCGTCGGCGGTGATCGCAGCGTGCCCGGGGTAGTAGTCGTTCGGACACCCGGCGGCCGTGCAGTTCGGCCCGATCTCGACGGTATCCACGAGGTCCGTGCTCCACGTCGCACCCGCGTCGGTCGAGCGGTACACGTAGACCAGATCCTGACCCGTGAGGGTGTTGGCGTTCCCGTACAGGAGGCTCGTCTCGGAGAACACCACCGTCCCGTTCGGCAGGACGTCACCGTCGAACGCGTAGATGTACCGCTTCGAATCCACGATCTTGGTCTGCGTCCAGGTGACACCCGCATCGTGTGACTGCGCGATGTAGGGGTCGCCGCCGGTCGGCCCGTTGAACGCGATGTAGACATCGTTGCCGTTATCGGACACCGTGAGGACGGGCTTGTCGTTCCAGCTCACGTTCCCGTAGACGGGCACAGGGGTCGACCACGTCTGCGCGTGGTCCGTCGACTTCGAGAAGACCACGTTGTAGCCGTTCATCCATGCCGCGTACACGGCCCCGGTGTTCTGCACGACCTCGATCTCCGGGTCGAACTGCCCTTGCACGCCCCGGCAGGCACAGAGGTACCTGTCGGCCCCCCACGTGGCGCCGCCGTCCGTGGAGATCCTGAGCACGTGGTACGGCAACGGGCATCGGTTCCCGCAGGCCGTGGGGCCCGTGTACCGCGTGGCCAACAGGTACACGTACGGCGCGTTCGGATCCGCCGCGATCGCCGGTTCCCAATCGTCGGCCGTCGGGCTGATCACCTGCTCGCCGGCCCAGCCGGTCGGCGGTGCCGCCGGGGCCGCCTTCACGCGGAGCGTGCCGGTCGCCTTCGCCCGACGCCAGGCGTCGAGCCGCTCTTGCGTCAGCTGTCCCTGCTCCTGGGCCTCGGTGCGTCCGCCTTTGGCGCCCTGGCGCTCGGTTCCGGCTCTCCCTCCGGGAGCGGCCAGGGTCCCGCCACCGATCACCAGGAACCCGGCGGTGACCACGGCGACGACAGCCGACACGATCGCGACGACGGACAGGCGGCGACGCTGCATGGCAGACCTCCTTGGGGGGACGATCGGGAGAAGGTACGGCGCGTCACGCGTCCGCGCAACTGAACGGCGTTCAAGGATGTCGCGCGTGCGCGCGCGAACGATCCCAAGCGCGCTCGAGCCATGGTGGGGGTGCGAGGCCCGGGGTCGCGAGCACCATCCACCGGAGGCGTCCGAGCCCTCCCGGATCGATCAGCAGGCTCGCTCGGCTGCGGTCCGACCACGTCCTCACGGCTTCGGTGCCTCGTCCCGCTTCCATCGATCGGCGCTGCCCCTCGAGCTGTCGGTGCATCCATCGGTCGAGACCGAGCGCGAGCAGCGCATCGCGCTGCGTGACCGAGGCGAACGCGACGAGGCCGACAGACCGTGCGTACGACGCGAGCAGCTGGAAGTCGACACCTGCCGTGATATCCGTCGTGCCGGGGTCCGCGAGCACATCCTCCACGATCGCTTGTCCCTGGTAGCCGTGAACCGGTCCGCCCGTGGTCCCGAGCCCCCCGTAGTCGATCAGCAGCGCGAACCCGCGCTCGAGCGTGCGACGCAGCGTGTCGATGAACGCGAGCGCGCCGACCGGCGCGACCCGCTCTCGATCCGTGGCGTCGGATGTGAACAGCCCTCCCTCCGCGGGGGCGAGAACCTCGACGAGACGATCGCCATCCAGCCCGATCCGAACCTCCCGCTCTCCTCGGAGGACACGGAACGGGAGGTTGTCGAGCAGCTCGTTGGCCAGGACCACATCGAAAGGTGGGACGAGCTCGGACCTCACACCGATCCCTTCGATCGTCGAGAGCTCCGTTCGCGCGCCGTGGCTCCGTTCGACTGCGGTGTAGGAGATCGGAAGGCCGCCGGATCCGGCGAGCAGGCATCGAGCGAGGGTCCCGTCTCCGGCTCCCACCTCGACGAGGCGCAGCGGGCTCGGCGGTCCGAGGCGATCGGCGAGCTCACGGAGGGCCGCCGCGACGAGCTCGCAGAAGACGGGATGCACGTGCGGGCTCGTGACGAAGTCACCGCTCGGCCCGACCGGGGGCGTCTGGTAGAACCCTCCCGGGCCGTAGAGCGCGAGCTCCATGAACTCCGCGAACGTGATGGGACCGCGCGCCTCGATCGCATCGCGGATCGCTTCCCTCGGAGTCGCTGCCGGACCCACCCTCGAAGTATGGCCGGGGTCGTCGGCTGGGAGGATAGACGTGGTGGTTGAACGAGCGATCCGGGAGGCGGCGTCGGCGATCTGCGTTCGTGACGGCCTGTCGGGGGAGCCCGAGGTGCTCGTCGTCCAGCGGAGCCCGGCGAGCAGGTTCCTCCCCGGGTACGTCGCGTTCCCCGGCGGTGCGGTGGAGCCGGGAGACGATGCGCTCGCGGAGCGCTGGTTCGGCTCCGCCGAGGAGGGGCATCGAGCTGCCGCCCTCCGCGAGCTGATCGAGGAGGTCGGCCTGGCGGTGACGTCGGGCGGGGTCATCACCGGCCAGGGGATGGCAGCGATCGACGAGTTCCCGCCGGGGCAGGAGACGATCCCCGAGGTCTGTCACTGGGTGGCGCCTCCCGAGGTGCCGGTCCGGTTCGATGCGCGCTACTTCGCGGTGTCGGTCGATCCCTGGGTCGAGGCGGTGGTGGACGGTCGCGAGGTCGCGACGGCCTGGTGGACATCGCCGCGGGCGCTCCTGTCCGGCTGGACCGAAGGCGCCCACAAGCTCTACTGGCCGACCTGGTTCACGGTGAGCGAGCTCGCGGCGTGTGCATCGCGGCAGGAGGTGCTGGGGCTCCGGTTCGACGCGCGGGAGCCCACGAACGACGAACACGTGCGCATGCCGCGCCACGTGATGGAGAACGAGTCGTGACGCTCGCGGTGACCCGCGTGCTCGCCCCCAACCCGAGCGCCGCCACGCTCGAGGGGACGAACACGTGGATCGTCGGCGAGGGCCCGACGATCGTGATCGACCCCGGCCCCGCGATCGACGAGCACCTGGAGGAGGTCGCGCGCGCCGCTGGGCGGGTGGCGCATGTTCTCGTGACGCACGATCACGAGGACCATGCGGCGGGCGCCGTGACGTTCGCGCGGCTCGTCGGCGCGAACGTCACGGCGTGGCGGCTCCCGGAGGCGGCGAAGCTGCGGGACGGGCAGGGCTTCGCCGCCGGCGGGGTCGAGCTGATCGCGATGCACACGCCCGGCCACAGCGCGGACCACGTGGTCTTCTCGGACGCCGGGTCCGGCGCGTTGTTCACCGGTGACGCCGTCCTCGGCCGGGGCACCAGCTTCATCGACGCGCCCGACGGCGATCTCGCGAAGTACCTGGCCTCGCTCCGACGGATGCTCGAGCGGGAGCCGCGCACGATCTATCCGGGTCACGGGTCCGTCGTCCTGGACGCGAAGGCGAAGCTCCGGGAGTACCTCGACCATCGCGCCGAGCGCGAGTCGCAGATCCTCGCGGGGCTCGCCGCCGGCGACCGGACCGTCGACGACCTCGTCGAGCGGATCTACGCGGAGCATCCCCCGGACGTCCAGGAGCTGGCGGCTCGGTCGGTCACCGCGCACCTCCTCAAGCTCGAGACCGAGGGTCGCGCGGCGAAGGCGGGGCCCGCCGCCGAGCGGACGTGGACGATCGTCGAGCCGAAGGCCTGCGCGCGATGCGGCAGGCCGGTGAAGGGCCGAGCTCGTTACTGCGGGTCATGCTCGTTGGCCCTGCTGCAGGGGGACGCGGCCGGCTCGGCCTAGCCCCCGACGCTCACGGGCGCAGCAGCCGGAGCGGTGAGCGCACCACGTAGCGGCCGCGCCGCTCCACCTGGACGCGGCCGCGCTCGATCAGGCGGCGGAGCGCGCGGTTGGCGGTCTCCCGGGACGTGCCGGCGAGCGCGGCGAGGTCCTCCTGGCGGAGCGTGATGGGGATCGCCGTGCCGCCGGGGACCGGCCGGCCGAACCGGGCGGCCAGATCCTGCAGGCGGCGCTCGATCCGCGTGGCGACGTCGAGCCACGCGACGTCGCATGCCAGGATGGAAGCGCGCCGGGCGCGCTCTGCGAGCGCCGCGGTCAGCTCGCTGACCGCGGCCGCCCGCAGGCGCGCCGGCCGAAGCGTCAGCAACGTGCAGCCGGCGACCGTCCCCGGCGGCTCGCCGGCGACGTCCCCCGGCCCGAGCAGGTCCACGACGAGCTCGCGACCGTCCGGCGTGACGAGCGACGCGCGCAGGATCCCGCTCATGACGAGCCACGGCCCGGCGGCCGCTTCGCCCTGACGGACGAGCGTCCTGCCGGAGCGCACGATCGTGAGGGGGAGTGGTTCGACGACGGCCACCGAGCGTTGGTCCACCCGCACCACCCCGCGCGGCACGGTAGCGAGCGGCACCGACATCGGACGGGATAGGCTGAGCCGATCGCTCGCAGCATCGCCGCAACAGCCAGCAGGAGGAGGGATCCGACGTGGCCAACCCGAAGCTCGAGACCGTCCTCGCGTACGTGCCGATGTTCCACGATCTGTCCAAGCGTGAGATCCGGAAGCTCGCGGCCCTGTGCGACGTGGGGGACTACATGGCCGGCGCCTCGATCGTGAAGCAGGGCGAGCCCGGCGACGCGTTCTACGTGGTCCTCAAGGGCCAGGCGAAGGTCTCGACGAACGGCCGCTTCATCGGGCGGATGATCCCCGGTGATCACTTCGGCGAGATCGCGGTGCTCGACGGCGGCGAGCGGACCGCCACGGTGACCTCCGAGACGCCGATGACCCTCGTGATCCTGCGGCGGAAGGACCTCCTGAAGGCGCTCCGCGCCGATGCGAACCTCGCGCTCCACATGATGACCGAGCTCGCGAAGATGATCCGGCGGGTGACCAAGAGCACCACCCAGTAGCGATGCGGGTCGAGTTCGCTTCCCCCGACGACGAGCAGAAGAGGACGCTCGCGACCGCCGAGTGGCGCGCCGGAGCGATCACGGTCTCGTCCGAGGACGAGGAGCTCCGAACGAAGCTCGCCCACGCCTTCCGGCGGACCCCGGTGGTCACCGACGATCCGTCGTACCGCCGGCTCGGCACGTCAGGCCCGGTGGTGCTCCAGCCGGGTGACCTCGCATGGTTCCGAGCGGTTACGGAGGGGAGGGCCGAGGCGGAGACGGGTCTCGAGGCCCGGTTCGTGCCCGGTGCGCCGGTCGGCGGCTACGACCCCGCGGCCGGGTACCTCCCCTTCGAGGAGCAGGTCGAGCGGCTGGACGCGCGGGCGGGAAGCTAGCCGTTGGCGGCGAGCCAGGCGAGCCCCGCGTCACAGAACCCCTTGAAGTCGCAGTGGGTGCA
>VAYU01000100.1 GCA_005884925.1 Actinomycetota bacterium | reverse complement strand
CATGTTGGTGTTGGTCGTCGATGTCGGTGGACTCCTGTGGAAGCGTCGTGAGCTGGTGAACGGCTCCGATGCCGCCGCCCTGTCGGCGGCGTCGACGTGCGCTCTGCCCTCGACCGTCGATCCACGGACGGCGGAGGCCGCTGCGGACGAATTGGCCGCGGAGAATGTCACCGGTTTGAACCCGACCACGTCCACGAATGCGACCGTGGGGGTAGGGCTGTGTCACAGCACGGCCTCGGGCTGGGTCAAGGTCCAGTACTCACAGCTGCAGCACTTGTTCTTCGCGCCCGTGTTGGGCTTCTCCAACCAGAACGGCGTTACGACGAAGGCCTATGCGATCTGGGCCCCTCCCGGGGCGGCCAACCCGCTCCCGATCGTCATCTACACGAGCTCGTTCCAAGGTAGCTGCGATGTCTCTGCGAACCTTCCGCCGGGAACGCCGTGCTACATGTGGTTCGACAACGATCGCTTCACCAACTCTGCTTTCGGATTCTTGAACCTGAACCCGACCGATCCGCAGAAGGGATGGAACGTTCTGAAGGCTGACCAATGCCCGAACGTGGGTTCCTCGAGCCGGGACGGCTGGATCGCCCAGGCGGGGAGTGCATCTGACCTTCCGATCAACTATCCGTCCCCGACGTACGTCTGTCGGGTGAGCGGTCTGTCCTCGAGCGACTGGTCCGCGCTTCGCAACCGGGTCGGCGACGTCGTGACGTTTCCCATGGACGACTGCACACAGAACGTCGATCGGAACGGCAACTTGGTGACGTGCTTCGGCAGCGCCGACAAGTACGACATCATCGGCTTCATCGATTTCCACCTGGATGCGGTGCTCGATCAGGCGAACGGACCGAATGGTTGGGGAGGGACCGCGTCCACCACCTGCCAGCAGAACAACTTCGATGTGACCCATAACCAGAGCTACAGCCTGCTTGCGCTCGGTGGCGGCAGCTGTCCGACCGTCGCCCAGGTCACCGCGATCATCGACCCGACATCGATCCAGATCGATGGGAAGTCGACCACCGATCCGACTCGCCAGTACAACTACGATCCCGTCGCGAAATCATTCACGTGGACGGGCCCAACGAGCCCTCCGAAGATCAAGATCCAGTTCGACTGGTCCGTGCCAGGCAAGTGCGGGACGCCGCCTGGAAACGCCAGCGCGGTCTGCATCCAGGTAACCACCGTTGAGGTGCGTGTGGGCGGAGGGGGCCCATGCCCATCCTGTTCGCCGCTCAGTAATCTCCGGGCGGTCAAGCTCTGCGATCCGTCGGTGGCGGGCTCATGTAACGGCATCAACGTTCCGACATGACTTTGGGATGAAACGGCACCTGGAAGGATCCGATCCTTCGGGCGCAAGGGAAAGGGGTAACGGGGATGAGATCACGAGGTCTGGTGGTGGCGATCGCCGTCGTGCTCGCCGTCTTGGCGGCCGTGGGCGTGATCGTCTACACGAATAGCGTCAAGAACGGTACGGGTGCAGACACGACCGCGGTCATCGTGTCCAGCCAAGACATC
The DNA here is from genome assembly GCA_005884925.1 of Actinomycetota bacterium. GTDB lineage: Bacteria > Actinomycetota > UBA4738 > UBA4738 > HRBIN12 > AC-51. The sequence goes on along the minus strand of VAYU01000100.1, from coordinate 1,570 downwards.
CCGGCGAACACGCCGCTCAACCCGTTGATCGATCAAGGGGTCTTCGGGACGGTGAACGTGCCGAACGACACACTTGTCTCTGGTGCAGTGACCGACGAGAACGAGTTGCGTGATCAAACGACGTCGTCCACGATCTATGCCAACGAGCAGATCCCCACGTCGCGTCTTGCGACAGGGCGAGGGAACACGCTCGGGATCTCCGACGGTCACGTCGGGCTTGGGATCCAGATCGACGGCCCGCAATCGGTGAACGGGTACATCCAGAACAACGACCAGGTCGAGATCTATGCCACGTTCCCGCGAGGGACGACGGTGACGAAGCAAGATCTCAAGCACCTGCTCTCCCCAGCGCAGCTCCAGAGGTTCCTCGCCGCGCTTCAGACGGGCAGCACGACGACCCTTGCGAGCTCCCCCGTCCTCGCGATGCCGTTCGACTTCACGCTCCCGTTGGTCAACTCCGTGCGGGTGCTGGCGATCAACAACCCGCCGGTCGACTCGACCACTGGGAAGCCCGGGAGCGGCGGTTCGACGCTGGTGCTCGACATGCTCCCGAGCGATGCTCAGGCGCTCGTGCTGGCCAACACGGATGCGACGCAGCTGTGGCTGGGTCTGCTTCCCCCGAACAAGGACGGGTCGGCATCCGCCGGCTACAAGTCGCCCGCCACGTTCGGGGTCCCGTTCGCAAGGGTCACGGGGGTGGGCACCCCTTGACGGACGCAAGCGTCGTCGCCGTCGGGACGCCGCAATCGTTCCGCCAACAGCTGGCTCGATCGCTCGAGCTTGAGGCCGAGGAGGTGGGCTGGGTCCAGTCCGCCACCGCGGCCGAAGAGCTCCTGATCGGCCCGTACCACACGGTGGATGTGCTCGTGCTGTCGCCCGAGGTCAAGGAAGCCGACGCGCTCGGCCTGGCCGAGTTCGTCGGGCGCACCTCGCCCGGGACGGCGATCGTGCTCGTTCGCGATCACACCTGGAACGGACTCCTGCCCGCAGCGATGCGGGCAGGGATCCGCGACGTCGTGGACATGACCCAGGGGACCGACGAGCTGCGCGAGGCTGTGGAGCGGGCCATCGCATGGGCCGCGAACCTGCGGTCCGCCAACGCCAGCGGCTCCAAGTCCGAGGGCGTCCGCACGCAGCGCGGACATATCATCTCGATCTTCTCGTCCAAGGGCGGATCGGGGAAGACGTTCCTCACGACCAATCTCGCCACTGCGATCGCGCAGGTGACGGGAGAGGACACCGCGCTCGTGGACCTGGATGTCGACATGGGTGACGTGTTCACGTACTTCGGACGAGAGCCCACGGCCAGCGTGACGGATCTCATGGGGCTCGGTGAGGGCGCGGAGCGCGCTCGGGTCCGCGAGGTGGGCGTCGAGGTTGCGCCGCATACGTGGGCGTTCGGCGCGCCGCCGGACCCCGCTGCCGAGGCGCCTGCGGGCGAGGCGATCGGGAAGTTCCTTCGCACGATCCGCAACGAGTTCGCGTTCGTGATCGTGGACGCGTCGGTCGACTACTCCGACTCCGCGCTCGTGTGCTTCGACCTCTCGGACATGATCTGCCTCGTGACGAG
>VAYU01000037.1 GCA_005884925.1 Actinomycetota bacterium | reverse complement strand
CGATCGGGATCCTGCTCGGTGGAGCCGGCGGCATCTACATCGTCTATCTGCGGTACGGGAGGGGGAGCAGTGACGAGCGTTGAACCCGAGCATCTGGCGATCCGCCGCGTGCTCCCGCTCGCTCCCGTCGCTTTCGTCGTCGCCTTCGTCGCCGGCGGTGTTCTCGGTGGCAGTGCGGCGGCGTGGTCGGCGGCGATCGCGGTGGTGATCGTCACCGCGAACTTCGTGGCGAACGCCCTGTCGGTCGCGTGGGCCGCACACATCTCGCCGACCATCCTGTACGCCGTCGCGATGGGCGGGTTCGTCGTGCGGCTCTTCGTGTTCACGATCGCGCTCGTCCTCCTGAACACCCTGGCCTGGTTCTCACCGGTCGCCTTCGCTCTGACCCTGGTGCCCGCCACGCTCGGGTTGCTCGTCGTGGAGGCACGGACGCTGTCGGGTCGGGTGCAGGCGGACATGTGGTCCTTCCAGGAGACGGGCCAGGAGTCGCGCCGTTGATCGCCGCCGCCCTCGCGGCAACGTTCGAGGCGCCCAGCACCAAGGATTTCGTCTACGGGTGTTGGGGACCGGGCATCGAGGTGGGGGGCTGGCACCTCTGCCTGAACTTCGTCACCTTCCTCGCGATCCTCACCTTCGCCATCATGTTCCTGCTCTTCTACCTGGCGTTCCGCGCGCCCACGGTGGTCCCGGGGAAGCTCCAGACGATGATGGAGCTCGGGGTGACCTTCGTGCGTGAGCAGATCGCGATCCCCGTCCTCGGCCCGGACGCCGACCGGTTCCTGCCGCTCCTCGCATCCTTCTTCTTCTTCATCCTGATCGGGAACCTCTTCGAGGTGCTCCCCGGGTTCGGCTTCTCCGCGAATAGCCGGGTCGCCTTCCCGCTCACGCTGGCGATCATCGCGTGGATCACGTACAACGCGGTCGGCATCGCGAAGCACGGCTTCTTCGGCTACCTCAAACACACGTGCATCATCGGCGAGGCTCCCGCCCTGCTCCGGTACTCGCTCCTGATGGTGATCGAGTTCGTCTCGAACATCGTGATCCGGCCGATCACCCTCACCGTCCGTCTCACCGCCAATTTCCTCGCCGGCCACTTCTTGCTGGCGATCTTCTTCCTCGGGACCGTCTTCTTCCTGCGGGACGGCCCGAAGACGTGGCTCCTGGCCCCCTTCTCGTTCGCGTTCGCGGTCGCGCTGGTGGGGTTCGAGATCTTCGTCGCGGTCCTACAAGCGTTCATCTTCGCCATCCTCACCGGGTCGTACATCGGCGGCGCGCTGGCGGAAGAGCACTGAGGAAAGGGAGGCATCGATGTTCCATCTCGTCGCACAGGTGACCGGCAACCTCGATGGTCTGAAGACCATCGGGAGGGGCCTGGTCATCGGGCTCGCCGCGATCGGCCCCGGGATCGGCCTCGGCGTGCTGATCGGGAAGTCGGTCGAGGCCATGGCGCGTCAACCCGAGTACGCGAACCAAGTGCGCACCACCATGTTCATCGGTATCGGTCTGATCGAGGCGCTGGCGCTGTTCGGCATCGCGTTCTCGTTCATCATCTGAGGGAGGCGGATCGTGCTCGGAGCCCTATCCGTCCTCGCGCAGGAGTCGGTCAGCGACAAGAAGGATCTCTACCCGCAGGCGAGCGAGCTGATCGTGGGCGCGATCGCCTTCGCGATCCTGTCCCCCGCGTGAACACGCTCCTGGAGGAGCGCCGCGCACAGATCCAGGGACAGCTCGAGAGCGCCGAGCAAACGCGGCAGCAGGCGGAACGCGAACTGGCGGAGTATCGGAAACAACTCGCGAACGCGCGCGAGGACGCAAACCGGATCATCGAGGAGGCTCGCGAGACCGCCGAGCAGTTCCGCCGCGACATCCAGGCGAAGGCGGAGGAGGAGTCGCGGAACATCGTCGCGCGCGCCCAGGACGAGATCCGCGCCGAACGTGACCGCGTCTTCAACGAGCTGCGCGCCCAGGTCGCCGATATAGCGGTATCCCTCGCCGGGCGGGTGGTGGGCGCCGAGCTGGATACGAAGTCCCACGAGCGCCTGATCGAGGAGTACATCGAGCAGGTCGCCTCGGGCGCGAACGGACAGGGCTGACCCGAGGATGCCGGAGCTCCTCGACCGACTCTTCGGGAAGGACCAGCGAGTCCGCGGGTACGCGATGGCGATCGTCGCCATCGCGGAGGCCGAGGGCGTGCTGGACACGGTCGGCGACGAGCTGTTCGGGTTCGCGAAGGCGGTCGAACAGAACCCGAAGCTCCGGGAGGCGATCACGGACCGGGCACTGCCGGTGGAGAATCGCCGTTCGCTCGTCCACGACATCCTGGGTGACCGAGCCAACCCCGCAACGCTCACGGCGATCTCGCTGTTGATCGACGCCGGCCGCGCTCGCGACCTGGGGAAGATCGCCGAGGGCGTCGTGGCGTTGTCGGCGGAGCGACACCAACACGCCGTGGCCGAGGTTCGGAGCGCGGTCCCGCTCAACGACCGGCAGCGCACGCGTCTCGAGGAGGCGCTCTCGCGCGCCACCGGGCGGACGATCGAGGCGAAGGTCGTGGTCGACCCATCCCTCGTCGGCGGTGTGGTCGCACGGGTCGGGGACCTCGTCTTCGACGGCTCGATCGCGAGCCGCCTCGAGGATGCAAAGAACGCACTGGGGAGCTGAATCGCTGATGGCACTCAACCTGGATCCCGCCTCGATCGCGGAGGCGCTTCGCAAGAACGTCGAAGGATGGAGCCCCTCGATCGAGCGGGAGGAGGTCGGCCGCGTGATCGAGGCCGGGGACGGGATCGCCCGCGTCTCCGGTCTGCCGCAGGCGATGGCGAACGAACTGCTCGAGTTCCCTGGGGGCCTCCTCGGCCTCGCCTTCAACCTCGACGAGGATGAGATCGGCTGCATCATCCTCGGCGACGCCTCCTCGATCGAAGAGGGTGACCCGGTGAAGCAGACGGGGACGATCCTCTCGATACCGGTCGGTGATGGCTTCCTCGGACGCGTCGTCGATGCGCTCGGACGGCCGCTGGATGACAAGGGGCAGATCCCGTCGGACAGCACGCGGGTGTTGGAGCTCCAGGCGCCCAACGTTGTATCGCGCCAACCCGTGAAGGAGCCGCTCTACACGGGGATCGCCGCGATCGACGCGATGACGGCGATCGGTCGCGGCCAGCGCGAGCTGATCATCGGCGACCGCCAAACCGGCAAGACGGCGGTCGCGTTGGACGCGATCATCGCCCAGAAGCCGTTCTGGGGCACCGACCAGGCGGTCAAGTGCATCTACGTCGCGGTCGGGCAGAAGAACTCGACGGTGGCCGAGGTCGTGGAGACCCTGCGCGAGAACGGAGCCCTCGACTACACGGTGATCGTCAACGCCGCGGCGTCGGACCCCGCGCCGTTCCAATACATCGCGCCGTACGCCGGCGCGGCGATCGGCGCCCACTGGATGTACGAGGGCGACGACGCGCTGATCATCTACGACGACCTTTCGAAGCAAGCGGTCGCGTACCGGGAGATCTCGCTCCTGCTCCGACGTCCGCCGGGCCGTGAGGCCTACCCCGGCGACGTCTTCTACCTGCATTCGCGGCTGCTGGAGCGCTCCGCCAAGCTATCCGACGAGCTCGGAGGAGGCTCCCTCACCGCGCTCCCCATCATCGAAACCAAGGGCGGCGACGTATCGGCCTACATCCCCACGAACGTCATCTCGATCACGGACGGTCAGATCTATCTCGAGCCGGAGCTCTTCTTCTCCGGCGTCCGCCCGGCGATCAACGTCGGCATCTCCGTGTCGCGCGTGGGCGGGAACGCGCAGGTCAAGGCGATGAAAGACGTCGCCGGCCGGCTCCGGCTCGACCTGGCGCAGTTCCGTGCGCTCGAGGCGTTCGCCCAGTTCGGCTCCGAGCTCGACAAGGCGTCGCAGCAGCAGCTCGCCCGGGGGGCCCGCGTCGTCGAGGTCCTCAAGCAGTCGCAGTACCAGCCACAGACCGTCGAACGCCAGGTCGTCGCGATCTGGACGGTCACGTCGGGTCACCTCGACCCGTACCCGGTCGAGGACGCCAAGCGGTTCGTCGAGACCTTCCAGGAGGCTATCGAGGCGCGACACCCCGAGATCTTCGCCGCGATCCGCGACACCGGGAAGCTGGATGAGGCGACCCTGGAGTCCCTGTCGCGTGCCGTCGAGGAGTTCGCGGCCACGTTCGCTCCATCCGGCCAGGCTCCGGGCTCGGAGGCCGGGATCGGGAGGACCACCGCCACCGATCCGGTGAAGCCGGACGTCGGATGGGATCGGATGTCCTCGGCGGAGGACGAGACCGAAGCCGAGTCGAAGGCCGAGACCGAGGCAGAGCCAGAGGCCGAGACCGAGGTCGAGCCGACCGAAGCCGGAACGAACGAGGCCGGCTGAGGCGTGGGCGCGAAGCTCCGCGTCGTCCGTCGCCGGATCCGATCGGTCCAGTCGACGAAGAAGATCACCCGGGCGATGGAGCTGATCGCGTCCTCGCGGATCGTGAAGGCGCAATCCCGCGTGGAGGCCTCGCGCCCGTACGCGGAGCAGCTGACGAAAGCCATGGAGGACGTCGCATCCAGGTCGAGTTCCATCGACCATCCGTTGCTCGAGCATCGGGAGCCCGCCACGAAGATCGGCGTCCTGGTGATCACGTCGGACCGGGGGTTGGCTGGTGCGTACAACGCGAACGTCTTGAAGATCGCGGAGCAGCACCTCCGGGAGATCCGCGCCCGCGGATCGGAACCGGTCCTGTACGTCGTCGGAAAGAAGGGTGTCGGGTACTTCCGGTTCCGGGGCGTGCCGATGCAGGACTCGTGGCAGGGGTTCAGCGAGGTCCCTCCGTACGACAAGGCCGAGGTGGTCGGTCGGCAGCTGATCAAGGACTTCGCGGACGAGACGATCGACGAGCTGCACTGCGCGTACACCGACTTCCGCTCGGCGTTCACGCTGCGGGCCACGTCCAAGCGTTTCCTCCCGATCGCCCCGGAAGAGGTCACCGGGACGGCGCGGGACACGGTGCCGGCGGAGTACCTCTTCGAGCCGGAGCCTGCCGAGATCCTGGAGCAGCTCCTGCCCCGATACGTCATCACGAAGGTGTACGCGGCGTTGCTCGAGTCCGCGGCGTCGGAGAACGCCTCCCGCCGTCGCGCGATGAAGGCCGCGACCGACAACGCGGACGATCTGATCAAGGTGCTGACCCGGCAGGCGAACCGGGCGCGTCAGGACGAGATCACGACAGAGATCCTGGAGATCGTCGGCGGTGCCGAGGCGCTGGCTTCCGCTAAGGAAGGATGAATGATGCCTGAAAGAGACAAAGACGAACACGCGAACGGCCGTGTGGTCCGGGTGATCGGACCGGTGGTGGACGTGGAGTTCCCGCCGAGTCAGCTGCCCGAGATCAACACCGCCCTGACGGTCGACATCACGATCGATCAGCTGACCACGACGATCACCTGCGAGGTAGCGCAGCACATCGGCGACTCGCAGGTTCGCGCGATCGCGCTCAAGCCGACCGATGGGCTCATCCGCGGCACGCCGGTGATCAACACCGGCTCACCGATCACCGTTCCCGTGGGCGACGGGGTCCTCGGTCACGTCTACAACGTCCTGGGGGACCCTCTGGACACCGACGCCGCGAACATCCACGCGACGGAGCGCTGGCCGATCCACCGCGAGGCTCCGCCCTTCGCCGACCTCGAGCCGAAGAAGATCATGCTCGAGACCGGGATCAAGGTCATCGACCTCCTCGAGCCCTACGTCCAGGGCGGCAAGATCGGGATGTTCGGCGGCGCGGGCGTCGGGAAGACGGTGATCATCCAGGAGATGATCCGCCGTCAGGCCGAGCAGCAAGGCGGTGTTTCCGTCTTCGCCGGCGTGGGGGAGCGGACCCGCGAGGGCAACGACCTGTTCCTCGAGATGACCGAGTCCGGGGTGATCGAGAAGACGGCCCTCGTGTTCGGGCAGATGGACGAGCCTCCGGGTGTCCGGCTGCGCGTCGCGCTCTCGGCGCTCACGATGGCCGAGTACTTCCGCGATGTCGAGCACAAGGACGTGCTGCTGTTCGTCGACAACATCTTCCGGTTCACGCAAGCGGGCTCGGAGGTTTCGACCTTGCTCGGACGGATGCCATCCGCCGTCGGGTACCAGCCCAACCTGGCGGGGGAGATGGGCGACCTGCAGGAGCGGATCACGTCGGCCGGCGGACGATCCATCACCTCGCTCCAGGCGATCTACGTGCCGGCGGACGACATCACGGATCCGGCGCCGCACGCCGCCTTCGCGCACCTGGACGCCACGACCGTCCTCTCCCGCGAGATCTCGGCTCTGGGCATCTACCCGGCCGTGGACCCGTTGGATTCGACCAGCCGCATCCTCGATCCCCGCTACGTCGGTGAGGATCACTACCGGGTCGCCCGGCGCGTGCAGGAGATCCTGCAGCGCTACAAGGACCTGCAGGACATCATCGCCATCCTGGGGATCGACGAGCTCTCCGAAGAGGACAAGGTTATCGTTTCGCGCGCCCGGAAGATCCAGAAGTTCCTGTCGCAGCCGTTCTTCGTTGCCGAGCAGTTCACGGGGATCGCCGGGAAGTACACCCCGGTCGACGAGACGATCGCGTCGTTCCGGGGCCTCTGTGAAGGCGATTACGACCATCTGCCCGAGCAGGCGTTCTTCATGGTCGGGGGGATCGAAGAGGCCGTCGAGCAAGGCAAGCAGCTGGAGGCGGTCGGGTCGTGACGGTCGAGGCCCACCTGGTCACGCCCGAGCGCGAGGTGTGGACGGGCGACGTCCAGATGCTGGTCGCGCACGGGACCGAGGGCATGGTGGGGATCTTGGGCGGCCATGCGCCGCTGCTGGTCCAGCTGGCGATCGCGCCGCTGCGTATGCAGCTCGAAGACGGCGCGTGGTTGGTCGCCGTCGTCGACGGGGGCTTCCTCCACGTGTCCTCGGACGAGGGCGTGACCCGGGCCGACGTCCTTGCCTCGAACGCGGAGCTTGCGGACCAGATCGACGTGGCGGCCGCTCGCGCGCGCCTCGAGGAGGCGCAGGCGCGAGCGGCCGCCGACGACGAGCTCGCCGCCGCCGAGGTCGCGAAGGCCGAGGCTCGCATCGTCGTCGCCGGCTAAGACCCCCGGCCGGCCCCGTGGCCTACCATCGGACGATGGATCGCCTCTTCGTCACCGGTGGCGCGCGTCTCGAGGGATCGGTACGGGTGTCCGGCGCGAAGAACTCCGCGCTGAAGCTGATGGCGGCCGCGCTGCTGGCGCCGGGCCGAAGCGTCGTGCGCAACGTGCCGCGGATCCGCGACTGCACCGTCATGGCGGAGCTGCTGGAGCATTTCGGCGTGGCGGTCGACCTCCGCGATGGCACGGCGGTCCTCGATGCGACCGACGTGATCGCGTTCGAGGCGCCGCACGATCTCGTGGGCCAGATCCGCGCGTCGATCGTCGTCCTCGGGCCGCTCCTCGCCCGCACCGGGAGGGCCCGCGTCTCGCTCCCGGGTGGAGACGAGATCGGGGCCCGACCGGTCGAGCTGCACGTCCGCGGGCTCGAACGGATGGGGGCGACCGTCCGTTCGGAGCACGGCTTCCTGGTGGCGGAGGCGCCGTCGCTGCACGGCGCATCCATCACGCTCGACTACCCGAGCGTCACCGCCACCGAGAACCTCCTCCTCGCGGGGGTGCTCGCCCGCGGCACGACCGTGATCGACAACGCCGCGCGCGAGCCTGAGATCGCCGATCTGGCGGAGTTCCTGGTCTCGATGGGCGCCCAGGTGCATGGCGCCGGCAGCAGCACGATCGCGATCGACGGCGTGGACGAGCTTCGTCCGGCCGATCACGATGCCGTCCCCGATCGGATCGAAGCGGGGACCTGGGCGGCGGCGGCCGTCGCCACCCAGGGCGACGTCCAGATCGAGAACGCTCAGCCCGAACATCTGGCGCTGTTCCTGACCAAGCTCGAGGACGCCGGCGCTGAGGTCACCCATGGGGAGGGTGAAGGGCTGCGCGTGCGGCAGCATCGGCAGCCCCGGGCCCTCGACTTCGTCACGCTCCCGTACCCGGGGATCGCCACCGATTTCCAACCGATCCTCCTCGCGATGCTCGCCGTCGCGGACGGCACGAGCATCGCGACGGAGAACGTCTTCGAGGGTCGGTTCACCTACATCGGAGAGCTCCAGCGGATGGGGGCGGACATCAGCCCGGAGGGTCACCACGCGGTGATCCGGGGCGTTCCGCGGCTGTCGGCTGCGCCCGTCCGGGCACCCGACATCCGCGCCGGCGCGGCCCTCGTGATCGCCGCGCTCGCCGCCGACGGCGTCACCGAGGTCGCCGACGTCTACCACATCGATCGCGGCTACGAGGACTTCGAGCACAAGCTCGTCTCGCTCGGTGCCGAGATCCGTCGAGGCGGCGATCCCGTCGTGATCGCGGACCCGGCGGAGCTCCGTTGATCCCGGAGCTGCCCCCGCCGCCACCCGGGGCGGCGCCTCACGGACCGCGCGATCTCCCGGCGGTGAAGTGGAATCCGTGGCAGGCCATCGCCGTTTTCTTCGTGGGCAACCTCGTGATCGCGCAAGTGGTCGTGGGGACCATCGTATTGGGGGCGATGGGTGTGGGTTCGGGCGAACCCATCGAGGGACTGCCGCAGATCGTGGCGACGGTTGCCGCAGACGTCGCGTTCCTGGCAGCGATGCTCGCGTGGCTCACCTGGAGGGCCAGGGACTGGCGCAGGCTCGTCGGGATCACGCTCGGTGCGAAAGGCGTGCGCGACGCGGCCGTGGGGTTCGGCGCTGGCGCCCTGCTGTACGTCGTCGTCGGGGTCGTCGTCGCCGTCCCCCTGCTCGCGATCTTCCGGCGGGTGTTCGGTGCGGACGTGGCGCCACCGGAGCAGATCCCCGGCAGCCTCTCGATCAACGCGAAGATCCTCACGGCGTGCCTGGCGCTGGTGCTCGCCCCCGTCACCGAGGAGCTGTTCTACCGCGGGATCTTCTACCGGAGCCTCCGCGACCGACATGGGGTGGTCCTCGGGGCGGTGGTATCGGCCGTGCTGTTCGGGGCGTCCCACGTCGTCGACGCGCCCTGGCGGGACGTCGTGTTCCTGCAGACGCTGATGGTGTTCACCGGGATCGGCCTGGCCCTGATCTACGAACGTCGCGCGAACCTCGTTGCGGACATCGCGGCGCATGTCGCGTTCAACGTGATCGGCATCGTGATCATCTTCAGCACCCGGTGAACGCCCCGTATCCTGTGAGTTCGCGACCGAGGAGTACCGAACGTGCCGACGTTCCCGACCGATGCGTGGTTCCAAGCCTTCATCGTGTCGATCAACGGATCGGATGAATACAGGGCGGCCGCCGCGGACTGGGAAGGCGACATCGCGTTCCTCGTCCAGGCCGAGCCGGACGTGCACGTCCCGGACGATGTGTGGGGGTACCTCGACCTGTGGCACGGCACGTGCCGGGGCGGCGGGGTGGTCGACCGGGGCGCGGGCGAGCGCGCAGCGTACGTCCTCAGCGCACCCTACACACGATGGAAGGACATCCTGCTCGGTGAGCTCGACCCGATCAAAGGGATGATGCAGGGCAAGCTGAAGGTCCGCGGAGACCTCCCCACGATCGTGCGATACGTTCGAGCCGCGAACGAGCTCGTGCGTCTCACCGGGGAGGTCGAGACGGTGTTCCCGGACGAGGTCTAGGCGTGCGAGCGGTCGTGTTCACCGACGGCGGTCGGGTGGAGGTCACCGACGTCGCGGCCCCGGTCATCGAACGTCCGACCGATGCGATCGTCCGGGTGACGAGGACGGCGATCTGCGGATCCGATCTCCACTTCCTCCACGGCAAGGCGCCGATCGAACCGGGGTCCGTGCTCGGCCACGAGGCCGTCGGTATCGTGGAGTCGATCGGCGAGGACGTCACCCGCGTCCGTCCCGGTGATCGCGTCGTGGTGTCGTTCCACATCGCGTGCGGGTCCTGCTGGTTCTGCCGGCGCGGGGAAACGGCCCTCTGCGAAAAGCATGCGATCCTCGGCGCCGGGCCCTTCGGCGGGGATCTCCCCGGGGCGCAGGCCGAACGCGTCCGCGTGCCCTTCGCCGAGACCAACCTGCTGTCGATCCCGGACACGATGGACGATGAGCGCGCGCTCTTCGTCGGGGACGTCCTGACCACCGGTGTGTACGCGGCGACTCTCGCCGAGGTGATGCCCGAGATGACCTCGGCCGTCGTGGGGCTGGGTCCCGTCGGGTACTGCACCGTGCAGGCGTTGTTCGCGCTCGGAGCAAGGACCGTGTTCGGCGTCGACGTCGATCCCGCCCGCCGGGCCGTGGCTGAGGCCTCGGGTGCGATCGCCGTCGATGCGGCTCGCGTCAATCCGCAGATGGTCCTCGCCCGCGCCACGCAGGATCGGGGGGCCGATGTCGTGATCGAGGCGGTCGGCACCCCCGCCGCCTACGAGACGTCGGTCGACATCGTGCGGCGCGGCGGTCGGGTCGTCGTCGTGGGGATGTACGCGGGCGAGGTCACCGAGCTCCAGCTCGGCGTCTATTGGGCAAGGGCGCTCGATGTGCGCTTCGCCGGGCTGTGTCCCACCCATGCGTACTGGGAGCGCACGATGGCCCTCCTCGCCGACGGCCGACTCGACCCGTCGCCGATCGTCAGCCATCGACTGTCGCTGGAGGAGGCGGCCGTGGGCTACGAGTTGTTCGACCGCCGGGTCGCGACCAAGGTCCTGCTCGCGCCGTGAGCCCGGGGTCGGGGTCAGAGTCGGTCGCGGAACCCAGCGGGATCACGGCGTTGATCGACGGTCTCGTCCGCCAGAACCTTCGGCGCGACCCCACCCGGCGCCTGCTGCGCGCTGACGTGGTCACGATCGAGGCGGTCGACGCCGACGTCTCGGTTTCGATCCTGCCCTCGGACGGAGGGATCGCGGTCGTCGATGGGCGCGACCCCGGCGCTCGCGTGGTCGTCAGCGCCTCCTCGACCAAGCTCCTTGAGCTGGCCGGCGCTCCGCTCCGGTTCGGTCTGCCCGACGTCTTCAGCCGCGCTGGGCGCGCGGTGATCGGGGATCTCCTGGCGAGGCGGATCCGGGTCCGAGGGCTGGTCCGTCACCTCGGCACGGTGCGTCGCCTCACGGTGCTCCTCTCGGCGCGCTGACGACACCGGGTAGGCTCAGCCGCCGATGGAGGTCGAGGAGTTGGTTCGCGGGGTCCTCGCGGGCGACCGTCGTGCGGTCGCCCGCGCGATCTCGCTCGTGGAGGACGGCCGCTCCGAGCTCGAGCTCCTGTCGGCCGGCATCTACGGGGCGACCGGTCGAGCCGTCACCATCGGCATCACCGGCGCTCCCGGCGTGGGGAAGTCGACGCTCGCGGGGGCGCTCGTCGGCGTGGTCCGCGCCGACGAGCGCCGCGTCGCCGTCCTCGCCGTCGATCCGACCTCGCCGTACACCGGCGGAGCGCTCCTCGGTGACCGGGTGCGGATGCAGGAGCACGCGACGGATCCGGACGTGTTCATCCGGTCGATGGCGACGCGCGGCCACCTCGGAGGGATGGCGCTCGCCGCGCCCGAGGGCGTGCGGATCCTCGACGCCGCCGGCTACGACCTCGTCATGGTGGAGACGGTCGGCGTCGGTCAGGCCGAGGTCGAGGTGGCCGCGGCCACGGACACCACCGTGGTGATGCTGGCGCCCGGCCTGGGGGACGCCGTGCAGATGGCGAAGGCGGGGATCCTGGAGGTCGCGGACGTCTTCGTCGTCAACAAGGCCGACCGGGATGGGGCGGCCGACGTCGTGCGTGAGCTCCGGCAGATGCTCCACCTGGGGCCGAAGCGGGACTGGGATCCGCCCGTGCTCTCGGTCGCGGCGACGACCGGCGACGCCTCGGCGGTGTGGGCGGCGGTCGAGGAGCACGATGCCTGGGCCCGGACCTCGGGCGCGCGCGACGCGAAGCGTCGCGCGCGCCTGCTGGCGGAGGTGGAGTCGCTCGCCGCCGAACGCTTCAAGCTGGCCGTGGCGGCCGCCCTTGCCGACGACCCGGAGCTCGTCACCGACCTGACCGAGCGCCGCGTCGACCCCTACCGGGCCGCCGCGGCGCTCGCCCGTCGAACCCCCTCCTAGCGGGTACGCTCGCACGGACGACACGATGGTCGAGACGAGCCCGCGAACACGAGACGTGCCGGAGCAGGAGCGGAGCCACACCACCCGTTCCGGCATCCCGCTGCAGCACGTCTATCGCGACGACGACCTCGTGGGGTTCGATCCCGTTGCCGAGCTCGGCGCCCCGGGCGCGTATCCGTTCACGCGGGGCGTGTACCCGTCGATGTACCGCGGCCGGCTGTGGACGATGCGTCAGTTCGCCGGGTACGGGACGCCACGTGAGACGAACGAGCGGTTCCGCGTCCTGACCGAGCGGGGCCAGACCGGGCTGTCCGTGGCCTTCGACATGCCGACGCTGATGGGGTTCGACTCGGACGACCCTCGCGCCGAAGGCGAGGTCGGCCGTTGCGGCGTGGCCGCGGACTCCCTCGATGACATCGAGACGTTGTTCGACGGGATCCCCCTGGACGAGGTCACGGTCTCGATGACGATCAACGGCCCCGCGCCGTGGCTGTTCGCCTGCTACCTCGTGGCGGCGGAGCGGCAGGGGGTCGCATGGTCATCGCTCGCCGGCACCCTGCAGACCGACATCTTCAAGGAGTACACGGCGCAGAAGGAGTGGCTGTTCCCACCGAGGCCGCACCTGCGGCTGATCGGCGACCTGATGGCGTTCTGTGCCGAGCGGGTCCCCCGCTACCACCCGCTCAGCGTCAGCGGCTATCACATCCGGGAGGCGGGCTCGACCGCGGCCCAGGAGCTCGCGTTCACGCTCGCCGACGGGTTCGCCTACGTCGAGCTGGGGTTGCAGCGCGGGCTGTCGATCGACGCGTTCGCGCCGCAGCTGAGCTTCTTCTTCGACGCGCACATCGACTTCTTCGAGGAGATCGCGAAGTTCCGAGCGGCCCGCCGCATCTGGGCGCGCTGGCTCCGGGACCGCTACGGGGCCGTCGACCCCGCTGCCCAGCGGCTCCGGTTCCACACCCAGACCGCCGGCGTCTCCCTCACCGCCCAGCAACCGATGAACAACGTCGCCCGGACCGCCGTCGAGGCCCTCGCCGCGGTGCTGGGCGGTACGCAATCCCTCCATACGAACGCCCTCGATGAGGTCCTCGCCCTCCCGACCGAGCAGGCTGCGACGCTCGCGCTCCGCACCCAGCAGGTGATCGCCTACGAGACGGGCGTGCCCGACGTTGTCGACCCGCTCGGCGGCTCCTACTACGTCGAGTGGCTCACCGACCGGATCGAGGGGCTCGCGGAAGCGCTCTTCGCCAGGATCGGCGAGCTCGGCGAGGGATCCATGCTCGAAGGGGTCCTCCACGGCGTCGAGGGCGGGTGGTTCGTGCAGGAGATCGCGGAGGCTGCGTTCCAGGAGCAACGCCGGTTCGAACGCGGCGACCTGATCCAGGTCGGCGTCAATGCGTTCACCGGCTCCGAGGACCAACCGCTCGAGGTCCTGGAGATCCCGATGGCCACCGAGCACGCGCAGCGGGGCGCCGTCGAGCGCACACGGAACGAGCGCGATGCGGCAACCGCCCGGACCGCGCTCGCGTCGTTGGTCGCCGCGGCGCGCGATCCGGACGCCGACCTCATGGTGCCCCTCATCGACTGCGCGCGCGCGCGCTGCACGGAGGGGGAGGTCACCGAAGCGCTGCAATCGGTCTTCGGTCCCTGGCGCGAGACCCCTGCGTTCTGATCCGCGATACGCAAGAACTCGTTGTTGCGAGGACTTGCAAGAAGGCGCTAGGATGCTCCCCGCACGCGTCTGTCGGCGCGGCGTGGGAGGTCCCGATGCGCACCATCCTGATCGCGATCGTGGTGGCGACCGTCGCGGCCGGCTGCTCGGCGAAGCCCGGCGGAGCGAACACCGGGAAGATCCAGGTGGTTGCTTCCGTGGCCCCGATCACCGACATCGTGAAGAACGTCGCGGGGAACGCCGCCGATGTCCAAGGCCTGATCCCCGAGGGCGTTGACTCGCACACCTTCGAACCAACGCCCGATACCGCTCGTCTCCTGGCCGATGCGGACGTGATCTTCCCGAACGGCCTGCACCTCGAGGACCCCACCTTGTCGCTCGCGGAGTCCGACAAGAAAGACGGCGCCGAGATCTTCCAGCTCGGGGACCACACGTTGCAGCCCGACCAGTATCTCTACGACTTCTCGTTCCCGAGGTCCGCCGGGCACCCGAACCCCCATCTGTGGATGGACGTCGCGAACGCGATCCGCTACGCGGAGCTCGTTCGCGACGAGCTCTCGAAGGTTGACCCCGGGAACGCCTCGATCTACGCGGCGAACGCCGACGCGTATCTGAAGACGCTGCACACGCTGGATACGGCCGTTCAGACCGCGGTGAACACCATCCCAGCTCAGAACCGCTTGCTCCTCACGTATCACGACTCGTTC